>NZ_JAMQOO010000007.1:0-161614 GCF_031624535.1 Haloferax sp. S2CR25
GTCCGCTCACGCTCCCAAGTTTCTTCTAAATCCGTCGCAAAGCACTCGCTGAGCAGGTCTGCGAGCATCTTGACCAACTAACTCAACGACCTGCTCGTTCCTCAAACTGGCTTAACTAGACAGTGCCTATAGTTGAAATATTTAATCGACGTAGTACCTACAGTTGAGACATTGATTCGCCGAGATAGCTTCTCAGGTGCGTCGCTCGCGTTCTCGAATCAAACTGCGATTCGAAACTGACGACACACGAGCTGAAAGAGCAGTTTGCGTGCTGTTCGAAGTAATATCTCAACTACCATCTCGACACATATGTTCGTTGTTACGACTGTTGAATACTCAAAATACTGTCTTGAATACGCGGCCCGTGCGACGGTGTTCACGCCGGGCGACAGCGGCGGCAACAGCTCACAGTAGAACCACAATTGTCGACCGTCAGGAGAGGCGGAGCATCGTCCTGACGGCGATGCTCAGCTGTCGTCGTCACTCCGGCCGTCGGTCGCGAGCGTCGCGGTCGGTGGCGAGTTCGGTTGTCTACTGATCGAGGTCGAAGTCGTTCTCGACGAGTTTGACGAGTCGCTCGACGGCCTGCTCGCCGTCGCTGCCGTCGGCGGTGATGACGATTTCCTCGTCCGGGCCGACGCCGAGCGAGAGAACGGCGATGCTGCTTTTCGCGTCTACTTCCGTCTCCCCGCCGGCTTTCCGCACGGAGATGTCCGTCTCGAACTTCGACGCCGTCTGGACGAACATCGACGCGGGTCGTGCGTGGAGACCGGTCTCGTGCTCTACGACTACTGTCGCTGATTTCGCTGCCATCCGTGCCACCATTTCCCACGCCGGTACTAAGGCCTTTCCGCTTGGCGAGCGTTTTTGCCGGCGGACGTGGACTAGTCGCGTGCCATGTTCGCAAGCGCAGCGTATCCAGCGGTAGCTACGAGGGACCGATGAGCGACTGCATAATCTCGGGCGTCGGCGTGACGCCGCTACGCGGTGTCGGCACGGTCGTCCAGTACGATTCGACGGTCGACCTCGACGACGACGAACGGTCGGCGGCCGACCCCGAAACTGAGCTTCAGCGGTTCGAAGAGGCACGGGAGACGGCGGCGGACGAACTCGCCCGCGAGCGGTCTCGGACGGCCGAGCGCGTCGGCACCGAAGAGGCGGAGATATTCGACGCGCACCAGCAGTTCCTCGGCGACCCGCAGATCACCGGGGGCGTCGAAGCCGCGGTCAGCGAAGGCGGCGTCACCGCCGAACGAGCCGTCTCGCGGGCGTTCGAGGATCCAATCGCCACGTTCGAGGGGGCAGACGGGATGTTCGCCGAGCGCGCGGACGACCTTCGCGACGTCCGCGACCGAGTGCTCCGTATTCTGCTCGACCGCGACCGGGTCGACCTCTCGGCGCTCCCCGAGGGAACCGTGCTCGTCGCGGAGCGACTCACCCCGAGCGACACCGCACAGTTAGACCCCGACGCAGTCGCCGGGTTCGTCACGGTCGAGGGGGGCCGCACCTCGCACGCCGCCATCATGGCTCGGTCGCTGGCGATTCCGGCGGTGGTCGGCGTCGCCCCCGACGCGCTCGACCTCGCCGACGATACGCGTCTCGTCGTCGACGGCACCACGGGCGACGTGACCGTCGACCCGGACGACGACGCCGTCGCCGCGGCGCGAGAATCGGGCGGTGCGACGGTTCACCACGACCCCGTCACGACGGCCGACGGCCGGCACGTCGAAGTCGCCGCGAACGTCGGAACGCCGCGGGAAGCGGTGGCGGCCGCCGAACGCGGTGCGGACGGCGTCGGGCTCTTTCGAACGGAGTTCCTCTTTCTCGACCGGGAGACGCCGCCGGACGAAGACGAGCAGTACGAGGCGCTCCACGAGGTGTGCGAGGCGTTCGCCGGGTCGCGCGTGGTCGTCCGAACGCTCGATATCGGGGGCGACAAGCCGATTCCGTACGTCGACTCTGCCCCCGGCGACAACCCGTTTCTCGGCGTTCGCGGCGTCCGGTTCGCACCGGGCGAGCGGCCCGAACTGTTCGAGGAACACGTCCGCGCGATTCTGCGCGCGGCCGCCGGCCCGGCGCAGCTCGCCGTGATGTTCCCGCTGGTGTCGACGGTGACTGAGCTCGACGCGCTCCTCGACGAAGTGAGCGCAATCGCCGCGGACCTCGACGACGCGGGCGTCGACTACGCGGTCCCCGAACTCGGCGCGATGGTCGAGACGCCGGCGTCGGTCTTCCTCGCCCGCGAGTTCGCCGACCGCCTCGACTTCCTCAGTATCGGGACGAACGACCTCACCCAGTACGTGATGGCCGCGGCCCGCGACGACGACCGCGTCGCCTCGTTACACGACCCGCTTCACCCGCCGGTCCTCCGCGCCATCGCGCGGACGGTCGAGGCCGCCCACGAGGGCGACGCCTGGGTCGGCATGTGCGGCGAGATGGCCGGCGACCCGGACCTCACCGAACTGCTCGTCGGACTCGGTCTCGACGAACTGAGCATGAGCGCCGTGACGATTCCCGACGTGAAGGCGGGCGTCCGGGACGTCGACGACGAGTCGGCGGCGGCGCTCTCCGAGGCGGCCCTCAGCGTCGAGACCCGCGAGGACGCGCGAGCACTCATCGACTGAGCGACCGACGACCGGGCGCTCGTCCGGGGAGAACCGGCCGCCCGCAGCGTGTTTTTCTCAGCCGTCGAAATCGACACAGCGCTCGACGACGAGGTCGAGCAGGCCGTCGGCGTCGCGGCGCTTCGTCAGCTCGGCGAACTCCTCGGCCTGAAAGAGTTTGGCGAGGTTCGAGAGGAACGACGAGTAGCCCTCGGTGTCTGTCACCAGGAGCAACACGACGACTTCGGCGTCGACGCGCTCGTCGGGGTTGTCCATGCTCCGGAAGGCGACCGACTCGCCCGCGGGCGGCAGTCCGAGGAGCACGGCCTGTTCGGAGACGTGGTCGGGGTCGGCGTGGGGGATGGCGATGCCGAAGCCCATCGTCGGGATGTCGAGCCCCGTCGGGTAGTCGGCTTCGCGTGCCAAGAGGGCGTCCGCGTAGCTCTCGTCGGCCCAGCCTCGGTCGTAGGCGTACGCGCCGAGTTCCGTGAGGACCGCTTCGTCCGTCTCGCCAGTCAGTTCGAGGCTTTCGGTTCGCATCGATGAGTCGTACGCGGGTCTCCGAGAAAAGTGTTGGTACCGGTTCGCCGACGGTTCGGCGAAGCACGGTGGCTCGTCGCGGTCGGGCCGCGGACGCCAACGGGGAACTGTCCGGTCAGTCGTCGGAGCGATTCTCCGCGCCCGCCGTGTCGACGGTCGAGCCGAGTTTGTTGGGAAGGAGGCCGCCGCCCTTGCCGGTGTGACGACGCTCGACGGTCTCCCGCGCCTTCTCTTCGGACGCGCCGGCGACCATGTACATCCGCTGGGGCCACATCCGGAGTGCGACCCAGATACCGAGGACGATGACGAGTCCGACCGCGAGGGCGACCGGCGCCGGGATGAGCGCCAGGATGCCCGTCGCGGGCGACCCCGCGTCAGCGACGGGCGACGTGATGAGCCCGCGACCACCGAGGTCGAAGCCCGCGCTCCCAGCCGCCTGCGTCAGGAGCGGAGCCACCGCGGAGGAGATGTAGTGCAGCGGAATCAGCAGGATGGTCCCCGTGACGACCATCTTCACGATGTTGCCGTTCATGATGGGGACCATCAGCGCGAAGAAGAACGGGAACGTCGCCAGGTCGATGCCCCACAGCACGTCGTTGCCGGGGAGGATGATCGACATCACGATGGCGATGGGGACGATGAGCAGGCTGGACGCGATGACCGACTCGTGGCCGATGAGGATGGCCGAGTCGAGGCCGATTGCCATGTCGCGGTCTTCGAACCGCGAGGTCATGTAGTTCCGAATCGACTCCGAAAGCGGCGTCAGCCCCTCCATGAGGATACCGACCATCATCGGGAGGATGTGCATCACCGCGGCGAACGAGATGCCGGCGGTGAGGATGGCGTACCAGCTCTCGGCGACGAAGAGCGCGTTACTGTAGGCGGCGATACCGATGACGAGCCCGATAGCGAGGCCGACGAAGATGGGCTCGCCGAGGATGCCGAACCGGTCTTGAATCGCGTCGGGGTCGGCTTCGATGTTTCCGAGGGGCGTCTTGTCGACCGCCCAGTGAATCGGAATCGCGGCGACGGCGTACGGCGCCGAGGTCCCGTGCGGGATGGAGATACCGGGCGTATCGAACGTCTCTTCGACGGCCGGTTGCGTCCAGTCCGCGGCCACGAGGACGAACAGCCCCAGCGTCAGCCCGACTGCAACCGAGTACAGCCAGTTGTTCGTGCTCATGTAGACCAGCCCGCCGATGAAGGCGAAGTGCCAGTAGTTCCAGATGTCCACGTTGAGCGTGTAGGTGAACCCGATTGCGAAGAGGACGAGGTTCATCACGACGAACAGCGGAATCATCCAGACGCCGAGTTCCGCGATACCGAAGGCGATGGCGGCGGCGGCGGGCCAGCCGACGTCGACCGCCGGAAGCGTGATGCCGGTCACCTCGACCATCTGTTGGGCCAGCGGGCTGATGTTCTCGCTGAACAGCCCGATGACGAGATTGATTCCGATGAAACCGATACCGATGAGGATGGACGAACGCGCCGCCTTCAACACGTCCACCCGGAACGCGAGCGCGATGAGGAAGATGATTATCGGAAGGAGGACGCTCACGCCCAACGATTGGATTACGCTGTTGATGGAATTCAACAGGGAGCTTACACCACTCTGTAAGAATACGTCTGGTACTACCATGTTATTAACTCACAACCCTGTCTCAGGATGAGGGCGTTCCCACATAAATATTACTATCGTTCGTGAAAAATCGGTGTCATCGTCGACTCGCCAACCCGTCAGTCTTCGAGCGCCGCGGCGATGTCGTCGAGGACCTCGTCTTGGCCGATGCCGGTCATGAACGCCGTCGTGTGGATGACCGGAATGTCGAACTTGTCTTCGTTGAGTTGCGTCGTGGTGACGATGAGGTCGAAGTTCCCCGAAGAGACCTTGCCGGGGGCCTCCGTCGCCTTCGCCTTGGCGATGGTTCCGATGTCGAGGCCACGCTCCGGGAGCTTCTCTTTCAGCGCTTCCTTGACGACCGTCGACGTCGCGACCGATGTGCCACACACTACGAGGATATTCTTGGTTGTCATTGACGTGTATTGCACATCATCGATGATCACTAAAAAGATTGCGCCGGTCCGCCGCGCCGCAGTCGCCGAGCGGAGCGGCGCGTCCCGCCGTTGGCGGTCGTCTCAGGGGAAACTCGCTGCGATGTCGCGGAGGAGTGACTCCGGGTCCGACGCGAGCGACACGGCCGACGCGGCACCGGTCGCGTGGCCACCTTGTTCGAAGGCGAGGCGGACGTCTTCGGCGGTGGAGATGCCGCCGCCGACGAGGACGCGAGTGCGCGGGTTCTCCGTCTCGACCATCGCCACGAAGTCGCGAACGCGGTCGGGGTGGGTCTGCGTGATCGCTCGGTCCGACGAGATGTCTTCGGGCATCTCGTATATCATCGAGTCGGGGTCGAACTCCGCGACTGCGCGACCCATCTCGATGCTGTCGACGCAGACGACCGAGTCGAGATCGAGGTCGCGACAGCGCTCGATTTTCCACACGAGGTCGGACAGCGTGTCGCGGTTCTCCGCGTGGTTGATGACGACGCCGTCGGCCCCCGCGTCTGCGACGGTCTCCGGGAGGATTTTCCCCATCCCGCGACCGGGCTCGACGGCGTCCATCGCGGGCGCGGTGACGGCGAGGTCGGTGTGCTCGGTTATCAGCCGGATGTCCGGCAGTTGCGGCGTCAACACGAAGCGCGCGTCGGTCTCCGCCTCTATCGTTTCGAGCATCCGCGCGAACGACAGCGCGTCCTCGCCGCTCGTGTTCGGATACACCTTGAAGTTGACCTGAAAGTGGGGGTACGGGAGGTTCATGGGCGGGTTCGGGTGGTGCTTCGGGAAGTCATAGCAGCGTCTCCGCCTCCTCGATGGTCGCGCCCTCGTGGACGATGGCCGAGAGCGCGTCGATGATGGCCGCGGGGTCGTCCCGCTGCCAGACGTTGCGGCCGAACATCACGCCCTGCGAGCCGGCTTCGACGGCACCGTGAACCATCTCCAGTACCTCTCGGTCCGTCTCGACGGCGGGACCCCCGGCGATGTACGTCGGCACCGGCGCGTTGTGCACGATGCGCTCGAAGCCCGTCGGCGGGTACGGCGTCTTCAGGATGTCCGCGCCGAGTTCGAAGCCCAGACGGTTGGCGTTGACGAGGTAGTCGGTGTCGAACTCGTCGTCGGCGCGCTGGCCCCAGAGGGTCGGCTCGACGATGAGCGGAATCCCCGCGTCGTCGCAGTCTTCGGCCGCGGCGGCGACGAACTCGGCGTTCTCCTTCAGCACGTCGGGGCTCTCCCGTCCGAAGACGAGCGCGACCTTCGCGGCGTCGGCCACGTCGGCGCAGTCCTCGACGCTGAACACCTGGGAGTGGATTTCTGCGTTCTCGATGTCGCCCGGCATCGTCGAGTCGTACAGGAGGTCGAGCGTGCCGATGGTGTGGACGTCGGCGGCGTCGATTCGGTCCTCGAAGCGCTTCAGGAACGGCACGCTCGCCAAGATGCCGTCGGGGCCGGCGTCCAACACCGTATCGAGGAGCGCCGCGGGGTCCTCGAACCCTTCGAGGGAGCCCCAATGGAGGCCGTGGTCGATAGCGACAGTCACCGATCGTCCGAGTGGTTGGTCCGTCATGGCTATTGGAGAATCGTCGTGGTAATCGTTCGCTCGCGCGGGCCGCACAGTTCGAAGAACATGACCTCCTCCCAGGTCCCGAGGTCGAGCTCCCCGTCGCGGAGGACGAGAAGGACCGGCCGCTTGATCATCGCGGAGATGAGGTGCGCGTGGGCGTTCGGCTGCTCGCCCGCGGTGATGTGGTCGAGGTCGTGGTAGTAGCCCTCGTCCGGGGGGGCTATCTCCTTGAACTTGTCAATCATGTCGTCGAGGAGCTTCTCTTCGTACTCGTTGGTCGAGAGCGCCGCAGACGTGTGCGGCGTCGACACGTACACGAGTCCATCGGTCACGCCGAGGTCCTCGATGGTCGCTTCCACCTCGGGAGTGACGCTCAGAATCTCGAACCTGCTGTGGCTCTCGATGGAGAAGCTCTCTGTCTGTATCTCCATACTCCGTAGCTCAGAGAGTGAGCGTAAATAGTTTTTGCCGCCCTGTCCCCGAATACGCCACAGCGACCCTATTTCCCCCGATTTCCAGCGCTGACAGTTTTACGCCCGCCGTTCGAACGGTGTCGCCGGTCCGTCCCACCGTCGCTCCGAGCCGAACAATCGTTCTACTGAGTAGAACAAACTATTTAGGACCGTCTCGACGACACACAGTCATGACAGAGAACGCGCCCCACCGGGTCGAAACGAGTCGGAAGACGATTCAGATTCTCGACGCGCTTCGAGAACACGGGTCGAGCAGCGTGACGTTCATCGCGCGGGAACTCGAAATGAACAAGAGCACGGTCCACAACCACCTCAGCACGCTCGAAGCCGAGAAGTTCGTCGTCCGCAACGGGACCGATTACGAACTCAGTCTCCGCCTGCTCGGGTTCGGAGGGTACGTACAGCACCGCCACCCGCTGTATCAGGTGGCGAAGCGCGAGGTCCACCGATTGGCGTCCCAGACCGGCGAGCTGGCGAACCTGATGGTCGAGGAGTACGGACAGGGCGTCTACCTCGCCTCCGAACAGGGCGAGCAGGCGGTCGATTTGGACATCTACCCCGGTCTCAGACGGCCGCTACACGCCATCGGCCTCGGAAAGGCGATACTGGCGCACCTCCCGTCCGAGCGCGTCGACGAAATCGTCGAGGAACACGGCCTTCCCGCGGAGACCGACCAGACCATCACCGACAGAGCGGAACTCGACGCGCAGTTGGCGACGGTCCGTGACCGCGGCTACGCCGTCGACAACGAGGAACTCATCCGAGGACTCCGGTGCGTCGGTGCGCCCATCATCGCGAAAGACGGGACCGTGCTGGGTGCAATCAGCGTCTCACAACCCGTCAGCCGCACGAACAGCGAACACTTCACCGACGAGGTTCCCGATATCGTTCAGAGCGCCGCGAACGTCATCGAACTTCACGCGAACCACTGAAGATTACGGACCTATATCTGTAATCTACATCTTGGCGACCGCTGCCCGTCTGCGGGGGGCTTCGTCCACACAGTTCATCTGAAGTGAACGACCGTTCCCAGATATAGAATACTATGGTGGCCGCCGGAGATTGGCGTTTGTCCGCTAACTGCACCGAACGTCGTCAATTATCGTGAAATAGCGGCGTCTTCGCTTCGTCTGTCAATCGAACGCGATTCCAGGCCCACCATGTGACAATCGTTACCAATCGAACGTCGTTGCGGCCGACCGGCCGGACTGCGCCCTCGCGCGCTCGTTGGGGTACCATCCTCGGAAGGATTTAATTGCATCCTGTGTGACGGCGTGGTATGGAGAGCCCGCAACTGGTCGGCGTTCATCTCGGTACCGCGAGCGTGCATGTCGATGTGTACAGCACCGACGGCGAACGACTCGCCGGCGGCGAGGCACCCGTGGCCGAGCAGACGACGCTCGCGTGGGAGCGAGCGCTCCACGAAGCGGCGCCGGCGCTCCCGCAGACCGGCATCGGCTCGGTCGCGAGTACGTCGGGGACCGCCGTGCTCGTCGATAAGTACGGCGAGCCGGTGTTTCCCCCGCAGATGTACTTCGATTCCGCGCCCGAACAGGCGTCGAAGCTCCAGGACCTCGACCTCTCCGACCTCTCGATTAACCAGAACATCGCGTTTTCTCCGACCAGTCCGCTTCCGAAGATTCTGAAGCTGCGGGCGGAGTATCCCGACAAGTTCCAGACGGTCGAGTGGATTCTCAGCCCGACGACGTGGCTGTTGTACCGGCTCCGGTTCGACGCGTCGACGCCGTGGCGCGATATCGAGACCGACTGGACGAACGCGCTGAAGTTCGGTGCCGACGTGACGACGCCCCTGCCCACGTGGTTCGAGTCGCTGTTCGAGACGCTCGACCTGCCTCGGTCGCTCTTTCCGGCGATTCGACCACCCGGCTCGTTCATCGGCGTCGCCGACGGCCAGTTGGCCGAGCGGACCGGCTTCGACGGCATCAAACTCTTTCAGGGGCTCACTGACGGCAATGCCTCGGTGCTGGCGAACGGCGGCGTCAAACCCGGGGACTTCAGCATCACCTTCGGCGCCTCGAGCGTCGTCAAGTACGTCTCGGAGTCCGTCTCGCCGCACCCGGCGCTGTACTACCACCGTCACCCTATCGACGGCTACCTGCCCGGCGCGTCGTTCGACACCGGCAACCTCCTTCGGTGGTTCTTCGACCGCGTCCTCAACTGCACGCCGGAGCGCGGGCTCGAACTCGCCCGGCAAGTCCCGAGTGGCCACGGCTACGAGGTGTTCCTCAAGGGCAACCGAAGCCCGTTTTTCGACGCCGACGTCGCGGGGTCGCTCCTCGGCCTCAACTACGACAACTCCCTGTCGACCGAGGAGGTCCACGGCCGACTGGCGCGCGGGCTCATCACCGGCATCATCCTGACCGAGTGGACGTACATCTCGCTGGTCGAAGAGCACTTCGACACCGACATCGACCGCGTGCTCGTCATCAACGACGGGACGCCGACGCTCGACGGCAACTACGACTGGTGGAACACGCTCCGGGCGTCGATATGGGACCGCCCGGTCGTCGAGATGGAGCCGCGGACGACTGCCGGCGCGGTCATGGCTCCCGCGCTCATCACGTCGATTTACAGCGACGTCGAGACGGCGGCGGAAAACCTCCTCCGGGAGCGCGACGTTATCGAACCGGACCCGTCGGTCGGCGCGGACTTCGATACCCAGAAAGAGACGTACTTCGACCGCTGGCGGGACATCGCGGAGTTCTATCAACGGGAGTGACCCCGACCGCGACGGCGTAGCCCGCCGACTGGACGACAATCGGCCGCGTCGGTGGCACGGACGCGGGAACCGTAGACGACCACGTCGCACGCGTGCCGATGCGATCGAGCGCGTTCTGCGTTTCGTGACCTGACTCCCGGAGTGTTACAAGCGTATATCTGTAATCTATGCTGTCCATCGCGCATCCGAGCGAAGCACGTGACCGCCCGGTCCGAAACGGTTTCCAACCCACATGGAAAGTGATGCACACCGACCCCGACCAGCGGCGACCATTCCAACCGGCGTTGCGGTTCCGCTGGTCGCCCGCTCGCCGCCGAGCCACTCCAACGACGCTCAAAACGTGCGCTCGCGCGGTTATCGCGGACCAAGTCCCCGCGCAGTGCACCCGACACGTCTAGTGCTTTCACCCGGAGTGGAAACGCAAGCATCGACCCAAAACGCTCGTAATCGTGGCATTACAACGCAGAGGACGCCGGAGATGTCCACTTGTCGCACACAGAGGCGGACGTTCAGAAAGCGGTTCCCCGCGTGCAACGGTTCCGTTTCGAGGCGGAGACGCAGAGCCCTCCGCCGAACGGTGGCCGGCGAGACAGCCGACAACCCGTCCCAGGGTCACGTTCTCGACCAGCGTTCGATTCAGCAGTCGCGACCGTGCTAACCCACGCCCCAAACCCAAATATTTAATCAGGGTGGAAATAGTGTGTTATCGTATGGCAACCAACGAACCACGAACGCTTGAGGCGGTTGAGCGGACCCTCGAACTCGTCGAGGCGCTGGTGGAGGAGGACTCGCTGGGGGTAACGGAACTGTCGGAGCGAACCGGACTTCCGACGAGCACCGTCTACGTCCACCTACAGACGCTCCGAGAGAACGATTACGTCGTCAAGGAGGGCAGCAAGTACCGACTCTCGCTTCAGTTCCTCCACTACGGGGGCAAGATCAGAGAGCGGCTTCCGGTCTACCGACACGGGCGAAAGGTCGTCCACGACCTGGCGAAAGAGACCGGTGAACTGGTCAATCTCGCAATCGAGGAGAACGGTCGCGGCGTCGTGATATTCATGGCGCGCGGCGACAACGCCGCCGTCGACCTCGCGCCCGTGGGGAAGCACTCGTACCTCCATCGACCGGCATTCGGGCGGGCCATCCTCTCGTGTTTCTCGGACGACGAGGTGAACGACATCGTCGACAAGTGGGGGCTTCGAGCGGTCACCGAAAACACCGTCCGCACGCGCGAGGCGCTCTTCGAGGAACTCGACGCCACGCGGGAACGCGGGTACGCTATCGAGCGAGACGAAGGCGACGTCGGCATCAGCTGTGTCGGCGCGCCGATTCAGGACATCGAGGGCAACCCCGTCGGCGCGATCAGCGTGACCGTCCCGTCGAACAAGCTCCGGGACGACCGCGTCGAAGAGGAACTCTCACACAAGATCCTCAACGGGACCAACATCATCGAACTCAAGATAGAACACGCGTAACCGACGACACGATGTTTCCACGTCAGTTGGAAACGCCACCGAAACCACTCGACGGGTTCTCCGCGTTCGTCACGCTCGCTCGACGGCGACGCGGGCGGCGGTCCGAATCGCGTCGACCATGCTCGACTCGGATGCGATGCCCTGCCCCGCGATGTCGAACGCCGTGCCGTGGTCGACGCTCGTCCTGATAATCGGCAGTCCGACCGTCATGTTGACGCCGCTGACGGTGTCGGTACTGTCGAAGCCGAGCATCTTGATGGGGATGTGTCCCTGGTCGTGGTACATCGAGACGACGCAGTCGTAGTCGCCGGCGGCCGCCTTGACGTAGACGGTGTCCGGCGGAATGGGGCCTTCGGCGTCGATGCCCGCCTCGCAAGCCTGTTCGACCGCCGGTTCGATGGCGTCGTCGTCCTCCGTGCCGAGGAGTCCGCCCTCTCCGGCGTGGGGATTCAAGCCGGCGACGGCTATCGTCGGGTCGTCGATTCCCAGGTCGTGCAACCCCTGAGCGGTGACCGTGATGGTGTCGAGGACGTTCTCCGTCGTCACGAGGTCGCAGGCCTCGCGGAGCGGGACGTGCGTGCTCACGTGCGTGACGCGCAGTCCCCCCTCGATGAGCATCATCGAGTAGTTGTCCGTCTCGGTGTACGCCGCGAGCATTCCGGTGTGGCCCGCGAATTCGCTTCCGGCCCGTGCCGTCGCCTGCTTGTGAATCGGAGCCGTCGCGATGGCGTCGATGTCGCCTTCGATGGCGAGTTCGATGGCGCGTTCGATGTACTCCAGCGAGGCTCGTCCGTACGCTTCGTCGATTTCGCCGTGGGCGAGCGACGCGACGTTGTCGAGGTCGAGGACGGACAGCGTCGACGGGTCGACTCGAACGTCAGCGACGGTGTCAACCCCCTCGACGGTTAGGTCGCTCTCACACTGCGCTACCGCGTCCCGGACCACGTCTGCGTCACCGATGACGACGAGGTCCGCGTCGTCGGTCACCTGCGGTGCTGCTTTGACGATTATCTCGCTTCCGATACCACCGGGGTCTCCCATCGTCACGCCGACGAGGGGTCTCTCTCTTGCCGTCATCACCGCGTACCGATGAAGTCGAGGCAATTAACTATTGTCGTCGGGTCACCGAACGACCCCGCCTTGGTCACAAGCAACGTCTCGTCCGCCGGTCCGCCGCGAACTCTAGTGAGCGGAACCCCCTCCGCGAGTTCGATTCCCGTCAGGTCGAGCGACGTCACGTCGAGTTCGTCGAGCACCGCGATGGTCGTCGAGCCGCCGGTCGTGAACAGGCCGGTCAGCGGCCGCGACTCGTGGACTGTTCGGACGGTCGCGCGCAACGCCGCCGCGATTCGGTCTTTGACGGCGGCTTCGTCGAGTCCGAGCGCGTCCGCGGTCCGATTCACCGCATCGACGGCCTCGGGAGACGCGGCCGACGCGACGACAGCGAAGCCGTGGACGCACTGTGCGTCGAGAAGCAGCCCGAGCGCAGAGGCCGCGGCTTCTTCGGGGCGTTCGAGCATCGCCTCGGGGTCCAGCGCCACGAGCGCGTCGTCCGGGACTGCGGCGAGTTGCTCGAACGACGTCTCGCTGATGCTCCCAGCGACGCCGAGTACCGCACCCTCGCCCCCGCCCGAGGGTGAGAGCGATAGCGCCCCCGCGAGTCCGCCGCTCCCCGCGTAGGCCACGCCGGCGGTGAGTTGGTCGGCCCCCTCGGCGAGCAACCGAAGGTGCGTCTGAGATGTCGCGTCGGCGACGACGACGGTCGGCTCGTCGTGGCGTCCGTGTATCTCGGTGAGTCGCGACCGGACGGCCTGCCGTCCCGCGTCTACGATGTCCGTGTGCACCGTTTCGACGGGATACGGAACCGACGAGAGCAACTCTACGACGGATGACGTCGAGGGGAGGTTCTCCGAGTCGGTGAGCGTCCGGAGGACCGGTTTACCGTCGACCAGTTGGACGCCGCCTTCCGTCGTCCGTCCGTTCGCGGGGAACGCCGGCGCGAGCAACAGCAGGTCCGGTGTCGCGGCGTCGAGGAGCGCCGTCAGTTCGTCAGCGACGTTCCCCCGGAGCGTCGAGTCGAGTTTCTTGTACAGGACGGGCGCGTCGTGCGCTGTCACGGCGGTTCGAACCGAGTCGTACGCCTCCGTCGGCGGCGCTTCCCGCGTCTCCGTGTCGACGACGAGAACGTCACAGTCCGCCGGTGTGCTCGGGTCGAACACGACGTTCGTCCGATACCCCCGACTGGCGAACTGACTTCCGGTGTCGTTCGCTCCGGTGATGTCGTCTGCGATGACGACGGCATTCAAATCGGCCATACCGTCCGGTTCCGCCCCGCCCCCATGAATGTTCGGCCGTTCTGTGCCACATGTCAACAATAGTTAGAAATGTATTTACATTACAATCATGAAGCAGATTCCATGGCATCGAACGAATGCCGAGACAGCGAGAGGAGTGTCACCCGACGCAGGAACGTCCTGAGAGCCGTCGGCGGCTCAGCGGTCGCCGGGCTAGCGGGGTGTATCGGCGGCGGCGGCGGTGGCGGCTCAGGGTCGACGTCGACAGAAGGAAGCACGACCGGTTCGGTACAGGAAAACGGTTGGCCGGACTACAGCGGGCGCGAGATGCGCGTCGTCACCGACGAGTGTTCGGACGTGTTCAAGCGCGTCTGGGAGGACGCGTTCGCCGAGTTCGAAAACAAGACGGGCGCGTCCGTCACCCTCGAATGCGGCGCAGAGGGCCAGAGCATCCAAGAGCGTATCATTCAGCTCATTCAGTCCGGCAACCCGCCGGAGCTGTTCCCGACGTCGGTGACGCAGTCGACGCAACTCCAGAACCAGGGGACGCTCGCGCCGATGACCGACTTGGTCGAGACGGTCACGGACCGACTGGGTATGCCCCACGAGCGGTCGTTCCTCGAACGCGACGGCGAGCACTACACGATTCCCTTCTTCGCGATTCCGTACCTGCAGTGGTACCGAGAGGACGTCGCCGAGTCGACGCCGGACTCCTGGGAGAACATGCTCGGCTGGATGGAGGAAGCCAGCAACTCTGACGAGGTGACCGACGCGACGCTGCTCCCGTGGTCGACGCACTACTGTAGCGAACTCGTCGCTCAGTGCTTCCTCCGGAGTAACGGCGCGAACATGGCGACCCGGAACGACGACGGCGAGGTCGTGGTCTCTATCGACCAGGGAGAGAACCGCGAGCGCTGGATCGAGATGCTCGAATTCCGCAAACAGCTCCAGCCGTACACGGGACCCGGCTCGGACATCGGCTGCGAGGAGCGAATCAACGCGCTTCACACCGAGTCGTCGGCGCACACGACGTACGGCGGTGCGCGGCCGAAGATTCAGTCGATCGAACGCGACCGCGACTTCCACCAACACATCCGCGCCGAGCCGATTCCGGGCCCCGACGGCCCCGGGGAGTTCTTCGGCGTCATCAAGTCCATCTGCTCGTTCCAGGGGTCGAACACGGACATGGCGAAGACGTTCCTCGACCAGTTCATCTTCCAGCCGGAGTACTACGAGCGCTACATCAACATCCAGAACGCGCCGCTGTACCCGAAACAAAAAGAGGAGATCGACATGCGGGAGAAGCTCCCGGACTCCTACACCGACGAGGATATCGCGGCGTGGAAGTCCGTGACCGACGCGATTCCGCCGGCGCACGAGACCAGCCCACCGAACCCCTACGTCGATTCCATCTTCACGACGCGACCGGGGTCGACCGCCATCTCGCTCGTGATCAGCGAGGACATGGACCCAGGAGAGGCGGTCGACCAAGTCGCCGAGAGCGCCCGCGAGTCGCTGAAACAGGCGAAAGGGCCGTAACGACGCGTGAATCTCATCACAGACGCCGACGCCGGGGTCCGTCGTCTCGACGTGCCGAAGGCCCCGTAACCACGACAGCGGACCAGGTTACATTCCGAACGACACACCGATTCAAACACGATTCCAACAACAGATGACCAACGAACTTCACGGCGTAAACCCCCCGCTTATCACCCCGCTCGACGCTGACGGCCAACTGAAAGACGACGCGTTCAGAGACGAGATTCGCTACCATCTCGACGCCGGCGTTTCCGGCGTCGTCGTCGGCGGAAGCACCGGCGAAGGAATGCGGATGAGCAACGACCAGCTCCAGCACCTCTACGAGGTCGCGGTCGACGAAGTCGACGGCGCGGTTCCCGTGGTCGCGGGGGTCATCGCGCGGCAGACGCACGAGGCCACCACGAAAGCGGGACTCGCCCGCGATGCTGGCGCCGACTTCCTCATGGTGATGCCACCGACGGGGTACGCCGGCTCGCATATGGCTGACAACGACTCGATTCGCGACTACTATCGCGCGATTGCGGACGTCTCCGAGCTTCCGATCGTCATTTACGACGTCATGGCGTTGCTCGACCTCGACGCGGAACTCGTCGGCGACCTCGTCCGGGACATCCCGGAAGTCGCCGGCATCAAGGTCAGCAGCACGCTCGGCAACTTGACGCACTACCTCCGAGCCATCGGCGACGACGGCTTCGTGCTCGGCGGGATGAGCATCGCGCAGTTCCCGACGTACACGCTGGGCGTCAACGGCGGTATCGTGGGTATCAGCAGCGTCTGCCCGCGCGTCTCCGTCCAAATCTGGGAAGCCACGCAGCGCGGCGACTACGACCGCGCCCGCGAGCTTCACCTCTCTATCGTGCCGCTCATCCGCGCCGCGATGGAGGACTACGAGTCGAACTTCCCCGCCGGCGAAAAAGCCGCCATCGACGTCCTCGGGCGCGACGCGGGCCATCTCTTCCCCCCGTTCGACGAGGTGGCGAACAGCGACGAGAAACGCGCGGCGATCGAGCAGGCCGTCGCACACATGCACGAACGAGGAACCAGAGAAATGGTCCCCGCCGACGATTAGGGCGGTCCCGCGTCACGGACCAGTCTGCCATCCAACCGCGACGCAGACGCCGGTGCCGTCCTGCCTGCGACGACCCGGCGTACGGTCAGCGTCCCCTGCCGGCTTCCCTTCTGTATCACTCACGTACCGTTTCCGACGCGTGTCCGGTTCGGACCCCGATGCGCTCGTCACCTCGTGTGTCACGTCACTGCCGGTGACTCTCCCAGACGGTTCGTAAAATCCCGCTCTCGGGTCGGCGTTACCAGTCGACCCAGTCTCGGTCGGCGATTCGTAGCTCGCGGTCGATATCGTCGATGCGAGCGAGTTCCTCCGACGCGAGTTCGATGTCCGCGGCGTCGAGGTTTCCTCGGATGTGGTCTTCGCTCGACGCCTTCGGGATGGGGTGGACCCCGTCTTTCGAGAGCAGCCACGCGATGGCGACCTGCGCCTCGCTGAGCCCGTTCTCGCGGGCGATATCGGTTATCTCCGGAATCTCGAAGACCTCGCCGCGGGCGAGCGGTGAGTAGGCGACGACCTCGATATCGTGACCGCGACAGTACTCGATGAGCTCCGGTTGCGGGAGCAGCGGATGCAGTTCGACCTGATTGACGGCGATTGGAACGTCGCAGGCGGCCCGCGCCTCGTCGAGCAGGTCGGTGGTGAAGTTACTCACGCCGACGTTCCGAATCAGGCCCTCGTCCCGGAGTTCGGAAAACGCGCCGAGCGTGTCGGCGGGGTCGTAGTCCTTCGCCGGCCAGTGCACGTAGAGGACGTCGACGTAGTCCACGCCGAGGCGGTCGAGGCTCTCGGAGACCGCTTCGGGGACGCGGTCGGACGCGAGGTCGCCCGGCCAGAGCTTCGTCCCCAGCGTTATCTCCTCGCGGTCGACGTCCGCCCGTTCGATTCCGTCGCCCACGTAGGCCTCGTTGTCGTACAGTTGCGCCGTGTCGATGTGGCGGTAGCCCATCTCCAGCGCCGTTCGGACGCTCTCCGCACAGGCGTCCGGGTCGGTGTTCTGCCACGTTCCGAAGCCGACTCTCGGCTCTCCAAATACCATGGTCGTCAGTACGTTCTCGCATACTCCTACAATAATCTATGGGGGAGGATACGCCTTCGAGGGTCGCGCTCCGCCCGCTTTCGTCCCGTTCACCCGCTCCGACGACTGCGGTGATGGGAAGATTTTTACCGTTGGTTCATGAAGAATTGGCACGTTCCATGAGTACAATCAACAAGCATGGCTCTCGGGCTCGGGAACTACGAGACGAGGTGTTCGAGTTCCTCTCGAAAAAGAAGGTACTGGCCGCGCTGACGATTCTCCCGCCGATGTTGCTCTTCACGTTCGTGAATCTCGTTCCGATTGTCGGCGTCATCGGCGCGAGTTTCTTCAGCATCAACGCCTTCTCGAACGAGTGGCAGTGGATCGGCGTCGCCAACTTCGAGACGCTCTTGTCGAGCGATTCGTTTTACGATGCGCTCAGCCGGTCGGTCGTCTACGCGGGCGGCTCGGTCGTCATTCAGGTGGTCTTCGGCACCACCCTCGCGTTGCTACTCAACCGGTCGTTCAAGTTCGTCAACATCGCGCGGACGTTCGCGATTCTCCCGTATCTCATCCCGAACGCGGTCATCGGCTTCATGGCGCTCTGGATGCTGAACTCGCAGTGGGGAATCGTCAACCAACTCGCCGTCCAGATCGGCCTCATCCAAGGCTACGTGTCGTTCTTCGGAAGCCAGGAGTCGGCGATGCTCGCGGCGATTCTCACGAGTAGTTGGAAGGACTCCATCTTCGTCACGGTGATGGTGCTCGCTCGACTGCAGGCCATCCCGGAGAGCTTCTACGAAGCCGCGAAGATGTCCGGCGCGACGGCGTACCAGCGCTTCCGTGACATCACCTTACCGAACCTGAAGGGCGTGTTCTTCATCGTGCTGCTGCTGCGTGCGGTGTGGATGTTCAACACCTTCGACTACATCTGGGTCCTCACGCAGGGCGGCCCCCGCGGGGCGACGACGACCGCACCCATCTACGCGTACAACGTCGCCTTCGGGACGAGTCGGCTCGGTATCGCGGCGGCCGTCTCGACCGTGTTGTTCATCGTGTTGTTGGTCGCGGCGGTGTTGTACTTCCGCATCTTCGAACCGTCCGCGGAGGTGCGTGCAGAATGAGCATCCGAAACGACATCGGGCAGAAGTGGTCGAGCGTCAAGCAGCGGACCGTCGACAAGCCGTGGAACCCGTTGACGCACCTCTCGCACCAGGGTCGGTCGAGAGGGTGGAACCTGCTTTTGAACGCCCTGTTGGTGCTGCTGCTGTTCGTCGTCATCTTCCCGATCTTCTGGATGGTCAGCACGGCGCTGCGGCCGACCGACATGATCTACAACGTTCCGCAGACGCTGTTGCCGCAGGCCTTCTCTGTCGAGAACTTCGTCAACACGTTCGAGGGGACGAACTTCCCGACGTACTTCACGAACAGCATGATTCTCTCGGTCGGCGTCGTCGGCGTCACGACGTCGATGTCGACGCTCGCGGGCTACGGGCTCACGCGCATCGACATCCCGCACAAGAAGACGTTCGCGAGGATCATCCTCTTTGGGTACATGTTCCCGCAGATCCTCCTCGCGATTCCGATGTTCATCTTCTGGAGTCGCATCGGTCTCATCAACAGCCACCTCGGTCTCATCCTCGCGGTCACGGCGACGGCGCTTCCGTTCGGTATCTGGCTGATGTGGAAGTTCTTCCAGAACGTCCCCATCTCGTTGGAGGAGTCCGCCCAGATGGCGGGCGCGTCGCCGTTCCGCGCGTTCTACGAAATCGCACTTCCGATGGCGAAACCCGGCGTTATCGCGGTCGCCATCTTCTCGTACGCGACGGCGTGGGGCGCGTACACGATTCCCCGCATCATCATGCCGACCAGTGAGAACTGGCCGCTGACCGTCGGTATCCACATGTTCACGATTCAGAAACAGACGCTCTGGGGAGAGGTGATGGCCGCGAGCGTCATGATGGTGATTCCGGCGTTCATCTTCGTCTTCGCGCTCCAGAAGTACCTCCTCGAAGGGTTCGAAGTCGGCGGGCAGATGTGACGCTCGGCCGACCCCCCTCTCCGACGTAACCTCGATCTCTTCTCCTCTCGTTTCGAAACCGAGAATCTGCATCCACCGAAACGTATAATGGTAACGTCTCTCAATCTGTATGTGGTTGTCAATCATGACTATTGAGGTCAGCTCCCTGCGGAAAGAGTTCAGTTCGCCGTCCGGCACGATAACGGCCGTCGATGGCATCGACTTCAGCATCGACGAGGGTGATTTCTTCACGTTCGTCGGTCCCTCCGGGTGTGGGAAGACGACGACGCTCCGCTGTATCGCGGGGCTCGAAACGCCGACGAGCGGGAGCATCCGATTCGATGGCGAGGACATGACGGGGAAACCGGCTCACAAGCGGAACTTAGCGATGATGTTCCAGAACATCGCTCTCTACCCGCACATGAAGGTGAAAGAGAACATCTCCTACCCGCTGAAAGTCCGGAACGTTCCGAAGCAAGAGCGATACGAGAACGCCGAGGAAGCCGCGGACATCATGCAGATTCGCGAGTTGCTGGAGAAGTACCCCGGCGAACTCAGCGGTGGCCAGCAACAGCGAGCGGCCTTAGCGCGAACCATCGTCCACGAACCGGAAGCGTTCCTGATGGACGAGCCGCTGAGCGACCTCGACGCGAAGCTCAAAGTCGAGATTCGCAAGGAGATTCAGCGCGTCCACGACCGCGTGAAGAAGCCGACGATCTACGTGACCCACGACCAGGAGGAGGCGATGACGATGAGCGACCGTATCGCGGTGTTCAACGACGGCGGCATCGAGCAGATCGGGACGCCGGACGAACTCTACCAGCGGCCGACGAACCGGTTCGTGGCGAACTTCATCGGCAACCCGTCGATGAACTTCTTCGACGGCACCGTAGACCGCGCGAGCGGCGAGACGGTCGTCGTGTCGGTCGACGGCCGAGAGGTCGAGCTTCAGGTGGTCGATTCCACGGCGGTCGGCGTCGGCGACGAAGTCACGATTGGCGTCCGGCCCGAAGACGTCAGACTCGACCGGAACGGCGGTGATCTCGAAGGCGAAGTCACCCTCATCGAGCGGATCGGAAAGCAGATGCTGGCGACCATCGAGGGCCCGCAGGGCGAAGTCAGGGTGACGCTCCCGGCCGACAACTCCTACGAAAAAGGCGAGGTGATCCGCCTCGCCATCGAGGCTCGGGCGACGCATCTCTTCGATTCCGGCTCCGACGATGTCGTGACTCGCGGTCCGGACGTGTGACGAGGTGACCGATGAACTGGCTGCGTCACCGCGATTCGACCGTGCTCGACCGAGTCAGGAACCCAGCGTACACGGGTGACAATCGGTGTCTCCCCTGTACCGGCGTGAACGCCGTCTTCGCCGTCGCCCTCGCCGGAGTCGTCGCGTGGGTGGGGTCGCCGCTCTTGGGTGCTGTCGCACTCGCGGCGTCGGCCGCGGCCATCGGCCTCCGGGGGTATCTGATACCGGGGACACCGACGCTGACACAGCGGTACCTCCCCTCGCGGGCGATGGCGTATTTCGAACACGGGCCGGAACAGACGGCCGTCGATTCGCACCCGGAATCAGTCGACGTGACAGACGGCGACCGCGACAACGTCCTCGTCGAAAACGGCGTGCTTGTGCCGTGCGACGGCGGGGCCGATTTCTGTCTGACGGACGCCGTTCGTCGTGCGTGGACGGACGCAATCGACGCCATCGATGCCGACGTAGACACCGCGCTCTCGGAGTCCGCGCTCGTCGATGCCGAGCCGTCAGAGTTCGTCGTTGACGAATCGGCCGGCGACTTCGCCGTCTCCGTCGACGGGGCGCACGCCGGTCGGTGGCCCTCGCGCGAAGCGTTCCTCGCCGACGCGGCCGGTGCGGTTGCGTTGGCTGACGAACTCCCGGGCTGGCACGGGCTGTCTTCGAGAACGCGCGGCATCGCCCTCGGCGAACTTCGACTGTTCCTCGACCGCTGTCCGACCTGCGGCGGCGAACCCGATTTTCAGCATCGAACCGAAGAGACGTGCTGTCGGACGCGAACCGTCACGACGATGCGATGTGCGGACTGCGACGCCTCGTTCGTCGAAGTCGTCGGCGCGTGACCCGTTTCGCTACCGCCTGCGGTATCTTTAATATCCCCGCCCCAACTCTGTGAAACAGACGCATGCTAGCTTCACCCAAGAGAGTCGAGAGTGCCGAACACACCGTCGTCTACCACGGTGACGACGAGTTCTCGGCGTGGCCTTTCAACGGCGGGATGTGGAAGACCGATGACGGCGTGGTCGTCGCGTTCATCAACCACGACTGCGACTACTCGGTGCCGGAAAACCTCCACGACGCCAAGGTCGTTCGCTACGGGAGCGTCGTCTCCCCGACCGAGAACAAACAGAACCAGCTGAGCCACGCGCGCATCGAGACCTACGGCGCTATCCGTGCGATGCGAACCACCGACGGCGGCGACACGTGGACGGACGACGGCGTCATCTCGGATAACGTCGAGACCTCCGAACAGGTGCTCTACAACGAGATTCCGGACGTCGAACCCCACGACTTCTCGAACCGGGATACCCTCATGGCCTGTTGGTCGTCGCCGCATTCGGCCGCCTCGGACGCGGTTCCCTGGGTGAAACTGTCCGACGACGGTGGTGACTCCTGGAGCGACGCGAAGCGCCTCCCGATGTTCGACTTCGAGCGAATACAGGGCCGTCCGTCGTACATCACTCGCGAAGACGGCACGCTCCTGTTGATGCTGACGGGAAAAACGGCCACGGACCCCCACGACGTGCCGATCGTGTACGCGTCGTTCGATGGGGGACAGAACTGGTCGTTCCTGTCGCAGATCGACGGGAGCGAGAAGTACCGCATGCTGTGTCCCTCGCCGGTGCTGCTCGACGACGGGACGCTCGTCGCGGCCGTTCGGTGTAAAATCTCAGTCGACTGCGAGTGGACCGAGATCTACCGCTCGACCGACGACGGGCGCAACTGGTCGTTCGTCTCGCGCGTGAACGACCTCGGCGCACCGAGCAAACTCCTGGAGTACGACGGGTCGCTCGTGTGCATCTACGGCTACCGCCACCCGCCGTACGGCATCCGCGCCCGCGTCAGCCACGACGACGGTGCCACGTGGAGCCGAGAATGGATTCTCCGGGACGACGGCGCGAACTACGACCTCGGCTACCCGCGGGCGGCCGTGCTCGACGACGGGACCATCCTCGCCACGTACTATTTCAACAAACGGGACGACGACGTCGCCGTCGACGGGGGTCCACGACACATCGCGGCCACCAGATTCGACCCGACAGAACTTCTCGCCGAGCGATGACCGCCCTGCGAACGACCTCGTAACCGCGCTTTTGCCACTAGCCGTGGCACCGTCTCGTCAGATGAGTCGCCGTTTCGATGTATCCCGACTAGTGGCTCGCTCGTCGTCCGCGGCGCAGTCCGCGGGAACTGCTATCGTCCCCGAGTAGGCATGCGACGAAAACACAGAAGACGTGATTTCGACAACAATGCATTGCTTTAAATATACAATATTGTTCCTGTGCTGACTCTCTATCTGATTTGGGGCAACGTTAATATCGAACCCAAATAGAATTTTATTATGATTCTAACCCGAATATTAACACATATTGTTTATATACCGACTATATCCGCTATCGCACGCGATTAGGTCCATTTAGTTAGTCGATTCGAATCGATGCGCCAGCCGATTTCCACGATGTGTTCTTGTCTATTTCACACTATATCGTTCGATGCTATCGGGAAATCGACTTCGCCATACGCTACCTGTGGTAGCTCGAAGCGAACGCTATCCACCCGGTCGCGCGCGACGGTCCCCGGCGGCTACCGAGGCGAGAGAGCCCCCGCTACGTGCGGTCGAACTCGTCGTCTATCATCGCCAGCGTCCCGCCGGAGTTGAAAAGCAGGCGGCTCACGACCACCCACGTCGGCACCGCGAGGACGACCAGCGCGACGGTGCTCGCCACGGGCGACAGCGGCGGCAACAGCCCGCGGTAGAACCACACGATGGCGAACGTCAGGACGATGCGAAGCATCGGTTTGACGGCGACGTTCATCTGTCGTCGTCGCCCCGGCCGTCGGTCACGAGCGTCGGTTCGGCGTCGAAGTTCTCGATGCTGAACCGCTCGTCGACGTCCTGCGCGGCGCTCGGGACGCCCGCGCCGGTCTCGAACTCGTCGACGTGGATGCAGGCGGCCTTGTGGCCGCCGGTCGCGCCCGCCACGTCGTCGAGCGTCGGATCGACCGACGCGCACTCTTCTGTCGCCTCGGGGCACCGCGGGTTGAACGAACAGCCCGACGGCGGGTCGAGCGGCGAGGGGACCTCGCCTTCGAGCACCTGTCGCTGCCGCGCGAGCTCCGGCACCGGCTGCGGAATCGCCCCCAACAGCGCCCGCGTGTAGGGGTGTTGGGGGTTCGAGAACAGCTCGTCGGCGTCCGCGAGTTCGACGATTTCGCCGAGGTACATCACGGCGACGCGGTCGCAGACGTGGCGAATCACGCTGAGGTCGTGAGCGATGAACAGAAGCGTCAGGTCGAACTCCTCCTGCAGGTCGTCGAGGAGGTTGAGAATCTGCGCCTGAATCGACACGTCGAGCGCGGAGACGGGCTCGTCGGCGACGATGAAGTCGGGGTCGACAGCGAGCGCGCGGGCGATGCCGACGCGCTGGCGCTGGCCGCCGGAGAACTCGTGGGGGTAGCGGTTGGAGTACTGCGGCGGCAGGCCGACCGTCTCCATGAGTTCGTCCACGCGGGCGTCGCGTTCGCCCTCGTAGAGGCCGTGAATCTCCATCGGCTGTTTGATTATCTGGCCGACGGTCTTCCGGCGGTTGAGACTCGACGCGGGGTCCTGGAAGACGATTTGGATGCGCTTTCGCATCTCCGTCATCTCCCGGTCCGACAGCGCCGTCAGGTCCGTGCCGTCGTAGCTGACCGTCCCCTCCGTGGGCTCGTCCAGTCGGAGGACCGACCGCGCCGTCGTCGACTTGCCGGAGCCCGACTCGCCGACGAGTCCGAGCGTCTCGCCGCGCTCGATGTCGAAGCTGACGCCGTTGACGGCCTTCACCGTCTCGTCGGCTCCGAGCAGGCGGTCGATGAAGCCGTCGTTCTGCGTGAAGTGCTTGTGGAGCCCCGAGACGGACAACAGCGGCTCGTCGCTCATTGCGACTCACCTCCGTCGGTCGCGGGGGCCGTGGGGCGTCCGCCGTCCGCCTCCGCGCGCTCCGTCTCGATGGCCGACGGCGAGAGGTCGTAGCCGCGGGCGTGGAGACACGCCGCCTCCCGGCCGGGT
Source organism: Haloferax sp. S2CR25 (assembly GCF_031624535.1). Classification (NCBI taxonomy): domain Archaea; kingdom Methanobacteriati; phylum Methanobacteriota; class Halobacteria; order Halobacteriales; family Haloferacaceae; genus Haloferax; species Haloferax sp. S2CR25. The sequence goes on from NZ_JAMQOO010000007.1 coordinate 24,685, forward strand.
TCGACCGCCCGCAGTTCGGGGTCGTACGACTCGCACTCGGCGGTCGCGTGGGGACACCGTGGATGGAACGAACAGCCCGACGGCAGGTCGGTGAGGTTCGGCACGTCGCCCTCGACGGGCGTCAGCCGGTCGGTGTCGTCGGTGAGCCGCGGAATCGACCGCATGAGGCCGCGGGTGTAGGGATGCCGCGGGTTCTCGAAGAGGTCGTCCACGCCGGCGCGCTCGACGACCCGGCCGCCGTAGGCGACGGCGACGCGGTCGCAGGTCCCGGCGACGACGCCGAGGTCGTGCGTGATGAGGATAATGCTCATCCCGTACTTCTCCTGCAGTCTGTCGAGGACGTTGAATATCTGCGTCTCGATGGTCACGTCGAGCGCCGTCGTCGGCTCGTCGGCGATGAGCACGTCCGGTTCGCAGGAGATGGCCATCGCCAGCAGCGCGCGCTGACGCATCCCGCCGGAGAACTGGTGGGGGTAGTTGTCCACGCGCGAGGTCGGTTCGGGGATGCCCACGTCGGCCATGAGTTCGATGGTCCGCTCGCGGGCCGCCGCGTCCGACACGTCCTGATGGGTCTTGATGACCCGGCTGATCTGGTCGCCGACGGTGAACACGGGGTTGAGGCTCGTCATCGGGTCCTGAAACATCATCGCGATGTCGTTGCCCCGAATCGACCGCATTTCGGCCTCGCTTTTTTCGAGCAGGTCGTCGCCGCGGTAGCGGACGCTCCCGCCCTCGATGCGACCGGGGGAGTCGACGAGTTGGAGCATCGACAGCGCGGTCACGGACTTGCCGGAGCCCGACTCGCCGACGATGCCCAGCGTCTCGCCCTCGTAGAGGTCGAACGACGAGCCGTCGACGGCCTTGACGGTTCCCTCGTCGGTGTAGAATCGCGTGACGAGGTCGCGGATTTCGAGCACGGGCTGTTCGTCCGGTTCGGCGCTCATCGCTCGCCTCCGTCGTTGCGGGGGTCGAGCGCGTCGCGCAGGCCGTCGCCGAGCAGGTTGAACCCGAGGATGGTGACGACGATGACGAGGCCGGGGAACACCGAGTACCACCACTCGCCGCTGTAGAGGTAGCCGCGGGCGTTCGACAGCATCAGCCCGAGGCTCGCGTTCGGCGGTTGGATGCCGAGCCCGAGGAACGACAGCGCGGCGCTGGCGAGGACGGCCGTCCCCATGTAGAGCGTCCCCTGGACCACGACGGTCGGCAGGGTGTTGACGGCGATGTCCTTCACGAGGATGTGTCGGTCGCTCGCGCCGAGGGACTTCGCGGCGTCGATGTAGTCCTCTTCCATCTCCTTGAGGACTGAGCCGCGCATGACGCGCGCGAAACTCGGGATGTAGACGACGCCGATGACGGCGATGACTTTCACGATGTTCGGGAGGGTGAACGAGCCGTACTCCGTGCTTCCCACCCCGAGGACGCCGAGCACCGCGATGGCGAGGATGAGACTCGGGAAGGAAAACAGGATGTCCATGAAGCGCATGATGATCTCGTCGACCCACGTGTTGCGGTAGTAGCCGGCGATTGCGCCGGCGGTCACGCCGAGCGCCATCGCGAAGCCGACGACGCCGAGCGAGACGGTCATCAGCGTCCGCAACCCGTAGATGATGCGCGAGAGGATGTCCCGGCCGTGGTGGTCGGTGCCGAGGTAGGCCGTCGTCGTGCCGACGACCTCGCCGGCGTCGTTCTCGACGAGCATCTCGGTGCCCATCGGCATCGGGTTGTGTTCGCCGTCCGGTGCCTCGAACTGCGTCGTCGGGTCGTGGGGGGCGAGAAACGGCGCGAACAGCGCGGTCAGGAGCATCGTGAGGATGATCGCGCTCCCCACGAGCGAGAGGGTGTTCCGGCGGAACTCCTTCCAGAACATCTCGAACTGACTGTGGTGCGTGCCGGGGGCTTGCGCGGCCGGCACCGCCTCGTCCGTCTGGTCTGTCGTTGCCATGTTAGTTTCCATCGTGTCTGATGCGGGGGTCGAGGTAGGCGTACAGCACGTCCACCGCGAGGTTCGCGAAGACGAACACGCTCGCGATGAACAGGATGAGCGCCTGGATGATGCGGTAGTCGCGACGGTCGATGGCCAGTATCAGGAGCTTCCCGATACCGGGGAGGTTGAACACCGTCTCGGTCAGAATCGCGCCGTTCATGAGTTGGCCGAGTCCGACGCCGATGACCGTCACGACGGGGATGAGCGCGTTCTTCGAGGCGTCCTTGAGGACGATTTCGCGCGCGCCGATGCCCATCGCGCGGGCGGTCTTGACGTAGTCCTGACTGAGCGTGTCCAGCATCTCCGAGCGCATCATCCGGGCGATGAGCGCGGAGTAGGCCGTCCCGAGCGTGATGACCGGGAGGAACAACTGCTGGAGGTTCGCCACCGGGTCGACCCACGGCGGCGTCCAGCCGCCGGTCGCCCACGGGAACGAAAACTGCACCGCGAAGATCATGATGAGGATGATGCCCAGCCAGAAGTCGGGAATCGAGATGCCCGACAGCGCGGCGATGCGCGCGGCGTGGTCAGCGGGCTTGTCCTTGCGGACGGCGCTGATGATGCCCGCCGGGATGGCGATGAGCACGGCCGTAATCATGCTGAGAATCGACAGCTCGACCGTCAGCGGGATGCGCTCGACGATGATGTCGGTCACGGGCGTCCCCTGTTGGACCGTCCACGACACGCCGAAGTCGCCCTGCAGTGCGTCCAGCACCCACATACCGTACTGGACGTACAGCGGGCGGTTGAGCCCCATCTCCAGGCGAATCTGTCTGACGAGCTCTTCGTTGCTGAGCGGGCCGAGCATCACCCGGACCGGCCCGCCCGGCGCGAGGTGAACGAGTGCGAAGACGACGACGCTCACCCCGAGGAGGACGGGAATGCTCAACAGCAGGCGCTTGAGGACGAACCGGGACATGCTCACGGCTGAGTCACCTCCTCGGTCGCCGCCGGCGGTCGACGAGTCCGACGCGAACGCGTGTGCATCGGCTCCTCACTCACCCTTCGAGACGAAGCGGTAGTTGTCTTGGAACGTGCCCACCTCGTAGTCGTTGACGGCGTTGCGCCACGCTTCGAGTTTGTTCACGTAGGCGATGTCGATCTGGATGCCGTGTTCGACGAGGTACTCCTCCAGTTCCCAGACGATTTCCTTCTGTTCCTGTTCGTCCGTCGACGCCTGCGCCTCGCGGAGCTTCGAGACGTACCACTCGTGGCCGTTCGAGAAGTCGCCCTCGACGTCTTCGGGCGCGTCGGGGCCGCTCGGCGCGTAGATGTCTTCGAGGTCCTCGGACGGGTGGTGCCAGTTGTTGTGGTTGTGGTTGTTGTCGGCGTAGCCGGCGTCGAGCCACGACGTGGCGACCGGAATCGACTGCGCCCAGTCCTCCATCGCGGCGTGCCACGAATCGGTGCTGTACACCTGATTGAGGAGCGTGGACTTGTCGACGGCGGTGACGCTGGCCTCGATGCCGATTTTCGACAGCTGGTTCTGGATGACGACGGCCTCGTCTTTGAACCACGACCCCTTGGTGGCGATGATGTCCATCTCGAAGCCGTCGGGGTTGCCCGCGAGTTCGAGTTCTTTCTTGGCCTTCTCGGGGTCGTACATCTGCATCTCCTTGAGCTTCGGCGAGGTCCAGTCGCTTTCAGGGTACCACGGTCCCTTCTGGACCGCACCCTGCCCGTAGAACACCTCGTCGAGAATCTCCTCGCGGTCGATGCCGAACAGCACCGCGCGGCGGTTGTGCCGGTTGCTCATCGGGTTCCCCTCGGATTCCATCAGGTTCACGTACAGCACCTGCGTGAAGTTGCCGGGGACGGACTCGGTCGTGATGTCCGGCTGGCCGCTGAGGCTCTCGAAGTCCTTCGGGGGGACCTTGTCGGTCAGGTCGAGTTGGCCCGAACGGAGGTTCGCGAGGCGCGTGGAGTCTTCGCCGATGAAGTCGAACCTGAACTCGTCGACGGCGGGCGCGCCGTCCTTCCAGTAGTCCTCGTTCTTTTCGAGGAGGACGTGACTGCCGCTTTTCCACTCGACGAATTTGAACGCGCCGGTGCCCGCGCCGGAGGGGTCCTGCGTGAGGTCGGTCGCGAGGCCGCTCGGACCTTTGCCCTCCGCGGTGTCGCCGCGGGAGCCCTCGGGGACGATGCCTTCGAGCCCGCGCGTGAGCCACCAGTTGAGCGTCCCGAACGGCTGGGAGAGGTTGAGCCGGAGCGTCCGGTCGCTGACGATTTCGGTGTCCTCGACGAACGGGAGGCGACTCTTGACCGGCGAGTTGTTGTCGGGGTTGAGAATCCAGTCGACGGAGTACTTGAAGTCCTCGACGGTCACCTCGTCGCCGTTGTGGAACGTGATACCCTCGCGGAGCGTGTACTCGAACGCGGTCCCGCCGTCGACGGGGTCGGGAACCTCGGTCACGAGTCCGGGCTGGAGTTCGGAGTCGGGCGTCAGCTCGATGACCTCGTCGTAGATGAGGCCGCCGATGGTGCTGGTCGCGGTGTCCGTCCAGAGCGCGGGGTCGAAGTTCCACGGCTCCGCGGCGAGCGCGACGTTGACGCGGACGGTCTCCCCCGAGTCGCCCGACGAACTGCTCTCGGTGCTTCCACCGCTCGTTTCGGTCCCGTCGGAGCCACCGGAGCCACCGGAGTCACCGCCGGTGCAGCCCGCGAACGCCGTCGCGCCGACCGCACTCGCGGCCGCGATAAATTGCCGTCTGTCCATGTTTACCTCGGTAATGTTGTCGTCTGCCATTGTTTTCTGGAGCTACGTACACACCCTTGTAGCGGTACGCGTGATACCTTAGCTCATGAAACACCGTTATTTATATCTTTGCCAAACTCTCACAATCTTGGCACTATTTCTCACTATGGTCCGGTCGAGTTCGTTGTGCTACCGCTTCCCAAACAGTTTAACGGGGTGGTTGCAATGTCGGGGGCATGGCGTACGCCAGCACGCTCTCCCTGCGAGAGTTACGACAGGACCTTCACGCCCATCCGGAGTCCGGGTGGAAGGAGTTCCGCACGACCGCACTCATCGCCGCCGCGCTCGACGAGCGCGAGTTCACGCTCCACCTCGGTTCCGACGCCGTCGCCGAAGACGAGCGCCTCGGAGTCCCCGACGACGACGCGGTCGCGGCCGCAGTCGAACGAGCACGCGAAGAAGGCGCACCCGAGGCCTACCTCGACCGGATGGACGGCGTCACGGGTCTCGTCGCCGAGAAGCGGTTCGGCGACGGGCCGACCGTCGGCGTCCGCGTCGACATGGACGCCCTCGAACGCACCGAGTCGAGCGACGAGGCACACCGCCCCGCGAAGGTCGGCTTCGCGAGCACGCACCCCAACGAGATGCACGCGTGCGGCCACGACGGCCACACCGCCATCGGCCTCGGCATCGCCCGCGACATCGACGACGACGGCGGGTTCGACGGCACGCTCCGGCTGTTCTTCCAGCCCGCGGAAGAGGGCGGGCGCGGCGGCAAGCCGATGAGCGAGACCGACCTGCTTTCCGACATCGACTACTTCCTCGCGCTCCACCTCGGCCTCGGCAACCCCACGGGGACCGTCATCGCCGCCTACGAGAACCCGCTTTCGAACGCGAAGCTCGACGTGACCTTCGAGGGCGCGCCGAGCCACGCGGGCAACGCGCCCAACGAGGGGCGCAACGCGCTGCACGCGGCGACCGCCGCGGTCCAGAACCTCTACGGGATTCCGCGCCACGCCGACGGCGCGACCCGCATCAACGTCGGGAAGTTCGAGTCGCCCAACCCCCAGAACATCATCGCCGAGGAGGCGCGCCTCCGCGTCGAGGTTCGCGGCGGGACCGCCGAGTTGAACGAGTACATGCTCGACAAGGCCCGGCGCGTGCTCGACCACGCCGCGGGCATGCACGACGTGTCCGTCGAGACGGGGCTGTACGGGAAGACGGCGACGTTCACGGCCGACGACGAGATGATAGAGGCCGTCCTCGCGTCGGCGGCCGACCTCGACGACGTGACCGAGACGGTCCCGCGACTCGACATCGGCGGCAGCGAAGACGCCTCCTACCTCATCCGGCGCGTGCAGGAACACGGCGGGAAGGCGACCTACGTCGGCATCGGCGCGAGCAACGAGTTCGGCCACCACACCTCGCGGTTCGACATCGACGAGGACGCCCTCGACATCGGCGTCGACGTTGTGTGTCGGACGATTCGAACGCTCTAACGCGGCGACTCGACCCGGCTGTTCGACCCCGACCAGCCGCGCGTCTCGCCCGCTGTCGCCGCCAGTACCCCGTAGAACCTGCCACGAACACGCACAATTAATAGACGCCGTTTGTGAGTTGAGCCGCATATGCAGGCCTCCCAGCAACGACTCCGCGAGGACATCGAAGCGAACGCCCGCTTCGGCGACATCGACGTGCCGGCGGGACGCGGCCGCACCGTCCTGACCGGGAGCGACGCCGACCGCCGCGCCCGCGAATACTTCGTCGAGCGACTGCGCGACGCCGGCCTCTCGGTCCGCGTCGACGCCGTGGGCAACGTCGCCGGCCGGTGGGTTCCCGAGGGGGCCGACCCCGACGCGGCCCCCGTCGCCGCCGGCAGTCACCTCGACTCGGTCCCCGAGGGCGGTATCTTCGACGGCCCGCTCGGCGTCTACGCGGCGCTCGAAGCGGTCCGGTCGCTCCAAGAACGGCAAGCGGACCTCGCGCTCGACCGCCCCATCGACGTCGTCTCGTTCACCGAGGAGGAGGGCGCGCGCTTCTCCCACGGCCTGCTCGGGTCGTCGGTGGCGACGGGGACGCGCGACGCCGCCGACGCGCTCGCGTTCCGCGACGCCGACGGCACGACCCTCGAAGCCCATCTCGACGCTATCGACTTCCGCGGGACCGACACCGTCGACGCCGCGGCGTGGGACGCGTGGGCCGAACTCCACATCGAACAGGGGACGGTGCTGGAGTCCGCGGGCGCGTCGGTCGGCGTCGTCGACGCCATCACCGGCATCACGACCTGCGCGGCCGACATCGTCGGCGAGGCCGACCACGCGGGCGCGACGCCGATGGACGAGCGCCGCGACGCGCTGGTCGCCGCGAGCGAGTTCGTCGTGGCGTTTCGAGCCGCGGCCGACGACGTGGCGCAGAATCGGAGTTCGACCGCCGTGGGGACCGTCGGCCAGTTCGACGTGGCCCCGAACGCCCGCAACATCGTCCCCGGGGAGGTCGCCCTGCAGATGGACATCCGCGACGTGGACTACCGCGCGATGGACGCCATCGCCGAGCGGGCCGCCGCCGCCCTCGACGAGCTCGAAGCCGCCCACCCGGTCGAGACGAACTTCGACCGCTACCGCGACCAGCGCCCCAGCCAGATGGCCGACGACTGCGTCGCCGCCGCCCTCGACGCCGCCGCGGCCGAGGATATCGACGCGAAACGGATGCACTCCGCGGCGATGCACGATACTGCAAATGTTGCCGACGTCACCGATGCCGTGCTCCTGTTCGCTCCGTCGGCGGACGGCCTCTCGCACAACCCCCGCGAATGGACCGATTGGGAGGACTGTGCGACCGCGGCGACGGTTCTCGCGGGGACGCTCGCTCGCCTCGCCGGCGCGTGAGCCGCGGCCGGCGGCCCGCCTCGTCGTGAACTAGTTCTCCGTTTTCACACATTTCACGGCCATATTTGCGTCTCTACCGCGGTTTCGTCGCGACCGCGGCACCTGTCTCGATATGTAACACGCGACACTGGGTCAGCCCGTGTCGCGGGCGGACGCTCGTGTACCAGCGTCTGGGGCGCGCTCGAACGCGAACCGCGGCTTTCCGTGCCGCTCCGGTCGAACCCTCGCCCCGAGAGTTATCGAGTTCCCCCCGCGAAACCTGCGGCTACTCGCTCTGTCCCGGGCGTTGTCATCAAATACAACGACTCTCCGGGACGTGTGCGGTGCGACCGCGAACAGCGCCGCCGAGCGGCCGGATATCGAGGGCGACGCTGATTCCGCGTATCTGGCAATCAATGGGGTTCGAGCGACGGGCGTCGCTTCGGGTGCGTCACGGGTCGCGCGCTCGTTCACGCAAGTCGGGACCCGGTCGTCTCACGGCCCCGTCGCTTGCTGGACAATTATCGAGTGATATCCGCTTCGAGCCCCGGTCTCAACACCGATTTCCCTCATCCCATTTCGATTGCAAGATATTCGGAACAGCTATGACACCAGATGGACGTTCTCGTAGCATGCCCGAGAACCCCAACACCGATGCGCCGTCCCGCACGCTGAGCACGGTGGACACGGCGGTCAGCGTCGTCCGGGCGCTCGAAGAGTTGAACGGGGCGCGCGTCGCCGAGTTAGTCGACTACCTGGACCTCTCGAAGTCCACGGTGTACAACCACCTCGCGACCCTGCGGAAGAACAACCTCGTCGCCAAGGACGGCGACAGCTACCATCTTAGCCTCCAGTTCCTGCTTCTGGGCGAGTACGTGCGCAACCAGCAGATACTCTACCAGGTCGGCAAGGAGGAAGTCGAGGCGCTCGCGGAGAAGACCGGCGAGTACGCCCACCTCTCGACCGAACAGCACGGCCTGCGCATCAGTCTGCTCAAGGTGCGCGGCGAGCGCGCGGTCGGCAGCCAGTACCAGCGCTCGAAGATTCAGCGCCCGGACAACCTCCACGCGTCGTCGACCGGGAAGGCCATCCTCGCGTTCCTCCCGCGCAGTCGGGTCGGGGAAATCGTCGACCAACACGGCCTGCCGGCGAAGACCGACGCGACCATCACCGACCGCGACGCGCTGTTCGACGAACTCGACGCCATTCGGGAGCGGGGATACGCCTGCAACGACGAGGAGGAAATCGAGGGCCTCCGCGCGGTCGGCGCGCCGATTCGAGACCGCAACGGCACCGTCCTCGGCGCGCTGAGCGTCTCGGGGCCGACGAGTCGCATCAAAGGCGAGCAGTTCCGCGACACCATCCCCGAGATGGTCACGAGCACGGCCAACATCATCGAGGTGAACATGAACATGGCGGCGCGGAGTTCCAACGCCGGGCGCTTCGACTGAACCGCCAACCCCCGACGGCCATGACACAGATATGCCCGTAATCTTTTGTGGCATCTCTCTCGATTTCAGGGTGTTCGGTCGGGCGATTCGGTGCTCTGACCGTCGTCCCGACCGTTACACCGGGGATAATCCTCGCACCATCTTCGAAAATATCATGTGTTTGAACACTGTCGGTGTTGTGATTCGAAGAGCCGTCCCGCGGCCGTCGTCCGCCGCTCGAAGGGGGAAGAACTGAACCGTCAGTCCCGTCTCTCGTGGGTGAACGGTGTCTCTCCGATGTCGACACGCTCCAAGGTAATCGTCCGTATCTCCATGTCTTCCAAGACAGCGCCCCACCCGCCGACGACGGCCGTTTCATCGCCCGTATCGAGCGTGAGGTTCTTGTACGCTCCCAGGTCGGACAGTGCCAATCGCGACGGCGGTCGCTCGTCTCCGTAGAACGAGATGTCGGCGACGCTCCCTTCGACAGTCGTCTCTCCTCCATCCGCGAGGTCGACACCTTCGACAGTGACCCCGAGTTCGAACCCGCTTTCCCAAAGCGGGACGATATCCCGAATGAACTCTTCGATGGTGACGTAGGTGAACTGATCTTCGGCGTCGAGGTAGACGGTCGGGTAGAGGTTCCACAGGCAGGTGAGGAAGAACCAGTGAAAGACAAACGGCAGGATACGGTCGTAGACGAGGACGCCGTAGTCTTCGTCGGAGCGCGTGTTCGGTCCGAAACACGTCCGGTTTCGGTCGATGACGACGAGGAGCGGTCCCGGAATGGTACACACGCGAAGCTCTGAGAGCACCCCACTCGGGTCGAACGCTGCGGGTGGTTCATCACCCCGGTCGATGTAGACGGACGCACGGACGACGACACCTCGGTCGCGGGCCTCTCGAAGCGCCGGGGAAAGCGACTGGAGCTGTTCGAACGACCCGGCGACCTCCACGACGGTTTCTGCGTCGTCGATGAGGTCCTGTGCGTTCTCGACTGCTGTGTCGACACGCTTGGTGACGCCGACTCGGGCGTCCATCCGCTCGGGAGTTCGGTACCGCTCGCGGACCGCTTCGGCGGCATCGTGGAGGAGTTCACCCCTGGACTCTAGGTCCGCCATCGCCGCCTCCGGGTCGCACGGCTGGACGTACAGTTTCTCTCGTTCGATCGTTTCGACGTATCCCTTCGATTCGAGGCCCCGGAGAACGTCGTACACTTGCGAGACGGGGACCGCGCTCTCACGGCCCACCTCGATAGCAGGTGAGACGCCCATCTTGAGGAGTGTGAGATAGGCGTCAGCTTGGTACGACGTGAGGTCCGCGTATTCGAGGGCTTTCGTCAGCGTTTCGCGGTCCATACCCGCACCCACACAATCGTTCACAATGAATACTTCGCTGATGCCCGACCCCGGCTCGGGGGGTCGCTTGCGTTCGACCGGGACGTGGTAAGACGCCTGTGTGGGGGATTTCGACCGCCTCAAAGCGACTGCCGTCGCCCGCGAACAGTTCACCGTTCGGATTTCTCAGTAATAGTTGAACATCTGTCACTTCTTCGGACGTCGTTGGTGGGCGATATACTACATCCGGGACCCGTCAGAGACACCGCTCCCGAGATCACGACTCACCCAGGCCAGTCGAACGTACGATGCCTGTCTCGAACCACGAGTCAACTGCCGAGTGACTGTCCCCGATCTCTCTTGAGGGAACGCTACGAACGGAGGGCACCGCCGGACATTACGGCAGTAATTTTGTAATAGATGCGTCGGTCCCGCCCCATAAATACTCTAGAGTATGATAGCTAAGCCGGTGACGAGACTCCGTGTACCGACCGAGAATCGAATCGATTCTGCCGTCACTCCCAGACACGCCGTTAGAAGCCCTCCAGAAGGGGTTTAGGATGTCGGCGAACTTATTTTTCATCGTCCTATACAGAAAATCTGCTCGTATTCGGCATCTTACCTCATGGGACTAGTTGAAACAGAAAATCGATTTCCATCCGCTCTAATGTCGATTTTAGGGAGGAAAGAATTCTCGACAACCTTATTCTCAGCTGATTTGTTTTCTCAATCTATAATTGATATGACCTGATGGGTGAGATATGTGTGTTGCATGTGGCCGAATGTCAGACAATAGCTCCCCGCAGGATACCGAACGACGGCTCGAAGGTCGTCCGTGAGAGCTTCACGAAACACGGGGCGACGGCTCAACAGGAGACAGCTCCGTGTCTGTTCTCGCCGTAGCGTCGAGCGGGAGGACACGTGTTGGCGGGGCTCTCTCCACGGAGCGCCGCCGGGAGGAATATCGCCGCCGAAACCCCGCTCGAAACGGGGTCCTCAGTCCGCGACGGGGTCGGTCAGTTGGATTTCGGTTCGACGGTAATCGTGACGTCTTGCTCGCCGACACGAAGGGTGTACTCACCCGGAACCGCCGACACCCTCCCAGTTTCGTCGACGCGCCCGATCGATGCCGCATCGATGGGGACCGATACCGTCTCCGTGACGCCGGGGTCGAGCGAGACGCGCTCGAATCCACAGAGTTCCCTGACGGGGGTTACGCGCGTTCCGGCCTGGTCGGTGACGTACACCTGCACGACGGTCGAACCGCGTCGGTCCCCGACGTTCTCCACGGGGAGTTCGACTGTCGTGGTCCCGTGGGGTGAAATCCGTTCGTTCGTCACGGTCATCGAGCCGAACTCGAACGCAGTATAACTCAGCCCGTGACCGAATTCGAAGAGCGGGTCGTACGACGGGAGATGCTCGTCGGGACCGATCGGTGCCGGATGCGAGAAGTGATTGAACCGAGTCGGAAGGTGACTCGCGGACCGAGGGAACGAAATCGGTAACCGCCCGCCGGGGTCGCACGCCCCGAAGAGCGTCTCCGCGACGGCTTGACCACCCATCGTCCCCGGGTAGTACGCCAGCAGCAGCGAGGGAAGATTCTCCGCCATCCACTCCACGGCCAGCGGTCGACCGGTGACGAGGACGCCAACGACGGGCGTCCCCGTCTCGTGTAACGCTGTCACGAGCTCGCGCTGCGCATCGGGGAGTTCGAGCGTGGTTCGGTTCGGAAACTCGTCGGGAGCGGTACCGCTCTCCGCGGTCGGCCCGAACTCGTGGATATACCAGTTTTCTCCGACGGCGACCACCGCGACGTCCGCATCCTTCGCGGCTTCGACCGCGGCGTCGATATCGTCTGCTTCGGTTATCGTCGTCCCCCGCTCGTAGGTCACCGTCCCATCGCACACGGATTCGATTCCGTCTTTGATTGTGATGACGTCGGTGCCCGCTTCGTCGGGGACGCTCCAGCCACCGAGTTGGTGAACGGGGGTGTCTGCGTTCGGTCCAGCGACGAGAACGTCGGCACCGGGGTCCAACGGGAGCGTGTCGTCGTTCTGCAGGAGCGTCATCGACTTCCGCGCGGTCGCTAACGCGTCGGCCCGATGGGCATCGGCACCGACGACGTCCCGCGCCTCGTTCGCATCGACGAACGCGTCTTCGAAGAGCCCGAGCCGGAATTTGAGGTCGAGGACGCGCCTGACGCTCTCGTCGAGGGCGTGCTCTGCGACCGCCCCCGCTTCGACGAGCGACACGAGATGGTCCGCGTGCGCGACCGCATCGACTGACGCGACATCGAGTCCAGCGTTGCGGGTCATCCGGACCGACTCGCGGTGGTCGCTCGCGACGTGGTGGTCTTCGTGGAGCATCCGGACCCCGTTCCAATCAGAGACGACGGTTCCATCGAATCCGAGTTTCCCTCGCAGAAGCTCCGTGAGATATTCGCGTGAGCCGTGTGCGGGTTTCCCGTCGATCGCGCTGTAGCAGGGCATAACGGACGCGACGCCCTCGTCGATCGCGTCGACGAACGACGGTAAGAAGACGTTTCGAAGGAGGTACGAGGACACTTCGACGGGGGCAGTATCCTCCCCCCGTGCGGGCTCGCTATAGGCCGGGAAGTGCTTCGCGGTTGCCGCCACGGAGTTGGGGTCGTCGAGACCGTCGCCCTGGTATCCACGTACCATCGCACCTGCCATCCGCCCGCACAAGAATGGACTCTCGCCGAACGTCTCGAAGGTGCGACCCCACCGCGGCTCTCGGGCAACGTCACACGTGGGCGAGTAGTTCTGCTGTGCCCCCGATTTTCGGACTTCGGTTGCAGTGACCGCTGCTGCGCTCTCGACGCAGTCTTCGTCCCACGTTGCCGCCATCCCGAGTCCGTTCGGGAACGCCGTCCCTTCGGCGACGTACGCGTGACCGTGGACAGCATCCACGTTGAACAACAGCGGGACGCCGAGTCGGGTCTTCGACAGCGCGACTTCTTGCAGGTGGTTGACCGTCTCGACCACGTCGTCGATTCGAGAGTCGAGCGCCCCGGCCCATCCGAACGACGCGACAGCGCCGACTCCGGATTCGACGATTTCGTCTTCGACCGTTTCGACCGATTTGAACTCGTCGAGCTCTCCCGCCCACGTGCCGACGAGTTGCCCGACTTTCTCTTCGACCGTCATTCGGTCGAGAAGGTCCTCGATGCGCTTGTCGGTCGGGAGAGTCTCATCTCTGTAAGGGGGGTGCTTGCTTTCTGACTGCATACGGCGAAGAGAAAGCCGCTACTACTTATACATTTGCCAACGCATGAGTAGCGCCGCTCAGGCGGCCGTGTTTCGCGACGAGAGCGTGACCGTGCCGCGTTCTCCGACTCCGAATCCGAATCCGACTCCGAATCCGAATCCGAATCCGACTCCGAATCCGAATCCGACTCCGAATCCGAATCCGACTCCGACGTGTTCGGTGTGGCCCTCTTGGGAGAAGTGTTACCGCAGACAACTGCTACACCCAACCAAATATTTATTAACAATGGGTGTGGTTTGTTATCAGTACGTCATGTCAGACAGTACTGGCCGCTTTAGCGACTTGATTAGCCGGCGCAGTTTCGTCGAACTAACCGGTGCAACCGGAATCGCAGCCCTTGCGGGGTGTAGTGGTGCTTCCACCGGAGGGGGAACGACCGACGACGGTGGCTCGAACGGGGACACGACCGGGTCCAATGGAGGCGAGACCGGCGGTGACGATTCCGAGACGCGTGGGGCGACTGTCCTCGACAAGAAGATGGTCGGTGCCACGAACAACGGCGTCCCGACGAACCTCCACCTGAACCCGGAAGCGACGCAGAACTACGACCCACGAGCAGGGAACTTCGTCTTCGAACGGTTCGCCGCCTACAACTTTTCGACCGGTGAGTTCGAGTTAGCCGCGCTCGACTCGTGGTCCATCGACGGGCAGACGGTGACGCTCACGCTCCGGGACGACCTGCTGTGGGATACCGGCGAGGACGTGACCGCGCGTGACGTCCTGACCCAGTTCCGCCTGATGAAGAAGATGAACACGTCGCTTTGGGACTTCACCGAGAGCGTCGAACGGGGCGAAGACGACAAGACCGTCGTTCTCAACCTCAAGCGACCGTCCAACCCGGAGGTCATCAAACACACGCTCGCCAACGGGTCGCTCCGACTGTTCGCGTACCATCCGACCTTCGAACGGTTCCTCGACAAAGACGCCGAGGCGCTCCAGCAGTTCAAATACGAAGGCGACGTGGTCGCGAGCGGTCCCTTCTCGGTCGCGTCGAAGTCGAAGCAGTCGTGGGAACTCACGAGGAACCCCGAATACTACGGCGCTGATAACGTCAACTTCGCGGGCATCTCGCTTCTCTCGCGGGCGGACAACACCGCACTCCAACAGGGTCTGATGGGCCGCGAACTCGACTTCGTCACGAGCCTCTTCGCGCCGCCGAAAATCGTCAACAACTTCCCCGACTCCGTCGAAGAGGTCACCATCTCTGCGAAGTGGGGGTACGGCGTCCTGTTCAATCACGACGACCCCGACTTCGGGAAGCGAAACGTCCGGCAAGCCGTCGCTCACGTCATCAATCGCCAGCAGGTCGTTGAGAATGCAGGGCCACGAACGAAAGCACCCGCACCGAAGGTTACTGGCATCGCCCCGGACGACCAGGAATCGTGGCTCGGTGACGCGTACGACACCTTCGAGAGTTACGGCATGGCGGCGTCTCAGACAGACAAAGCCGCGTCTCTCCTTCGGGAGGCTGGCTACTCGAAGGAAGATGGCACGTGGACGCACAGCAGCGGTCGAACCCTCGGTGGGACGTACTACACGCCCGCCGGCTGGACGGACTGGACCACGGCGACGAACACTGTCGTCGACCAGTTGAACGCGTTCGGCTTCGACTTCGAAATCAGCCAGAAGCCAACGGGAGACTTCTTCGGCGGCTACATCGAATCCAACTTCAAGATCGGCGCGTTCTACTGGATGCCCGGTGGTGCCCGGTCGTCGTTCCCGTACTTCCCGCTCCGCTGGCAGCTCACTAACCCGGACATCGACGGCGGTCACAACTTCCCGGAGGGCGAACAGACTGTCCCCGGGATGGACGGCGGCGAGACGACTATCGACCCACTCTCGGTGGTGCAGGAGATTTCGACCACGCAGGACCGAGCCGCGACGGAGGAACTCATCAAACGTGTCGCGTGGCACCACAACCAGAACCTCCCAGTACTGGGACTGGTTGCGAAGTTCGAACAGTCGTGGCTCACCACCGACGAGTGGGACGTCCCGGCGGAGGGGAGCGACGACCGAGCAATCAAGTGGCCAAGCGAGTGGCTCCCACGCCAGGGGCAGCTCACGGCCGAGCGGTAATCGGAGTGGAGCAACGCAACCATGAGTAACTACTACGTCCGTCGGACGGCCAGGGTGTTCGCGACCATCTTCGCGGTCGCGACGCTCACGTTCGGACTGATTCGGCTCCTTCCAGGCGGCCCCTTCACGCAGTTGCGCGCGCAACTGCTTCGGCAGGGCGTTCCGGCATCGGAGGTCGACGCTCGGATTTCGAATCTCCAGAACATCAACCCCAACGCGCCGCTTTGGCGGCAGTACCTGGACTACATGGGCTCCGTCGCACAGGGGAACTTCGGCGAGTCGATTTCGCTGGGCGAACCGGTGGCACAGGTCATCGCCGAAGCGGTGCCGTGGACGGTGTTCGTCGTCCTGGTGTCCACGATTCTCATGTTCACCGTCGGTATCTTCCTCGGGTCGTTACAGGCCTACTGGGAGGGTTCACGGTTCGACAAGGGGTTCAGTGGCCTTTCGATCGGCCTCATGTCCGTCCCCTTCTACGTCGTCGCCGTCATCTCGCTGTACGTCTTCGCGTACCAGTGGGGATGGTTGCCGACGGCGGGAACAGTCGGGACCAACGTCGAGAAGGAACTGAGCGTCCCGTTCTTGCTCAGCGCACTCGAACACAGTCTCTTGCCCATCTTCTCGTACGCGCTGGGCGGAATCGGCGGGCAGGCGTTGGCCATGCGGGGGAACAGTATCCAGGTGCTCGGTAACGACTACGTCCGTGTCGCGAGGCTCCGGGGACTCGCCGACCGTCGTATCGCAACTCGGTACGTCGCGAGGAACGCCATCCTTCCGATGTACACCGGGTTCCTGCTGCTCCTCGGATTCCGCCTGTCGGGGACCGTCATTCTGGAGCAGATATTCTCGTACACCGGACTCGGCTACTACATGTTCGCCGCGCTGAAGGCGAACGACTACCCGCTCATGATGGCGACGTTCCTCGTCATCACCGTCGCGCTCGTCGTCGGCGTCTACATCGCCGACCTGACCTACAGCAAGATCGACCCGCGAATCAGTTCCGGAGGTTCTGATGAAGCGTACTGAGAGAGCGGAATCCAGCGAATCCGAATCCAGCGAATCGGTGTCTAGCGCAGCGGTTACGGACGGTGCCGGCGTCGACTGGCGAGGGTCGGCCTCGTCGTCGATGACGGTGACTCGTGAGGAGCGACTTCGAGAGTTCTACGAGGAAACCGTCTTGGAACCGATGCTCGTCGCGTGGTCGGACAGCAGAACCCGACTCGGACTGCTCGTCATCGGTTTCTACGTGGCGTTGGCGCTCGTGGCCGTCTTCGGTCTCTGGCGAGAGCCCTCGACGAGTCAGGCCCCTCGGTATCTGACGCTGTTCGAGAGCATGCAGTACCCGCTCGGGACGACTGCGTCGGGGACTGACCTCGCCGCACTCATCATCCACTCGACCCCGGACATCTTGTTGATGGTCACCTCGGGTGGACTCTGGGCGACCGGTATCGCCGTCCTCGTCGGGACCGTCGCTGGGTACAAGGGCGGTTCGGTCGGACGCGCGTTGATGTCGGTGTCGGACTTCGTCATGGCCATCCCCGGACTCCCGCTGGTGATGATTCTCGCGATTACGTTCAATCCAAAGAACCCGATCCTGCTCGGCATCGTCATCAACATCAACTACTGGGCTGGCCTCGGCCGGTCGATCCACTCGCAGGTGCTGACGATTCGGGAGAACAACTACGTCGAAGCCTCGCGGACGATGGGCGTGAGCACGCCGCGAATCATCCTGAAGGACGTGATTCCGAACATCATGCCGTACGTGACGGTCAACTTCGTGTTCGCCGCGCGGTACGTCGTGTTCGCGTCGATCGGGCTGTTCTTCCTCGGCGTGTTGCCGTACTCCGACCAGAACTGGGGCGTCACCCTGAACTTCGCGTACAATGGTGGTGCCCTGTTCTCTTGGGGCGCCGCACACTGGCTTCTCGTTCCGATGGCCGCGATTATCGGCCTCTCGGTCGGACTCATCCTCCTCGGACAGGGGATGGACCGCGTGTTCAACCCGCGCGTTCGGACTCGTCTGACGGGGGAGTCAGCGTCGACCGCTTCGACCGACGAGAAAGACACCGGGATGACGGAGGTACTGTAGATGACTGCCAAACGGCGCGGAACGACAACCCCTACGACAGCTATGACGACAGACGACCCAATCATCGAGATTAACGACGCGGCCGTCACGTACGACGGCGGCGAGACGTTCGTGTTGGACCACGTGAGCATGTCTATCGAACGTGGCGAGATTCTCGGCATCGTGGGCGAGAGCGGAAGCGGCAAGTCGATGTTCGCCGACTCGATGCTGGACGCCATTCCCGACCCCGGACGACTGTCCGGTGAGATACTCTACCACCGCGACGATGGGACCACGGTCGACGTGCTCGAACTCTCCGACGACGAACGTCGAGAGTTCCGGTGGGAGGAGGTGTCGATGGTCTTCCAGGGCGCGATGAGTTCGTTCAACCCGACGATGAAGATCGGCGGGCACTTCAGAGAGACGCTGAAGGCCCACGACGCCGACGTCACGTCGGGAATGGAGTTCGCCCGTGAACTCCTCTCTGACCTGTACCTCGACCCGGAGCGCGTGCTGACGTCGTACCCGCACGAGCTCTCCGGCGGGATGCAGCAGCGGGCACTCATCGCCCTGTCGCTCGTTCTCGAACCCGAGGTGCTGGTGATGGACGAACCGACCGCCGCACTCGACCTCCTGATGCAGCGTTCGATTCTGACGCTCCTCGAAGACCTACAGGAGAAGTACGATCTGACGATGGTGTTCATCACCCACGACCTGCCACTGGTCGCCGAGCTCGCCGACCGGATGGCCGTCATGTACGCCTTCCAACTCATCGAGGTCGGCGACCGTGAGCAACTCATCGGGAACAGTGGGCACCCATACACGCGAGCGTTGCTCAATGCGACGCCGGACATCGAAGCACCGCTCGAAGAGATGCGACCGATCGAAGGCCAGAGTCCAGCACCCGTCAACGTTCCGCAGGGGTGTTCGTTCGCACCGCGATGTCCGCTTGCGACCGATGAGTGCCGAGCTGAAGACCCGGCGTCCACGCAACTCGAAGCCGGCCACGCCGTGGCTTGTCACCACGCGGAAGACGCGCGAGACGAGATTGCGCTGCACTTCGACCGTTCCGAGGAGTTCGTTCCGGTCTCGGGAGGTGGTGGGTCGTGAGCCGCGCCGACGAACCGTCGGCTGAGTTCGACCAACGCGACGAGCCACTCATCTCACTCGAAAACGTCGAAGTCAACTTCGAAAAAGACCAAGGGCTGTTCGACCTCTTCGAGGAGCCAGACGTGGTCAAAGCGGTCGACGGCGTCTCGCTCGACATCGAGGAGAACGACGTCCTCGCACTCGTCGGGGAAAGCGGATGTGGAAAGACCACACTCGGGAAGACGACCATCGGACTCCAGCGACCGACGGGCGGGACGGTGACGTACAAAGGACAGGACATCTGGGCCGCCAAAGACGGCGACGGAGAGATTCCGTTCGACGAGATTCGGTCGTCGCTCCAGATCATCCATCAGGACCCTGGGAGCTCGCTCAACCCAAACCGGCGGATTCTGAACATCCTCGCGGAGCCGATCAAGCTCACTCACCCGGAGGCCGGGACCAGCGAACGCCGCGAGCGGATTCACGCGCTTCTCGAACGCGTCGGTATGAACCCCCCATCGGACTTCGCGGACCGGTACCCACACCAGCTCAGCGGCGGGGAGAAACAGCGCGTGGCGCTCTGTCGCGCCCTCTTGATGAATCCCGACGTAATCCTCGCTGACGAGGCGATAAGCGCACTCGACGTCTCCTTACGGGTCGAAATGATGGACCTGATGCTCGATTTGCAGTCGGAGTTCGACACCTCGTTCGTGTTCGTCTCGCACGACCTCTCGAACGCGCGGTACTTCGCGGAACACGGAGACGGTCGAATCGGTGTGATGTATCTCGGAAATCTGGTCGAAGTCGGTCCAGCAGACCAACTCATCGGCGACCCCAGTCACCCGTACACGAACGTCCTCCGCTGGGCGACGCCGAACCTGTCCCGACAGTCGGGCGAGGCCGGTGAGCCGCCGATGCGGAGGATAGACATCCCAGACCCGGTCAACCCACCGAGCGGGTGCCGTTTCCACACGCGCTGTCCCGAAGCCCGTGAGGCGTGCCGAGAGGTGCCACGACTCCAACAGTCCGGCGAGGCCGCTGGCCACCGCGTCGCCTGCTTCAGAGACGACCCGAACCACTCCTATTGGGATAGCGACCCGCTGACGGAGGAGGGCGACTGATGTGAGTGGTTGGTCGTCGCCGCCGCGTCACTCGCTTGTCACCGGTTCGAACCCGCCGTTCCATCTCGACCGAAGCCTGACCGGTATCGGTCGAATCGGGAACTTGATAATCAGTGCGAAAAACGGTACCGTATGGCACAGATAGAGACGGTTGTCGACGTTATCTGCGACCAGCGCGACCGGTTCCCGCTGTTCGTCGCAATCGGCATCGTGATGGGGCTCCTGCTCGGGTTCTCGCTGTTGTATCTCGAACCGGGAACCGCCGCGTACGCGATTGCGCTCGTCGACGTTGGCCTCGTTGCGGTCACGGTGGTCGGGTTTGGCGGCGGCTTTTGGCTCTGTACGAAGCGCTCGGTAGAGGAGTGACACGGTACTGACGACGGCGCTGAGCACTCGGCGAGGGAGCGGCCGGCCGGTCTCACGAGAAGCGCGCTGCCTGCGCGACACCCGGCCGCCGCTGAGTAAGTCGAGCCGGCAAAGCACCCAACCGCTCCCTAGAGACACCAGCCAGGTGGTCTCCGTTCGGCCCCACGGAAGCGGTTAACCGTGTAAACAAAATAGATAGAAACCCAGTATGACAACTATAGTATATTAAACGGTCAGTCCGATGACCGCGGACGACTCACCTGAGATGACAGCGAGGTCAGCGATCGACTCACCAACTATGCTCGGATTTGATGTGGCAATTGTGTTCTAATACTACAATAATGTGCCGGTCGGTTCTTGACCCCAAATCAGTCGGACACCGTGGGACCGCTCTGAGTACGCTGTCCCGCTCCCACCAGAGACACGATCTCTCGCACGATTCCCTCGTGGTTGACCGTGGGTGTCGGACCCTTTCCCGAATTCCCCGGTCAACTCGATTCGATCACGTTGAACAGAACCTCGTGAAGACTCGGTTTCGCACGCGTGGGAGCTGTTTTGACCAAGTCCCTCCTCCTGCGAGTGGAAGTCACCTGAGCTGCGACATAAGTTAATAAATAAAACAATACTGTGTGCCTCGAATCGCATCGACAGTTGACTGACGAGTCAAGTTGCAGGCGTTGTGATCTAGAGACTGAGACT
This sequence comes from Haloferax sp. S2CR25, assembly GCF_031624535.1. Classification (NCBI taxonomy): domain Archaea; kingdom Methanobacteriati; phylum Methanobacteriota; class Halobacteria; order Halobacteriales; family Haloferacaceae; genus Haloferax; species Haloferax sp. S2CR25. The sequence continues at coordinate 45,705 of NZ_JAMQOO010000007.1, forward strand.
GCTAAACGGAATTTTAAATTGAATATTAGCGAAAATGATAAATTATCCGCGGTCGGAACGGGGGTGTCACCCACGCGGTAGCGAGCGCGTTGCTCGGTTCGGTGGGTGTCGGTGAGGCACGCTCGTATCGGACCGCCGCTCCGTCACCGCGTGGGTCGGACCGTCAGTCCAGTCGCGCTTCCAGCGACTCGACGAGCGAGTCGTTGCCGATGTAGACCGGGACGCGGTCGTGGATACCGTCGGGCGTCCCCGAGAGAAGCGACACCTCGCCGTCGGACGACCGCCCGCCCGCGCACTCAATGATGTAGCCGATGGGGAAGCCCTCGAACTGCTGGCGGAGTTTCCCGCTCGGTGCGTCGGTCTGGGCGGGGTACGCGAAGACGCCGCCGTAGTGGAGAATCTGGTTCACGTCGCCGATCATCGACCCGCCGTAGCGGAGCTTCATCCCCTCGGTCCGCTCGGTCTCGCTGGCGAACGCCTCGAACTCGTCGAACCAGCGGTTGACGCGGCCGCCGAAGCTGAAGATGGCCGGGTCGTCGGGCAGCGTCAGTTCCTCGCGGAGCGGGCGCTTGACGCCCGATTCGAGGATGTACTCGCTGACGACGCCGTCGCGGGCGGCCACGAGCGTCGTCACCGGGCCGTAGAGGATGTAGCCCGCGGCGAGCAGGTTCTCGCCGCCCGTGGGGAGCGGTTCGTCGTAGACGCTGTAGAGCGTCCCCATCACGTTGTTCGGCTTCAGGTTCGTCGACCCGTCGAGCGGGTCGAGCGCGACCGAGACGCCCTCGCCGACGTCGATGACGTCGGGGCGCTCCTCGCTGGCGTACTCGCCGACGCCTTCGAGGGGGCGAAGCCGCTTCAACAGCAGTTCGTCGGCGTACGTGTCGGCCTCCATCTGGCGCTCGCCGCTCGGGTTCGTCCCATCCTCGTAGACGCGCCGGCCGGGCAGTCCCGCCCGAATCGACGGCGCGGCCGCACAGAGTGTCTCGACGACGGCGTCGACCACGTCGTCCTCCCGACTCGATGCGTCTGTCATGCGGTCGATACACCCCGCGGAGGCGCGGGCGCGCCGAAGCGGTTCGACGGAGCGCCGACGGGCGATGCACGGACGGGCGTCGGGGTGGTCGTCATTACCTACTGGTCCCGTGGGCGAAGTATAGTTCTGTCCCCGCGCGTAAGCGTTGCACGACGCCGACGGCGGAGTTGGCGGCGGGTTTTCGACTCCGGCTCTGTTGATGCCTTCGCTGGTGGCGGTTGTTGGATTCGTGCTGAATACAGGCGCGAGTCGGTTATCGGTTCAGCACTCAATGTGGACAGCTCAAATCGCTACGTACAGAAGAACCGCTTTTCGCCTCGGGTTTCCTCGCTTCGCTGCGGGGACCGCTCGGCGAAACCCCGCTCATGCCAAAAAGCCGGTCTCGGTTCGCTCGACCGCTGAATCGCGCTCACTACCGGGTCCTTCGGACCGCTCGTTCGCGCGAATGCTTTTCGTTCACTACGCACGCGCCACTGAGCGGTTAGTTCAGCGTCGGTACGATGGAATAACGAGGCCCCCGTGAGAGCTACACCGTCTGTCTGTTTCACACTCTTTTTGACAGATTTCCAGTCATCGGTTGAAACTGACGGCTCTAGTGATGCACCAACGCCGGGGCAAGGACCATCACGCATCTGTTAGAGAGAACAGATAGAGAAACAGGAGAATCGAACTGCCAAACGTCAATGCGCCGTACAGAGGCAGAGACTTCCACGAGGCGGTTCGGCTGAACCGATTCGACACGAGAGCTCCGACTGCTGACAGTCCCAGAAGGCCATACACGACCGGCAGTCCCTCTAACGAGAGATAGCCGCCGATAACCTCCACAGCGATCATCGTCGAAAGGAGTCCACAACAGAGAGCGAGGATGCCAGCGGTGGACCGTCGGTTACTAGTCAGTCCCATACCGAGTTGTGACAACCAGTTGTACTAAATTCTTTGTCGATAAGTGGAAACGGATTACTGAGCGGCGAACAGCCGTTCGAACACGACCGTCGGGAACTGCGGTTCGAGTCGGCTCGGCGGCCGCCCCTTCCGGTCGACGCGCTCCGCCGTGACTCGGCGGGTGATGCCGTCTTCGGCGAGTTCGTAGAGGATTCGCTTGACCGTCGTCGCCGAGAGGTCGACCGATTTGGCGATGTGCTGGCTCGCCGCCTGTACCGACTCCTGTTGGTCGGGGCGCAACGCGAGGAGTTCGTGGAGCACCTGCTGGCGGTTCTCCGGGAGCGCGAGCACGCGGCCGAGCGAGACGCAGGGTTGGGGGACCGCGGCGATGCCCGCGGCGACGTCGGCGGCCGTGATGCTCCGGTGTCTGTTGCGGACCGCCTCGTCGGCCGCGCCGAACAGCGCCGCGAGCGCGTCGTGGGCGTCGCCGTCGGCCCACTCGGCGATGTCGCGGGCGAGGCGGTGGTCGAGCGTCCGCCGCGACCCGGCCGCCGACGCCCGCGTCATCAGCACGTCGATGAGCACCTGGCTCTGGTAGGACTCGAACTGAATCTCGTCTGCCGTGTAATCGGTCAGCACCGTCTCGTCGGGCGGCGCGCGCCCGATGGCCAGCCAACTGACCTTGCTCGGAAGCCCGGCACAGAGGTCGACGAACGCCTCGCCGTCGAGCGTCCCCGGCTCTCCGAGGTGGTCGACGGCGACGACGGCACCCGTCTGGGGGGCGTCGAGCGTCGCTTTGAGCCGCGACTGGAGCGCCTCGGTCTTGATGCCCTGCTTCGGCACCGACTCGTCGACGAGCGCGTCGAGCACGGCGTGGTAGAACGCGAACGCGCTCGTCGTCTCGCGCGCGTCGACGTAGACGAACCGCGGCGCGAACGTCGCCTGCACGCGGGTCGTCGTGTGGATGGCGGCGTTGCTGACGCTCGACGCGCGGACGAGGTGGTCGAAAAGCGCCGTCACGACCGCCGACTTCCCCGACCCCTTCGGGCCGTAGACGTAGGCGTTCGGCGGCAAATGCCCGTCGAACACGGGGTCGAGGTAGTCGAGCAGTCGCTCCAACACCGGCCCGCAGTTCACCGGGTCGTCGGCGTGTGCGACCGGCGAGAGCGAGTCGTAATCGACGAGGAGGCGAGGCGTCCCGTCTCGACGTTGCCGACGTTTAATCCTCGCTTCGATGTCCATATCCTAGTGGTAGTTCCGAAATGAGCGATATATGAGTTCTGACTGCTTACGGGCGCGCCGCCGTGTCGACCGCGGGAAACGCGCCGGCGATGGCCATCTCGGCGGCGACACGGTCGTCTCCGCGGCCGCCACTCACGAATCGCTCTCCCGGGCGCTCGACTGCGGGCGGTCCCGCCGCGGCCGCCCCGGAGGCGAACGTGTTCGGGGTAACCGACTCGGTGGTCCCCCGCGAGGTACGACGTGTATGGCAGACACCATCCTCGACGTGCGCGACCTCCCCCCGGCGGAGCGCCATCCGAAGATTCACGCCGCCTTCGACGACCTCGACGCCGGCGAGTCGCTGACGATTCTCAACGACCACGACCCGAAACCGCTGTTCTACGAGATGCAGGCGGAAGTCGACGCCTTCGACGCCGACAACTACGCGGTCGAGAAACAGGGTCCGAACGAGTTCGCGGCGACGTTCCCGAAGCAGTAGCGGCGCGGACGGCGGCCAACCTCGGTTCACACCTTCCGTTCTCCATCCTCGGCGAATATGTTCGGCGTCACCGGTAGGGCTCCGCGCCGCGCTAGTTCGCGTATGAGCGCCATTCCCGCCGACATCGACACGGCCCGACAGCCACCGATGACGATTCCGCTCCGGCACTTCGTCGTCGCGCTCGGCTTCCTCGCTGCCGCGGTGGGCCTCCGAGTCGGCCTCGCCGCCGGCGTCGTCGCCGGAACCGCCCGTCTCGCGCACGTCCACCTCCTGCTCGCGGGGTGGGTCTGCGTCACCATCATGGGCGCGATGACGCAGTTCGTCCCGGTCTGGTCCGGCGTCGACCTCTACTCCCGGCGACTCGCGACCGCGCAGTTGTGGGCCGTCGGCGTCGGCGTCGGCGGCCTCGCGGCGTGCTTCCTCCTCGGCGCGTTCGCGTGGCTCCCGCTTTTCGGTGCCGCCGCGCTCCTCGGCTTCTGGACGTTCGCCTACAACGTCGCGCGCACGCTCTCCCGACTCGACGACTACGACGTGACCGAGCGCCACTTCGGCCTCGCACTCGGCTTTCTCGCGGTCGCCACCGCGCTCGGCTTCCTGCTCGCGGTCGACTTCACGCGCCCGCTTTTCGCCGGCGTCGGCGTGACTCACGCGAGCGTCCGCGCGGCCCACGTCACGCTCGCCGTCTTCGGCGTCGTCGTGACGACCGTCGTCGGCGCGCTCTACCAACTCGCGACGATGTTCACCCAGACGAAGCTCCGCGGCGTCGACGTGTGGCTCCGCCGCGTCGAGGAGGTCGGCTACCCGCTTGGCGTCGTCGCGCTCGCCGGCGGCCGACTCGTCTCGAACCCGACGCTCGCGCGGGTCGGCGGCGCGCTCGTCGCCCTCTCGCTCCTCGGCGTCGCCGCGATTCTCGCGCGCCGCCTCGTCGAGTCGTCGGTCGACTGGACGCCCATGCTCACCCGGTACGCCGTCGCGGCCGTCGCGCTCGCCGGCTGGGCCGTCCTGACGCTCCCCGCGTGGCTCGCGGCCCCGCTGGCCGGCGACCGCCTGTTCGGCGCGCCGGGAGCCGACTCGCTGTTCCTCCTCGGGTTCGTCGGGTTCGTCGTGCTCGGGACGCTCTACCACGTCGTCCCCTTCATCGTCTGGGTCCACCGCTACAGCGACCGCCTCGGCCTCGAACCCGTGCCGATGCTCGACGACCTCTACGGCGCTCGCCTCGCTCGCCTCGACTTCGGCCTCGTCGTCGCCGGCGTCGCCGCCGTCGTCGCGGGCGACCTCGCCGGGCTCTCGTCGACCGTCGAGACGGCGGGCTGGACGCTCGTGCTCGTCGGCGTCGCGGCGTTCGCCGCGAATCTCCTGCGGGTCATCTGGGTCCACAGCCCGCAGTCGTTGGTCGGCGGCGCGGCCGCGTCGACTGTCGACGCGGACGACGGCGCGGACTGAGCCAGGTCGTCAGAGACGCGTCTCGGACGCGGTCACTCCATGAGCAGTTCGGGCGCGAGAAAGAGAACCGCGAGCAGGCACGTCAGGACGAGAACCGCCGCGAGACGCAGGACGCCCGCTTCCCGCCGTCGATTGTTCGGAAGCGACTCGGCGACCCCGGACAGCGCGGTCCCCGCTATCATGAACAGGAGCCAGTTGCCAGACATGGACTGTTCCACGACGGCGTACTGCCAGTAGAGACCCGACATGACGAGCGCGCCGCAGAGCTGAACGACCGGAAAGAGGCCGCCGGAGGGCTCGCTGAACACGGTTTTGTCAACTATGGAGGGCATCGAACGCACCATCGCCCGCGAAGAACAAAATAGCACCTACCGTCGCCCACCTCGACGGCCGTGCGCTCAGTCACTTCCAGTCGCGCCCCCGAACGGGTTCGGCCGCAGGCTTACCGACCGCGCGGCCGACGACTCACCCGTGATGCCAGAACACGCCGCGCTCGCCGACCTCCCGGCGCAGACGCACACGCCCGTCTTCGAGACCGACCGCCCGAAAACCGTCAGACTCCGCCTCGAAGCCGGCGACGAGGTGCCGGCGCACTCCCACCCCGGCTTCGACATCGTCTTTCACGTCGTCGCCGGCCGGATGGAACTCGCGCTCGACGGCGAGACATACGAAGTCGCGGCGGGGGAGTTGATGCGCTTCGGCGGCGACCGCGACATCTCGCCGCGCGCGCCGGTCGACAGTAGCGCAGTGCTCGTGTTCGCGCCGGCCGCCGACGACTGAACCGCGGGGCCGACCACGCGGGGAAAACGGACCTACTACTTTTCGCTCGACAACCGCTGCAACGCCGCCTCGAACTCCTCGGACAGCGAGACCGCTCCCGACTCGGATTCGCCGTCGTCGTCGCCCGCCGGCGTCTCGCCGTTGCGGTCCGACTCGCCGGTCGCCTGCGAGTCGGCCGCGTCCATCGCGTCGAGTTCCGCGTTGATGGCCGCCGCGTGGTGGTGCATGGGTGCGACGCGGACCCGGACGCGGTCGTAGTCGTGTCGGTCGGCGAGGCCGTTCCACGCCCGGAACGCGCCGACGGTGAGTGTCTTCGACTGCGGGCAAAACGGCGTCGTCGGCGTGAACTCCGCGAGGAGGACCGACGGGTCGTCCCGGTCTTCCGCGTAACGAAAGCCCGCCTCGGGGTGGCGTCGGTCGAGGTTCAGCCGCGCGAGGTTGTAGCCGAACGTCACGTCGTAGACCCCGCGGTCCTCGAACAGGTCGCGGGCGACCCGGTGGACGGCGACGTGGTCCTCGCCGTCGAGGACGCGGTGACCGTCGAGGAAGACGTCCGGGTCGGGCAAGTGCTCCGGGACGAACTGGTCGATATCGTCGAAGCGGTCGGCCCGCGACCCGCCGCCGAACAGGGATGGGATGTCTGGCATGGTCCGAAATAGGGTCGCCACGGGCGTAGGCCCACCCCCGAACACGTTCATCTCACTGTCGGGGTGCTGTCGCTCCGGTTGGCTCGGGGCGGTGGATTACGCACTGAACCACCCACCAGTCTCGAAGTGGCTTTATCTGTGGTCTCCAGTTACTATACGCTACTCAGGGAACGATGAGTTCTAACCAATCGCTCGAAATTCTTGCCGTGGCGATTCTCTATCTGTGCGTGTTTGTGATGGTCGTCGGACCAGCTATCGAGTCGATACTCGGTTTTGAGACGCTCTCGGTGGACGCCACAAGAGGCGGTGAACGCGCGTGGGACTTAGTCTCGAAGCCGCAGGGCTGGGTTTTCTGCCTCGGCTACGTCCCAGTTCATTTCGCGTACCTGTTCGTCCGCGCACGACTCGCTGGCGAATCGATTGACAGCTATTGGGACTGAAACGTCAGTACGTTTTACTGTGCCATCTGCATCTTGTACGCCGCTTCTGACAGCGTTCAGTGAGGTTTCTGCGGGCGCGCTGAAGACAGCGCGCGAGTCGGTCAAAACGGTTTGATGAATTGAGCACGGTCAGACGCCTGTCCGAGACAAGTATTTCACAACCGCACTCACAAAATGCTTGATTGTACAACACATCATATACTGCAGAATATGGTCTCCGAGAAGACGAAACTAATCGCCCTCGCACTGCTAACGGGATACCTGTTCAGATCGGCTGGCTCCCAAAGACCGTTTTCACCTATCTGGTTGGGGCTTTTCTTTGGCTGTTTGCTCAGTGGTGTGTTTCTTATCAGGGTTCTCCGGCAGTACCAGTCTACCTGAATGATGGCTCCGCACACTGGGCTACGTAAGTCGTACGACTATGAGTCTCGGCCACGGAAGGAGGTCCTGATGTGGTCGGGCCCAAGAGCGGACGCGTCTCGGAACGCAGGGTATCAAAATATCGCCACGACAGAGACGGCTTCGGACGCACTTATCTTCGATTGATCAATCGCTGTATCCGGTCGCGAACGTCGTCCGCGGAGTCGTATATTTCGTTGTCGACCGAAGCGAGCACCTCGTCGATTGGTTTCCACCCGCCTTGTGTTTCGACCTCGTAGTCGCCGTAGTTCTCGACGAGTTGCTCCGTCGTGGTCGGATAGTCCTGAACCTCAAGCGCGTCGTCGAGGTCCCCGAGTTGCTTCCCCGGTTCGGGTTCGTCGGCGCGGTCACGCGCCTCTCGGAGCGCTCGCTCGCGCTGGCGCTGTTCTTCCTTGGCCGCTTGCTTATCTCGGCCCTGTTTGTCGTCAGGCATCCTTGGCTTCGCATTTTGAAAGCGAACGGCATAACGCTGTGGTCGCTTCTCGGGGCGGTCGCTTCCGGCGCACCGCCGCTCAGCGACGACGCCTCTCGAAAGAGCCAGATAGAAAAAAGCGGACAGCGATGATTGCCGGTCGCTGCGGCGGCGCTACTGCGGGTCGGGGTCGAATATTTCGGGGTCCTCCGGCCCCTCGGCGCGGATGACGGCCATACAGCCCTTGCGGACGACGCGGGACAGCGAGTGGTCGACGAGTTTGAAGTCGCCGGGCACGGGCGAACTCATCGTCGCGATGGTCGTGCTTCCCGGCGGCACGAGCCGCGTCTGGATGTGGCTCTGCGGTTCGGTCGTCAGCGACCCGTCTGGGTAGAGCGTCTCCCAGACGCTCCCGATGGGGTGGAAGCTGCTGGAGAGGTTCGGCCCGCCGTCGACGAAGTACACCCGGACCGTCTCGTCGGTGCCGACCGTCGCGGCCGGTCCTCGGCCGTTGGGCGTCCACGCGTACTTCTCGCCGTTCATGAGGACGTACGTCGGGTCCTCGTTCCGCATGGACTCGTAGTCGAAGGTGTGCTGGCCCTCCTCGCCGGCGGCCTTGTCGGTGTAGAGTTCGTGCTGGCCGAGGTATATCTCGTGGTCGACTTCCGGAAGCCCCTCCGGCGGCTCGACGAGGATGAGCCCGAACATCCCGGCGCTGATGTGCATGTCCATGTTCGGCACGGCGCAGTGGTAGATGTACGCGCCGGGGTAGGTCGCCTTGAACCGCAGGTGTGCCGTCTCACCGGGGTTCGTCATCGTCGCCTCCGCGCCGCCGCCGGGGCCGGCGACCGCGTGGAAGTCGACGTTGTGCGGCATGGTGTTCTCCTCGGGGTTCTCGAACGTCAGGTTCACCGTGTCCCCCTGCCGGACGCGGACGAGCGGGCCGGGAACCTGCCCGTTGTAGGTCGTGTACGTGAACGTCACGCCGGGTTCGACCTCGGCGGTGACCTCCTCCGGCCGGAGCGTCACGTCGACTTCCGCGGGTTCGCTTCGGTCGATGGGACCGGGAATATCAGTCGGGTCGGCCGCGACCTGGTCGACGATGTTCGTCGGACTCTGTTGTGTCGGTTCCTCCGTCCCGTCGAGCGACTGCGCGGCGGTCGGCGCTTTCGTCGCACAGCCGGCCAGCGAGGCGGCACCGCCGAGACCGAGCCACTGGAGCGTCCGCCGCCGAGTCGTAGATAGCATGTTGTCTCCCTCCGGTTGAATCGAGTGTCCGAACACGGGTATAAACGAACAATGATTGCACGGTTTGGAGACGCGCTCCGAACATCTTCGCGAGTCGTACCACTCCGTGAGACCCGAGGACGGCCACCGCTCCCGGGCGTGCGAGTCTGTAGAAATCGCGCGGACGGTTCAGTCGTCGCCGACGAAGCGGTCGCGGCGGTACCGACACTGCTCGCAGAAGAACTGTGCGAGCCCCGCCGGCTGCGTGCCGGTGAAGGCCATCTTCGAACCGCAGTCCGGACACCACTCGGAGTGGGTGGTATTCGTGTGGTCTGAACTCATACCACGTACAAACGCGTGGGTTGTTATTACATTAACGATTATACCAAATTAGGGTGGGTTGATAGCTTTCGGGACGCAAGCGGTGCCGACACCGCCGCTCGCGGGGGATTGACTGGATGGGATTGACTGGAAGAGATTCGGCGACTACGCCGACTCAGGGTTCCCAAATCGCGGTGACGACGCCGTCCTCGCGCTCGGTCGAGCAGTAGGCGAACCCTCGGTCGTCGAGCTTCGGGTAGAGGAACTTCGGCTCGCGGTCGTTGAGCTGGACGAACACCGTCTCGCCGTCGAGGTCGGCGAGGCTGTTCATCGTCTCGGTGAGCGGCTCCGGCGGCGGCAACTCCCGCACGTCGAGGAAATCCACCGTTCGGTCGGTCGGTGCGTCGAGTCCGTCGAGGTACGCCTCGTGCTCCATATGCGAGTCGTGGGGGCGACAGCGCAGGAAGTTCACCCCGAACGTGTTCGTCTCGGTTTCCCCCGACCAGTCGGCCGAACAGGTTCGGGGTGTGACTCACCGTCCGCGCCGTCGAACCAGCCGACCAGAGCCATGTCTCGACCGCCACACGTCGACACCGACACGAGCGAGGGGAGCGACGCGGACGCGCCGTCGACGGCGACCGCCCCGCCGGACCCGTCGAGCATCGACACCTCGCGGCGACCGTTCGTCCTCGTCTGGGAGGTGACGCAGGCGTGCGACCTCGCGTGCGACCACTGCCGGGCGGACGCGACGCCCGCGCGACACCCCGACGAACTGACGACGGCGGAGGGCAAACGCCTGCTCGACCAGGCCCGCGAGTTCGGACCGGGGCAACTCGTCGTCCTCTCCGGCGGCGACCCGCTGGCCCGCCCGGACCTCGTGGACCTCGTCGAGTACGGAACCGACCTCGGCCTCCGCATGACGCTCACTCCGAGCGGAACGTCGTCGCTGACGCCCGAGACGGTCGCCGACCTCGCCGACGCGGGCGTCAGGCGCATGGCGCTCAGCCTCGACGGCGCGACCGCAGCGTCACACGACGTCTTCCGGGGAGAGGACGGGAGTTTCGAACAGACCGTCGCGGCCGCCCGCGCGGCCCGCGACGCCGGCCTCCCGCTTCAGATAAACACGACCGTCTGCGCCGAGACGGTGGACGAACTCCCCGCGCTCTGCGACCTCGTGGCCGACCTCGGCGCGGTGCTCTGGTCCGTGTTCTTCCTCGTCCCCGTCGGGCGCGGGCGCGTCCTCGACCCGATTTCCCCGGAGCGCGCCGAGCGCGTCATGGAGTGGCTGACCGAGGTGAGCGAGGAAGCCCCCTTCGGCGTCAAGACGACCGAAGCGCCCCACTACCGTCGGGTCGCCATCCAGCGCCGTCGTGACGCGAGCGACGCGCCCCCGACCGACGGCATCGGCCGCCGACTCGGCATCACCGCGGGTGACGGGTTCGCCTTCGTCAGCCACACCGGCGAGCTGTTCCCGTCGGGCTTTCTCCCCGCGTCCGCCGGCCCCGTCCGCGACGGCGGGCTCGTCGAGCGATACCGCGAGAGCGACCTCTTCCGGTCGCTCCGGGACCCCGACGCCCTCCGCGGGAAGTGCGGCGCGTGCGAGTTCCGCCACGTCTGCGGCGGCAGTCGCTCGCGGGCGTACGCCCACACCGGCGACCCGCTGGCCAGCGACCCGCTCTGCGGGTACGTGCCCGCCGACTACGACGGCCCGATGCCCGCGACCCGACCGGCGGGCGACTGACGCCCCGTAGCCCGTCGCGGCTTGCTGGAATCTCCCCGAACACGTTCGGGGTAACCGCTTGCTTTCGTCGCCGCCGAGGTACACCTGATGACGCGCGATTCCAATCTCACGAGACGGCGCTTTACCGCACTGACCGCGACGGCGGCGCTGTCGACGGCGCTCGCCGGCTGTTCCGGCTCCGGCGGCGACGCCGCGAACGCGGCCGAGGCGGACGGCGACGACGCGACGACCGCCGAATCGACCGCGGAGCCGACGACCGAGTCCGGTGAAACGACCGGCGCGGATAGCGGTTCCGGCGGCGGGAGCGCCCCGCAGTTCGACGGCTGGTTCGACAACGTCGGCAACTACGACGGGGTGGTGGACGAGACGGGGAGTTCGACGGTGACGGTGACGGTTGGCGCGCAGGCCAACGGCGGCGCGTTCGGCTTCGGTCCCGCGGCGATTCGCGTCTCTCCGGGTACCACGGTCGTCTGGGAGTGGAACGGCGAGGGCGGGTCGCACAACGTCGCCGCCGCCGACGGCTCCTTCGAATCGGAGTTGGCGGGCAGTAGCGGTCACACGTTCGAACACACCTTCGAGGCGACCGGGACGTACACCTACGCCTGTACGCCCCACGAGACGCTCGGGATGAAGGGCGCGGTCGTCGTCGAGTAGCGTCCGACCGCGCCGTTTCCGGTCTGTTTTCGCCCGTTGTCGGCCGATTCACGACTTCCGCGAACTTCTTCTCCCGGTGCAACGAATCTCTCGTATGCCTCGGTTCTCGCTCCTCGCCGCCGCGCGCCGTCGCCCCTCGATGACGTTCGCCCTCGCGGGCGGCGCGTTCGCGCTCTGGTACGTTCTCGCCGACCCGGTGGTCGCGTTGGTGACCGGCGACGACCCGGCCGTCCCCACCGCGCCGCTGGTGGTGCTCGTCGCCGGGGGCTTTCTCGGCGGCGGTCTGCTCGCCAGCCTGCTCTGGCGGCGACTCGGCGGGGCGAACTCCCGGGTTCGCGGCACGCTCGTCGGCGGGCTCGTGGGATTGCTCGCGCTCCCCGTCCCGATGTACCTGCTCGAACTCGCGGTGGTCGTGATGGAGGGCAATCCGTTCGAAACGCCGGTCGGGGTGGGGGCGGTGGCGGCGCTCGTGAGAGGTGTGGTCCTGTTTCTCGTCGTTCCGCTGTTCCTCGGGGCGCTGGGCGTGATTGCGACGCTCGGCGGGACGGTCGTCGTCGGGGCCGTGACGGGGTTGGTGCTCGCGTGGGAGAGTCGGGAGTCCACCGGCGGTGAAAAATCGGGAACGTGAATCAGCCGTCAGTGGCTCTGTTGAATTCCGCTTCTTCGACGGGTCTGGCGCGACAGTGACGCGTGCGCGTACAACAGAAGTCGGTCTCAACAAGCGAGCAGAAAAGAAGCGGTTCGACAGCGCTCGACCGTTAGTCGTCGCCCAGGATGCCCTCGGCGACGGCCATGTCCTCGACGCTCGGGTCGTCGGCGGACTGCCGGAGGACGAACCGCTTTCTGACGAGGTCGGCCGCGTAGATGACCGTCCCGAGGATGATGAGCGTGTCGCCGGGGAGCCGCGCCCAGAACAGCGTCTGAATCAGCGGCCGGTTGTAGAAGGCGACGCTCCGGGCGGCGGCGTAGCTCCCGGTGAACGCCGTCTCCAGTTGGAGGAAGCCGACTGGGAGGACGGAGACGAACACCATCAACACGAGGCCGACGTTCCAACACCAGAAGGCGGCGCGCAGCCACGAGCCGTCCCAGCGGTCGGCGTCGATGGAGAGCTGGAGCATGTAGGTGACCATGCCGAGCGCGAGGAAGCCGAACGCGCCGAACATCGCGGCGTGGGCGTGGCCGACCGTCAGGTACGTCCCGTGCTCGTAGTAGTTGATGAGCGGGAGGTTGATGAAGAAGCCGAGCACGCCCGCGCCGACGAAGTTCCAGACGCCGCTGGCGACGATGAACATGAACGGCAGGCGGTACGGGAACGACTCGCCCGACATCGCGCGGTACTGCCCGAGCGCCTCGTAGAGGATGAACACCAGCGGGATGAGTTCGAGCGTCGAGAACACGCTCCCGATGGGCACCCACATGTCGGGCATGCCGACCCACCAGTAGTGGTGCGAGACGCCGATGATGCCCGTCCCCATGACGAGGAGCGCCTGAAGCATGACGGCCTTCTCGGCGCTCCGGCGACTGAGGAGGTTCATCGACACCAGCGTCAGGCCGACGATGGCGACGATGAAGAACTCGAAGGCCCCCTCGACCCACATGTGGACGACCCACCAGCGCCAGAACTCCGTGACGGCGATGTTCGTCTCGGGGGTAAAGAGGAAGCCCGCGGTAAACAGGAGGGCGATAGAGCCGCCGGCGTACAGAATCATGTGCGCCAGTCCGTACGGCGCTTCCTTGTCGAGAAGCGGCTTCAGGCCGCGGACCGCCAGCCCCGCCCAGATGAGGAAGCCGGCGAGGATGCCGAACTGCCAGAGCTTCCCGACTTCGAGGTATTCGAGCCCCTCGTTGCCGAGAATCCACCACAGCGAGCCGTCGATGTAGCCGTTCGCGCCCAGCCAGATACCCGACATGCCGCCGACCACGACGACGACGATGGCGCCGAGGAGGACGTTGATGTACGTCGACTGCTTCGGCGGCTCGTAGCCGGTCAGAAGCGGCGGGAGGAACAGCCCCGCGCCGAGCCACGTCGCGGCGATCCAGAGGATGCCGAGGTCGATGTGCCACGTCTTGGCGATGGCGAACGGGAGCAGTTGCAGGATGGGCACGCCGAATATCGACTCGACGCCGAAGAAGCCGGCGCGCTCGATGTAGAAGTGCGCGAGCAGGCCGCCCAACAGCACTTGTGCCAAGAACAGCCCCGCGGCGACCGGGATGAACCGGAGCGCCGCCCGCTGGCTCGGGAAGACGCTCACGTCACCGGGTTCGGGCACCGTGATGTCCTCGGCCGACGGCTCGGGGAGTTCGACCGACTTGTACAGCCAGATGCCGAGGCCCGCGCCCGCGACGAGGAGCACCATGGCGACGACGCTCCACGTCATCGAGGCGGCGGTGGCGTCGTTCCCCGCGCCGGGCTGGTACGGCCAGTCGTTCGTGTACGAGTGCGTGCCGCCGGGGCGGTCGGTGTGTGAGAACCACGCCGTCCACATGGCGAAGTCAGCGAACGCCCGCGCCTCCTCCTCGGAGTCGATCATGTCCACGGGGACGCCGCGCTCGTGGTCGCCCTCGTGGTATCGCTCGACGTACTCCTGGCGGACCTGCTCGTGGGCGTACACCTCGGCCGCGGTGTACCGAATCGCGCCGCCCTCGTAGCTGTCGTCGAGGTCGTTTTTCACCACGTCGGCGACGGCGGCCTGGTCGGCGGAGTCGAGTCGGTCGTAGGACTCACCGTACCGTTCTTGGGCGTAGTAGTTCCGCATGAACTGGACTTTCAAGTCCAGCGCGTCGGCGGTGTAGTCCGCGCCGTAGTACGCGCCGTTGCCCAGTATCGACCCGTGATTCATCAGGCCGTCTTTCTGGAACACGGTCTTGCCCTCTCGAATCGCGTCGCCGCTGACGACGACGTCGCCGTCGGGTCCGACAACTTCGTCGGGGATGGGCGGGGCCTCCTGATAGGCGAACCACGCGCCCGCACCCATCACGACGAGGTTGAAGACGAACACGACGACGATTGCCTTCGCGATGGTCTTGCGTTGAATCTCCATACACGTCGTGGTTCACACGCCTGCTATAGGCTACACGCGCCGCTTCCCGGCCTCGCACAGTCGGGACGAACATGTTCGGATTGTCGCTCTTTGAGTCGGAAGTCGTCTCTCGAACTGTATGACGACCGACTCGCTCCCCGCCGACCACGACCACGAAACGCCCGATTCGGCGACCGACCGCGTCCACGACACCTCGTGGTCGGCGAACCTCGAACTCCCGCGACACGCCGCCGACCGCGACCTCGTGATTTCGGAGGCCGTCGACGCGGTCGAACACACGACCGCCGGCCACCACGTCAACCTCGTCACCCACGGCGACCACGGCCACCCGGAGACGTACCTCTACGACGCGCTCGCGGCGCGGTTCGACGGCGTGGAGTACGAGTACGTCGAACAGTGCGGTTGCGGGGGACACGTGACGCGGGTGTACGTGGAGTAGTCCCGTCTCGAACCGTGGGTGGGCTGTCCCCGCGCTCGCGTCGATTACTGTACCTATTTATCCCAGAACTTGGATGGCACGACTATGGCCTCGCAACTCGTTTTGGCCCTGCTGGCAGGCGTCTTCGCCGGAGCCCTGTTCGGCCTCATAGAAACACCTATTCCGGCCCCGCCCAACCTCGCCGGAATCTTGGGTATCGTGGGAATCTACCTCGGATACAAGGGAATCCAGCGGTTGGGTCTCCACGTCGATATCTCGGGGGTGCTCGCGTCGCTGTTCTGAGCGCGCACGCGAGAAATCGAACTGCTACCCCGGAAAATTCATCCGCCCCTCAGACGCGTTACTCCGACTTCCCCTTCGGATACGTCTCGCCCGCCGACTCGCCGCCCTCGCCTTTGAGCCACATGAACGCGCCGAACAGCGCGGGCGACGCCAGCATCGCGCCGAACGTCCCGGCCAGCGCGATGCCGCCGAGGCGCTCCGTTCCGGAGTCGCCGAACGGCTCGGCCACCTGCGCGTTCGACCCGCCCTCGTCGTCGGTGACGACGACTGCGCCCTTCATGCCGAGCGTCTTGTGCGGGGTACAGGCGTAGGTGTACGTCCCGGCCTCCTCGAAGGTGTGTTCGAACGCGTGGCCGCTGTCGCCGACCAGCTCGGACTCGAAGCTCCCGTCCTCGGCGACGACGTTGTGCGACCCGCCCTCGCCGGTCCACGTCCACGCGACGGTCGTGCCCTTCGAGACGCGAATCGCCGCGGGACCGAAGCCGAACGCGCCGCCGTTGGCCTGCGCCCCGACGTCGACGGTCACGCGCTGGAGGCCGGTCTGCGCCTCGACGCCGTCGAAGTTGGTGGTGTTTTCGAACCACGCGTCGAGGTCGGCGTCCCCCTCGCCGGCGCTGTCAGTGGCCGCCTCCGATTCGCCCTCGCCGGTCGAGTCGGCCGCCTCGGTCGCGGTCGCGCCGCCGGCGTCGCCGACGACGATTGCGCCCTTCATCCCGATGGTCTCGTGGGGCGTACAGACGTATTTGTAGACGCCCGCCGCGTCGAACGTGTGCTCGAACGTGTGGCCGCTGTCGCCGACGAGGTCGGACTCGAAGCTCCCGTCCTCGGCGGCGACGTTGTGCGACCCGCCCTTCCCGGACCACTCCCAGACGACGGTCGTTCCGGGGTCGACGCGCAGGGCGGCCGGGCCGAAGCCGAACGCGCCGCCGTTGGCCTGCGCCCCGACCGTCACTGTCACCGTCGAACTTCCCGTCTCGTCCACCACCCCGTCGTAGTTCGAGGTCTGAGCGAACCACGAATCGAGGTCGGTCCCCGACTGCGCTCGCGCGGCGTCGGCGGCGCCTCCCAGCGCGGTCGCGGAGACGGCCGCGCCGCCGAGGAGTCGAAGTACGGTTCGCCGGCCGAGCGTCGGAGATGTGGTGTCGTTCGGGTTCATGATTGAAGGTGGCGAGGCGGCGGTCCCGCCTCGCTCGACACTCGACGGTCGGTGGTCCGGTGAAAAACCCGTCTCGGTGGTTCCCGAAACGCGGCCGAAGGGCGAACATGTTCGGAACTATCTTTGTCCGGGAGGAATAAGTTCGTTTCACTACCGATGCCCCGCGCAACACTCTCCATCACGCTCCCCGATCAGGTCTGGGTTTCCGACCTCTCGGGACGGTATCCGGACGCCGAGTTCACCGTCCTCGCGGCGATGCCGGCCGACGAGACGGGCGTCGGCCTCGTCGAGATACGGACGGCCGACATCGAGCCGGTCGTCACGACCATCGACGAGTACGACTCGGTCGTCTCGGTGACGATTCTCGAAGCGCAGCCGGAGCGCGCGCTCGTGCAGTTCGAGACGACCGAACCGCTTTTGATTCTCACGCTCAGCGAGGTGGGAATCCCGCTGGAGCTGCCCATCACCATCGTCGACGGCGAGGTGACAGTCGAGGTGACCGCGCCGCGCGAGAACCTCTCGGAGCTGGGCGAACAGCTCACGCAGTTCGGCATCCCGTTCGACCTCGTCTCCATCCACCAGTCGATAGACACGGAGTCGCTTCTCACCGACGACCAGTACGACCTCCTCGAAACGGCCGTCGCCGAGGGGTACTACGACACGCCGCGGACGTGCACGCTCACCGGGCTCGCCGAGGCCGTGGGGCTGGCGAAGTCGACGACGAGCGAGAAGCTCCACCGGGCGGAGGGGAAGGTCATGAAGGCGTTTCTCGCGCGGGACGACGCGACGGTCGGGTAAGGTCTCAGTCGCCGGCCTGGTCGCCGACGGCCGACCACAGAGACGACAGTTGGTCCGAGGCCGACCGCGACGGCGACGACACCGAAATCGAGAGGTCGCCCGGTTCGCGCGTCACGACCACCTCCTCGAAGCCGACCGCGTAGCGAGCGGCGTCGCGGCCGCGGTCGCGTTTTTCGAGGAGCCCCGCCTCGACCATCTGTTCGAGCTTTCGGTACACCGTCGACCGCGGGAGGTCACACGCGGCGGCGATGTCCGAGGCGGTCATCGGGCCGTCGAGCTGCTTGAGCACGGCCCGGCACTGCGGACTGGTGAGGGCGTCGAACACCGTCTCGAAGTCCGGTTCGAGCGCGTCTGAGAGTGGATTGGTCGACATCTGCGTGGGAGTGGGTTGCTCGACGGCGACCCGCGCGCCGTCGGTTCGGTTTCCGGTACGCCGCCGGGGCGTATGAAAGTCGCGGGGTACCAGCGTCGGGTTCGGTCGAACCGATGGCCGTCGATTCGGACTGGTACGCCCGACTCGACTGTTCACCGGCCCGGTACGTAGCGACCGTGCCGAACATGTTCGTCATGCTCCTGTGCGTCGGGAACTGGCGAGACGGTATTCCATCCCCCCGGGTAACGACCGACTGTAATGCGAAACTACGTTGGTGCACCCGGTTCGACGGTGTCGCGTCGCGAATTCCTCGCCGCCACTGGAAGCGTCGGAGCGCTCGGTCTCGCGGGGTGCGCCGCGCCCACGAACGGGGACTCGGCCGCCGTCGGCGCGGACGAGACGACGGTCGCCCAGACGAGCGAGTCGGCGCTGCCGTACACCAGTCCGCCGGAGGTCGTACAGGTCGACGAGCAGGGCGGACAGGTCACCCTCAAGAGCGCGCCGGCGCGCCACGCGGCCCACCCCCTCGAAACGATGGGCGGGCCGGTCGAACTCCCGCAGGTGTGGGCGTTCAGCGCCGACGACGGAAATCCGAGCGTCCCCGGGCCGATTCTCCGGACGACCGAGGGCAACGACATGGAGGTCACGCTCGACAACACCGACGGGATGCGCCCCCACACGGTCCACTTCCACGGCGTGCGCAAGGCCTGGAAGGACGACGGCGTGCCGACGACGACGGGCATCCGCGTCGACCCCGGCGAGAAACACACCTACACCATCCCGGCGAACGTCCCCGGGACGCACCTCTACCACTGCCACTACCAGACCCACCGGCACATCGAGATGGGGATGTACGGCATCCTCCGCGTCGACCCGGAGGGGTACGAACCGGCCGACAGGGAGTACTTCATGACCGTCCGCGACTGGGACTCGCGGCTCCCGCGGCAGATGGCTGGCGAGAACGTGACCTACGACCCCCGGAACCGGAAGCCGGACGTGTTCACCGTCAACGGCAAGAGCGCGCCGCGGACGCTCCACCCCGAAGACGGCTCGCCCATCATCGTCGAACAGGGTGACACCGTCCGCATTCACTACGTCAACGCGGGCTACATGAGCCACCCGATGCACATCCACAACCACCGCTTCCAACTGGTGGAAAAGGACGGCGGCGTCATCCCCGAGGCCGCCCGCTACGACATGGACGTGACGAACATCGCGCCCGCGGAGCGCCACACGGTCGAGTTCACCGCCGACGCCCAACCCGGCATCTACCTCATGCACTGCCACAAGGTCAACCACGTCATGAACGGGAACTTCTACCCCGGCGGCATGCTCAGCGGCGTCGTCTACAAGGAGGTTATGGACACCGACATCTTCGCGAAACTGATGGAGTACGCCGGCTACGAGGGGTAAGGAAACGGACCGAGAGCGGCGGTGTGTCCGCTCGTCTCGACGTTCGGCGGCTCTTTTCGTGTTCGACTACTGGTGCCAAAACCGCCGGATGGACCGGGATTCACCGCCCGTAACATGGACAGACAACGGACCGAAAACCGCTATTGTTTTAGGCTAGCCTAATTTTTGGCTTCTTAATGCGTCGGAGCAACTCAACGCGTAGAGAACTGCTGGGAAGTGGCGCTGCCCTCGGCACCGCGCTCTTCGCAGGGTGTCTCGGTGGCGGCGAGAACGGAACTGGCGGGACGACCGACAGTTCGACCAGCGACCCGAACACCACGAAAGCGACATCCACCGACGAGTCGAGCGCCGCGAGCGACACCGGCGGGTCGTACACTGTCTCGATCGAACCGATGGGTCCGGTCGAGTTCGACGAACCGCCGGAGCGATGGACCGCGCTGTTACCGACCCTCGCGGACATGGGGTTCGCACTCGGCGGGGGACAAACGCTCGGCATTCAGAACCACGCGCGCTTTGCGAACGAGGCGTTCGAATCACTGCCCGGCGTCGAGTTCGACGCGGACGCTATCGTGGAGTTGGTCGGAGACGGCGTGCCGAAAGAGTTGGTGTACGAACTGAACGCCGACGCTCACCTCCTGGACCCCAATCTACTGGTGAACTGGTACGGCTGGGACCGCAGCGACGTCGAGGAAGTCCGAACCGAAATCGGTCCCTTCTTCGGGAATTTCAGTCGCAAGCACAGCTCGGAGTGGCACGACGGCTACCGCTACTACGAACTCTACGAGATGTTCGAACTGGTCGCCGACGTGTTTCAGGCCCGGCCGCGGTACGAGGCGTTTGTCGACCTCCACGAGGAGATGCTCGACACGATAGACGAGCGAATCCCGCCGGCCGACCAGCGCCCGACCGCACTGCTGGTCTATCCGGCCGGTCAAGAGGGTGATGAGTTCTATCCGTTCCGCTTCGATGACGGCGGAATCAGCACCAAGCAGTGGCGAGAACTGCGGCTGCAAGACGCGCTCGCGGGGACGGACATCGAACATTTCAGCGGGACCAACAACAGCACAATCGACCTGGAGGCTATGCTCGAAGTCGACCCCGAGGTACTGCTCGTCCGCAACTACGGTGGTGCGTCCGAGTCGGAGTTCCGAGAGGCCGTGGTCGAACCGTTGCAGGACGACCCGGTCGCGAGCGAGGTCCGAGCCGTTCAGGACGGGGCGGTCTACCCCGCTGGATATCTCGACCAAGGACCCATCATCAACTTCTATCACACCGAACAGGCGGCCTTGAACATCTACCCGGACGCCTTCGAGGGCGCAACCCTGTTCGACCGCGAACGCGTCGCCGACATCGTCACCGGCGATTTCTAATCGTCGTCGAGGAACACTCTCGCCGTTCGCGCGGCGACTGATTTCCTCCGCCACTGATAGTTTGCTGAGACCGTGCTGCATACAGGGCGCGAGTCGGTCACAGGAGGCGACGAGCAAGTTCGTAGGCGACAGTAGCAGGCAGCGTAGTAACGAGAACAACGAAGACTATCTCATCAACAGTTGGGCCAGACTGCGTGAGCGAACTGTAGAACACTAATGCGGCCACTGAAAGAACGCCAACCACCGTTGCGACATACTCCGGATTCGTCCATCGAACCGGCCCGCTGTTGGAGGACATATGATTATTTATTCACATTACACGTCTAATCTTTGTGGTTATCTGCTCTGTTCTACAGGCGTCAGTGCTGAACCCACCCTCTGAGTGTTGCACGTCGATTCTGTCAGTTTCCGAGGGATTCAACCGACCCGCGGCTGTCACAACTGTTATTAGCTAGTTGTATCACTAGGTAATCAATGGCGTCGACACAACTCCAACACGCCCGAGCGGGACGCGTCACCCCGGCGATGGAACGAGTCGCCGAGCGCGAGAACCGCGACCCCGAGTTCGTCAGGAAGCAGGTCGCCGAGGGGCAGGCGGTCGTCCCCGCGAACCGCAACCACGACTCGCTCGACCCGATGATTATCGGCCGCGAGTTCGCCACGAAGGTCAACGCGAACATCGGCAACAGCGAGACCACAAGCGACCTCACAGAAGAGTTGGAAAAGCTCCACACCGCGGTCC
The DNA here is from genome assembly GCF_031624535.1 of Haloferax sp. S2CR25. Lineage (NCBI taxonomy): Archaea > Methanobacteriati > Methanobacteriota > Halobacteria > Halobacteriales > Haloferacaceae > Haloferax > Haloferax sp. S2CR25. Next base: position 67,039 of record NZ_JAMQOO010000007.1, read on the forward strand.
ACTACGGTGCGGACACGGTGATGGACCTCTCGACGGGGTCGAACCTCGACGAGATTCGCGAGGCGAACGTCGCGTACTCGCCGGTCCCCATCGGCACCGTCCCCATCTACGAGGCGGTCAAGCGCGTCGACAGCCCCGAGGACATCACCCGCGACCTGCTCCTCGACGTCATCGAGAAGCAGGCCGAGCAAGGCGTCGACTACATGACGATTCACGCGGGCGTGCTGATGGAACACCTCGCCCTGACCGACGGCCGGAAGACGGGCATCGTCTCCCGCGGCGGCTCTATCCTCGCCCAGTGGATGGAGGAACGCGGCGAGCAGAACCCCCTGTACGTCGCGTTCGAGGATATCTGCGACATCTTCGCCGAACACGACGTGACGTTCTCGCTCGGCGACGGCCTCCGACCCGGCTGTCTGGCTGACGCCGGCGACGACGCGCAGTTCGCCGAACTCGACACGCTGGGCGAACTCACGCGGACCGCGTGGGACTACGGCGTGCAGGTGATGGTCGAAGGTCCCGGCCACGTCCCGATGGACCAGATTGCCGAGAACGTCGAGCGCCAACAGCAGGTTTGCGACGGCGCGCCGTTCTACGTCCTCGGCCCGCTCGTGACCGACGTGGCTCCGGGCTACGACCACATCACGAGCGCCATCGGTGCGACCGAGGCCGGCCGCGCCGGCGCGGCGATGCTGTGTTACGTCACGCCCAAGGAACACCTCGGGCTCCCCGACCGCGAGGACGTGCGCGAGGGGCTCGCCGCCTACCGAATCGCCGCCCACGCGGCCGACGTGGCGAACGACCTTCCCGGCGCGCGCGACTGGGACGACGCGCTCTCGGAGGCGCGCTACGAGTTCGACTGGGCGCGGCAGTTCGACCTCGCGCTCGACCCCGAGCGGGCGCGGTCGTATCACGACCAGACGCTCCCCGGTGACAACTACAAGGAGGCGCGCTTCTGTTCGATGTGCGGCGTGGAGTTCTGTTCGATGCGCATCGACCAGGACGCCCGCGACGCCGACGGCGAGATGACGGCAATCGAGTCCGCGACCGACCTCGACGCGTCGCTCTCGGCCGACGCGAACCTCCCGCCGGTCGGCGCGCACGACACCGACCGCGTCCCCGACGAAATCGAAATCGGCGGCGTCACGTTCACGCCCGAATCGGCCCACGGCGACGACTGACGACCCGCCGCGTCCGCGGCCCACCGACCAACCGACCCCGCGGGCCATCGACCGAGCCCACCGCGCGGGCGACCACCCCGTGTCGGTGGCTTCTTTTTCCGCGTCGCTGAACGGGCTTCCAATGGTCCTCGGTAGTCTCCTCCCGTCGTCGCCGCTCGCGAACGTCGCCGTGATTCTCCTGACGACCGGGCTCATCTGGATCGGCAGCGGCTGGCTCGAAGAATCGGCCGACCACCTCGCGTCCTACTACGGCCTCCCGGCGGTCGTCCAGGGCTCGATTATCGTCGCCCTCGGGTCGAGTTTCCCCGAGTTCGCCAGCGTCGCCATCGCCGCGACCGCGGGCGTCTTCGACATGGGCGTCGGCGCAATCGTCGGCTCGGCCATCTTCAACATCCTCGTGATTCCGGCGCTGTCGGGGCTGGCCACCGACGGCGACCTCGAAACCAGCCGCCTCGTCGTCTACAAGGAGGCGCAGTTCTACATGGTCGCCGTCGCCACGCTCGTCGTCACGTTCTCGCTGGCGGTCATCTACTTCCCCGTGCCCGACGGCCCGGCGCTGACGGGACAGCTCACCCGGCCCGTCGCGCTCATTCCCATGCTTCTCTACGGCCTCTATCTGTTCATCCAGTGGCAGGACGTTTCGGAGTACGAAAGCGAGGAGGCGGGCGTCGCCGACGGCATCGGCCGCGAGTGGGCGCGGCTCCTCGGCGGCCTCCTCGTCATCCTGGTCGGCGTCGAGCAACTGGTCGGGGGCGTCGAGTCGCTCAGCGCGACGTTCGGCGTCCCGACGTTCCTCGCGGGGGTCACCGTCGTCGCCGCCGCGACGAGCCTCCCCGACACGCTCGTCAGCGTCCGCTCGGCCGCCGACGGCAACAGCGCGACGAGCCTCGGCAACGTCCTCGGATCGAACACGTTCGACCTGCTCGTCGCCATCCCGGTGGGCGTCCTCATCGTCGGGAGCGTCCCGGTCGACTTCGCCGTCGCCGTCCCCATGCTGGGCGTGCTGACGCTGGCAACCGTCCTGCTTTTCGGCCTGCTCCGGACGGACCTGTCGCTCTCGCGGCTGGAGTGCTACGCGCTCGGCGCGGCGTATCTCGTCTTCGTGGGGTGGATTATCGCCGAGACCGCGGGCGTCACGGGTCTGCTTCGGAACTGACGGGCGGTGGCGGGGACCGCGACCGCCGGTCTGCGCCGACCGCCGATTACTCGTCTCGCGGCTCTCTGACCGTCACGACCGGCACCGGCGAGGTCCGGACCAGTTTCTCGGCGACGCTCCCGAGCATGTAGCGGTCGAAGCCGGTGTGGCCGTGGGTTCCCATCACCACGATGTCCACGTCGTGTTCGTCGATGTACGCGAGGATGCCGTCGTGAATCGACACGTCGCGGCCGACCGACTTCCTGACCGTCTCGACGCCCAGCGCGGCCGCCGTGTCGCTCGCCGCGTCGACCGCGTCGCTCGCCCGCGCTTCGAGTTCGTCGATGAGGAGCGGGCCGCGGATGTCCGCGCCGAAGGCGGCGACGTTGACGACCGACACCGCGTGGAGCGTCGCGTCGGTCGCCGCGGCCAACTCGCCGCCGAACGTGACCGCGGCGGTCGCGCAGGCGCTCCCGTCGGTGGGCGTCAGCACGTCGGCGTAGGGGTACGCGAGGTCGGTCGCCGCGCCCGGTCGGACGGTGAGCACGGGCACGTCCGACCGACGGACGACGCGCTCCGTGGTGCTCCCGAGGAGCAGTCGGCTCAGCCCCGTCCGCCCGTGGGTCGGCATGACGACGAGGTCGACGTCCCGTTCGGTCGCGTACTCGGTGATGACCCGATACGGCTCGCCGCGTTCGACGCTCGTCACGACCGACACGCCGGACTGCGACGCGCGGGCCGCGGCGTCGCTCACGAACCGCTCGCCGTCGCTTCGGCGGCGCTCGGTGGGGTCGGAACCGTCGGCGTCGTCGCCCTCGCCGCGCAGACTCGGGCGGCGCTCGGGGTCCGCCGGGGCGACGTGCAGTAGGTGGAGGGTCGCGTCCGAGGCGGCGGCGATGTCGACGACGTGGTCGAGGACGGCGTCCGCGCCGTCGCTCCCGTCGGTCGGAAAGAGGAGTCGGTCGAACATGGCTCGGTATTCTCAGCGAACTCACAAAAGCGGGGCGGGTGGCCGCCGCGGGGTGAGAATTCGACCGCGCCCCGCGGTCAGCGCCGGAGCGCCCAGACCGCCAGTCCGATGGCCTCCCGAAGCGTCACGCCCGCCGCGAACACGTACACCGTCTGCAGCGGGAGTTCGAGGAAGTCGATAGCCGCCACCGCGAGCGACATCACGATGGCCATCCCGACCCATCCGAGTGCGAACCGGCGTTCCGACGCCGACGTGTGTGTACCCAACTCGACCATACTCCCTGACTCGACCGAATATATTTAATCTCTCGTGCTGGCGCGACCGAGCGGGCGGCCGCGGTGTGACGTCGACCGCCGAGCTACTCCGGTCGGAGCGCGCTACTCGGCTTGGGCGTCCACCACGGCGACGCCTGCCAGATTGACGATGTCTTTGACCTCGTCGCCGCGCTGGAGGACGTGGACGGGTTTGTCCATGCCGACGAGCATCGGGCCGATCGCCTCCGCACCGCCGAGGCGCTGGAGGAGCTTGTAGCCGATGTTACCCGCTTCGAGGTTCGGGAACACGAGGACGTTCGCGGGGTCGTCGAGTTCAGCGAAGTCGTACGTGTCGGTCAACATCTCCTCGACGAGGGCGGTGTCGGCCTGCATCTCGCCGTCGACCGGGAAGTCCACGTCGGGGTCGGCGTGCAGTTGTTCGACCGCGTCGCGGGGCTTGCGCGTCCCCTCGTTCGTGACGCTCCCGAAGTCCGAGTACGAGAGCAGCGCCGCGCGCGGCTCGACGTTGAAGCGCCGCGCGAGTTCGGCGGTGTGTTTCGTCACCTCGGCGAGCACGTTCTCGTCGGGGTCGAGGTTGACCGTCGCGTCGGCGCAGAAGATGACGCGGTTCCGGAACGTCAGCATGTAGACGCCGGCGGCGTAGTCGGCGTCGTCGGCGGTGCCGATAATCTGCAGCGGCGGGCGGAGCGCCGAGGGGTAGTGGTGAGTCAGCCCCGTCAGCATCGCGTCCGCGTCGTCCATCGAGACCATCACGCTGGCGAAGTAGTTCGAGTCGCCCCGCACGAGTTCGGCCGCCTCCGTCCGGGTGAGGCCCTTGCGCTGGCGGCGCTCGTAGAGGTGGTCGACGTAGTGGTTCCACTCGCCGCTTTCGGGGTCGGCGATGGTCGGGTCGAAGTCGAGACCCAGCTCCTCGGCGGTCCGGAGAATCTCCTTCGTCCGGCCGACGAGGATGGGTTCGGCGATGCCCTCTTCGACCAACTGGCTCGCGGCGCGAATCATCTTCTCGTCTTCGCCCTCGGCGAGGACGACCCGCTTGGGGTTCGTCGCCGCCTTGTTGAGGACGACGCGCATCATCTCGCGGGACTTCCCGAGGCGCGCCTCCAGCTCCTCGCGGTAGGCGTCGAGGTCGCGCTCGCGGCGGGCCGCGCCGCTCTCCATGGCCGCCTCGGCGACGGCCGGCGTCACCTCGTAGAGGACGCGCTGGTCGAGCGGCTTGGGGATGAGGTAGTCGGGGCCGAACTGCAGCGGGCCGTCGCCGTAGGCCTTGACGACCGCGTCCGGAACGTCCTGTCGGGCGAGGTTCGCCAGCGCCTCGGCGGCCGCGCGCTTCATCTCCTCGTTGATCTCGGTCGCGCGCACGTCGAGCGCGCCGCGGAAGATGAACGGGAACCCGAGGACGTTGTTGACTTGGTTCGGGTAGTCCGAGCGACCCGTCGCCATGATGACCGTGTCCTCGCGGGCCTCCTTCGCGTCCTCGTAGGCGATTTCGGGCTCCGGGTTCGCCATGGCGAAGATGATGGGGTTGTCGGCCATCGACCGCACCATCTCCCGACTCACGATGCCGCCGACCGAGAGGCCGACGAGCACGTCCGCGCCCTCGATTGCGTCTTCGAGGTCGCCGTCGTCGACGCCGCGGGCGAACGGTTCCGCGTACTCGTCGAGTTCGCCGGCCTCGGCCCTCGACTCCGAGAGGACGCCGTCGATGTCGCACAGCGTGATGTTCTCGTGGGGGATGCCGAGCGAGACGTAGAACCGCGCCGTCGCGGTCGCGGCCGCGCCCGCGCCCGAGAAGGTGACGTTCAGCGACGACAGCTCCTTGTCGGCGATGTCGGCGGCGTTGAGGAGCGCCGCGCCGGAGATGATGGCCGTGCCGTGCTGGTCGTCGTGGAACACGGGGATGTCCATCCGGTCGCGCAGGGACTCCTCGATTTCGAAGCACTCGGGCGCGCGAATGTCCTCTAAGTTGATGCCGCCGAACGTCGGCTCCATCGCGGCGACCGACTCCACGAACGCCTGCGGGTCGTCGTGGTCGAACTCGACGTCGAACACGTCGATGTCGGCGAAGCGCTTGAACAGCACGCCCTTGCCCTCCATCACCGGCTTCGACGCCTGCGCCCCGATGTCGCCGAGACCGAGCACGGCGGAGCCGTTCGAGACGACGCCGACGAGGTTGCCCTTCGCCGTGTACTCGTAGGCGGCGTTCTCGTCGTCGGCGATGTCGAGACACGGCGCGGCCACGCCCGGCGAGTACGCCAGACTCAGGTCGCGTTGAGTGTTCGTCGGCTTCGTCGTCGCTATCTCCACTTTCCCCGCGGGCGGACGCCGATGGTAGTCTCGGGCGTCGTCTTCGAGCGTCATTGCTCGTGATGGGTACGGTCAGGTAAGTAGACCCTTCGCTCCGACAGCGCCTCGCCAACGGGAGTCACACACGGCGCAGTCGCTCGTCGCGCCGTTTCCCCGCCGAGGCCATCAGTGTACGGGTCTGGCGGTGGCGTTCACGCGCGACAGCGCCGTTGGCACGTCCCACCGACGCGCTCAACGGAGCGCTTCGTGCGGCATCGTGTAGAGCCGAACGTTCTCCGCTATCGACACCTCCTCGAACTGGCTCTCCGTCGCGAACAGGTCCGAAACCGCGTCGACTTGCTCGATGGGATAGATGTGTTTCGCGTCCCCGTAGCCGCGGTACATCTCGACCGGCACGGCGAACGCGACCTCTCCCTCGCCGACTTCGACTGTCGCGCCGAACGTCGGCTCGTCGTTCTCATCGGCAACTGTACAGATAGTTGATGGTACCGCGTCCCCCGCGTCGTATCTCTCTTTGACCATCCGTTGACAACCCACACTATTTTTCATTATCTTGAGCAGTGCCTCTCCCCGCCCACTCTTCGGGAACACACTGTTCAAGTTTCAGCCATATGTCCAACGAGCACCGTGATAACTATTACTCAACCTCCGAGACTATATGTATAGTTGACACGTTTGGCGGCGCGTCGACTCGCGTGCGTCGAGTCACTGCGTCGGAACCGAACCGCTGGCCCTCGACCGCTGACTGACGCCACAGTGTGCCTCTTCGCCAGTTTAGACGGGACGAACTCGAAAGTCGGAGCTCCCGGCTCGAACGAGGACCGACGCGTCGCCGAGGGGACAGTCTGCCAGCTGTCTAGTCGGCTTACTGGTACATCGTCGCGCGTTCGTCCGGATAGTCGACCGTCAGCTCACGGACAGTTCGCCTCTCAGACGCCCGGGGCGCGGCGTCGCGCTCAGCGGAGGGCGTCGTGCGGAATCGTGTAGAGGCGAACCTCGTCTGCGACGGTCATCTCGTCGGGGTCACCGTCCGTGGCGAACAGGTCAGAGATGCGCTCGATCTGTTCTGTCGGATAGACGTGCTTTGCGCTCCCGTAGCCGTGGTAGACCTCGACCGGAACGGCGAACGTCAGCGCATCCTCGGCAGCGGGAGCCGAGCAGATATCCGTCGGTACGTTCTCTCCTGCTTCGTATCGCTTGTTAACCATTCGTTGACAACCCACACTCTGTAGCGGCTCCGAGCAGTATCTCACCCACCTCTTGAGATATCCTGTCGAGTTTCGACTACAACTCCAACGACCAACATGATAATCGTTACCCAACAAGCGAGACGGGTGTCTTCGCGCGCTCGCGGACGCATTCAGACGGCGGCCGCCCCGAAGTGTGATGGGTATATGCCCGTTACACCTCCGCCGATTACTCGAACGTCTCCCGTCGTTGTCGCCTCGCGGCGCTCCCTCGCCGCGGGTGAGACGACGCGGTTCCGATGCCGCCGCTATTGTAACTGACAGTATCAGTAGTTGCGCGACGCCGATGGGCACGCTGTGGGCCCGCGTCGACGGGGAGTGATTTCGACCGCGTGAGGGTCGTCCGTGACTACGAGTCGATTTTTCAGAAAGTTTTACATTCAAAAGTATTATGGCGTTCGTATTTGTTGAGTGAGATATGAGTCGTTACCGCAGGCTCTCCCAACAGGGGTTGAGTCTCGCACTCGCGCTCATCGTGGTATTCTCGGTTATCGCAGGGCCAGTATCTGCGAGCGTCGGGACCACCACAGGTGAGGCACAACTGGGTGGACCGCCCGTTAACCAACTCGACACGGTCGACGACGACCAACTGACGCAGGCGTCGGAGAACATCAGCGTCTGGGACGGCGCGTTCCTGACGCTCCGGCCGGACACGACCGATTCCCGATTCGACTCGGCCGCGGCGTACCAGGTCCAGTCGACTAACACGTACGTACAGGTAGACGGGCAGGAACAGTCCCTCCGGAAGAACCCGATGTACGTGTACGACGTGGGACGGGAAGTCCCGTTCACGTTCTCCGGTTCGAGCGCCGGTGCTCCCCGAGCCATCCAAGACCAAGATGTCCAACTCGTCGCGGCCAAACTCGAACGAGGCGCGTCGGTTCCGCGGAGCATCTCCGGCGTCGCTGAGACGCTCACGAGCGACGACAGCGTGAGCGCCTCGGTCGTCAGCGAGACCACGGGAACGGAAAACGACAACTCGTTCGCGTTCACGCCCGACGAGTCCGGCATGTGGATGCTCGCCGTCGTCACCGTCGACGACGGGAGCGGCTTTTCGGACGCCGACGGCGACGGGAACCTCGAAACCGACGGCAACGTCACCTTCGTCGGCGTCGACGCCCTCCCGGTCCAGCAGGGGTCGTCGTCGGTGAGCACGCCGTCGCTCGCGGGCAACGGCCAGAACGTGACGGTCACCGTGGACGCCTCGTCGCTCGACGCGACCGAGGTCAGCCACACCGTCGCAATCTTCAACGAGTCTGACCTCTCGAACTACGAGCAGACCATCAACGCGACCGACCGGTCGAACATCGCGCTCGAAACGCAGATCGCGCGGGTGAACGGCACCGGAAAGCTGTCGACGGACGCGAACGTCATGGGCGTCACGCCCGGTTCGCGGTCGTTCGTCGGGAGCCAGACGGCGGTGTCGATTTTCGACCGCTTCAACGACAGCACGTCGCGGTTCGACGACGTGACCGTCGTCGACCCCGGCGCGACCGTCTACGGTTCGGTCGTGACCACGGTCGCGGGGAACCGGACGACAGTCGAGGTCCCCGTCCCCGACGGTGCCACGCCCGGCGACTACGTCGTGATGCACGTGGCGACGAACCTGTCGGGCACCGAGTCGGTGACGAACCGCGCGCCGCTGCAGGTCGCCCAGAGCGTCCAACTGAACCTGACGGCCAACACGACCACGCCCGTCGCGGGCGAGGACGTGGCGTTCACCGTCACGCGCGAGGACACCGGCGCGGCCGTGCAGAACGCGACGGTCACCGTCGGCGACACGACCGTCCAGACTGACGCCAACGGCGTCGCGGTCGCCACCGTCTCGACGGCCGGCGAGTACGACGCCACCGCGTCGAAGAACGCGACGAACGGCGAGGCGTTCGCCGACGCCACGCTCGCGCTCGACGTGTTCGAGCCGGCGACCTTCGAGTACAGCAACCTCACCGTCGAGCCCCAGCAGGTCCTTCCCGGGGGCGACGTGGTCGCCAACGCGACCGTCGAGAACGTCGGTGACGTCAACGGGAGCTACGAGGCGGCGCTCACCGTCGACGGCGAGGCGCAGTCGCCGTCCGACACCGGCGGGCTCCAGCCCGGCGAGTCGACCGAGGTGAGCTTCACGACCTCGTTCGACGACCCCGGAATCTACAACGTCTCCATCGACGAGCTCTCGACCGACGACGCCGAACTCGTCTCGCGGACCGTCCGCGTCATCTCGCCCGCGAACACGAGCGTGACCGACGTCAGCGTCGAGCCGACGAGCATCAACACGACCGAGCGGTACACCGTCTCGGCGACCGTCGAGAACACCGGTGGTCGCTCCGACCTGGTCCGGCTCACGTACACGACGACCGACGACGAGGGTAACACGGAGGTCTACAACACCACCCGAACCGTCGTCGTGGGGGCCGACTCCACGGTCACGCGGAACGTGACCGCGCTCGGCTCCGACGACGTCGGGAACTTCACCGTCGCCGTCAACGGCGTCGAGGCCGACTCGACGCTGACGGTCACGAGGCGCGACCGGCTCCCGCCGCACGTCACGCTTCCGGAACCCGCACAGGGTGCGGTACCCTTCGGAACGGACCTCACGCTCAACGTGGGCGACGAGTCGAACATCCGTCGTGCGACCTACAACTTCGGTAACGGACCGCAGCCGCTCTCGCTCGACGCAGACGGCAGCGCGACCGTCCCGACGGACGAACTCGACGAGGGACGGACGACGCTGACGGTCAACGCGACCGACGCGGTCGGGAACACGATCACCCGGACGTTCACGTTCGACTTCGTCTCCTCGCCGCGCGTCACGAGCGTCGCGCCGACCGACGTCGCCGGCCCGTCGAGCACCATCACGGCGTCCTTCGCGGACGACCGCAACGGTGCGGCGGAGTCCGGAATCAACGCCAGCGCGACGACGCTCGTCGTCGACGGCACGACCGTCGATCTCTCGGGCGCGACGACGAACGACAACTCGACGCTCGAAATCAACGTCTCCGAACTCGGCGTCTCGCTCGACGAGGGGCCGACGACCGCGAGACTGACCGTCGTCGACGAGGCCGGCCACGCCACCTCGCGGCTGTTCGAGTTCGAGTACGACGAGACCGCGCCGACCGCGAGTCTCGCGCTCGACCCCGACTACGTCGAGGACGACGAGGACGTGAGCGCGAACAACCCCATCGACATCACGCTCGACAGCGCCGACGACAACCTCGAATCCGCGGCGTTCGTCGTCCGTAACGACGACGGGGACGAGGTGTACACGCGCGACGTGACCTCGCTCGCCCGCTCGACCGGCGAGTTCGAAATCGAGTGGGACGGCACGAACGACGACGGCGAGACCGTCTCCAGTTGTTCCTACAACCTCACGCTCGTGGGCACGGACGCCGGCGGGAACATCGGCGTCGACAACGCCACGGTCTGCGTGGACAACGAGGAGCCGACCTACGACGTGTCGGCCGTCGACGGGACGACCGACGACGTCCACACGAACGGCAGCGTCGACGTCACCTACAGCACCTCGGAGAGCGTCACCGTCGAGTACGCGTTCGAGTCCGACTCGGGCGTGACGGCGACGTTCGAACGGACGCCCGACCAGGGGACCGGAAACCACACGCTCGACGTGGCGTCGGCGCTCCCCGACGGGAACTACACGATGACGGCGACCGCCACCGACCTCGGTGACAACGACGTCACCGTGGAACGGAGCGCCCCCGTCGTGGTCGACACGACCGACCCCGGACTCACCGCGACGCTCAACACGACCGCGTCCGGTAGTCTCTCGGTCACCGTGGCGAGCACGGAATCGCTCGCCGGCACTCCCGACGCGACACTCACCGACCCGAACAGCGACGTCGAGTCGCTGAACCTCACGGAGCAGGACTCGACGACGTGGACCGCCGAACTCGACACGGCCGAGTCCGGCGAGTACGAACTCGACGTGACTGGGACCGACCTCGCCGGCAACACGGCGAGCGACTCCAGTACGGCGAACGTCACGAGCCACAACTTCTCGGAGGAGTCGTCGGTGCTGCTCGTGAGCGCGAGCGGCGACACGTTCATTCGAATCAACGCCAGCGACGACGCGGACCTGCCCGCCGGGCAGACCGTCGTCACGCTGACGGACACGAACGTCCCGCCGAACGCGCTCTCGCAGGGCACGGCGGCGACGAAGTACCTCGAAGCCAACGCCGGACTCACCGAAGACCAGATCGAGAGCGTAACCTACGGCTTCAGCGAAAACCTCGACACCACCGGCAACGGCTTCTACATCGTCTACATCGAGCGCGGCGGCACCCGAGTGCTGCCGACGACGCTGCAGACCGACCCGGTCCCGGGCGTCACGGGCGACTACTACGTGGCGACCCGAACCGGCCTGTCGACCTACGGCGCGGTCGAAAACGACACCGAAGCGCCGACCATCAGCTACGACGACCCGACGGAGGGCGCTGCGTTCTCCGAGGTCAACAACACGGTGTCGGTGAACGCGACGCTCTCCGACAACGTGGAGGTCAACGCGTCTACGGTGTCGGTGACGCTCGACAGCGACGGACAGGTCAGCGACATGGACGTGACCGACGACGCGACCGTCACGAACGAGTCGGTCAACTACACCACGTCCGCGCTCCCGCCGGCGAACTACACCGTCACCGTCGAGGCGTCAGACACGAACCTGACCGCCAACACGGCGACAGAGCAGGTCAACTTCACCGTGCGGGACGACCGCGAATCGCCGACGGTCACGTCTATCGGCCCGGCCGACGGCACGACCTTCCCGTTCGGAACCGACGCGGTGGAACTCAACGCGACCTACGAGGAGGCGAGCGACGCGGTGAACGACACCGGCATCGACACGGAGAACGTCACCGTCCTGTACGACGGACAGGACATCACGTCCGCGACGACGCTCGATTCGACCGGGTTCAACACGACCGTCGCGGTTGGCGACAACGAGACGCACAACCTGACGGTTCGCGTGCCCGACGGGGCCGGCAACGCGGCCGTCCGCACGACGAACTTCAGCGTCGCGGGTGACGACGTCGAACCGGCGGTCGAGATTTCGACCCCCGCCGAGGGCGACGAACTCTCGAACACGACGACCTCGGTCAACGTGACCGCGAGCGTCGACGACGCCGAAAGCGGCGTCAACCTCAGCAGCGTGACCGTCACCTTCGACGGGACCGACGTCACGAGCGAGGCGAACCTCGACGACCTCTCGAACGTCCGGCTCAACGAGACCGGTCTCGAACCGGGCACCAACCACACGGTGTCCGTCTCGGCGGCCGACGAGAGCGGGAACGAGAACGCCTCGACGGTGAACTTCACCGTCGCGCCCGACCTGACGGCACCGAACGTCACGCGGGTCAGTTCCCAGAACGCCACCTTCGAGAGCAGTGCCGACTTCTCGGTCGAAGTGAACTACACCGACCCCGAGAGCGGCATCGACGCCTCCGCGGTGACGCTTCTGGTCGACGGCGAGGACGTGACCGACGACGCGACGGTGTTCCCGAACCCCGGCGCGACGCTCGAACTCAACTCGTCCGAGATCGACTCGGGCGAACACCAACTCAGCGTTCGCGTCACCAACAACAACGGCGACACGACCACGAACGACACGACGTTCTCGGTCAATCAGGGTCCGGACATCGCAGTGACGTCCGTCGAACTCAACGCGACCAGCGTGCAGACCGGTGACCCGGTCGAGGTGACCGCGCGGGCCGAGAACTTCGGCGACGAGTCCGGTTCGCTCGACGTCGGCGTCACCGGCACCAGTCAGGCTGGCACCACCGACTTCGGCGTCACGAAGCCTGTGGCCCTCGCCGCCGGTGCGAACCAGTCCGTGAGCTTCGTCATCGAGCCGACGAACGCGGGCACCTACACCGTCGCGGTCAACGGTACGACAGCGACGAACGCGCTCGACGTGAGTTCGCCGACCGCCGACATCCAACTGCTCAGCGACTCGTCGGTCAGTCCGACGTCGCTCGTCGACGGCGAGCAGGCGACCGTCACGGTCAAACTCGGCAACCTCGGCGGCGCGAGCGGCAACGTCTCCGGCACCGTGACCCGGAACGGGACGGCGGTCGGGAACATCTCGACCTCGCTCGCCTCCGGCGCACAGCGGACGTTCACCTTCACCGACACCCCGCCGGGAACCGGCGATTACGTCTACGCGTTCGACGGCACGACCATCGACACGGTCTCCGTCTCGGAGCGTGCCCCGGCGTTCAGCATCGACGCGGGCGCGAGTTCCATCTCGCAGGCGACCGTGGACACCGACGAGACGTTCACGGTCAGGGTGCGCGTGAACAACACCGGCACCGCGGAGGGGACGTACACCAGAGCGCTTACGGCCGGCAGTACGACGCTGGCCACCGAGAGCGTCACCGTCGGCCCCGGCTCCTCCGGCACGCTGACGTACTCCGTCTCCATCGATGACGCCGGCACGTACGACCTGCAGGTCGACGGCGTCACGATCGGCAGCATCACCGTCGAAGAGGCGAACGTCGGCGGCGGCGGCGGTGGCGGTGGCGGCGGCGGTAGCGGCCTCCCCCACGACGACACGACCGACAGCGACCGGCTGTTCTCGGCTCGCGGCTTCGACGCCCAGTTCGACGGCGGACAGGGCGTCTCCGCGGTGAGCATCACGTTCAGCCAGCAGACGACCGGCGAGGTCATCGTCAGCGAACGCTCGGGAGTCCCCGGCAGCGTGGGACAGCCCGGCGGCACGGCCGTCAGCTACGTGCGCATCGACGTTCCCGACAGCGCGCGCGACCGCCAGTCGACCCTCCGGTTCACCGTCAGACAGAGCCGGCTCGACGAACTCGGCATCGAGTCGTCCGACCTCGTGGTCCGGCGGTTCAACGAGGACGCCGGTTCGTGGGAAGACCTCGAAACCCGCGTCGTCAACAGCGGTGACGGCGCGGTCGTCATCGAGGCCGACACGCCCGGCTTCTCGTACTTCGCCGTGACGTCGCGGCAGGTCGTCACGACGACGCCGACCGACGACGACGACGCGACGACGACGCCGGCCGACGACGACACCACCACGGCGTCCAGTACGCCCGGCTTCGACGACGACACGACGACCGCCGCGAGCAGCACGACGGATTCCCCGATTCCCGGATTCGGCGCGGCGCTCGCCGTGGTCGCGCTCCTCGCGGCCGCGCTCCTCGCGGTCCGCCGGAACGACTAACGACCGCGCCGCGCGGTTCGTCTCTCCTTCATCTTTCGACCCGACCAGCGACGCCCGCGGATAGTGCGACGAACTGCCTACAAGCTTTTACCACAGGTGGGCAAAACGAACGATGATGCTACGACCTCGCGTCTCGATCTCCGTTCTCGTGGTCACCGCGATGCTTCTCGCGGCCGTCGCGCCCCCGGCCGTGGGGGCCAACGGCGACTACGATATCGATATCGACGGCTCCATCGACACCGTCGACAGAACCGTCTCGACCTCGCAAGGCGAGTTCACCGTCACCCAAGTCGGCCGCGCCGACGCCGGCGACACCGTTTCGGTCTCCGTGGACGCGCCGAGCGGCAGCAACTACACGATCACGATTCTCGACTCCGAACAGCGAATCCGGCGGTCCGCGCCCGCGACCGGCGACGCGACCGAAGAGTTCGGAACCGGTGGACTCGAACCCGGAACCTACGCCGTCGTGGTCGGCAACCAGTCGACCGAGGAAGTCTACGCCGGCGAACCCCTCGTGATTCGCGCCTACGCGGTCTCGACACAGGCCGCCGAGAGCGTCGAGCGGTCCGACGACCTCGACGTGACCGTCGAACTCGACGAGGTCGAGTCGGGCGAATCCGCCGAGGCCGTGCAGGTCGTCCTCGCGGACGACTCCGAGAACGTCCGCGTCGACGCCTCGTCGGTCAACGACACGCACTACTCGGCGTCCGTCTCCACCGACGACTTGGACGCCGGCGACTACTCGCTGTACGCGGTCGTCCGCGGCGACGACCAGGCGCTCGGCGAGGACGAACTCATCGGCGTGAGCGACGCCTCGACGGTCGAAGTGACCGAACAGTCGTCAGACTCGGACGACACGGCGACGCCCGA
Source organism: Haloferax sp. S2CR25 (assembly GCF_031624535.1). NCBI lineage: Archaea > Methanobacteriati > Methanobacteriota > Halobacteria > Halobacteriales > Haloferacaceae > Haloferax > Haloferax sp. S2CR25. The sequence continues at coordinate 82,210 of NZ_JAMQOO010000007.1, forward strand.
CGACGACGATGACGACGACGGTGACACGGACGACACCGCGACGACCACGTCCGACTCCGACGACACGTCGACGTCGGCGACCGACACCGCCGACTCGACGGACGACTCCTCCGACTCGACGGACGACTCCTCCGACTCGACGGACGACTCCTCCGATTCGGCGGACGACTCCTCCGATTCGACGGACGACTCCACCGACTCGACGGCGACCACGACGACCGACAGCGTCGTGACGCCCAGCGAGTCCACGACGGCGACGGCCCAGACGACGACCTCTTCGGAAGTCCCGAACACGGCACCGTACCTCCTGTTCGGCGCGCTCGTCGTCTTCGCGGTCGGTCGGCGACTCGTCAGCTAATCGGAACCCGCGTCACCCGCCGCTTTTCTTCGCCGCCCCGCTGGTCTAGCGCTCCGCTCGCGCTCGCCGACGGTCGAGTCGGTTGATCAGCCAGATGCCGAACGCGACGACCGCGAGCGCGTACTGGAGGTTGTACCGCGGGTCGCCCAGCGATTCGAGGACGCGGACCCACGGCGGAATCGAGTCCGCGGGGTAGTCGGTCGCCGGGAACAGGGGCCACAGGAGGAACTGCATCGCGCTCCAGTCGCCGGCGAGAAGCGCCCGGTAGGTGTCGCCGAGGTAGTGCGAGAGCGTCGCGACGACGAGGGCGGTCGCGTGCTCGTCGTAGCCCAGCCGATAGCCGACGCCGACGATGACGACGAGGACGGGCAGCATCACGAGAAGCGAGTGACCGAGCGAGCGGCCGCTGACGAGGACGCCGTAGTACGCGAGCGGTTTGTCGATGAGGTCGGGCAACTGCGAGCCGACGAGCGCGGCGGCCAGCGTCCACTCGGTCGGAAGCGGGCGGCGACGGCCGACCCGGAAGAGCGCGACCGAGAGATATCCGAGGGCGAGGTGGCCGATTGGGAACACTACCGAGGTGGACGACGCCGAGGCTATTCAACCGTGGGGACGACGCGAGCCGACGCCGCCCCGCGAATCTGGACGTTCGTCGAGTCGCGTCGGCGTCGCCCCGCCGGCGCGGCGACCACGCACCAAGTATATGTCACGTCGGGGACCACGTGGCAGTATGTCTGATTCGGTCTCCGAACACCGTCCTCCCGCCGCGGCGGACTCGGCGGCGACCCTCCGCTGCGAGCGGGTCGTCCGCGAGTACACCCGCGGCTCCGACTCGTTTTTCTCCCGCGGGTCCGACGCCCCGACGGTCCGCGCGCTCGACGGCGTCTCGATTTCGGTCTCGACGGGCGAGTTCGTCGCCATCGCCGGCCCGAGCGGGAGCGGCAAGTCCACGCTGTTGCACCTCCTCGCCGCGCTCGACACGCCCACCCGCGGCGACGTCCGCGTCGCGGGCACCGACGTCCGGTCGCTGTCGAACCGCGGGCGGACGAAACTCCGCCGGGACACCATCGGCATCGTCTTCCAGCACTTCCACCTGCTTCCCTCGCTTTCGGCCCGCGGCAACGTCGCGCTCCCGCTCATCGAGCGCGGCGTGTCGAAGCGCGACCGACGCGCCCGCGCCGAGGACCTCCTCGAACAGGTAGGGCTCGGCGACCGCGCCGGCCACAAGCCGGGCGAACTCTCCGGCGGCGAGCAACAGCGCGTCGCCATCGCCCGCGCGCTGGTCTCCGACCCCGCGGTGCTCATCGCCGACGAGCCGACCGGCGAGTTGGACACCGAGACGGGCCAGCGCGTCCTCGACTACATCGAACAGACCGCCACGGAGCGGGCGGTCGTCGTCGCCACGCACGACGAACACGTCATCGAGCGGGCCGACCGCGTCGTCCGCCTCCGCGACGGCCACGTGGTGAGCGATGGCTAGGCGACACCGGCTGTTCGGCGTCGTCGGCCTCGCGGGCCGGCGCGTCCTCGGTCGGCTGCGGACCTCCTCCTCGAAGCAGGTGCTGTTGAGCGTCCTCGGCGTCGCCCTCGCCGTGACGCTCATGACGACCGTCAGCGGCATCGCCCTCGGCCTCGGCGCGGAAAACGCCATCCAGAGCGAGGGCGTCGACTACTGGGTCGTCCCCGAGGCCAGCACGGCCTCGTCGGTCGCCGTCTCGGTCGGCGGCCCCCAACTCGGCGACACCCACGCGATAACCGACCGGCTCGCCCGCGACGACCGGGTGGACTACGCCACGCCGGTCCAGACGCAGTTGGTGACGCTCGCGCCCGAAGACGGCTCGACCGACGAGTACGTCCTCGCGGCGGGCATCATCCCGCCCGAGGAACCGACCTCGGTCGTCGGCGTCTCGACGGCGTCGCTCGCGCCGGGGGACCCCCACTACGCGAACGGGAGCTACGACGGCCCCCGAACCGGCGAACTCGTCCTCAACGACGCCGCCGCGGAGCTGCTCGGCGTCTCGGCCGGCGACGAGGTGACCGCGAGCGTCGGCGGCTCGCGGGCCGCGTTCACCGTCGCCGACGTCCGCGAGGGGTCGCTGTCGTCGGGCGTCGGGCCCGTCCCGGTCGCGCTCGTCCACCTCTCGGAACTGCAGACGATGACCGGAGCCACCGAGGGTGACCTCGCGGACCAACTGCTCGTCAGCACCGACTCGGCGGGCGTTCGGTCCGACATCGAGACGCTCTACCCGCGGACCTCGGTCGTCACGCAGACCGGTCTCGCCGTCCGCGGCGCGTCGACCTCAAGCCTCCCGCTGGCGATGGCCGCCGTCTCGCTCGTCGTCGCCGTCCTCGTCGGCGTCCTGTTCGTCGCCACGATGATGGGGCTCGAAGTCAACGCGGACCGCCGCAATCTCGCCGTGCTCTCGGCGATGGGCTACCGGACGAGTTCGCAGATGCTGCTCGTCGTCGCCGAGACGGTGGTCGTCGCCACCGTCGGCGGCGTCGTCGGCGTCGCGGCCGGCATCGGCGGCATCCACCTGACGAACGCCATCACGCGGGAGCTACTCGGGGTGCAGGTCGCGCTGTTCGACCCGGTGCTCGTCGGCTACAGCGTCGCGGTCGCGGCGCTCATCGGCCTCGTCTCCTCGGTGTACCCGGCGTGGCTCACCTGGCGGACGCCCACTCTGGAGGCGATGTCGCATGACTGAGGACGCCGACTCGAACCGGGGTTCGGACGCGACGGCGAACGGGAACCGTCGGGCGACCCCGAAGTCGTCGCGGTTCCCGCGGCTCTCCCGCGTCCGCGCGTCGGCGGGAATCGCGTTCTCGCAGCTCTCTCACGCCCGCGGGCGGACGGTCCTGACCGTCCTCGGTATCACGCTCGCGGTCCTCGCGGCGACGCTCTTGGCGGGGACGGGAATCGGCGTGATGCAGACGGGCCAACAGCAGTTCGACGCGGCGGGCCGCGACGTGTGGATTACCGGCGGTCCGGTCCGGTTCTCGCCGACCGGCGTCGGCGGCTTCGAGAACACCATCGTCGACGCCCACGGGTTAGACGCCGAGCTGGAGGCCCGCGAGGACGTGAAACTCGTCACGCCGATGTCGTTCCAGACGGTGTACGTCAGGTCCAACGAGTCCGACTACGAGACGCTCGTCGGCGTCGGCGCGCCCGCCCGCGGCGGGTCGGTCCAGATTACGAACGGCACGGGGTTCAATCAGACGGACGTCCACTACGCCGGCGGCAACTACACCGGGCCGATGACTCACGAGGTCGTCATCGACCAGCGGACCGCCGAGATGATGAACGTCTCCGTCGGCGACTCGCTGTACGTCGGCGGCACCACGGGCATCGCCCGCGAAAACGAGTTCACCGTCGTCGGTATCTCGCCGACGTTCTCGCGGTTCCTCGGCACGCCGAGCGTCGTGGTCCACCTGAGCGAGCTTCAGGAGGTGACGGGCTCGACCGGCGCGGACACGGCCACGCTCATGACGCTCACCGTCGCCGACGGGGCCGACCCCGAGGCGGTCGCCGCCGACATCCAAGCGGACTATCCGGACTACGACGTGCGGACGAATCAGGAACAGCTCGCGGAGATTCTGCGCGACCAGGCGGTCATCATGGCCGCCGGCGGGAGCCTCGTCTTCCTCGCGCTCCTCGCGGGGCTGGCGCTCAGCGTGAACGTCCTGCTGTCGCACGTCTACCACCAAACGCGGGAGCTCGCCGCGCTGAAGGCGCTCGGCACGTCGTCGTCGACGCTGTCGCTGACGCTCGCGGCGCAGGCGCTCGTCCTCGGGACGCTCGGCGGCCTGCTCGGGGTGGCGCTTTCGTTCCCGGCGGCGGGCGGCCTGAACCGACTGGCCCGGCTCCTCGTCGGCTTCGGCGACGTGGTCGTCCTCCCGGAGACGGTCCTCGTCGGCGGCTTCGCCATCGCGTTCGTGATGAGCCTCGTCTCGTCGCTCGCGGTCAGCCGGCAGATAGCCGGCATCCGACCGCTCGACCACCTGTAGTCGCGGCGGGGCGTCCGGGGGTCGACCGACCCCCGCAAGCGATAGTTTAGTTATCCCGCCCCGTCCACGACCGTACATGGCAACGGCACGACGCGAGCGGTTCGTCCGCGCCCAACTCGCTTGGATGCTCGGCGCGACCCTCGTCTTGGTCCTCCTCGACGCGCTGTCCTACGAGTTGGTGTTCGTCGTGTCCCTCATCGGCTTCCTCGTCGTCGTCGAACTCACCGCGCCGGTCGCGGTGACGCCCGCGTGGCGGCGACGGCTCCTGTGGCTCATCGGCGGCGGCCTCGTCGCCTTCGGCTACATCGTGGTCAGACGCGTCCTCGACATCCTCCCGCCGGGGGTGTTCTGAGTGCGTCTCGGCTCCCGCGAGGTCGGCTATCCGCACCTGTTGGCCGCGGCGCTCCTCGTCGCGATGCTCGTCGGCGTCGGCGTCGGCGCGGGCACCTCGTCGTCCACCTACGGCGCGTTCAACGCCGCGTGGGACGGCGGCTCCGGCGTCCGCGGGGTCGCGGCCGACGCGGGCGCAGAGACCGAGGTCGTCTACAACACCACCGAGTACGACGCGGTCGACCCGGCGGGCACCGTCGCGTTCGTCATCTCGCCCGAACGGGGTTACACCGACGCCGAGGCCGCCCGCATCGAGTCGTTCGTCCGCGCCGGCGGGACCGTCGTCGTCGCCGACGACTTCAGACCGCACGGCAACGACCTGCTCGCCCGACTGGGCGCGTCGGCGCGCATCGACCGGACGCCGCTCCGCGACGATCGCCACCAGTACCGCTCCGGCGCGCTCCCGGTCGCCACGCGCGTCGCCGCCGACCCGCTGACCCGAAACGTGACGCAACTCACGCTGAACCACCCGGCGACGGTGACGGCGAACGAGAGCACCGTCCTCGTCCGCTCGTCGAACTTCTCGTATCTCGACCGCGACGACGACGGCGAACTGGACGACGCCGAGACGCTCCGGTCGCATCCCGTCGTGACCACGGAGCGCCTCGGCGCGGGCGACGTGGTCGTCGTGAGCGACCCGAGCGTGTTCATCAACGCGATGCTCGACCGGCCGGACAACCGGGCGTTCGCGGCGGCGCTCGCGGCCGACCGACAGACCGTCGTGTTGGACTTCTCGCACGCCGAGGAGCGCCCGCCCCTGCAGGTCGCGCTTCGGGCGCTCCGGGGGTCGGCGGGACTGCAACTCCTGTTCGGCGGCCTCGCCGTCGGCGGGGTCGCGCTCGTCGCCCGTCGGGGACGGTTCTGGTAGGCCGTCGAGGCGCTCGGCATGCTCGCCGCGGTCGGCCCGCCGCCCGCCTCGCCGGGCGACCGAGACCGCAGTTATATGTGGCCGCCGTTCCGAGTGAGTGCTATATGAGTGCTCCCGAAGAGGTCTACGAGGCCATCCTGGACGAGACGTCGCAACTCCTCGTCGGGAACGAAGACGCGATGGAGGCGCTCACCATCGCGTTACTGACGAACGGGCACGTCCTCCTCGAAGGGGTTCCGGGCGTGGCCAAGACGACGATTGCCAACCTGTTCGCGCACGCCGCGAACCTCGACTACCAGCGGATTCAGATGACGCCCGACGTGCTGCCGGCCGACATCACGGGCACTCACATCTACCGCGAGAACCTCGGCGAGTTCGAACTCCAGCGGGGGCCGGTGTTCTCGAACGTCGTCCTCGCCGACGAGATAAACCGGGCGACGCCGAAGACCCAGTCCGCGCTCCTCGAAGCGATGGAGGAGGGGCAGGTGACAATCGAGGGCGAGACGCTCAAGCTCCCCTACCCGTTCATGGTCGTCGCCACGCAGAACCCCATCGAGTACGAGGGGACGTTCAACCTCCCGGAGGCCCAGCGCGACCGCTTCCAGTTCAAGGTCGTCGTCGACCTCCCGGAGCGGGCCGAAGAGCGGGAGATTCTCGAACGGTTCGACCGCTCGCCGTCGCTCAAGCCCTCGGACATCTCGAACGTCATCGACGACGCCGACATCGGGAAGGCCCGACAGGTCGTCACGGACGTCCACGTCGACGACAAGGTGTTCGACTACATCCTCGACCTCGTCGGCGCGACGCGGACGCACGCCGCGGTCGATTTCGGCGCGTCGCCCCGCGCCTCGCTGGCCTTCCTGCGGGCCGGCAAGGCCGCCGCGGCGATTCGCGGCCGCGACTACGTGATTCCGGACGACGTGAAGCGACTGGCTCCCATCATCATGTCGCACCGCCTCGTCCTCGGGACCGAGGCGGACATCAGCGGGCGCGACCCCCGGGACGTCGTCGAGGAGGTCGTCGACACCGTGCCGACGCCCGAAGTCAGTCTCGACGGGTCGACGACGCCCTCGGTCGTGGGCGACGACGACTGAGCGCGACCCGGCGACCTATCGGCGCTCGTCGGCTTCTGCTTCTCCGGTCACCGATTCTTCGGCCTCGTTTCCCGTCTCCGACGCCGCGTCGGCTGACGGCTCATCGCTGTTGCCGTCGCCGTCCCTATCGCCGTCACTGTCTTCGACCTCCCACCGGCAGGTGACGGCGAAGTCCATCTCCTCGCCGGCGGCGACCTCGGTGACGACCGGCGCGTCGAGGCCGTGAGCGACGACCACGGCGACGAACGACGCGACGGGCGTGTCGAACGTCTCGGCCGAGGCGAACCGGCAGTCCTCGACGCGGACCGTCAGGCGACCGTCCGCGGCGTCCGTCTCGGCGGTCGCGGTCTCGGCGAGTTCGAACAGTTCCACGAGGGCGTCGGTCGCCTGTCGCGCCAGCGCGTCGGGGTCGTCGCCGAGCGGGCCGTCGAGGCTCCGTGCGAACTCGTCGAACAGGCCGCCGCCGCTCGGGTCGAACGCGACGCCGCGGGCGTCGTCGTCGTCGGTGACGACGAAGGTGTCGCGGAGCGCCTCGGCGTCGGGGAGCGCGTAGTCGCGGTGCTCCGGGACGAACAGGCGAACGCCGTCGCGGTCGGCGTCGGGGACGTAGACGGCCGCGTCCTGCAGGCCGAGTTCGTCGACGACGGCGGCGTGGTTGCGCGCGTGCGCGCCGAACACGGCCGACCCGACGCCGACGGGGATGAACCGCTCGGGGCTCAGATAGCGCGTCACCGCGGCGGCGAACAGCCCGATAGCGCCGAGGACGACGAGCGTCTCCCGGACGGGCGGAAACAGCGCGCCGCCGAGCAGGCCGGCGACGCCGAGCGCGGCCAGCGCGACGGCGGTCTGTCGGTATCGGCCCCTTCTGAGCTCCTCGTAGCGCTGTCTGAGTCGGGCGTTCTCGCGCCGGAGGTCGACGAGTTCGGCGCGGGCGCTCCCCGCCTCGTCGGCGTCCGGTCGACGCTCGCCGCCGTCGTCGGTCGCGGCCGAAACGACGGCGCGGGCTTCACCGTTCAACGCCGACTCCCGGTTCCGCTCGCGGGCGTCGTCCGCGCTCATCGCTCGGCCTCCGTCGCGCCGACGAGGCCGAGCGCGACGCGCTCGTAGCGGTGGAGTCCGTAGGCGACCGCCGCCGCGAGGACGGCGGCGACCAGCGCGGCCTGCCACGCCCACCGGAGCGTCGTCCAGAGCGCCCACGCGACCCCGAGGGCGACGACGTAGCCCGCCGCCAGTCGAGCGAGCCGAGCGCGGTCCGGCGGCCACGCGCACGCGGCGCTCGCGAGGAGCGGGAACGCGGCGAGATGCGCGGCTCCGACCGCGACGAGACCCGCGTCTCCGAACAGCGAGACGGCGGTCAGTTGAGCGACGACGAACGCGAGCGGCCCCTCGCTCGCCGCCGCCGCGGCGAGGACGAGGACGCCCCCGGCGACGCCCCACAGCCCGTCCGTCAGGCTCACCGCGAGGGTGAAACAGAGGACGCCCGCCGCGTCCATCGGTGTGAGTTCGTTCGCGTCCAACACGGTTCGAATCGTCCGTTCGCTCTGGTTCACAGGTGTCTCCATCGGTGTTCACTCCGCTGCGGTGGCCCGTCCCGTCGCCAGTTCAATCGAGCCCTTCGGGGCGACCTCGTAGGCGGTGACGTTCGGCAGGCGTTCGAGGCGCTTTCTGAACTCCTCGAAGGCGACGAACCCGGTCGCGTCGCCCGCGCCGCCCGCGTCGACGGTCTCGCCTTCGGCCGCGTCGTCGAAGAACGTCGTCGGCGTGAGGAAGACGCTCGTCTGACTGGTCCGCTTCGACGCGACGACGACCGCCTCGTACGTCTCGACTTTCGCCGAGTCGTCCGTCACGAGCACGAGGTGGTCCTGTCGGTCAGACCGCGAGCACGCGGACTTCACCGCGTCGAAAAGCGGCCGGTCGCTGACCCGCGAGACGTAGCTCTCGCCGTCTTTGAGGTACGGGCGGAGCGTCTCCGCGAACGCCGAGTCGTCGCCGTCGAGGCGGCGGCTCCGCTTGCGGGCGTCTTCCGGCGCGACCGGCCGGGACGCGCCGACCGGGCGGTGCGGGCTGGCGGTCGGCGCTATCGAGAGCAGTCGCCGCCGGACCGTCTGGTAGGCGTTCGACGACGAGGAGGGGCCGAACTCCCACGTCGTCGCGGCGTCCCCGACGAACTGCGCCGAGACGGGGTCCGCGTGGGACTCCGCGGCGTCGACGAGGCCGAGCGCGACCTCGCGCGCGTACGACAGCATCGTTCGCCCGGTCGGCCCGCGGTTCATGTGCGACCCGCAGTCGACCACGAGCGACAGCAGGTAGTCGGACTCCGATTCGAACTCGCGGATGTACGGGTGGTTCATCCGCGCGGTGGTCTTCCAGTCGACCTGCGAGAGCGTGTCGCCGGGGAGGTACTGCCGGGTCTCGTGGGGGACGTGGCCTGGGCCGGTCTGGTCGCTGGCGTGGTCGCCGAAGGTCGCGCCGACCAGTTCGCCGCCGCGGCCGACGTGGATGCCCTCGGGGGCCGGCGGTTCGACCAGACAGCGGGCGTCGAGGTCGAGCGTCACCGTCTCGGTGAAGAGGCCGGCGCGGCCCTCGATGTCGACGGCGGCCTCGTCGAACGCGATTCGACCGGCGACGGGGAACTCGACACTGCACGTGACCGACCCCTCGGTGTCGCCGGGGTCGAACGCGACCGCCCGGCGGGACCGCTCCGGCGCGTTCACGCTCGGCGGCGCGACGAGTTCGACCCTGACCGGCGCGTCGACGGCCTCGGGCAGCGACGCCGTCAGCGTCACCGCGGCGCGGTCGCCGACGGAGACCGACGTGGGGTCGACCGAGACGGTCGCCGAGAGGTCGCGGTCGACCGCCCGCATCGTCCTGACGGCGTCGACCTGCGCGACGACGAGCCACGCGGCGAGGCCGCAGGCGGCGACGAGCGGCGTCGGTTCGTCGAGAACGACCGCGTAAACGGCGAGAAAGCAGGCGACGCCTGCGAGCGCGGCCCACCGGCGGGTCGGAAGCATCGTGGATTCGATTCGTGCCGGCCAAGTTGAATGTTTGTGTTGGCGCGGGCCGCTGTCGGCCGCGTGGCCCCCGACGAGTCGGGGCTGACCCGAGGGGTCAATCAACCGTTAAATCGGTTGTTAACCCCGCGCAGTCTGCGAATCACGTGACTCGCCCGTCCGCGGAGCGTCAGCCGAATGCCAAAACCCATTAGCTCCCCCCGTCTGGCTACGGGTAGTGCGTGGAGAATCGGGCCGCCCCGCGCGGTTGCTTTGGACGATGTTCGTCGTCGCCTGTCTCGTCGCGACAGCGCCCGTGACCGTGGTTTCCGCGGGCGCGGTTCCCGCTGCGTCCGGGGACGGGGCGGCCGCACCGGCGTCTCTCGGCCCGGACACCGGCCGCGTTTCGGCGCTCGGGCCGGCCGCGGGGCCGCCGCGACAGACCGCCAACGAGACGAACAACAGCACCGGCGTCCTCCACGAGAACCCCGACGAGGTCGGCGACGAGAACGAACTCGACCGCCTGCTTTCGTACCTCTCGGGCGAGCTCAACGGCGACATCAGCGCGAGCAGCCTGCGACTCAGCCGAGGCGAGTACGAGGCCGCGAGGGCGGCGCTCGGCGACGACTACGACGACTCGCTGGCCAAGTACGTCGACGTTGAGGGCGAGGCCGGCGGCGACGGCGCGGGCGAGGAGTACCGCACCGTCGGGGAGACCCAACGGGAGTACGTCGACACCGTCAGCGAGTTCCGCGAGACGCGCCGCGAGTACGAGGCGGCGAGGCAGGCGGGAGACGACGAGCGCGCCCGCGAACTCGCCCGCGAACTGACGCGCCTCGCCGAGGACGGCGAAACGCAGTCCGACCGACTGTTGGCGGCGTTCGACGCGATTTCGAACCGAACCGACAGCGACCTGACCGACAGCAGCGCCCAAATCGAGGCGGTGCAGGCGAACGTCTCCGAACGGCGCGAGGAGATCGTCTCCCGCGAGTTCGTCGCCACCCGTCTCGGCGTCGACGACTACGACCGGGACATCTCCTTTGTCGACCCGCTCGTCCTCTCGGGGTCGCTCGTCGCAGATAACGGCACGCCGGTACAGGCGACGACCGCCCGCTTCGCGGTCGGCGGGCAGACGGTTCGAGCCGCGGTCGACGCCGACGGCTCGTTCGAACTGACCTACCGGCCGACGCGAATTCCGGCCGGTACCTCGTCGCTCGTGGTCCGGTACCTCCCGAACGACACGTCGATGTATCAGGCGACGGAGCGGGCCGTCCCCGTCGCCGTCTCGCAGGTGAACGCGACCGCGGACCTCTCGGAGCCGTCCGCGTCGCCCTACGGCTACGCCGACGCCGTCTCGGCCCGCGCGACGATTCGCGTGAACGGGTCGCCGGTGACCGACTACCCGCTTTCCGCGACGTTCGCCGGGTCGCCGGCGACCGCGGCGGCGACGGACGCGAGCGGCCAGTCGACCGTCTCGGCGACCGTCCCGGCGACCGCGACGGGGGCGGCCTCGCTCCGCGTCGCGCCCGACGGCGACGGCAGGGCGGTCACGTTCGCCCCCGCGACGGCGTCGGTCCCGCTCGAAACCGAGGGGACGGCGCTCGACGCGAGCGCCCGCGGGACCGGGAACGGGACGGTCGTCGTCGACGGCCGCCTCGAAACCGACGAGGGCGAGGCCGTGCGCGGTCGGACGGTCGCCGTCAGCGTCGACGGACGCGCGGTCGCGTCGGCGACGACCGGCCAGTCGGGCGCGTACCGGGCGACGTTCGATCTCCCGAGCGACGCCAGCGCCGAGAACGCGACCGTCTCGGCCGCGTTCGACGGCGGGGGGACGAACCTCGAATCGTCGGCCGCGACGGCGAGTATCCGGCTTTCGAACGGGGCCGCGGCCGGAAGCGACGCGTCCGGCGGACTTCCGTTCGACCCGCTCGACCTCGCGTGGGTCGTCGCCGGACTCGCGGTGGTCGGTCTCGCCGCCGCCGCTCTCCTCCGACGGAACGGCGCTGGCGACTCGGTGCGGACGGCGGTCGCCGACGAGTCGGCCGCGTCGGCCGACGACGACGCGGGCGACTCGGAACCGGTGGCGACGAGGACGCCGACGCTGGAGTCGGCGGTCGACGCCCTCGACGCCGGCCGGCCGAACGACGCGGTGGTCGTCGCCTACGCGGGCGTCCGGGCGTCGCTCGGAACCGCCGCGGGGGTGGACGACGCCGCGACCCACTGGGAGTTCTGCGACCGCTGCGTCGACGCCGACGTCGCGTCAGCCGACGCGCTCGAATCGCTGACCGCGGGCTACGAGCGCGCGGCCTACAGCGGGCTCTCGGTGAGCGACGAACACGCCGCCGAACTGGTCGAGACGGCCCGCTCGCTCGCCGACCCGACCGGGTCCGACGCGCTCGAATCGCCCGATTCGGCCGGCGATGCGGACGCGTCGGAAGCGGTCGGCGCGGCCGAGTAGCGCGGCCGCGGACGCCGCGGCTGACAAATGATTTTTGTGCTCGTGTCTCCCACCTCGAATAGATGTCGCAGCGCCACGACTGGCGGTTGTTCCTCCCCGAACCCCTCCGCAGCCTCCCGGCCGACCTCGCGGCCGTCGTCGCGGGGGTCGCGCTCACGCTCGTCGCGACGCTCACGCCCGGACTGGCGGGGACGCCGCTCCGGGACGTCGTCGGCCTCGCGTTCTTGCTTTTCGCCCCCGGCTACGCGCTCATCGCGGCGCTGTTCCCCGAGCGCGGCCCGCCGATAGACGCCGATGAGGGCCACGAGCGGATTGACGGTATCGACGGCATCGAGCGGGTGGCGCTGTCGTTCGGGACGAGCATCGCGGTCGTCCCGCTTTTCGGTCTCGTCCTCAACTTCACGCCGTGGGGGATTCGACTCGTTCCCATCCTCGTCGTCGTGTGCGGCTTCGCGCTCGTCGCCACGGCGTTCGCGGCGGCCCGGCGGTCGGCGCTCCCCGAGGACGAGCGGCTCGTGGTCCCGTACGAGCGCTGGGTCGCCGCCGCGCGCGACGAACTGTTCGAGCCGGCGTCGCGGACGGACGCGATGCTGAACGTCGTCCTCGTGGTGAGCGTGGTCCTCGCGTCCGCCAGCGTCGGCTACGCGGTGGCGGTGCCGAAAAACGGCGAGTCGTTCACCGAGCTGTACCTCCTGACCCAAGACGGTGACAGCGAACTCACCGCCGACAGCTACCCGGAGGAACTCGTCCGCGGCGAGTCCGCGTCGCTCGTCCTCGGCGTCGGCAATCGGGAACATCGGGCGATGAACTACACCGTCGTCGCGATGCTCCAGCGCGTCGAGGTGTCGAACAACTCGACGACCGTCGTGGAGTCCGAGCGGCTCCGGACGTTCACTCCCCGGCTCGAACGCAACGAGACGTGGCACGAGCCACACGAGGTTCGCCCGACGATGACGGGCGAGCGCCTGCGACTGACGTACCTCCTCTACGAGGGCGCGCCGCCGGCGTCGCCGACGGTCGACAACGCCTACCGGGAGGTCCACCTCTGGGTGACAGTTCGCGAGAACTGACGGCCGAACTCGACCGCGGTCGGGCGGCGCGCGGTTTCCCAGCCCGCTGACGTTTCTCTGTATCTCTCCGAAATCCGTGAGAACCGGAGCGTAGCTCGTGTAAATCGCTTGTGTTCTAGTTTTATCATCTCTGATAATCCATAAGTAACGTTTAGGGTGTTGCACCCCAAGCTTTTGCCAGCGAGGCCACAATGCGAGACTCTGGAAGGACGGTATCCCGCCGCGGCGGCCGAGGTCCGAAGATAGAACGCATCGCGGACCGGTACGGGCTCGACGGCCTCGGCGACGACCTCGTCGACGCGTGGCTCGGCGAGGGGCGACCACAACGGAGCCTCCGCGAACTGGAAGGCGACGTGAACGAGCGACTCGTCCGGGCCGCGCTCGACGAGGCCGGCGCGCACGTCCTCGAAGGGGAGGCGGAGAACTTCTACCGACTCCTGACGAGCGACGACGTGACCGCGGGGAGCCGCACCGACGCGCGGAACACGCTCCGCGAGCGCGGCGTCGATGTCGAGCAGTTAGAGGCCGACATCATCTCCTACCAGTCGGTGTACAACTACCTCAAGCGACACCGAAACGTCGAACGCGACGACACCGACGACGAGACGGATGCGACCGAGTCGGGACTCGCGACGGTTCGAAAGCTCCGGTCCCGACTTCGCACCGTGACTATCGACGTTATCGACCGCCTAGTGAAGGCCGAGGAGGTCTTCATCGGCGCGTACGAGGTCGAAGTCGACATCAGAGTCACCTGTACCGACTGCGACACGCGAATGACCCCGACGGCGCTCCTCTCATCCGGGCACTGCGACTGCGACCACGACGGAGACGAGTAGCGGTTCGGGCTCTCCAACACACCAACATCCGACACATGAACGATTCAGAGGCACTTCAGGCAGCGACTGTCCGCATACGAAACATCGGCGGTATCGACGAGCGGACCGTCAGACTCGACCCCGGCGTCACCGTTCTCACCGGCCGCAACGCGACGAACCGAACGTCCTTCCTTCGCGCGCTCATGGGAGCGTGCGGGAGCGACGCGGTCAGTCTCAAGGGCGACGCCGACGAGGGGACGGTCGAACTCGAACTCGACGGCCGGACGTACACCCGCATCCTCTCGCGCGAGAACGGTACGGTCTCGACCGACGGGACGCCGTACCTGCGAGACACGACGACGGCGGACCGCTTTGCGTTCCTCCTCGGCTCGAACGAGGCGCGTCGGGCGGTCGTCGCCGAGCGCGACCTCCACGACGTCATCATGGCCCCGGTCGACACCGAGGCCATCGAGGCCGAAATCGAGCGTCTCCGGTCGCGACGCTCGCAGGTCGAAACGCGACTCGACTCGCTCGACTCGCTCGAAGCCGACCGGCGGTCGCTCGAATCGAAACGCGACGACCTCGAAGCCGAAATCGAGGAGTTCGAAGCCGAGCGCGACGACCTCGAAGCCGAAATCGAGGCCGAAGACCGGACGGTCGAGACCCAGCGCGAGAATCAGGCGGCGTTGGACGAGGTGCTGTCCGATCTCCAGTCGGCGCGGTCGGACCTCGAAACCGTCCGCTTCCGCCTGCAAAGCGAGCGCGAGAGCGTCGAATCGCTCCGCGAGGAGCGCGGCGAGCTACAGACGGAGCTCGATTCGTTCGACGCCGAGGCGGTCGACCCCGGCGAGGCGAGCGACCGCATCGAGTCGATTCGGTCGCGCATCGAGTCGCTCAACTCGACGATTTCGGAGCTCCAGACCGTCGTCCAGTACACGGAGGACGTGCTCGACGGGAAGGCCGACCTCGTCGAGGACTCGCTCGGCCGGGTCGGCGGCGACGGCTCGGTGACCGACCGGCTCGTCTCGTCGGAGACCACCACCTGCTGGACCTGCGGCACCGAGGTCGACCGCGACCAGATTCGGGGGACGACCGACCGCCTCCGCGAGGTCAGAGACGAAAAACGCGAGGAGCGCGCCGAACTCCGCCGCGAACTCGACGAACTCGAACGGTCGATGCGGGCCGCCGAACGGGCCGAGCGCGACCGCCGGAACCTCCGCGACAAGCTCCGGCGACTCGAAGACGAACTCGACCGCCGGACCGGGCAGATCGAGTCGCTGACCGAGCGGCGCGAGGAGCTCGCCGAGCGGGTCGAAGCGCTCGAAGCCGACGCGTCGGACCTCCGCGGACAGGCCGAGGGGAACCTCATCGAACTCCACAAGGAGCTCAACGAGGTCGAGTTCGCGCTCGACCGGAAGCGCGACGAACTCGCGTCCGTTCACGACGACCTCGACGCGCTCGACGCCCGGTTCGACGAGCGCGAGGAACTCGAAACCGAACGCGCGCAGGTGGACGAGGAACTCGAAACCGCGCGGACCCGAATCCGCTCGCTCACGACCGCGGCGGTCGAGTCGTTCAACGAGGAGATGGAGACGGTGCTCGGTCTCCTCGGCTACGACAACATCGAGCGCGTCTGGCTGGAGCGGGTCGAACGCCGGGTCCGCGAGGGCCGTCGCAAGGTCGACAAGACCCAGTTCGAACTCCACATCGTCCGCGCGTCGGACTCCGGCGCGGTGTACGAGGACTCCATCGACCACCTCAGCGAGAGCGAGCGCGAGGTCGTCGGCCTCGTGTTCGCCCTCGCGGGCTACCTCGTCCACGAGGTGTACGAGACCGTCCCGTTCATGCTCCTCGACTCGGTCGAGGCCATCGACGCCGAGCGCATCGCCGCGCTGGTCGACCACTTCGAGCAGTACTCGACGTTCCTCGTCGCGGCGCTCCTCCCGGAGGACGCCCAGGCCCTCGACGCGTCGTACCGTCGCGTCACGTGGGGCACCGACGTGACGCCGACCGCCTGACCCCACCGGACCGTGACCGCGGGCAGTCCGCGCCGCGTTCCGCGTCTCCGCTTCGTTTTGCTCCCGTCCGACTGCGTCTCGCTCGGTTCCCGTCGAACCCCATCCTGCGACAGGAGCGGCGTGACACAGACAGCGGGCGCGATAGACTCGCGGCGACGTGTCCCGTGACCGTTTCGACCGCTCCCTCGGCTCGACCGCCTCGGTGATTCGCCCCGCTCGAACCGTTCAGTACCGTCTCCCGAATTTTAGTATTGTGCTATTTTATCACCATCGCGGGCACATACCGATAGTACGCAAGAAATATAACAGATAGAGGAGACATATCGAACAGACGATACTGGGGGGACGAAGCTATCATCAAATCTGACACGCAGCTCCGAGACGAGTTCGAACCGACACGGGTTTGGTACGACTGCGAGCGTACCGAGCCCGTCTCTGAGGCGGTCGTCGCGGCCGTGAACGAACACACCCGCCGCGACGCGGAGTTACCGCCGCTCACAGAGCACGTAGACACCGACGCCCTCGACGCCCTGTTCGGCTGCGACACGCCCGGTGCGCCGCGCGTATCGGGCGCGTCGCTCGAATTCGACTACGCCGACCTCGTCGTCACCGTCGAGTCCGTCGGCCGCATCGAAGTCCGCGACGCGGGACGGTAATCGGGCGGCCCGCTCGGCACCAACTCGGGACGGGCCGACCGTCGCCGAACGGACCGACCATCTCGCCTCGATTCACCCCGAATCGGTATCAAAGCCGTTTGAGAAGTGCGTTTTTCCGAAACGTTTCTCGGCCCGAACGACTTAGTTGGTTGAGAACGTCCCGACACCATAATTGTGATTTATATGCATTTCTGTCTCCGGTGACGATGCTTGGATTTCCTCGCGCCTCCGCGACGTACCTTTTTGTCTCGGGGACGCCGAAAAGGGGTATGGAACTCGAATTGCGCTTCTTTGCGACGTTTCGGGAGGTGGTCGGCCAGAAGTCCATCTCGTGGCGGGTCGACGACGACGCGACGGTCGGCGACGTCCTCCGGTCGCTGGAAGCGGAGTACGACGGCCTCGCCGGGCGACTCATCGAAGACGGCGAGGTCAAACCGCACGTGAACGTGCTGAAAAACGGGCGCGAGGTGGTTCACCTCGACGGGATGGCCACGACGCTCGACGACGGGGACGCCGTGAGCGTCTTCCCGCCGGTCGCGGGGGGCTGACGTGGCGCGCCGACAGCGGGCGTTTCGCGGCATCTCCACCCGACTCGCGATTCAGTACCTCGAAGGACTCGGGGGCGAAGCCGACGGCGACGGCCGCGTGGTCGGTCCCGACTGGGCCGTCGATATCGAGACCGAGGAGGTCACGATAACGAGCAGTATCCAACTCACCGAGGTACAGCTCTCGTTCGAGGGCGACGAGGAGACGCTCGACGACCTCGTCGAGCGGTTCGCGCAGAAAGCGATGCGCGCGGGGGGATGACCGTGGGAGCAGACGGTGAGCGGCAACCGGGGCGCGAACGACTCAGCGAACGCCTCGCGCCGGACGGCGACGACGGCGCGCCCCGCGGCGGTGCCCTCGACGGCACGGCCATCATGCTCGCGGCCGCGAAGGCGAGCGTCCCAGCCAGCAATCTCCCGCTGTTGCTCGACCGGGCGCAGGCGTATCTCGACGGGCGTGCCGGCGAGTACGCACAGGAGTTCGAATGCGTCCACGAGGACGACGAGACGGCGGTGTACCTCGTCCCGCTCGGCCACTGGGACACGAAGGGACTCGACCTCGACTTCTCGCACCGCGAGGTCGACGCCGTCCGCCGGGCACACGCCGAGCACCTCCGGCGCGTCGGCGCGGACGCCGACCGCCGCGACGAGTTCGAGACGGCGCTCGAAATCCGCGAGGTCGCCGTCGTCAGTCGGTAGGCGGAAAAGCCGGCAATCCGCCCGACGATAGACGCCTATTTCGGGGACGACGACCTGCTACCGACAGATGCCAACCGTTTCTTCCGACCTCCTCGACGGCGTTCGGGCCGCGGGGCCGCTCCAACTCGGCATCGCGCCGTTCGGCCTCGTCGCCGGCGTCGCGGCCGTCGAACAGGGGTTGTCGGTCGCGCACGCCCTCGGCTTCTCCAGCCTCGTCTTCGCGGGCGCGTCGCAACTCGCCATGATAGAACTCCTCGGCGCGGACGCGCCGCTGGCCATCGTCGTCGGAACGGCGGTCGTCATCAACCTCCGGACGATGATGTACTCGGCCTCCATCGCGCCGTACTTCCGCGACCTGACCGCCCGGTCGAAGGCGCTCGCGTCGTACCTCCTGACCGACCAGGCGTACGCGGTGTCCATCGCCCGCTACGGCCGCGACGGCGAGACCGACCGCTTCGCGTACTATTTCGGCGCGGGCGCGTCGCTGTGGCTCGTCTGGCAGGTGACGACCGTCGCCGGCGCGCTCCTCGGCTCCGGACTCCCGCCGGAGTGGGGGTTCGACTTCGCCGCACCGCTGGTCTTTCTCGCCCTGCTCGTCCCCACGCTGAAGGACCGCGCGTCCGGCGCGTCGTGTCTGGTCGGCGGCCTCGTCGCCACCGGCGTCGTCGTCGCGGGCGTCCCGTTCCACCTCGACATCATCGTCGCGGCCGTCGTCGGCGTCCTCGCCGGCCTCGCGGTCGAATCGCGCGGAGGCGACGCCTGAATGCCGACCGGCTACGACTCGGCGACCGTCTGGCTCGTCATCGCCCTCGCGGGCGTCCTCACGTTCGCCATCCGCGGCTCGTTCATCTACCTGTTCGGCCGCATCGACGACGTGCCGCCGACGGTCGAATCGGCGCTGGAGTACGTCCCCGCGGCGGTGTTCGCGGCGCTCGTCTTCCCCGCGCTCCTCGCCCCGTCCGGCGACCTCGCGGTCTCCGTCGGCAACGAGAAACTCCTCGCCGGCGCGTTGGCCGCGCTCGCCGCGTGGTACACCGAACGCGTGCTCGCCACCATCCTCGTCGGCATGGGCGCGCTCTGGATTCTCCGGTTCGTCGTCTGAGCGCCGTCGCCCCCCGCTCGTCTTGACCCGTCGCCCCCCAAGATACTCGTCTCGCGGGCGACCACGGCCACACGTATGCCCTCCCCGTCCCCGCGCCGCTACTCGCTCCCCAGCGACGAGGGTCGCGCCCTTCTCCCGACCGGGTTCGCCGCCGGCGTCGCCGCGTTCGTCGTCGGCACGCTCGCGGTCGCCGGCTGGGTCGCCCTCGCCACCGACGGCTCGTTTTCCACGCTCGACGCCGCGACCGAGATGACCGCCGGAAAACCCGTCCCGTCCGTGTTCGTCCCCGTCTGGACGTTCGGCGGCGCGATGGGCCTGCCCGTTCGACTCGTCGAGACGACCGGCTCCGGTCGCGCGGTCGTCCTCCGAAACCTCGTCGATGGACTCGACGGCCCCGCCGACCCGTGGTACTGGCTGGGCGCGCTCCCGCCCGCCTGCCTCTTTCTCGCCGGCGTCGTCACGGCGCGCCTTACGGCGTGGTCCCGACGCCCCGCCGAGGGGTTCGCCACCGGGTCGTCTGTCGCCTTCGGCTTCGCCGCCGCAGTCGCCGTCGCCGCGCTCGTCGCCCGCGTCGGCCTCGGCGACGCGCCACCGAACGCGGAGGGGTTCGTCCGCGTCGGTTCGACCGGCTTTCACCCGACCGACCTCGACGGCGACTCGGTCGGCCTCCCGCTTTGGGGGGCGTTCTCCGGGCTGGTGTACGGCGTCGTCTTCGGCGGACTCGGTGGGGCGGCGGCCTCGCTTCGCCAGTTCTGGTAGCCGGCGTCGACCCCAGAAGACATTCACCGCTTTGCTCACTCAGGGCCTCTATGTCCCGGCGACTCGTCGTCTCGGCCTTCGCGCTCCTCGTCGCCCTCTCGCTCGTCGGCGCGCCGGTGACGATGGCCGACTGGTCGGAGCAGGTGTCGTTCTCCGCGTCGGAAATCGACGCGTCGCAGGTCCGAGACGAGACGCCCGTGCTCCGATACGACGAACTCGACGCCGACGCACAGGACGCGGTTCGGCAGGCCGTCGAGTCGCCCGACGGCTCCCACGTCGTCTACGGCGACGAGGACTGGCCGGACCGCTTTTTCTACAGTGACTACACGGCGCCCGGACAGGGGCTGTACGCCGTCGTCTACGAGGGCGACTACTACCGGCTCTACACCTTCGCCGCCGGCGGCTTCCCGGTGATTTACTGGCTGTACGAACTCCCGTTCGTCGCCTACGGCCTCGCGCTCGGACGCGTCGGGACGCGGGCGTACCGCGAGGAGGGTTCGGTTCGGCTCGCCACCGGCGCGGCGGTCGTCGGTGCCGCGTTCCATCTCGTTGGGCCGGTCTTCGACTTCCCGGTCGGCTCGCCGACGACGTTCGTCGGTCTCGGCGTCGTCGCCGCCGCGGCGCTCGTCGGGGGAGTCGTCGCTACTGCGGTTCGCAATCGGTCGAAAAAGGCGTGATTCGGGCGGTCAGCTCAGTCGTCGGCGGGCGCGGGCGAGTCGCCGCGGGAGACGCCCGTGCCGGGGCCGATGTCGATTTCGAGCTCGGCGAGACGCTCGTCGGGGACGACGCCGTCGACCCACTGGCGGCGAGCGTAG
This sequence comes from Haloferax sp. S2CR25, assembly GCF_031624535.1. Taxonomy (NCBI): domain Archaea; kingdom Methanobacteriati; phylum Methanobacteriota; class Halobacteria; order Halobacteriales; family Haloferacaceae; genus Haloferax; species Haloferax sp. S2CR25. The sequence goes on from NZ_JAMQOO010000007.1 coordinate 102,858, forward strand.
TACTCCTCTTTCATCTCGTCGAGTTCGCACAGCTGGCCCTCGGACGCGCCCTGTCCGGGCATCGCCTCGTCGCCCTCGACGAAGCGTCCCGGCAGCGAGTCGTCGGCGCCGTCGAAGCCGGCGAGGTTGTTGTAGTACCGCTCTAACGTGTAGATGCGGTCGCCGGTTTCGAGCAGTTCCTCCTCGGTCACGTCGCGGCCGGTCATGCCGTTGTACTGCAGGACGTACTCCTCGATGCCCTCCGCGAACGCGTTGAACTTGCAGATGTCGAACGAGTCCGAGATGGCGTGCATGTCCTGGAACAGCGCCACGAGTTCGCCCTTCCCGCGCCACTCGTGGGGGTCGTGTTTCTCCGGGATGCCGAGAATCTCGGCGGACGGCGTGTAGCCGCGGAGGTGACACGCGCCGCGGTTGGAGGTGGCGTAGCCGATGCCCATGCCCTTCATGCAGCGCGGGTCGTACGCCGCGATGGTCTGGCCCTTGACGGCCAGCGAGTTGTCGTGGGCGTCGAAGCGCTCGGCGAGGCCGTTTGCGCCCTCCGCGAGGGCGTCGGCGAGGTCGCCGTCGCGGTTGGCGACCTCGGTGATGAGGTCGATCATGCGCTCGGTGTCGCCCCAGTCGAGCTGTTCGCTCAGGTCGTCGAGCTTGCCCTGTTCGGACATCTCCATGGCCATCGCCATTATGTTCCCCATCTCGATGGTGTCGACGCCCATGTCGTTACAGCGGTCGATCATGACGGCGATTTCGTCGCGCTCGGTGTGTCCGGAGTTCGGGCCCAGCGCGTAGGCGGACTCGTACTCGTAGGACTCGCCGCGGACGTTCAGCTCCTCGCCTTTGTGCATCACCGACACCTCGACTTCCTTCTTACAGGCGACGGGACAGGAGTGACACGTCGGCTCGTCGACGAGGATGTTCTCGCGGACGTTCTCGCCGGAGACGCGCTCGGAGTCGATGTCCGCGCCCTCGGCGTCTCGCATCGCCGCGGTCGAGGTGTACTTCCCGTTTTTCGTCGGGAGGCCGTCGAGTTCCTCGCCCGCGTTCATCAGCACGTTCGTCCCGTACAGCGACAGGCCGCCCTCGTTGGGCGCGGTGACCTCGGACTCGCGGATGAGCTGCATCGCCTGCTGGTAGCCCTGCTTGAACGTGTCGGCGTCGGCGGGCTTCGGCATCCGCGTGCCGGACTTCACGACGACCGCCTTGAGGTTCTTCGAGCCCATGACCGCACCCGTGCCGCCGCGGCCGGACGCGCGGTCGTCCTCGTTGATGATACAGCCGTATCTGACCTCGTTTTCGCCGCCGGGGCCGATGGCCATTATCGAGAGGTTCTTGCCGAGGCTGCCGTCGACCTCGCCTTCGAGCGTCTCGATGGTCTCGTGGACGCCCTTGCCCCAGACGTGTTCGGCGTCGTGAAGCGTCAGTTCGCCGTCTTCGATGACCGCGTAGACCGGGTGGTCGGCCTTGCCTTCGAACAGCAGGCCGTCGAAGCCGGACCACTTGAGGCGCGCGCCGCTCCAGCCGCCGTGGTGCGAGTCGGTGACAGTCCCCGTGAGCGGGGATTTCGTCACGACCGCGATTCGGCCGCTCATCACGGTCTGCGTGCCGGTGAGCGGGCCGGTCATGAACGCGAGGAGGTTGTCCGGTCCCAGCGGGTCCACGTCCGGTCCCTGGTCGAAGACGTACTTCACGCCGAGGCCGCGGGCCCCGATGTACTTCTTTGCGTCCTCGTCGTCGATTCCCTCGTACGCGATGTCGCCTGACGACAGGTCCACCCGAGCGACCCTGTCGTGATAACCACCGAGTTCAGTCATTGTAATCCTCGTTAGTTATATACGGTCGCTGTCGGGTTAGTGATTCCCACCTCAGTGTAACCGCTAGTGGTTACGCCGGCGCGAACCGACGCCGGACCGTCACGGGATTGCGGCAATCCGTGCGACTCATCCCGGTTGCGGGCCGGCAGCCCGCAGCGCGAGGGTTCCGGTGGCGTCGACGACGACGCTCGCGGGGCCGCGCGGCGGACAGGACCACCACGTTCCCGAGGCCGCCGCGCCGGTTTCGAGGCTCGCCGAGACGGCGTGGCCCCCGGAGGTCGTCACGGGGACGAGTTCGCGGACCTCGCCGGGGTCGAGCGCGAGCGTGCGGTCGAACGGCTCGCCGCCGTCCGCGGGGTCGACCCGGAGCGCGAGCCGGTGGGGTTCGCCGTCGCGGTTGGCGACCGTGAGCGTCGTGTTCGCCGGTCCGCACCCGGCCGTCCCGTTCGACACGTCGACGTACTTCGTCGGCTGGTCGGGCACCGGCCACGCCGCCTCGACGCGCCGGTCGTCGGTCTCGACGACCACGCGGTAGCTCCCGCTTCGGTACGTCACCGGCACCGACAGCCGCGCTCCCGTGGGGACGCGGTACGCGCGGTCGACCAGCGCCGTGTCACCGAGGTCGATGCGGAGGCGCGCGGTCGTCTCTGGGCCGGGGTTTTCGACGACGACGCCCGCGGGCGCGTACCACCGTGCTGAGCCATCGCCGACGAGCGGGAGGTCGATTCTCGGCCCGCCGTCGGGGGGCGACGCCGCGAGCGAACACTCCCCCCGCGCGTCGCACGAGACGGTCCGCCAAAACGCCGCGGCGTCCCGTCCGAGGACGACCTCCAGCCCCTCGAACGCCGGGTCGACGATCCACGTCGAGCGCGCCCGCAGGCCGGAGTCCGTCTCGACGAGCACCGCCGTCTCTCCGGTCGGGACCGCGACCGACAGCGCGGCGCGCTCGCCGGGCAGCAGGTCGCGGTTCTCGAAGAACACGTCGCGGTCGCCGCGGACGCCGACGACGGTCGTGAACACGGGGTCCGGCGTCGGGTTCCAGAGCGTCAGCGACCGCTCTACGCGCGCTTCGGTCGTCGGCGTCGCGGTCGGCGCGTCGGTCCCCTCCTCTGGCGTCGGCGTCTCCGTCTCTCCGTCCGGCGTCCCGCACCCGGCGAGTCCGGCGACGCCGCCCGCGAGAAGCGAGAGGAGCGTGCGGCGCTCCATACCTCGTCTACGGTCGCGACGCATATGAACGCCTGTCGCCGCGGCCGCCGAACCCGTCGCGGCTCCGGCCTCCAAAACAGCTATCTCGTCGGCGGTCAGTCGTTCTCACGACTAGATGGGTCTCGACAGCTACCTCGACGCGATTGACGCCGCGAGCCGGTCGCTTTCCGTGGTCAATCGCTCGGCTCCCGACCCAGTCCAGCGAATGCTCGAAACCACGTTCTCCGACCAGCCGGTCGACGTCGACGAGCTGTCCGACGACGCCCGCGGCGACGACGTGGTCGTGCTCTCCGAGCGGACGCCCGAGGGCCGCGAGGTGGTCGCGACCTCGCCGCTGGAGGAGGTGATGAACTCTATCCTCCTCGTGAACTCCGACCTCTACAAGACGGGACAGGCGAACCTCGCCGAGTTCGAACTCCCGTCGGTGCTCACCCGACTCGACGACGTGCCGTTCTCGCTCCGGGGCTACCCCGAATCTGACAAGGAGAAACTCCTTCTCGTGGCGATTTCGCGGTACATCGAGCGGCACGCGTGGCGCGCCGGGCGGGGGCGACTCCGGTCGTCGTTCCAGCGCCTCTCGCGCATCGAAGACGAGCGCGGAACGCGAGCGGTCTACCGGAAGGTCGCCGCGACAGACGTGCAGACGCACGTCTACGGGATTCCGGACTGGACGCCGCCGTCGAACTCCGAACTGCTGACGCACGGCGGTTACTCCGACGACTTCTACGACTCGTGGTTCGTCGTCTACACGCCGCCGGACGGCGACTCGGTCGAGTCGGACGAGTCGACCGCGGACGAGAGCGAGGCGACTGGTGCGACCGACGGGGGGCGACCGGGCGATGGGTGCGTCGACGGCGCGGCTCCGGGTCAGCCCGTCGCCCTCCTCGCGCTGGAGACCGAACCGAGGCGGTGGGAGGGCTACTGGACGTTCCGGCCGTCGCTCGTCGCCGACGTCGACCGCTACATCTCGCGGAACATGTGACGGCGGGACAGGCCGACGACCGCCGCCCGCCGACCCCAGACGAAGCCGCTTTACGCACCCGTCCGATACGGGTATCCAATGAGTAAGCCGAGCCCCGAGGTCTACGAACGGGGACGCGGGATGGACGCGCACAACAAGGTGATGCGCGACATCCGTTCGCGGAAGCAGAAGACCTACGACCCCCACGAGCCGACCCGGGTGTGGATTGACGAGGACAACACGCCCGACGGCGTCTACGACTCGCTGACGATTATCCTCAACACCGGCGGCTGTCGGTGGGCGCGCGCCGGCGGCTGTACGATGTGCGGCTACGTCGCCGAGTCCGTCGAGGGTGGCACCGTCGCCCACGAGGCGCTGATGGACCAGATTCAGGTCTGTCTCGACCACGAGGCCGAGGAGATGGACGACGGCGAGAAAGCCGGTCTCATCAAGATTTACACCTCCGGCTCGTTCCTCGACGAGCGCGAGGTGCCCGCCGAGACCCGCGACGCCATCGCCGAGACGTTCGCCGACCGCGACCGCGTGGTCGTCGAGTCGCTCCCGGACTTCGTCACGCGCGAGAAGCTCGCCGACTTCACCGACCGCGGCCTCGAAACCGACGTGGCGGTCGGCCTCGAAACCGCCACCGACCGCGTTCGCCACGACTGCGTGAACAAGTACTTCGACTTCGCGGACTTCGAGGACGCCTGCGAGGAGGCCGCCGCGGCCGGCGGCGGCGTCAAGGCGTACCTCCTGATGAAGCCGCCGTTCCTCTCGGAGCCCGAGGCGCTCGACGACATGAAGTCCTCCATCCGCCGGTGTGCGGCGGTCGACAACTGCCACACCGTCTCGATGAACCCGACGAACGTCCAGCGCTACACGATGGTCGACGAGCTGTTCTTCAACGGCGGTTATCGCCCGCCGTGGCTCTGGTCGGTCGCCGACGCGCTCCGCGAGACGGCCGACGTGGACGCCATCGTCGTCTCCGACCCCGTCGGCGGCGGACAGGAACGCGGCGCGCACAACTGCGGCGACTGCGACGAACTCGTGTTCAAGGCGGTCAAGGACTTCAACCTCCGACAGGACCCGAGCGTCTTCGAGCAGGTGTCCTGCGACTGCGAGGCGACGTGGGAGTTCGTCCTCGACAACGAGACGAGCTACAACATGCCGCTCGTCAAGTGAGCGCCGCGCGCTGAGCCCCCGAATCGCATCTCTCCGCGCGGCCCGACGCCCGCCGCGAACGGGGCCGTCCCGTCCCGAACCGGTGACTGTTCGTCCAGTATCTCCCCGAGTTTCCTCCGATTCGGCCGCGTTAGGGTGTGACGTCTCAGAGTAACTGACCCCTAACCGTCGAATAGGATATTCGTATCAAAGAGGGTGTGAGTCGTTGTCATATTCGGTGGTTCGGACGTGTCCATCCGAACCGCCCGCCATCATGACGAAACACACGTACAAGACCGTCTACTACGCGGATGGGTGGTTCGAGATACGCGAAGAGGAGAACACCGAGGCGTGGATCGCCACGGACGCTCCCTGCGCTCTCGCCCCATAGCACGCGGTACGCGGGCCGGAAACCTCGACACTCCAACATCGCTCATCGTGTACGCCGCTTCGCTCGCCAACCGGCCCCGTGCCGCCCGCCACCGCGGCGGACGGTCTTTTTTATACACCTACCCCTCGAAGCCAGCCAGCACGCCCCGACCGTCGGTGTTGCCGAGTTGCGGGAGCGACGCCCGCTCGGGGTGCGGCATCAGCACCGCGACGGACTCGCTGTCGCCGAGGACGCCCGCGACGTTCCCGAGCGAGCCGTTGGGGTTCGCCTCGTCGGTGACGTTGCCGTCCTCGTCGCAGTAGCGGAACAGAATCCGGTCGTCGGCTTCGAGCGCCTCGTAGCGCTCGGCGTCGAGTTCGAAGCGACCCTCGCCGTGGGCGATGGGGAGTTCGATGACCTCGCCTTCCTCGTACGCCGCGGTCCAGCGCGTGTCGGCGTTCTCGACGCGGAGGTAGACGTGTTCGCACTGGAAGCGGGCGCTCGCGTTCGTCGTGAACGCGCCGGGGGTGAGCCCGGACTCACAGCCGATCTGCGCGCCGTTGCAGACGCCGAGGACGGGGACGCCGTCGTCGGCCGCCTCGCGGACCGACTCCATGATGGGCGAGCGGGCGGCCATCGCGCCGCCGCGCAGGTAGTCGCCGTACGAGAAGCCGCCGGGGAGCACGATTCCCGTCGTCGCCTCGGGCAGGGGGTCTTCGTGCCAGACGCGCTCGGCCTCGAAGCCGAGGTCCGACAGCGCGCGCACGGCGTCGCGGTCGCAGTTCGAGCCGCCGAACTGCACGACTGCGATCATCTCAGGCCTCGGCGACCGCGACCTCGTAGTCGTGGATGGTCGGGTTCGCCAGCAAGCGTTCTGCCATCTCGTCGGCGCGGGCCTCGGCCTCGTCGGCGTCGGCCGCGTCGAGGTCCACCTCGTAGCGTTCGGTGAAGCGTAGCGCGTCGAGCTCGAACCCGAGTCGTTCCAGCGCGCGCTTCGTCGTCTCCGCCTCCGGGTCGAGCACGCCGCGCTTGAGGCGCACCGTCACCGTCGCGGTGTAAGTGGTCATCAGGTGGCGATGCGCGGTCATGTGCAAAAACGGTTTTGGGTCGTGTTTGATATACACAGATGTGCGTATCGTCGCCGAACCGGTGACGACGCTCCCGGAAACCGCGTTAGCTCGCGGATTCCGCGCGGTCTGCCCGTGAACTCTGCACCCGACCCCGCGTCTCCAATTCGGATGATTTGACAGAATCCATATTAATTATTTTCCAGCAGTTTAAAATAACAATTACATACGTAATATATGATAATAATTTTACGGCACGGTGATACGGTGTTTCACGTATGGCAATCGAGTTCGCACAGAGTCCGCTCTTGACGTTCGTAATCGGGCTCGCGTTGGTCGTGTTGCTACTGGTCGTGTTAGACCTCCCCGCGTTCGTCGGGTTGGCGATAGCCGCGTTCGCGGTCGGACTCGTCAACGCGGCGTTCGTCCCCGACTTCGCGCTCGCCGACGCGGCGACGAGAACGGCGACGGCGTTCGGCAACGGGATGGCCGGCATCGGGATTCCCATCCTGATGGCCGCCATCATCGGGAAGTCGATGCTCGAAAGCGGCTCCGCCCAGCGCATCGTCCGCTCCTTCCAGTCGCTCGTCGGGAGAGAAAACAGCGACATCGCGCTGTGGGGGAGCAGTACCGTGCTCGCCATCCCCGTGTTCTTCGACAGCGTGTTCTACCTCATGGCTCCCCTCGCGCGGTCGATGCGGGCTCGGATGGGAGACAACTACGCGCTCTACCTCGTCGTCGTCGGGGCCGGCGCGGCGACGGCCCACGTGTTCGTCCCGCCGACGCCCGGCCCGCTCGCGGTCGCCAGCGAGGTCGGAGCCGACATCGGCACCACGATGCTCATCGGCGTCACCGTCGCCGTCCCGTCGGCCACCATGGGCGGTCTCGTCTACGGCCGCTGGATAAACCGTCACATCGACATTCCCCTCCGCGACGCGATGGGAACGACCACGGACGAACTGAAGGAGCGCGCCCAGCGCGACGTGTCGTCCCTGCCGAGCTTCCTCGAAGCCACCGCGCCCATCGTCATCGCCGTCGCGCTCGTCGGCTCGCTCACCGTCGTCAACGCCCTCGAAGGCGTGACGGTGGCCGAACCGCTCCGGCCGTTCGTCGCGTTCGTCGTCGACAACCGTCCGTTCGTCGCGTTCATCGGCGACAAGAACGTCGCGCTCACGGTCGCCGCGCTCGCCGCGGCCTACACGTACTACCGCTGGTCCGACCTCTCGCGGTCCGACTGGGAAGACGAACTCACCGAGGCGCTCAAAAGCGGCGGTAACATCGCGGCAATCACCGCCATGGGCGGCGCGTTCGGTGCGCTCCTCGCGGCCTCCGGAATCGGCTCGTACCTCGCCAACGGGCTCGAAGGCTTCGGCATCCCGCTTCTCGTGACCGCGTGGCTCATCGCCGCCATCGTCCGCATCGCGCAGGGCTCCGCGACCGCGGCGATGCTCACGGCCGCCGGCATCATGGCCCCGCTCACCGGCCAGCTTCCGGTCAACACCGCGTATCTGGTGATGGTCATCGGCGCGGGCGGCAACATCTGTTCGTGGTACAACGACTCGGGCTTCTGGCTCGTCAAGGAAATCGGCGGCCTCACGCAGGCTGAGACGCTGAAGACGTGGACCGCGCTGACGACGATTATCTCCGTGACCGGTCTCGTCGTCGTTCTCGTCGTCTCGTCGGTGCTGCCGCTGGCGTAGGCGGTCTTACCGTCACATCGGCTTTTCCTTTGTGCGGGTGATTCACGGTCGTTCCCGAGAGATTCGCTTGCGGAGAACGACAGCGGTTTACCGTTCGCCGACGCAGGACGGGTATGTTCAGCTTCGAACAGCTGGAGGTGACGGTATGACTCGCGAACTCACCGAAATCACGGTCATCGGAGGAGACAAGACCGGACTCATCGCGAACGTGACCACCCTGCTGTTCGAGCGCGGAATCAACGTCGAGGACTTAGACCAGGCGGTCCGCGAGGGAATCTTCCGGATGACCCTCCACGCCGACACCGCGGAGATGACCTGCTCGCGCGACGAACTCCGCGAGGCGCTGTCCGACCTCGGCGACGACCTCGGCGTCGACGTGCAGGTCCGGTTCCCCTCGGACCGCGAGACCCGCGAAATCGCCGTCCTCGTCACGAAGGAGTCCCACTGCCTCGAAGCGCTGTTCGAGGCGTGGGCCAACGACGACCTCGGCGCTGATATCTCGGTCGTCATCGGCAACCACGACACGCTCGAACCGCTGGCGAGCCACTACGACGTTCCCTTCCACGACATCGGCGACCAGAAGGGCACCGCCAACGAACAGCGCCTGCTCGACCTCCTCGAACAGTACGACGTGGACCTCATCGTCCTCGCGCGCTATATGCGCATCCTCGGCCCGAACGTCGTCTTCCGCTACGAGGACCGCATCATCAACATCCACCCGTCGCTGCTCCCGGCGTTCCCCGGCGCGGCCGCCTACCGGCAGGCGAAAGAGGAGGGCGTCCGCATCGCCGGCGTCACCGCCCACTACGTGACGACCGACCTCGACCAGGGGCCCATCATCGCCCAGCGCGCCTTCGACGTGCCGGACGACGCCACCATCGACGAGATAAAAGAGCGCGGTCAGCCGCTGGAGGCCGACGCGCTCCTCGAAGCCGTGAAGCTCCACCTCAACAACGACGTCTCGGTCCACCGCGGGCGCACCAGCCTCCGCGAGAGCGCCGACCCCGAGCGCTACCAGCTCGGCCTCACCCGCGAAGCGCAGGCGTCGAATCCCGACCGCCCGGTCGATGGCATCATCGACGCCCTCGGCGAGCGCGAGGCGCTCGCGCCCGACCCGTCCGAGGACTGAGGCGACGCTGAGTGGGGCGACCCCCATCAGACCTATTTTGCCGCCGCCACGACTCGGAGCCGTGCCCGTCTCCCTCCGCCATCGCGTCGCGCTCGGCTGTTACGCGCTGTGGCTCGTGGCGACAGTCCTCCTCATCGCGCACCAACTCGGTTTCATCCCGCTCCTTCCCGGCGTCGAACCGGGCGTCGTGACCGGCGCGACGGTGTTTTTCGCGCTCGGCGTCGTCCAACTCCTCCGCCGAGGTTGGCGGTCCCTCGTCGGTGACGACGCGTCGTGAGAATGGAACAGACGAAAAACGGCGTGCTCGCTCGGCGGTCGACTACAGGTCCCGGACGCGAGCCACGGCGTCCTCGATGGCCGGCGCGTCGAACCAGTCGTGGTCGACGTAGGCGTTGGTGCCGGCGCAGTAGAGGTCCGACAGCGCCTCGACGATGTCGGCGGGCAGGTGGTCGGGTTCGACCGCGCAGTTCTCGCGCCAGTTCGGCTCGCCCGTCTCGATGGCCTCGGCCTTCGCGTCCTTCACGGCCGCGACCCACTCGGGCTGGACGCGCTTGTAGTACTGCCGGACGACCTCCTTCGAGACCTGCTGGCCGCCGTAGGAAAACCGGTTTTCGTCGAACGTGCCGACCACGTCGCCGACCTTGACGGTGCCGTCGTGGTAGAGACACTCGATTTTGCCGTCCTCGTGGTCGAATCCGGCTTTGTCGGCGCGCTCGGTCAGCACGTGGTTCACGGCGAGCGCCAGCTCTTCGAGGCGGTCGAGGTCGACCTTCCCGGCGATGTCGTCGGCCTCCTCGCGGGAGAGATACCGGTCCTGTTCTTCGTACTTCGTGGAGAACTCCACGACCGGCTCGGGGAGGGAGACGGCCTCGTCGGGCCACTCGTCGGCGTCGAGGCCGTACTCCGAGGGCTCGCCGCGCCGCCGGAGGCTCGACCCCACGGGGACGGTGTTGCGGAAGACGATTTCCAGCGGGATGAGGTAGTTGTCGCCGGCGGCCTCGTGGTAGGCGTCGTAGTCGTACGCGCCGTCCTCGTGGGGGAGGTCGGGCACCTGCGTGAGTTCGATGGCCATCTCCGTCGGCGGCGACTCGCACTCGCCGAGTTCCTTGACCTCGCCGTCTTCGACGACGCCGAGGTAGTGGGTCGGGACGTGGTTCACGTCGAGCAGTTCGAAGTTGTACGCGCCCATGAGACAGAGGCTCGCGCCCTTGTTCGGGACGTGGTCGGGCATCTCGCCCCAGTCGAACACCGAGTAGCGGTCCGAGAAGACGAAGCGGCCCCGCCCGAGGTCGGTCGCCGTCGGCTCCTCCTCGACGCGGAAGTCCTTCACGCTGGTCATGGTCGTCCTCTGGACTCATCCCACTAAGAAGCTTCCACTTCCGTGCGTATCTCGACCGATGACGAGAGGAATGTATGCACAAACGCGCGCACCGAGCGAATCGTATCGCTTTTTCGCGGCTGGCCCGTCCGTCGGGCTATGGACGCTGCCCTCGAATCAGACGCCGCGTGGGTCGCCCGCCGACTCCGCGAGGCCGACACGGCCGTCGCCTTCACCGGCGCGGGGATGAGCACGGCCTCGGGCATCCCCGACTTCCGCGGCGACGACGGCATCTGGGAGACCGAGTTCGACCCGGCGTCGTTCCACCGCGACCGCTTCGTCGACGACCCCGCGGGGTTCTGGCGCGACCGCGTCCGCTTACAGGAGCGCATGTTCCCCGACGGCGTCGAGCCGAACCCCGGCCACGAGGCGATTTCGGCCCTCGAATCGCGGGGCGTCCTCGACGCGGTCGTGACGCAGAACACCGACGGTCTCCACCGCGAGGCCGGTTCGGACCGCGTCGTCGAACTCCACGGCAACGCCGCCGAGGTCGTCTGCGAGGACTGCGGCGCGCGAACCGACGCCGAACCCGCGTTCGAGACGGTCCGCGCCGGCGACGCGCCGCCGCGGTGCGAGGACTGCGGCGGCCTGCTCAAGCCCGGCGTCGTCCTGTTCGGCGAACACCTCCCGCGGGTCGCCTACAGCGAGGCGAACCGCCTCGCCGGCGACGCCGACGTGTTCCTGTCGCTCGGGTCGTCGCTGACGGTCCACCCGGCGGCGGGTCTCGCCGGCCGCGCCGCCGAGGCCGGCTCGCTCGTCGTCGTCAACTTCGACGCGACGCAGTACGACGACCGCGCCGACCGCGTCGTCCGCGGGGACCTCGCGGCGTTCCTCCCCGAGGTCGAAAAACGAATCTGACCGCGACCGCGTGACTTCGTGACCGCGCGACCGCCCCGTCAGGAGTAGAACGGTTCGTCGTCGCGGTGGTTGTCGACGTTCTCCGTCTCGGCCGCCTCCTCCTCGCGCATCTCGTCTTCGGCGTCCGGTTCCTCCCCCTCGTCCGGACGCTCGGCGTCGACTTCCTCGGACTCCTCGGGCGACGACGCGCCGGCGTCGCCGCCGCCGTCGACCGTGACGCCGTGGCCGTCGTCGTCTTCGACGCTCGGTTCGCGGTCCGTCACGTCCGCTTCGGTGTCGTCGGACATCGGGCCACTAGCTCACGGCTCACGCGGCAAATAGGTGGTGGCCGACTGTCACGAACGTCGGTCGCGCCCACCAATCAATTGATGCTCCCTCCCCGTCATGTCGGTGCATGACTCGGTTTGCCTCGCCGGGAGCGCCGGCGAGGACGGCACCGTCCGTTCTCTTCGTCGCTCCCGACCGAACCCGGGCGGACGCCGTCGCGGCCGCGCTCGACCGCCACGACGTGTCCGTCACCGTCGAATTCGACCTCGGAACCGCGCTCGGCCGCGTCGACGACCGGACGGTCGACTGCCTCCTGATTCCCGGCCAGTTCGGCCGACACACCGCCGTCGACCTCGTCGCGCTGGTCCGCGACCGCCATCCCGAACTCCCCGTCGTCCTCCTCGGCCCCGGTCGGTCGGACGACGACGACGCGGCGGCCGCCTCGCCCGCCGGTCCGCTCGTCGCCGACCCCGCCGTCCATCGCTTCTCCGACGACATCGAATCCATCTCGTACGACCGCCTCGCCGACCGCGTCCGGGCGTCGGTCGCCCGCTACCGCAGTTCGCAGGCCCAGCGCACCGAACGCGACATCGTCTCCCGGCTCGAACGCCGGATTCAGCGCACCGAGCGCAAGATAACGTCGCTCCACGGCGTCGCCATGCGACTCGCGTCGGCCGCCGACGCCGACGACATCTACGAGGAGACCGTCGAGGCCGCAGAGCGCATCCTGAACCTCGACATCTGTTTCGCCTTCGAGGCCGAGGCGGACCGGTTCGTCCCGCGGGCGCAGTCGTCGACGCCGACCGCCCGCGAACTCCGCCCGGTCCCGAAGGACGCGGGCGCGATGGGCGAGACGTTCCGCACCGGCGAGTCCCACCGCGCGGTCGACATGGAGCTCCACGCGTTCGGCCGCCCCGAGTTCGGCGACTACCGCTCCGGGCTCAGCGTCGCCATCGGCTCGTTCGGCGTGTTTCAGGCGGTGTCGGAACAGACCGGCGCGTTCGACGAAATCGACCTCGAACTCGCGGAACTGCTCGTCGCCCACACGAACGCGGCGCTCCAGCGGCTCAGCTTCGAGCGCCGGCTCCGTATCGAACGCGACCAGTACGCCGCCCTGTTCGAGAACAGCGCCGACTGCATCATCGACTCGGAGTTCGTCGACGGCGAGTCCGTCATCCGCGCGGTCAACCCGGCGTTCGAGGCGACGTTCGGCTACGACGAATCCGAGGTCGTCGGCCGCGCCATCGACGACGTGGTCGCGCCGGACAACCGTCTCGACGAGGCCGCGAAGCTCACCGAGATGGTCCGCGCCGGCGACTTCGTCCAGACGGAGGTTCGAAGGCGGACCGCAAACGGCGAGCGGGACTTCCTCCTCCGGTCGGTCCCGGTCGGCGAAGACACGATATACGCGGTGTACACGGACATCACGGCGCGACGGGACGTCGAACGCGAAATGGAGGCCCAGAACCGCCGGCTCGACGAGTTCACGAGCGCCGTCTCCCACGACCTCCGAAACCCGCTTTCGGTCGCCACGGGCCACCTCGACATCGCCCGCGAGGAAGTCGACAACGACCACCTCGCGGCGGTGGCGCGGGCGCACGACCGGATGAGCGCGCTGACGGAGGAACTGCTCGTCCTCGCGCGGCAGGGCACCGACGCGTTCGCCACGACGCCGGTGCCCCTCGCGGAGACCGCAGCGCGGTGCTGGGAGCACGTCGAGACCGGGGACGCGGCGCTCGTCGTGGCGACCGACCGGACCGTCGTCGCCGACGCGGGTCGGCTCCACCAACTGTTCGAGAACCTGATGCGGAACGCAGTCGAACACGGTTCGACGGGCAACCAGACTGCGTCTGGTGACCCCGTGGAACACGGCTCCCCGGAGCGACCGGGGTCCGACTCTACCGACGGCGGCGACGACGCCGAGACCCGCCTCACCGTCACCGTCGGCGCGCTCGACGACGGCTTCTACGTCGAAGACGACGGTGCGGGCGTCCCGCCCGAACTCCGCTCGCGCATCTTCGACACCGGCTTTTCGACCGGCACCGCCGGAATCGGCTTCGGACTCACAATCGTCTCGAACGTCGCCGACGCGCACGGCTGGACGGTCTCGGTCGGAGAGAGCGACGCGGGCGGCGCTCGCTTCGGGTTCACCGGCGTGGAATCCGAGCCCTGAGCGCCGAATCGGGGCGGAGCGGACTCAGGCGAACTCCTCGTGGAGGTACGCGCCGAGGTAGCCGCCGAGCGCGCCGAGGCCGACGGTGTAGACGAGGAGCAGTGCGAGGCCGAACAGCGCGACGATGACGATGCCGAGGATGCCGAGGCCGAATCCCAACTCGAACGGGGTGACGCCGATGGCGAAGATGCCGAAGAAGCCGAGGACGACGACGCCGAGAACCACGCCGACGAGACTCACGAACAGCCCGGAGACCGCGCCGGATTTCACGCCGAGTTCGCGGTCGCTTCCGGTCAGGTAGCCGGAGATTGCGCCGCCGAGGACGGTCGACCCCGGAAGCGGCGAGAGGACGATGCTGGCGACCGCGCCGACGAGCGCCGAAAACAGCAGGCTCTCGCGGTCGTCGCGGAGAGCGGACTCGGTTTCCGAAGACGGGGTGTGTTCCATACCGGACACAACACGACCGGGGGTCTAATGCTTTCTCCGCCGCGGCGTCCCGCGGTCGGTGTTCCGGTACCGCCCCGTTTTTAGGACCGTGGCGCGTTGCAAACGAGCATGACCGGTGCCGCCCACGACTTCGGGTTCGACCACGTCCCGGAGACAGACCAGTCGTTCGAGAACGCCTTGGCGAAGGCGCGAGCGGGCGAGCGCCTCACGGTCGACGACGGCGTCGAACTCATCACGACGGGGACCGACCGCGAGGGAATCGACGCCGCGCGCAAGGAACTCGTGCTCGAAGCCGCCGACCGGCGGCGCGCCGAGATGGTCGGCGACGACGTGACGTTCGTCGCCAACCTCAACAACAACGTGACGACGGCCTGCAACACCGGCTGTCTGTTCTGTAACTTCAAGAACACCGCCCACCTGTTCGAGTCCGACTCCGACGCCGACCACGGCGGCTTCACGAAGACGCCCGCCGAGTCCCGCGACATCGTCGCCGACGCGGTCGAGATGGGCGTCTACGAGGTCACGTCCGTCTCCGGCCTCCACCCCGCGCTCGTGCTCGACGAGGAACACCGCGAGATTCTCGAAGCCCACGACAACCCCGCCGCCGAGGTGAACTACAAGCCGCCCGAGGCGTACGACACCGACCCCGCGAGCTACGCCGAACAGCTTTCCGCCATGTCGGCCGACGGCGCGCACGTCCACTCGATGACCCCCGAGGAGGCCCACCACGCCAAGCGCGGCACCGACTGGAGCTACGAGGAAGTCTATCGCCGCCTCGCCGACGCGGGCCTCGCCAGCGCGCCCGGCACCGCCGCGGAGATTCTCGTCCCCGAGGTGCGCGAGGTCATCTGCCCCGGCAAAATCGGCACCGACGAGTGGGTCGCCGGGATGGAGGGCGCGATGGAGGCCGGCCTCGACGTGACGGCGACCATCATGTACGGCCACGTCGAGACCGAGAAACACCGGGTGCTCCATCTCGACGTGATTCGGGACCTGCAGGACCGCTACGGCGGCATCACCGAGTTCGTCCCGCTGTCGTTCATCCACCAGAACACGCCGCTGTACGACCGCGGCCTCGTGACCGGCGGCGCGTCCGACGACGAGGACGAACTGATGGTCGCCGTCGCGCGGCTGTATCTCGACAACGTCGACCACATCCAGTCGTCGTGGGTGAAGTTCGGGAACGCGAAGGCGCTGAAGCTCCTCAACTGCGGCGCGGACGACCTGATGGGGTCGATTCTCTCCGAGGAGATAACGAAGCGCGCCGGCGGCGGCTTCGGCGAGTTCCGCTCGTTCGACGACTACGTCGACATGATAACCGCCATCGGTCGCCGGCCGGTCGAGCGCTCGACCGATTACCGGACTCGCCGCCCAATCGACATCGACGACGGCCCGCACGGCCCGACGCTCGGCCCCCGCGCCGACGGGACGCCGCTCCTCGACGGTCGCCGCGGCCCGGCGACCGCCGACGACTGAGATGATGGTGACCACCCACGCGGCCGTGGGGCTGACCCTCGCCGCGCCGCTGGTCTGGGTCGCGCCCGAACTCGCCACCGCGGCGGCCGTCGGCGCGCTCGCCGGCGGCGTCTTCCCCGACGTGGACCTCTTCGTCGGCGTCCACCGCAAGACCCTGCACTTCCCCGTCTACTACAGCGTCGCCGCCGCGGTGTCCGGAGCCGTCGCCATCACGTCCCCCTCGTCGCTCACCGTCGCGGCCGCCTTCTTCTTCCTGTCGGCGGCGCTCCACTCCGCGTCCGACTGGCTCGGCGCGGGCGGCGAACTCCGGCCGTGGGACCGCACCTCCGACCGCGCGGTGTACGTCCACCCCGCGAAGCGCTGGCTCCGGCCCCGCTATCTCGTCCGCTACGACGGCGCGCCCGAGGACCTCGCGCTGACGCTCCTGTTTTCGGTCCCCGGGTTTCTCGCCTTCCCCGGCGGCATCCGCGTCGCCGTCGCGGTCGGCGTCGCCGTCGCGCTGTTCTACACCGGCTTCAGAAAGCGGATGCCCGAGTGGTTCGGCATCTGAGTCCATCGAGCGGGGCGCTGTGACCCGATTCGCGGGTGTTCGACTCGACCACGAAACTCATACGTCTCGGTCGCCGAGTAGGCGAAGCGATGACACTTCGACGACTTCGTCCGGGGGCGGTCGCCCCGTGATGGCCCCGACGCACGTGGCGATGAGCCTCGCGCTCGCCGCCGCCGTCGTTTTCGTCGCCCCCGCCGCCGCACCGCTCGTCGTCGCGGCGGCACTCGTCGGCGGCGTCTTCCCCGACCTCGACATGGTCGTCGGCGTCCACCGCAAGACGATCCATCAGGTCGAGGCGTTCGTCGTCGGCTCAGTCGGAGCGGGCGCGGTTGCGGTCGTCACGGGCGACCCGCTGGCCGCGGCCGCGGCGACCGGATTCGTCGCGGCGGCGCTCCACTGCGCGGCCGACTACCTCGGCGGCAGCAGCGAGGCCCGCCCGTGGGAGGCTCGAACCGACCGCGGCGTCTACGTCCGCAGTCTCGGCGGCTGGGTCGAACCCCGGCGTCTCGCCGCCTACGACGGCTCTCCCGGCGACCTCGCGCTCGCCGCGGCGCTGTCGGTGCCGGGGTTCCTGACGCTCGGCGACGGCCCGCGTGGGATTCTCCTCGCCAGCCTCGCCGTCGGCGTCGCCTACACGCTCGTCAGAAAGCGCGTGCCACAGCTCTCGGGGCGCGCGCCCGCCGTGACCGCCACGGTCGTCGCGCTCTACTCAGTTCTCGTTCGTCGTCGGTAGCACGCGACGCCAGACCGCCGACCGACGGCCGCGCCGCTCTCACCGCGGAATCGACAGCGGCCCGTCGCCCCGGGCGACGTTTCGGAACCGCCGCCCGTGAACGTCGTCGGCGTCGAGACGCTCGGTAATCGGGTCGCGGAGCCACTCGCGGTCCGGCGCGGTCGCGGGCGGGTCCCCGGTTTCGCCGGCCGGTCCGAGCGCCCCGTCCGGCAGGAACCGCTCGTAGACCGGCAGTCGCTCGCGGAGCGGCACGCCCGCCTCGTCGGCGATGTCGGCGAGCTCCCGCAGCGCGGGCCACTCGTAGTCGGGGTTGACGTAGTCGTCCGTGACCGGCGAGACGCCGCCGAGGTCGTCGACGCCGCAGGCCACGAGGTCGGCCGCCGCCGAGAGGTTCGGCGGCACCTGTACCGACACCTCCTCGGGGAGCGCGACCCGCGCCATCGAAACGACCCGGCGCATCGCGTCGAGCGACGGGCGCTCGTAGTCCGACCGCTCGTTGGGGACGACGTTCTGGACGATGACCTCCTGTATGTGGCCGTAGCGCTCGTGGAGCGCGCGGATGGCCAGCAGGCTCTCCGCGCGGTCGCGCCACGTCTCGCCGATACCGACGAGGATGCCCGTCGTGAAGGGGACGCCCACCTCGCCCGCGGCGCGGATGGTGTTGAGCCGCTGGCCCGGCGTCTTCCGGCGGTTCCCCGAGTGGGCGGCCACGTCGGCGGTCGTCTCCAGCATCACGCCCATGCTGGCGTTCAGGGGCGCGAGGTCGGCGAACGCCTCGCGGGTCAGGTCGCCGGGGTTCGAGTGCGGCAGGAGGCCCTCGTCGAGCGCGACCTCGCAGGCCGCCGCGAGGTAGTCGAGGATGTCGTCGTAGCCCCACTCGTCGAGCTGGCGGTGAATCGCCGTGTAGCGCTCGTCGGGGGCGTCGCCGAAGGTAAACAGCGCCTCCGTGCAGCCGGCGTCCGCGCCCGTTCGGACCACCTCACGGACCTCGTCGAGCGACATGAGCGTCGCCTCGCCGGGCACGTCGTAGTAGGTGCAGTAGGTGCAGGTGTACCGGCAGGCGGTCGTCAGCGGGACGAAGACGTTCCGCGAGAACGAAAGCGACGCCGGCGCGTCGGCGTCGGCGGGGGTGACGGCGAGCAGTCGGTCCACCTCGGCGTCGTCGATAGTCAGGTCGACTCCGTACTCGTCGGCACCCGGGAACATGTCTCCCGGTGCGTGACGAATCACTAAAAGCGTGTCACTCCCGGCCGATACGGCGGCGTCGAGACCGAAGAACGGAAGTCGGAGCTTCGGGGCCGGATAGTTGGTGCCAGACACGTCACCGGCCCGTCCGAAGCGGCGTCAGACGCTCGCCCCGTGTTGGTTTCGACCGAGACTCGCGTCGTCGCCGCGACGTTCGGACTCCACTCCACTTCGCCCCCCCGCGCCGTCTTCGCGACGCGGAACGCGCGGCACACGTCGCCTCAGTTCCCGCCGGGCAGACGGACGACCGCGCCCCTTAACGTTCACCGCGTACCGTTAAGGCCCTATCGGCGCTCGCGGACGGCCTCGACCCGACCGGTCCCGCGTTCGAGTCTGACGCCGGCGTCGACCAGCCACTCGCGGGCGCGGCCCTCGCCGTGGACGAGCACCTCGACGAGGTCGCTCGGCTCGTCCACGTCGACGGCGAGTCGCATCGAATCCACCTCGGCGAACGAACAGCCGGCGTCGCGGGCGATTCGCCGGTGGTCGAGGATGGACGCGCCGTGGTAGTCGACGGAGAACTCGGGATGCCGGACGACGAGCGCGTTCGTTCCCCCGCCGAGGCCGGGCGCGGCGACCACGTCGGCGTCGGTCTCGAACAGTCGCGCGAGCGCCGCGGGCGTCGCGAGCGCGAGGTCGGCCATGACGACCGCGACGGGGTCGCCGTCGAATCCGTCGAGTTCGTCGCCGACGACCTCCGTGAGCGGCCGGTCGTCCACGGCGACGGGTGCCTCGACCGAGACGGGCGCGTCCGCGACGACCGCGGGGTCGCCGCCGGCCGCGCGGACCGCGTCGAGCACGTCGCGGAGCATCGAGACCGCAAAGTCGCGCCGCTCGTCGGCGTCGAAAAACGGGGCGAGTCGGGTCTTCGGCTCGCGTCCCCCGAAGGGAACGACGACTCGCACGGGAAATCAGCCCAGTTTGTCGTAGGTCGACTGCTGGGACCGCCAGTAGAGGAACCCACCGACGATGAGCGCGACGACGAGCAGGCCGCCCGCCGCGTAGATGAGCAGTTGGGTCGTCTGACTCGACTGCCGGGCCTGGTTCGCGCTGGTCTCGGCCTCGTTGGCGAGGTTCGTCGCGAGGTTGAACTCCTCGCCGTTGTACGCTTCGACGGCGTTGTTGAACGTCTGTTCGGCTTGCTGCGTGTTGGCCCCACTCGCACGCTGAATCGCGTCCCGCGCGCTGTCGAGTTCGTCGCGCGCGGCGGCGCTCTCCTCGGTGTAGTGGTGGACCGTCCACGAGTCGATATCGTTACTGGAGCCGCCCTCGCGGGTCTGGTCGAGCGAGATTATCGTGAACGTCTGTGCGGGGTCGTAGCTGTACGACTCCACCTCGGGAACGATTCCCGTCACGGTGACCTCCACCTCGCTCGTCCCGTCGGCAGTGGCGATTTCCGCGCCGCTGAAGTTCTGCCCGTCGAAGGACTGCTGGTCGACTCTCGCGCCCGTCTGGTCGTAGTACGCGACGGTCCACGTCACGTCCTCCAGGTCGGTCTGGCCCGCGAGCGTCCACGATTCGAGTTGCGGGCTCCGGTACAGCTCTTCGAGGGTGACCGACGCGGTCACCTGCGTACCGACCTGCGCCTCGTCGGGGACGTCGTCGGACGCGACGCTCACCGCCCCTGCCTGCCCCGCGAAGGCCGACAGGAGTACGACGAGCGCGAGCGCCAGCTTAGAAAAGCGACTCCAGTTCGTCCTCGTCATCGTTTATGAGGGTCTCCAGATTCGAATCACTCTCTTGGCGGATCTCTTCGATGTTGTCCTGTGCTTCGATGGCGACCTGTTGCAGTTCCTTGATGCGCGGGACGTTCGTCACGCCCGACAGGAGGATGACACTCGCCACCTTCTCCGCGCCCGGGATGGGGTAGTCGCCGCCGCGAACTTCCATGGAACCGGTCTGCTCCTCGATCCACTTCCGCCCGCGCTCTATGCCTTTCCGGTTCAGATGCTCCGGCGGACCAGCGAGAACGAGCAGTGCGCGCTCCGCGCCTTCGATCTCACACGGGAGCGTGAGTCGACCGAGCGCGGCCTTGCGGACGAGGCTCGTGATTCGATTGGTCGTGTGCGCCGTGTCGAGGTTGTCGTCGGGCTCGTCGCCGCCCGTCAGCCGAGACAGGAGGCCGCCGCCCTTGTTCTTCCGCGGTTCGACGCCCTCGGAGGCGTAGCCGACGGTCGAGACGCCGCCGCCGGCCAGCGTGTTGATGATCTCCGAGGAGTCGACGACGGACTCCGCGACTTCCTGTCCGTCCTGGACCTCGCCGGCTCCGAAGAGCACGCCGAATCGGTTGACGATTTCCGCGTTGATCTCGTCGTATCCCCCCTGGACCGACTCGCCGGTCTTCCGCCAGGCGTCGTTGTCGAACACGAGGAGGTTGTCGACCTCGCGGACGAACGTCTGGAAGGAGCGCGCGGCGTTGAGCGTGTAGATACCGCCCTCGTCGGACCCCGGCAGGATACCGATCCCGTAGACGGGCTCGGTGTAGATGCGCTTGAGGTGTTTCGCGAGGACCGGCGCGCCGCCGGAGCCGGTGCCGCCACCGAGCCCGGACACGACGAGGAAGGCGTCGACTTCGTGGACGGGGATGCTGTCGATGGCACCCTGTACCTCGTCGATGTCCTCCTCGGCGATTTCGGCACCGAGTTCGTTGTCCGCACCGACGCCGTGTCCCTTCACGCGGGATTGGCCGATGAGGACGCGCTGGTCCTTCGGGATGTTCTTCAGTCCGAGCAAGTCAGCCTTCGCGGAGTTCACCGCGACCGCCGCGCGGACGATTCCCGCGTTGCGCTCCCGGTCGTACTCGACAAACTTGTCGACTACTTTTCCCCCGGCTTGCCCGAATCCGATCATTGCGAGCTTCATAGGTTCAGTCCCCTCGCCATTGCGTGAATTGCAGTACGAACGCGGACATAAGCGTTGTGATGGGGAAGTGTATTTCCAGCATCAGATTATCGGCGAAAAACGGCGACTCGAAACCGGTGTTAATCGGACGTTATCCCCGGAGAGCGTCTCATACCGGCGAAATGGGGCGCAGTTCACGACCGCTTAACTTCGGAAAACGGTTGGAGCGCCGTCAGTTTCGCTCGGCGAGATACGTGCCGAGCGTCTTCATCGACGACACGTCGACGCCGAAGACGCCCACGTCGTTCCGGTCGGTCGTGTTGTCGAACTGGAGCGAGCGGTACTGGTCTTTCCCCATCGGGAAGCCGGGGACCGCCCCCAGAACGGTCAGGCCGACGCCCGCGAGACCCATCGGGAGCGGGACGATGGTGATGGACCTGTTCTCGGCGTCGTACACCATCTCCGTGATCTCGCGGAGCGTGAGCTTTTCCGGCCCGCCGATGCGGTAGGTCTCGCCGACGTGTTCGTCGCCCTCGACGGCGTCGGCGAGCATCGGCACGAGGTCGCCGACCCAGATGGGCTGGAACCGCGTCTTCCCGTTGCCGGGAAGCGGGTACAGCGGGACGCCGGGCGCGAACATCCCCTTGAGCCGCTTCGTGAAGGAGACGAACTCGCCGCCGTCGCCGAAGACGACCGAGGGACGGAAGATGACCCAGTCGAGGCCCGACGACTTGACCGCCCCCTCGGCTTTCCCCTTCGAGCGGATGTAGGCCGTGTCGCCGTCGGTGTCGGCCCCGAGCGCGCTCATCTGGACGAGTCGGGGCACGTCGTGGGCCTCGGCGGCCTTCACGACGTTTTCGGTCCCCTGCCAGTGGACGATGTCGTGCATCCGGTTGCCGCCGCTCGGCTCGAACAGCGGCGAGAGCGCGACGAGGTTGACGACCGCGTCCTTCCCCTCGAACGCGCCCGCGATGGAGTCGTAGTCCGTCACGTCCCCCATCGCCTTCTCGACGCCGTCGGGGAGGTCCTCGCTGTTCGGACTCCGCGACATCGCGGTCACGCTGTGGCCCCGCGACTGCAGTTCGCGGCAGAGGTGGCTCCCGATGAATCCGCTTCCGCCGACAACAAGGACTTTCATGCCGTAATATTCGGCGGAATGAGGGTAAAGCTAACGGGGGAATGAGGTCGATTTCGCCGGCGAACGCTCAGATGCGAAAGACGTTCTCGCGCTCGGCCGCGGTCCGCATCCGCACCGCCCGCGACTGCGACCGCGCTCAGAACAGCACCGAGGGCGCGACCGACCCGTCCGTGCGTTTCACCATCCGACCGATTCGGTCGTAGACGACGAGCTCCTCGGCCGCCGCGGGGCACTCGTCGGGCGCGTCGTTCGGGTGGTCGACCTCCGACTGCTTCGTCGCGAACGCCGGGTCGGTCGGGGACGCCCGCTCGTCGAAGCGGACGACGCTGTACTGTTTGTCCCTCGGTCGGAGGTCGTCCCACCGCTCGCAGGTGGGTGCCACTACGGCGTATATCGGTCCGCGTTGACATTATCGTTGCGGCGGCGCGCTTCGGCGCGCTTTTTCGGGAGCGCCGAGTTGGTAGGGTATGCTCGTCACGCTCGAAGGGCTCGACGGGAGCGGGAAGACGACCGTCTGGGAGGCGCTCCACGACGCGTACCCCGACGCCGTCTTCACGCGCGAGCCCACGTCGGACTCGTGGTACGGAGAGGCTGTCAACCGCGCCATCGACGACGACGACGCCGACCCGCTGGCCACGCTGTTCCTCTTTACCGCCGACCACGCCGACCACCTCTCGCGGGTCGTCCGGCCGGCCCTCGCCGACGGGAACCTCGTCGTCTCCGACCGCTACTCCGATTCGCGGTACGCCTATCAGGCGGCCGCGCTCAGCGACAGCGACCTCCGCCGCCCGATGGAGTACATCATGGGCATCCACGCGGCCTTCACCCGCCCCCCGGACAAGACCATCTACCTCGACGTGGACCCCGAGACGGCCGCCGCGCGGAGCGGCGCGACGAACAAGTTCGAACAGGCGGCGTACCTCGCGGACGTGCGCGCCAACTACGAGCGACTCATCGATGCCGAGCCGGAGCGGTTCGTCCGCGTCGACGCGACGCAGTCGCCCGAGGACGTGCTCGAAGCGGTCGAGGCGGCGCTCGAAGAGATTCTCGCGGAACAGTAACAGTAACTCCCGACCGCTCGCGGCTCACCGCGAGTTCGGGAGGTTCTCGTACTCCTCCGGCGGCGGAACGTAGAGCGTGTCGATGGTGAAGCCGAGCGCGAGCGGCATCCCTATCATCACGCCGAGCGCCGCCGTCGGACTGCCGAGGTCGACGCCGATGCCGAAGACCCCGGAGAACACCAGCGTCGAGACGAACAGCACGAGCGGGATGAGAAACAGGGCGTACAGGACGGACCCCCACCGCGTGTTCAGCCGCAGGCGGAAAAACCGGGTCATGACCGCCGCGATGAGGGTGTGGAGGACGATGAGCGCGCCCATGAGCACGAGGTTGACCACCGAGACCATAGCCGACCTAGGGAGGCGGTGGTCTTTGGCCTGTCGCTCTCGGCGACCCGCTCGTCCGGCGTCGCCGTCGGTCGGACCCCCCGACTCGGAGCGCCTCCGACCGCCCCCGACCGCCCCGCAGACGGGTGACGTTTATCACGAAGGACCGTGACTCACCGCCATGCACCGACTCATCGCAGAGCGCGGGCTGGACGACACGGGGTTCACCGCGGACGACGCCCGCGCCGCCCTCCGCGACATGATTCGAGCGCGCCGGTTCGACGAGCGCGCACTCGCCCTCCAGCGGCGCGGGTGGATGAGCGGCTACCCGCCGTTTCGCGGGCAGGAGGCCTCCCAAATCGGGGCCGCACACGCCATGCGCGACGACGACGTGTTACTGCCGACGTATCGGTCCAACGCCCTCCAGCTCGCCCGCGGCGTCCCGCCGAGCGACATCTTCCTCTTTCGCCGCGGCCACGCTGAATACAACTCCGACCACGACGTGCCGGTGTTCCCGCAGGCGGTCCCCATCGGGAGCCAGATTCCCCACGCCGCGGGCGTCGGCATGGCCGCGAACTACCGCGGCGACGACCACGCGGCGCTGGTCTGTTTCGGCGACGGCGCGACCTCCGAGGGCGACTTCCACGAGGGGCTGAACTTCGCCGGCGTCTTCGACGCGCCGGTCGTCTTCTTCTGTGAGAACAACGGCTGGGCGATTTCGCTCCCCCGCGAGCGCCAGACCGCCAGCGAGTCCATCGCGGCCAAGGCCGACGCCTACGGTATCGACGGGATGCAGGTCGACGGCAACGACCCGCTGGCGGTCAGGGAGGCCGTCGAGCGCGGCTTCGAGAAGGCCCGCGCCGGGGAGCCGGTTCTCATCGAGAGCCTCACATACCGGCAGGGCCCGCACACGACCGCCGACGACCCTTCGCGCTACCGCGACGACGAGCCGGACCTCCCCGAGTGGCGGACGCGCGACCCCCTCGACCGCTTCGAGTCGTTCTGCCGCGAGGGCGGCGTCGTCGACGACGCGGCCGTCGAGACCATGCGCGACGACGCCGACGAGGAACTGCGCGAGGCCGTCGAGCGCGCCGAGGCGACGCCCGAACCGGGGACCGACGAGCTGTTCGACAACGTTTACGAGGAGCTGCCGACGGAACTCGCCCGCCAGCGCGAGGAACACGTCGCGTTCGTCGAGCGCAACGGGCCGTTCGACATCGAGCGCTGAGTCGCGCCCGCCCCCTCAGTCGTCCAAGGAGATGTACGTCTTCGTGTCGGCGACGCCCTGTAACCCCTGCACGTGGCTGGACGCCGTCTTCAGCACCTCGTAGACCGCGTCGGTGTCGACCTCGGCGATGATGTCGTACGCGCCCGCGACGATGTGGGCCTCGGTCACCGTCTCGAAGTCGCGGATGGGACCGAGCAGCTGTTCCGACTCGCCGGCTCCGGTCTTCACCATGATGAACGCGTGAACCATGCGTGAGATATTCTACCACGGTCGTCAAAAGCCTTGCTTCGACCGACCGTGCCCCGCTCGGCCGAACCGGGGGAAGGTTATTTGCCTCCGCCGACATACCTCTCTATCATGCGGTTCGTTATCATTGGTGCTGGACGGGTTGGGCTGCGCACCGCTCGCGTCCTCCGCGAGGAGGGCCACGACATCGTCCTGGTGGAGTTGGACCGCGACCGGGTCAAGCGGGCCCGCGAGGCAGAGTTCGAGGTGGTCGAAGGCGACGGCTCTCGCGAGGAGGTGCTCGTCGACGCCGGTATCGAGGCGGCCGACGCCCTCGGCGCGCTCACCGCCGACCTCAACGTGAACTTCGCGGCGTGCATGATCGGCAAGCACTTCGGCTGTCGGACGGTGCTCCGGGTCGACGAGGACTACCGCGAGGAGGTGTACCAGAAGTACGCCAAGGAGGTCGACGTAATCGTCTACCCCGAGCGACTCGGCGCTATCGGCGCGAAGAACGCGCTGCTCGGCGGCTCCATCCGGGCCATCGCCGACATCGCGCAACACCTGCAGGTCATCCTCGTGACGGTGACCGAGGAGTCGCCGATGAACGGGTACAGCATCGAGGAGGTGGCGCTCCCGGCGAACGCCCGCATCCTCGCGTTCGGGAAGAGAGACGGGCCGATGGGCATCCCGCTTTCGGACGACTCGCTTGAGACCGGCGACCGCGTGGCCGTCCTCGCGGACTTCGACGTGCTCGACGACGTGCGACAGCTGCTCGTCGGCGACGAAGTCGCCACCGCGGCGGGGGGTGCGTGACGATGGTCTACGCCTACATTATGGTCAAGGCCGCGCCCGTCTCCGGCGGCATCGACCAACTGAAAGAGGACCTCTTGGCCGTCTCCGACGGCATCGTCAGCGCCCACATCGTCGCCGGCGACGTGGACTTCATCGTCAAAGTCGAGGTGGACTCGCCCGCGGACGTAAAGGACATCGCCGGCGGCATCCAGTCGGTGTCGGGCATCGAAGACACCCAGACGTACATCGCGATGGACTGAGCACGGACAACGGGGCCAGCCCCGCGGAGCCACCCGAGCCGCGCTCGAACCGAATACGCTCGTTTTTCAGAAGCCCGCGCCGGCGGCGTCTCTCGCGTTCTGGATGAGACTCGTCACCGGCTCGCCGTAGTCGTAACCGGGGATGATGCCCTCGACGAACGTGCCCTCGACGTAGTCGATGACCGCGCCGGCGTCGTCGACGCCGCGGCGCTCGTTGATATCGGCGAAACTCGCCCGGACGACCGCCTCATCGCCCGCGCGCGTCACGTCGGGGTCGAGGTCGTGGTCGCCGGCGACGACGCCGCCCACGTCTTCGAGGCGGAGTTCGAACGTCTCGTACCAGCCGTCTTCGACCACGGGGGCCACGTCGTCGGCGACCGCCGAGAGCATCGGGACGCGCACCTCCACGTCGAACTCGACGCGGCCGCCGTCCCGCGCCGCGACGCCGACGGTGCCGTCGAACGGCGTCGTCACGGACTCGAAGGTTCGGTCGTCAACCGGTTCGAACGACCCGTGGTCGCCGAACGCGCGGCGGACTCGACCGGGGATGTCGTCTTCGCTCATGCACGGACGAAGGTGCCGACGGGAGAAAAGCCCGTTGCGTCGCGAGCGCCCTCGAATCGCCCGCCTGCGGCGGTTTTGGGCGAATGGCGGCACGTTTAAGTATCTCGCCGCACTCCGTTCAGGTGACGCTTCGCTTTGGAGGGCCGAAGCGTCAGCGGGGACCAATCTAGGGCGGCATTCGCCGCGCGGGCCGATCCCGTGCGGCTGCCTATCCCTTTCTCACGAAACTCACGTCCGAGAGCCGCCGGCTCGCGTTCTCGCGCGCCCGAATGGAATCCGAATCGAGTGACGTCCGCCCAGTGCGCGTTCCAGAACCCGAATCGTGACCGACCGAGCCGTCGGTGGCGAGGCCGTCACGGCGTCGCTCGCGTCCGACGGCGATGCTGACGCTCGGCTACAGTTCGCTCGCGGTGACGCCGAGCGCGAGAGCGGCGGCACCGGTCGCGCCGCCGCCCGCGGCCAGCGGCGTCGGGAGGGCGGACACGACGCCGACGACGGCTCCGACGAGGAGACAGACGGCCATGCCGAGGAGCGCGGCGTCGAATCGCGTGATGAGGTGTCCGGGTGTCACGGTCTAATTACATCTCATTATTCGAACTGTCAAAATAGTTGTGGGTGCGGTCCTACTCGCCTCGCTCTCTCACCTCCGGGCCGGTCGCGTCGGCGGTGACCTCGCGCGTCTCGGGTTCGTCACCGACGCGGGCCCGTTCCGGAGCGGCGCTTTCCCGCGCTTCGGTCTCGCTCTCGACGGCGTCGGCTTCGAGGAACGCCGCGGACCGCTCGCGCTCGCCGCGCACCGAGGCGTCGCGCATCCCGAGGGCGATGGCGGCGTCGAAACAGCGGACGGCCTCCTCGTGGAGGCCGCGCTCGGCGAGGAAGAAGCCGCGGTTGTACCACGCCTGCGGGAGTCGCGGGTCGAGTTCGACGGCGCGGTCGGCGCGGTCGAGCGGGGCCGACGAGTCGCCGAGCTCCCACAGCGCGTACGCGAGGTTCGTCTCGGCGACCGCGGCGTACTCGCCGTCGCCGTCGATGCGGAGCGCCTCGCGGTACGCGCCGACCGCCTCGTCGTACTCCCCGAGCTGCGCGTGGGCGACCCCCCTGTTCACCCACGCCTCGCACGCGGTCGGCGAGTCCTCGTCGGCGTAGGTGATTGCGCGTCCGAAGCTGTCGACGGCCTGCTCGTACTCCTCGACGGCGACGTAGGCCAGTCCGACCTCGACGAGCGCCGCCGGGTCGACCGCCTCGGGGTCGATTCCCGCCTCGTCGACGAGTTCGGCGAGGGCGTGGTCGTCCGCCGGGTCGACGAGCCGCCCGTTCACCCGGTACGTCGGCGGGTCGAGGTCGAACCCGTCGTACGGGTTTCCGAACCCCTGTCCCTCCGAGTAGCGGTGTCTGCGCGTCGAAACCATTCGTATCACTTGGCGGGGAACCGAGATAA
Organism: Haloferax sp. S2CR25; assembly: GCF_031624535.1. Taxonomy (NCBI): domain Archaea; kingdom Methanobacteriati; phylum Methanobacteriota; class Halobacteria; order Halobacteriales; family Haloferacaceae; genus Haloferax; species Haloferax sp. S2CR25. Next base: position 131,261 of record NZ_JAMQOO010000007.1, read on the forward strand.
CGTGGTCGCCGCCCGCCGCGGCGGACCGGTCCACGGCGGTGAAACGGAGGACGCGCCGCTCGGCGACGAACATGCGGGGGACGAGATTCGAACTCCACTCGCTCCGCTCACTCCGTTCGCGACGCTCCCTAGCTCAAATCTCTCTGGCCGCATCGCTCCCTTCACTACGTTCAGAGAATCGATGCGGGGGACGAGATTCGAACTCGCGAACCCCTACGGGAGCGGATCTTAAGTCCGCCGCTTTTGGCCTGGCTCAGCCACCCCCGCGCACTCTCCCGTTCTTCGAGGGGGAGAAAAGTGCTTTCGCTTTACCAGTCGACGGAGAGCGTCCCGTCGCCGTGTGGGTTCGGCGAGAGCTCCTCGTCGGTCCGGCGGTCGATGACGTGGATGACGCCGCGGCCCTTCTTCGCCGGGCAGACCTCCGCCGCGTCGACGTTCTCGTCGAGTTCGTCCTCGCCGATGAAGTAGGATTTGGCGCGGGCGAGGCCGGTTTCGAGGTCCATCTCCCAGTTGTCCGCGACCTCCGCGCACCGGCCGGCCCCGAAGCACTTGTTCGCCTCGAAGATTATCTTGTAGGGCTTTTCGTCGACCGGCGGGGCGTTCTCGTCGGTTCCGAAGTCGCTCGGCTTCGGACGGTCGGACTCCTCGCTCATCGTCGGCCCTTGCCGCGCGGTGGTCTTTGCGCTGTCGGTCGCGCGGCGACGCCGCGGGCCGGACCCGCGCCACGATTCGAACTTCTGTCACGTCCGTCGAAGCGACCGCTCCGCGCCCGCTCCCAAGAACCGGCGAGTACACGTACCGTATTCTCTCGGACGAATCCGGACTCAGTGGAACGCTGCCGTCGAACGGGCAGTCGACTGATTCACCGCCAGTCACGAATACGTTCTCATATTTGATACCCGAAGGCGTGGTCTTATCACCGACCAGAGACATTCCGGACCAATGGACGACGACAGCCACCTCCGGAGACGAGCGTCGTCGGTTCGCGCAACCGTCCGGGCCGCGCTCGGTTCGCGCGCGACCGACGACGAATCCGAATCGGACGCCGCAGACGCGCCGGCGCGCGACGACGCGCGGAGCGACGGCGGGGGACCCCCCACGGTCGCCGTCGGGTCTGGGGCCGGGGAGCCTCGCTCCACCGATGGCGATGCCACCGCGTCGGCGGGCTCGAACGACGCCGCGCTCGACGACCTCGACGACTTCTCCGCGGCTATCGAACGCTGTATCGACGGCGACCTGACGGTCCGGGTCGACGTGCCCGACGACCCGGCGCTCGCGCGCCACGCCCGCCTCCTCAACGAGCTGTTCGAGGAGTGGCAGGCCGCCATGCGGGACGTCGACGCCTTCGCCGACCAGGTCTCGGCGTCGACCCGAATCGTGGCCGACGCCGCCGAGGAGAGCCGCGAGGAGAGCCGGTCAGTCGCGGACTCCGTCGACGACATCGCGGCGGGCGCGCGCCGGCAAAGCGAGAGCGTCGAGGAGGTCGCAGACGAGATGCGGAACCTCTCGGCGACCATCGAGGAGGTCGCCGCCTCCGCCGACGAAATCAGGCACGCGACCGACGAGGCCGTCTCGCGCGGCGACCGCGGCAAACGCGCCGCCGAGACCGCCATCGACGAGTTGACCGCCATCGGCGAGCGGACCGACGCGACCGTCGAGCGCGTCGAGGAACTCGACGACCACATCGACGACATCACCGGCATCGCGACCAAGATTTCCGACATCGCGGAGCAGACGAACATCCTCGCGCTCAACGCCTCCATCGAGGCCGCCCGCGCCGGCGACGCGGGCGCGGGTTTCGCCGTCGTTGCCGACGAGGTGAAGGCGCTCGCCGAGGAGACGCAGGCCGCGACCGCCGACATCGAATCGACCATCGAGACGGTTCGCAGTCGGTCGGCCGCGACGGTCGACGACATCACCGACACGAGCCAGCGCCTCGACGAGGGAAGCGAGACGATTCAGGACGCGCTGTCGGCGCTCGACGGCGTCGTCTCCGACCTCGAAGAGACGAACGGGAGCCTCCACGAGATTTCCGACGCCACGGACTCGCAGGCGGCGACCTCCCAAGAGGTCGTGAGCCAGGCCGACGGCGTCGGCGAGATAAGCGACGAGACCGCGGCGCTCGCGGTCGACGCCGCCGGGTCGGCCCGCCGACAGACCGTGTCGCTCTCCGAGGCGGTGACGAAGATAGGCGCGCTTTCCGACCAGGCCGACCACCTCCAAGACTCCATCGACGACTACCGCCTCCACGCCGAGGCGACCGAGTCGGGACAGACCGTCGTCCAGTTCTGGCACGGCATGTCCGGCGACAAGGCCGAGGTCCTGGAGTCGCTCGTCGACGAGTTCAACGCCGAACACGACGGCGTCCGCGTCGACACCGCGTCGAAGGGGAGCTACCGCGGCACGTTCGACGCGACGCTCGCCGCGGCCCGGTCGGGGACGCCGCCGACCATCGCGCAACTGTACGAGGTCGGCACCCAGCGCGCCCTCGACAGCGGGGCGTTCATCCCCGTCGAGTCGGTGCTCCCCGACGGGGCGTCCGCGGGCGAACTCGTCCCCGAAATCGCCAACTACTACCGCCACGACGGCGCGCTCTGGTCGATGCCGTTCAACGCCTCGAACCCCGTGTTGTACTACAACGCCGACGCGTTCGAGCGGGCCGGCCTCGACCCCGACGACCCGCCGGCGACGTTCGACGCGGTCACCTCCGCCGCGGCGACGCTGCAGACGAGCGGCGCGGTCGACTACGGCGCGACGTGGGCGAACTACAGCTGGTTCGTCGAGCAGTGGTTCGCCGCCGCCGGCGAGTGTCTCTTCGACGCCGACAACGGGCGGAGCGGCACCGCCCGCACCTCGAACCTCGACGGCCCGGTCGGGACGCGCGTGTTCGAGTGGTGGCGCGACCTCGAACGCAACGACCTGCTGTACAACCCCGGCGTCGAGGCCCGCCGAGACGCCCGCGAGGCGTTCCTCGACGGCCGCGCCGCGATGCTCGTGGACTCCAGTTCGAGCGCCGCGTCGGTCGTTCGAGGGGCCGCAGAGCGCGGGTTCACCGCCGAAGTCGGCCGGTTCCCCGCCCCCGGGTCGTCGCGGGAGGGCGTTGTCGTCGGCGGCGCGTCGCTGTGGGTCGCAGACGGCGTCGAATCCCGGAGACGGGCCGCCGCGGGCGAGTTCATCGCGTGGCTCACCCGGCCCGAACAACAGCGTCGCTGGCACCGCCGGACGGGGTACTTCCCGGTCCACCGCCGGACGCGGGACCTCCTCCGCGACGACGGCTGGTTCGACGAGCACCCCGGCTTCGCGGTCGCGTTCGACCAACTGGCCGAGACCGTCGACACGCCGGCCACCCGCGGCGCTCGCGTCGGCCCCTTCACGACCGTCAGGACCATCGTCTCCGAGGGGCTGTCCGAGCTGTTCGGCGGCCGCGACCTCGACGCCGTATTGACGACGATGGACGAACAGGTGTCGGCCCGGCTGTCGGAGTACGAGGACTCGGCGGACCGCTGACCGGGTGGGACCGGGTCAGTGCGAGTCGGAACGGGCCGCCCCTCAGCGACCGCCCGGAGATTCTTTCGCCGTCGAGCCCTAATTCCGAGCGATGCGGCAGTCCCGTCGCTCGCGGTTCGGCGACCTGATTCGCGCCGTCGGCCCCAGCGACCGCCGCCGATTCCTCGCCGACCTCTGGGCCGCCCGCGGGTGGGAGACGACCGTCGAAGACCGCCTCGTCGTCGCCCGCAGAGGCGACCGAACCGAGCGACTCGCGGTGGTCTCGCGCTCGCGGTTCCGCCTGTCGCCGTCGGTTCCGGCCGACGCGACAGTCGTCGTCGCGCTCGGCGACCCGGAACGGACCCGGCGCGCGGCCCCCGACGCCGCCCGGATTATCTCTGTCGACGACCTCTACGACCTCGTCCGGTACGGTGTCCCCGAGGGCCGCGGCGACGACCTCGTCGCCGACCACTTCGGCGTCCGCCTCGCCGACCTGCCGGGCGATGACGGCGGCGTCGGTGCGAGGGGTGCGGACGATGCGGGCGGCGCAGTCGTCGCTCCGCTTTCTCGCTCGCTCTCGTCGCTCCCGGTCGTCCCGCTTCTCTTCGTCGCGCTCCTCCTCGCGGCGGTCGTCGTGACCGCCGGTCCGGGCGGCGTGCTGGAGTTCGGGCCGGCGCTCGGTGGACAACAGCCGCCGGTTCCGACGCCGGCCGCGACGACGACTCCCGACCCGACGCCGACACCCGAACCGCGGACGGTCGCCCCCGGCGTGACAACCGCGGGCGTCGAGAACGCGACGCGCCTCGCGGCCGCCCACCGCCGGGCCGCGGCGAACCGGTCGTACCGGTGGACCCTCCGATACCGCGAGTCAATCGCCGGCGACGAGACGGGCCGCGAGGTGGAGGTCGTCCGCGTCGAGGCCCCGAACGTCTACGCCTCCGAGGTCGAGCGCGCCGGACAACTCAGGGCGTTCCCGCGCCCGACCGCCTCGGAGGACGCGTACGCCGACGGGACCACGCGCTACGCCCGCCGCCCCGCCGAGCCGGACGGCGTCGCCGCCCGCGTCCTCGACCCCGACGTGCGCGACGGCCCGGGACGGCAGGCCTCGCGCGCCGCCCGCTACGTCGAGTGGTACCTCTCGACCGACGAGACGAGCGTGACGCGCGTAGAGAGCGTGACCGACGCGACCGCCGAAAGCGGGACCGCGCTGTACCGAGTTCGGGGCCGCGGCACCGACTTCCCGCGGTCGCGCGACTATCGGGTCGAAGCGATCGTCGAAGAAGGCGGCTTCGTCCGCTCGATGCGCGTCACCTACGAGACCCGCGACGGCCTCGGCGTCGAGGTCTGGTTCGCGTACGACGCGGTCGGCGAGACGACGGTCACGCGACCGGCGTGGCTCGACCGCGCCGACGGGTCGACCGGCGGCCGGACCGTCGCCCCCGCGACGAACGCGAGCGGGTAGCGTCCGGCGCGCTCGGTCGCGTCTCGGTGCTCGCGGCGCTTACTGCTCGACGTCGACCGATTCGAGGACCACGTCGGACACCGGCTTGTCGTTGCGGTCGGTCGGGACCGAGCCGATGTCCTCGACGACGTCCATGCCGTCCGTGACCTTCCCGAAGACGGCGTGCTTGCCGTCGAGGTGGGGCTGGGCGTCGAGCGTGATGAAGAACTGCGAGCCGTTCGTGTTGGGGCCGCGGTTCGCCATCGAGAGCACGCCGGGGCCGTCGTGGCTGAGGTCCGAGTGGAACTCGTCGTCGAAGGTGTAGCCGGGGCCGCCGCGACCGGTTCCGGTCGGGTCGCCGCCCTGAATCATGAAGTCCGAGATGATGCGGTGGAAGAGGATGTCCTCGTAGAGGGGCTCGCCCTCCATCGTCTCGTCGGTCTCGGGATGGACCCACGTCTTTTCGCCCGTGGCGAGGCCGACGAAGTTCTCGACCGTGTTCGGGACCTTGTCCTCGAAGAGTTCGACCGTGATGTCGCCCTTGTTCGTGTGGAGCGTGGCCGTTGGGTTGTCGCTCATACTCGCCCCGTCGGGCGGCCGAGTAAAAACCGTGCCGCCTCGGGTTCGGGCCGGTTCCCGCGGCGCTCGGTGTCGCGTTCGTCGCCGCCGTCGGCGTCGTCCTGCTCGTGACCGGGTTCCGGCGAACGTGCCCGCTGTATCTCCCGTTCGGCATCGACACCTCGGACGACCGGAACTGACGGCCGCCCCACGCCGTCTGTCTTTCTCGCTCCCCTAACTACAAGACACCCCACCGCGATGCGTCGGATATGCACACCGCGGAGACCGTGACGCTCACCCGCCTCCCCTCCGGCGTCCCGGTACAGACGACAGTTCACACCTACGAACCAGCAGACGGGACCGACGGCCCGACGCTCTACGTGCAGGCCGCCCAACACGGGCGCGAAATCAACGGTACCGAAGTGCTCCGCCGACTGCACGGCCGCCTCGAACGCGCGGAGCTCTCGGGGCGCGTCGTCGCCGTCCCCGTCGCCGACCCGCTGACGTTCGACCGCGTCTCCTACGTCACCCCCGAGGTGCTCGACTCCGTCAACTCCAACATGAACCGCGTCTGGCCGGGCGACGCCGAGGGCTCGCTCCACCAGCGCATGGCCGCGAAGCTCTGGGAGTACATCAGCGATTCCGACGCCATCGTCGACCTCCACACCGGGAGCCCGGACATGCTCACCCACACCGTCTACCTCCGGGGCGACGAGTCCTCCCGCGACCTCGCGCGGGCGTTCGGCGTCGACATCCTCCTCGCGGAGGCCGCGGGCGACGAGGCCGACGACGAGTGGACCGAACGGAGCTTCGACGGCAAACTCCGCGTCGCGGCCACGAACGCGGGCATCCCCTCCATCACGCCCGAACTCGCCCACAACAAACAGCTCGTCGAGCCGGCCGTCGTCGCCGGCGTCGAGGGCGTCCTCAACGTCTGCCGCGACATGGGCATCCTCTCGGGCGCGGTCGAGCCGTGGGACGGCCGCACCTACCGCAACCACCTCGGCCGCGTGAAAGCCGACGCCTCGGGGCTGTTCGTCGCCCGCGAGGACGTCGAACTCGCCCGCGAGGTCCGCCCCGGCGACCACCTCGGCTGGGTGTACGACCCGACCACCTACGAGGTGTTGCAGGAGGTCGAAGCCGAGCGCGCGGGCATCGTCTACTCCATCGCCCGCGAGGCCACCGTCACGGCCGGCGAGACGCTCGTCGGCATCGCGCTCCCGCTGGACGACGGCGAGGCCGACGCCGAGGGTGACGACCCGTTCGACGAGACCGACGGCGACCTCGACATATAGAGAACGGCGGTTCAGTCGAACAAGAGGGACCGACGTGTTGAACAGAAAGCGTTCGAGTCGGCCGCGAGTTCAGAACGCGCGCAGGTCTTCGAGCACCGCTTCCGCGTCGCCGGAGGCGATGGCGTCGCGGGCCATCTCCAGTCCCTCGTCGATGGTTTCGGCGTCCTCGCGGGCGTAGATGCGGAGCGCCGCGTTGAGGGCGACGGCGTCGGCGAAGCGGTCCTCGCGGTCGCCGGCGAGCACGGCTTCGGTGATGTCGGCGGAGTCGCCGGCCACGTCGTCCTCGTCGACGCCGAGGTCGTCGTACTCGAAGTCCATGCCGTACTCGGCGGTCTCGATGTCGAAGTCGTCGAAGGTGGCCTCGCCGTCGTCGCCGGCGGTCCACTCGGCGACCTTCGTGTAGCCGGGGCGGATGTCGTCGTAGCCCTCCATCCCCTGGAACATGAGCACGCGGTCGAGGTCGTGGTGCTCGCTTTCCTCGAAGGTGTCGACCATCTTCTTGGCGAACGCGAGGTGATAGAACGACCCGAGGTGGACCGAGGCGTTCGCGGGGTTGGCGATGGTCTCGATGGTGTTGACGAACGTCCGGACGCCCATGTTGTCGCGGCGCTCCCAGAGGGCGTGGATGGCGGGGTTAAATCGCGGCTGGTAGTAGAAGCCGAAGCCGGTGTCGTCGACCATGTCGGCGGACTCCTCGGGGTCGAGTTCCGTGCGGACGCCGAGTTCGTCGAGGACGTGCTTGTAGGCGTCCTGTTTCTGCGTCGGGACGCGGTCGCCGGAGTGGACGACGACGGGCGTGCCGGCCGCGGCGGCGACGACGCCGGCGGCGACGCCGAGGATGGCGGTCTTGCCCTTGCCGTCGTAGTTCGCGCCGCAGTCGACGGGGTCGGCGTCGGGTTCGGCGTACTCGACGCCTTCGGCCATCACGTCGGCGTAGGCGGCGAGTTCCTCCGCGTTGTTGTGCTTCCAGCGGTTGGCGAGCCAGAACGCCCCGAGCGTCGTGTGGTCCGGTTCGCCGGCGAGAATGCGGCGCATCGCCTCGGACGCCTGCTCGCGGCTCATGTCTTCGGCGGACTTCGTGCCCGTGCCGACGACTTCCGTCATCAGACGCTTCAGCGGCCATTCCCCGAACTCGCTTTCGACTACTGCCATGCGCCTGTGTTCGCGCGAGCGGTCAAAAAACGTCCCGTTCGGTCCCGTCGCCCGGGAGCGTCGACGCCGTCCGAAAGCGATAGGCTTCCCGACTCCTAACGCGGGGTAATGAGCGCGTTGGCGGACGATTGGCGGGACGGCATCGACGAGGTCGATGCGGCGCTTATCGACGGCTACCAGAGCGGCTTTCCGGTCGAGCAACGACCGTTCCGCGTCGTCGCCGAGGAGCTAGGCATCGACGAGGACGACGCCATCGACCGCGTCCGCCGGCTCCGCGAGGACGGTATCTTCCGGCGGTTCGGCCCGGTGCTCAACCCGCCGGTCATCGGCAGTTCGACCCTCGCGGCCGTCGCCGCACCCGAAGAGCGCTTCGAGGAGATAGCCGAAATCATCAACGGCTACCGGCAGGTGAACCACAACTACCGCCGCGCCCACGAGTGGAACATGTGGTTCGTCGTCACCGCCGGCTCCCGCGAGACGCGCGACCGCATCCTCGACGAAATCGAGGAGCGCACCGGCTGTGCGGTGCTGAACCTCCCGATGCTCACCGACTACTACATCGACCTCGAATTCCCCATCGTCAACGACGACCGCTTCGCGCGCGAGAGCCTCGGCGCGACCGACGTGAGCGCCACCCGCATCTCCGAGGACGCGACCGGCGACCTCTCGGCGCTCGAAGCCCGCCTGCTCGTGGCGATTCAGGGCGGCTTCCCGCTGTCGAAGACGCCCTACCGCGACGTGGCCGACGGCCTCGGCGCCGACGTCGACGACGTGCTCGTCGCCGTCGAGCGCCTCCTCGCGGACGGCTGTATCAAGCGCATCGGCTGCGTCGTCAACCACATCGTCACGGGCTTTCGGAACAACTGCATGGTCGTCTGGGACGTCCCCGACGACGAACTCGACGCCCGCGGCGAGGCCGTCGGGAGCCTCCCGTACGTCACGCTCTGTTACCATCGGCCGCGCCGCCCCGAGCAGGGCTGGGAGTACAACCTCTTTACCATGATTCACGGCCGGGACGCCGACGCCGTCGACGAGAAGATAGACGAACTCGCCGCCGACCACCTCCCGTTCGACCACGAGCGACTGTACTCGACGGCGAAACTGAAGCAGACCGGCGCGCAGTACGAGGAGCTCGTGGGCTCCGACGACTGAGAGAGAAAACGGACCAAAGCCGGCCCGAACACCGCTCGTTTTCGACGCTTGCGCCGCCGTCCGCGTCACATCAGTCCGCCTACCGCGACAGCGGCGACAGCCGGTAGAGCATCCGCGCGGCCTGCGCGACGCCGGTCTTCGCCAGCGACCCGCTTTTGAGCGCGCCGAGTTTCGCGTAGTAGCCGGACTTGAACGCGCCCTTCTTGGCGAGGAGCGCGCTCCCGAGCGCCCCGCGTTTGGCGTAGTACGCGGACTTCCGGCCCGCCGCGCCGGCGTAGTGCTTCGTGCTCGTCGGAATCGGCGTCCGACGGCCCTGCACCTCGGTCGAACCGTTTCGGATGGCGTCCAAGATGTCGTCGGCGGTGAGGGAGGCCCGCGACACGTCGGGGATGTCGATTTCCGTGTAGGCGCGGCCGACGTACCCGACCCTGTGGGCGTCGCTGCCGGCGACGCCGGGGTACTGCCGATTCGCCGCGAACCGGCGGGCGCGGCGGTTCTTGTAGCCCGTGAAGAGCCACGAGTTGTACGTCTCGATGGCGTCGAAGGCGTCGCCGCCCGCGGCGTCGTGGTACCGACCGAGCCGGCGGCGACCGATGCCGTGTCGGCTCCGCTGGAACGGGTGCGGGACGATGGCGACGCCGCCGCGCTCGCGCACCCACCGGGCCGTCTCGTCCAGCGGGCGACGCCGCGGGGGAAGCTCCTCCACGCCGAGCGCGAGGAGGTGGCCGTCGGCCGTCGAGACTTCCACGCCGGGGATGCCGACGAGGCCGTACATCGGTGCGAGTTGCGCCGCTCGGACCGACTCGTCGATGACGTCGTGGTCGGTGACGACGACGGCGTCCAACCCGATTTCGGCGGCCTGCTCCAAGATGAGCTCCACCGGGTCGTGCGCGTCGTACGAGCCTTCCGAGTGCACGTGGGGGTCGATGCGGACGGTCAGCGCGGACACGACTCCTCGTTAGGCCTCGGTGACGAAAAAGACACGCCCGAATCGTGCTAGCTCGCAGCACGGGAAGGGGCGGGGACGGTGAAATCCCAAACCCACGCTAATCGGTCGGGAGCGTCCGCGACTGGGTGATTCCCGGAAACGGTCACGTCGCGGACGTAAATTCGTTTCAGCGAATCTTTAGGATTTTCCGTGTCGAACGTGTACACATGGCATCCGAAGACCGCTTTCGACCGGCCGCCGACCTCGCGGACCTCCGCGAGTCCGGCCGCGAACTGGTCGCGCTGGACGGGCGCTCTATCGCCCTCTTCGACCACGAGGGTTCCGTCAGGGCCGTCGACAACGCCTGTCCGCACATGGGTTTCCCGCTCGTCCGCGGCACCGTGGACGAGGGCGTACTGACCTGTCACTGGCACCACGCCCGGTTCGAGCTCTCCTGCGGCGACACCTTCGACCCGTGGGCCGACGACGTGCGGACCTACCCCGTGGAGGTGCGCGACGGGACGGTCTACGTCGACCCCCGCCCCGACTCGGACGAACCGCCGGCGGTCCGCTGGTCGAACCGGCTGGAAGACGGCCTCGAACAGAACCTCCGGCTGGTGGTCGCGAAGTCCGTCATCGGCCTCCTCGACGCTGGCGTCGAGCCGACAGAGCCGCTTTCGACCGGCGTCCGGTTCGGCTGTCGCTACCGGCGCGACGGCTGGGGGTCGGGGCTCACCATCCTGACCGCGATGGCGAACGTCCTCTCCGACCTCGACCCGGACGACCGAAAGCGCGCGCTCTATCAGGGACTCGTCCACGTCGCGGGCGACGTCTCCGACGAGCCGCCGCGGTTCGAACAGGACGCCCTCGGCGCGACCGACGCCGATTTCGACCGCCTGCGGTCGTGGTTCCGCGAGAACGTCGAGGTCCGTGACCCCGACGGCGCGGAGCGCGTCCTCCGGACCGCAATCGCGGCCGGTCACGACGACGCCGAACTCGCCGGCATGGTCGCCGCCGCCGCCACCGACCACCGCTACCTCGACACGGGACACGTCCTCGACTTCGTCAACAAGGCCTGCGAGGCGCTCGACCACGTCGGCTGGGACCGCGCCGACGAGGTCCTCCCGAGCCTCGTCCGCGGACTCGCCCGCGCCGACCGGGCCGAGGAGTCCGCCGAGTGGCGTCGCCCAATCGACCTCGCGGGCACGCTCGACGACGTGTTCGCCGACCTCGACGACCACGTCGACGCCGGCGCGGGCGAGACGTGGTCACGCCCCGACGACCTGCTCGATACCCTCCTCGGCGACGACCCGAACGACGTCGTCGACGCGCTGACCGAGGCGATTCGGGCCGGCGCGACGCCCGTCCAACTCGCCGACGTCGTCGCCTTCGCCGCCGGCACGCGGGTCGCGCGGTTCTCGACCACCAACGAGTTCGGCGACTGGAACACGGTCCACCACACCTTTACCTACGCCAACGCGGTCCACCGGCTCGCCGAGCGGACCGGGGCCGCGGAGCTCTATCGGGGCGTGTTCGACGCCGCAGTCAACGTCTACCTCGACCGGTTCCTGAACACGCCGCCGGCCCCGCTTCCCGACCCGACCCCCGACGCCGACCCGGCGGCGGCGCTCGAAACGCTCTCCGCGGCGTTCGACGCCGAGGGGCGGGTGAACGACGCCGGTCGCGCGGCCGCGGGGTTCCTCGACGGCGGCGGCGACCCGGCGAGGCTCCGCCGCGAACTCGGTGGCGCGCTGCTCCGCGAGGACGCCGGCTTCCACACCTATCAGGCGCTCGAAGCCGGGTTCAGACAGGCGGCGACGCGGCCGCCCGAGGAGGCGCGGACGCTCCTCGTCGGCGTCGCGCGCTACCTCGCGGCGCACTCGCCGACGCGCCGGGAGCGAGAACAGACGTTCGGTATCGCCGCTCGGCTCCAGCGCGGCGAGTCGGTGTACGGCGAAGACGCCGACCTCTGAGCCTGAGTCGGGTCGTCGCGCCGACCCTGTGGATGTCGTCGCCGTCGCCGTCGGCTCTTTTCGTCTACTGCTCGGCGATTCGCTCGCCGGCGTCGACGCCGCTCCAGAGCGCGGCGTGGACCCGGCCCTCGCCGACCGTCCAGTCGCCAGCGAAGTAGAGGCCGTGAGACTCCCCGCGGCGGAGTATCTCTCGGTCGGCGACGCCGTCGGGAAGCGCGTACCGCCAGCCCTGGTCGTCCACCCAGTCGGGGTCCCGCAGGCGCTCGTCGTCGAGGAGGTCCGCGACCATCCCCGCGACCTCGTCGGCCGCGTCGTCGAGCGGGTCGTCGTAGTGCGCCTCGGACCACTCGGGGCTCGGTTGGACGACGAGCAGGCTCTCGCCGTCGGGGACGTGGCCCTCCTTGCACTCCTCGCGGGCGACCCAGCCGACCGGGTGGGTCTTGTCGGTGTTGACGAGCGCGTACCACGGCTCCTCGCGCTCGAAGGGGTAGTGGAGGACGACGGTTCGAATCGTCCGGTACTCGACGCTCCCGATGGCCTCGCGGAGCGCGACCATGCACTGGTCGCCCCAGCCCATCTCGGTGAGAATCCCCGCCGTCTGCGGGGCTGGCGGCGTCAGAAGCACCGAGTCGTACGGACCGTGGCGGGTCCCCGACTCGTCGACGACGGACCAGTAGCCGCTGTCGGGGTTATGGTCGATTGCGGCGACGCGCGTCTCGCGCTCGACGGTCGTCTCCGTCTCGGCGAGCAGGCGCTTCGCCAGTTGGGTGATGCCCTCGGTCCACGACCACTTGTGTTGGTCGCGGGCGTCGCCCTCGGAGATGACGCCGTCGCCGTCGAACGTCCAGACCGGTTCGTCGATGTCGACCAGTCCGTCCGCGCCCAGTCCGCGGACGAGTTGCGCCGTGCGGCGGTCGTAGTCTTTCACGTAGTTCGCGCCGTGGTCGTACCGACAGCCGTGTCGTCGGCGCGTCGCGGCGCGCCCGCACACCCCGCGGCTCTTTTCGAGAACCGTGACGTTCGCGTTCGCCTCGCGGAGCGCGTACGCCGCGCCAGCCCCAGCGGCCCCGGCTCCGACGATGCACACGTCGCGAGTCATCTCGCCACCCCGCGTGAGAGTCCAGCCAGCATCGGCTACAACTGCGACTTCGAGGCGCTAAAAGACTCGCAACGCGGCGGGAATAGGGACCGCGTCCGCGCCCGCCGCCCCGGCGGGAGGCGAAAACGATTCACGTCGCGCCGCCGGAGTCGGTGTATGTACGACTCGGTCATCTTCGACCACGACGGCGTGTTGACCACGCTCGTCGACCTCTCGCCCCTCCGCGACGCGACGTGGGACGCCTTCGCCGAACTCGGCGTCTCCGACCCCGACCCGGACCACGTCGAACAGGTGGTCATCCACGTGTCGCCCGAGGACGTGCGCGCCGCCGCCGAACCGTACGACATCGACCCCGAGACGCTGTTCCGCGTCCGCGACGAACGCCAGTCGGCCGCCCAACGGCGGGCCATCGCCGACGGGCGGAAAGTCCCCTACGACGACTTCGACGCGCTCCGCCGCATCGACGCCCCGATGGGCATCGTCTCCAGCAACCAGCAGGCGACCATCGACTTCGTCGTCGACCACCTCGACGCGACGGACCTGTTCGGCACCGCCTACGGCCGCGAGCCCTCGATGACGAGCCTCCACCGCAAGAAGCCCGAACCCTACTACCTCGAACGCGCCATGGCCGACCTCGGCGTCGAATCGCCGCTGTTCGTCGGCGACAGCGACAGCGACATCGCCGCCGCCGAGGCCGCGGGCGTCGACTCCGCGTTCATCCGCCGCGGCCACCGCGCCGACCACACGCCGACGCCCGACCCGACCCACGAAATCGCCGGCCTCGACGACCTGCTCGAACTCGACGGCGTGCCCGTCGTCGGCGACGCGTCCGCCGCGTCGGGTCCCGCGGCCGACGGCGGCCGCGAGGGCGGTGAGTCGTCTCGATGACCCGGTCGCTCCCCCGCATCGGCCTCGGGACGATGGGCCTCGACACGCCCGGCGAAGCCGCCGCCGTGACGGCGGCGCTGGAACTGGGCTACCGCCACGTCGACACCGCGCAGATTTACGGGAACGAGGCGGTCGTCGGCGACGCGCTCGCGGCCGCCGACGTCCCCCGCGAGGACGTGACGCTCGCCACCAAGGTCTGGGCGGACAGCCTCGCGCCCGCCGACGTGCGCCGGACGACCCGCGAGAGCCTCGACCGACTGGGCGTCGACTACGTCGACCTCCTGTACGTCCACCGCCCCATCGACACCTACGACCCCGAGGCGACGCTTTCGGCCTTCGACGAACTCGTCGACGACGGCCTCGCCCGCGGCGTCGGCGTCAGCAACTTCACCGTCGCCGAGGTAGACGAGGCGCTCGACCTGCTCGACGCGCCGCTCGTCGCCCACCAGACGGAGTACCACCCGCTGTTCCAGCGCCCCGAACTCCTCGACCACGCCGAGCGACACGACTACGACGTGGTGGCGTACTCGCCGCTTTCGGGGGGCCGCGTCCGCGACGTGGACGAGGTCGTCGCGGTCGCGGAGAGTCACGGCGCGACGCCCGAGGCGGTGAGCCTCGCGTGGCTGGCCGAAAAGGGGCTGTGCCCCATTCCGAAGGCGTCGAGCGAGAGACACCTCCGGGCGAACCTCGACGCCGTCTCGCTGGAACTCGACGCGGCCGACGTGGCGACCATCGACGGTATCGAATCTGAGGTCGAACTGTTTCCCGAGTGACGAGTCGGGCGTTCGATGCCGTCCCGAAGTCTCAATTTCGATACCAGTCCCGGAACGATTATATCAGGGCGGGCGAGTGTCCGACCATGCGGATTCCGAGTGGGGTAAGCGGGTTCGACGAGCTCATCCAGGGTGGTTTCCTCCCGCGCCGACTGTACGTGCTGAGCGGACCGCCGGGGAGCGGGAAGACGACGTTCACGGCGCAGTTCATGGCCGAGGGGCTTCGCAACGGCGAGAAGTGCATGTATATCACCATGCACGAGACCGAAGACGAGCTGATAAACGATATGTCGGGGTTCGACTTCGGCTTCGAGACGCTCGCCAGCTCCGATGGCTTTCACTTCATCAACCTCGTGAGCCCGAAGGGGAAACACATCCTCAACCAGTTCTCTCAGAGCGGGGGGTCGTCGAGCGTCCAGAGCCTCACCGACAAGATCGTCGCGTTCGTCAACTCCCGGCAGGTCGACCGGCTCGTCATCGACTCGACGATGCTGCTCCGGCTGTTTTTCGCCAACGGCTCCGAGGAGATGACGCGGTTTCTGACGGCGCTCAAGCAGGGCGACGCCACGACGCTTCTCATCTCCGAGATGACCGACCCCTCGTCGTACTCCGACGAGCACTTCCTCGCCCACGGCGTGGTGTTCTTCCACAACTATCTGGAGGCGACGGGGATGACACGCGGCATCCAGGTCATCAAGATGCGCGGGTCGGACATCGACTGCGACATCCGCTCGATCGAGTTCACCGACAACGGGCTGGTCGTCGACCCCCGCTCGAAGGTCGACCTCTGAGGTACTCACAACTATGTACGAACGGGTCTACGGGACGGACTGGCGGACGATTTCGGACGAGGAGGCCATCCGCCGGATGTACGCCCTCGGTGTCTCCAGCGCGCTCGGCCACCCGAACCGCGGGGAGTTCGAGCGCATCCGCCGACAGGCCGGCACCGCCTACGGCCGGAGCGTCCTCCAGCTCGCCTTCGAGGAGGGCAAACAGCGCGTCGCCCGCAACGAGTCGGAGTACGACTCGAAACAGGACGTCTGGGAGGCGCTCGTCGACGAGGAGACGACGCCCGCCACGACGGGTCGCGCCGACGTGACGATGCAGAAGCCGACGGACAAACAGGGCATCCCCGACGCCGTCGGCCGCGCGTCCGTCCTCGATGGCGACGGCGGCGACGACTTCGCTCGGATTCGACTGCCTGAGTTCCTCCGTCGCGGGTAGCCGGCCACGCCGCCGACGCGGGTAGCCGACGGGCCTTTGGGCGTCCGAGTCCTCTATGAACCCATGAGCGACAGCGAATTCAGCCTCTCCGAGTCCGAGTGGCGCGAGCGCCTCTCGGAGGACGCCTACCGCGTCCTCCGCGAACAGGGGACGGAACCGCGGTTCTCCGGCGAGCACGTCGACCGGAGCGACGACGGCGTCTACCGGTGTGCCGGCTGCGGGACCGAACTGTTCGACTCGGAGACGAAGTACGACTCGAACTGCGGGTGGCCGAGCTTCTACGCCGCCGAGGATTCGAACATCGAGCTTCGGCGCGACCTGAGCCACGGGATGGACCGCACCGAGGTGGTCTGTTCGACCTGCGGCGGCCACCTCGGCCACGTCTTCGACGACGGCCCGGAGCCGACCGGCAAGCGCTTCTGTATCAACTCGGTCGCGCTCGACTTCGAGGCGGACGAGGAGTAGCGCGAAGAGAGAACGCGACAGAACGGAGAACGCGCGACGGAAGGGAGAACGGGGCGGACCGAATCGCCGCCTACGACCCCGGTACCCCCCGCCTCACGCCGAACTCTGGTACGTGAGGAACGTCACGGCGACGGCCGCAAAGAGGTCGGGCAGGAACGTGAAGGGACCCAGCCCGCTGCCCCTGAACCCGAGGAGGAGAGACGCCAGCGGGTTCGACGTGAGGGCGTACAGGAGCAGCGCCACCGTGAAGAGGAGCAGGCTCAGGGTAAAGCGGTTCGGAAGCTCCCGGTAGAGCATCGCGTAGGTGCCCGCGAGGAACCCGAGCGCGACGAGGTTGTACGTCGAGACGAACAGCTTCAACTGGATGAACAGGTCCGGGATGGGCGGGCCGCCGGGGCCGCCCGGCTTGTGCGGGCCGAACAGTTCGGGGGCGAACCACGCCACGAGCTCGGGGGTGAACCACGTCGCGAGCGCCGCGACGGCGAGCGAGACGCCCACGACGATGGCGGTTCGTCGCAGGGGGTCTCGGTTAGACGCGTCGCTCACGCGTCGTCACCTCCCGCGGAGACGTCGGTCAAGTTGGCCTTTCGAGCAACCTCGTCGAGCACGTCGAGGTTGGCTTCCATCCGGTCGGTCAGGAAATACGTCTTTCCGTAGTTGTCGCCCATAGTCATCAACACGTTGTTCTCGACGAGGAGTTCCAGGTGGTGCTGTGTGGTCTTGTAGTCGAGGTCGAGTTCGTTCGAGAGTTGGTTGGCGTTCATCGGCATGTCGTCGAGCGCGCGGATGATTCGCAGGCGGTTCCGCCCCCCGCGCGATCCGCCGATTAGCCACCACAGCACACGTCGCATCCGGGTAAACCGTCAAATCCGGACGTATTAAAACGGCGGGCCTCGCGTCCGCGCCGGCCGAGGCCCGCGGTGATTCGCACGTGGTGGTGTGTGGTGGGTGCGTTCGGCAGGGTGCGTTTCGTAAGGGGTTCGAGGGGAGCGAGTCGATGCGTGCTGGTGGGCGCGACGGTGGTGTTTCGGTGGGTCGCCGCGGGTGAATCGGCGTGGGGAGTGGTGTGCGTCGGGAGGGGAGTCGTCAGCGGGGGGAAACCCGGGCGTCAGTCACCGCGCGGCCCGAAGCCGCCGCGACCGCCCGCGCGGACTTGGATACCGTCGCCGTCGCCGTCGCCGTCACAGGCGAGCGCCGACGTGTCGACGCCGAACTCGGCGAGCGTCTCGTGGACGGCGGTCCGGACCTCGTCGGTCGTCGCGCCGTCGGCGCGGAGGTCGGCGACGAGCGTCCGAATCTCGTCGGCCTGTTCGTCGGTCAGGTTGTAGCGGTCTTGCAGGCGGTCGCCCGGCGCGTACCGGGTTTCGTCGTCGGTCCCGGCGGCGGGACCGTGCCAGCCGCCGTCGGCTCTGACGGCGGTCCCGTCGGTCGCTTGGACGGCGTCCGACGCATGCGTCTGGACCCCGAGGCCGGCGGCGGCGGCCGTCCCCGCGAAGACGAGCGAGGCGACGACGAGCGCAACCCCGAGCGTTGTGAGTCTTGTCATAATCTGTTCCTCCGTCTTATCGGACGTTCAGCGGCTAAAAGAGGATTTTCCGAACTCGAACACGAGTCCACCGTGAATCCGTCCGGAGTTAGGCCCAAATTACGCCGGAAACCCCGACTGACGGTGGCGAACGGCGGTGCGCGCGACGCTCCGAGAACGCCGGTATCGGGATGGTAGGTCGCGTCTAACGGTCGTCTAGTGCGAGTAGCCGACACGTACCAAACTAGGGTGACAGCGTATGTGGTGTATGTCTCGCAGCTACCCCGTCGGCCGTCATACGACCCGGACCCGGCGGAGTCCCTCGCTCACGCCGTACGCGTTCGTCGTCGCCGGCCTGCTGACGTTCTGTGTCGCCGTCATCGCTCCCGTCGCCGACCTCTCGGCGGGCATATCGGTGATGAACATCGCCGGCGGCGGGACGCCTCCGGCGTTCGACGGCGGCACGCTCGTCGTCAGCGGGGGCCTGCTCCTCGTCAGCGCCGCCTCGACGTTCTTCGGCGTCCTCCTGTTGCTCCTCCGACTCTGAGTCGGGCGCAACGGCGGGCGGGCGACCACGGGCGACCGCGGGCGACCTAGCGGCGCTCGATAGGGGTGGCGAGCACGGGGACCTTCGACTGGACGACGACCGACCGCGAGACGCTTCCGAGGATGTTGTCCTCGAACCGGGCGTGGGTCCCCATCGAGATGAGCGCGGCGTCTATCTCCTCGGCGACGGCGAGAATCTCCTCGGCCGGGTCGCCGCGGCGGAGTTCGGTGGCGGCGTCGACCCCGTACTCGGCCATCGTCTCTGCGGCCTCACCGAGTGCCGCCTCGCCCTGCGATCTGAGTTCCTCGTACACCTCGTCGACGCGCTCGTCGGCGAGCGTCAGGAAGGCCCGTTCGTCGACGACGTAGAGCAGGGAGACGGCGGCGTCGCGTTCGGCCGCGAACGCCGCGGCGTCTTCGATGACCGGTTGCATCGAGTCGCTCCCGTCTATCGGCACGAGGATTGTGTCGTACATCAACCGGAAGTTAGGCGGGGAAACTATCACTCTCTTCGCCGGTTCCCGGACGGTGGGAACTACGCGGGACGTGAGACGCTACGCGGGGCGTGAGACGCCGACCGAGACTCTCGGGGGACAATCCGCACAACAAAATCGACGGGCGACTCACTCGCCGTCGGTCGCGTCGTCGGCCGCCTCACCGGTGTTGGCGTCACCGTCGTCGGCGTCGCGTCCGGTGCTCGCGTCGCTCTCGGGTTCGGCATCGTCCTCCGACGCCGTGGGCTCCGCGTACCGGTCGGCCCGTCGCTTCCAGTCGGTGACCCGTCGCGCCGACACGCCCGCGGCCGCCGCGAGCTCCTCGTCAGACGCCTCGCGGAGTGCCGACACGGTGTCGATGCCCGCCGCCCGGAGTCGAGTCGCGTACGCCTCGCCGATGCCGCGGACGTTCCGCGGGTCCTCGGGGTCGCGGTCCGCTTCGGTCTCCCCGGCACCGCCGCCGCCCGCCGAGGCGACCGCCGCGAGCCGTTCTGTCATCGCGTCCACCCGGCCGTCGAGGCCGTCCACTCGGCTTTCGACTGCGCCGATTCGCCCGACGAGGTCGGTGTGGGTGTGTTCGGCCTCCCCGTCGACGGGCCCGGTCACGCCTGCGACCTCCGAGTCGATACCGGCCTCGACGGCGGTCCGAGCGGACTCGTCGCTGTCGGAGCCGGCCGCCTCTCCGTCTCCGGCCTCGGCTTCTCGTTCGTCGACTTCGGCTTCGTCGCCCGCGTCGTCGTCTCCGTCGCTGTCCTCGCCCAGCGAGTCTCCCGGTTCCACGTCGTCGGGGAGGACGTAGACCAGCGCGTCCGCCGGCACGTAGCCGACGACGCGTTTTCGCTTCTCGTCTTCGGTGAGGACGACACCGCCGGAGTCGAGCGCCTTGTAGCCGCCGCACTCGAAGCTCGTCCCGTCCGCGAGGTAAACTTTCATAATCAATTATTGTATTTGTGGCGAGATGAGTGTTGTCGCTCCGCTGTCCGGGGTTTATCACCGTTCGGCGCGCCCCACGACGCATGGACGTGTTCGTCATCGGCGGCACGGGACTGCTCGGCACGGGAATCGTTCGGCGACTCGTCGCCGCCGGCCACGACGTGACCAGCCTCCAGCGTGGCGAGACCGACGACGACCTTCCCGAAAACGTCGAGCGGGTCGCCGGCGACCGCGACGACCCCTCGGTGCTCCGCGGTGCGATTCGAGACGCGAGCCCCGAGGTCGTCGTCGACACGGCGTGCTTCGACGCCGACACCGCCCGCGACGCGGTCGAAATCTGTCGGACCGTCGTCGACCGCTACGTCTTCTGCAGCACCATCGACGTGTACCACCGACCCCCGCCGAAGAACCCCGTGACCGAATCCAGCCCGCGAAACCCGGCGGTCAGCGACTACGCGGCCGGGAAAATCGCCGCCGAAGACGCGTTCTTCGACGCGCACGACCCCGGCGAGTTCGAGGTGGTCGTCCTCCGCCCGTGGAACACCTACGGCGAGGGCGGGACGCTCGTCCACACGCTCGGCACGGACTCGTCGTACATCGACCGAATCCGCGAGGGGAAGCCCATCGTCGTCCACGGCGACGGGACCTCGCTGTGGGGACCGTGCCACCGCGACGACGTGGCGCGGGCGTTCGTCGGCGCGGTCGAGCGCCCGGGCGTCGGCGGCCGCGCCTACAACGTCACGAGCGAGGAGACGATGACGTGGAACCAGTACCACGAGCGCGTCGCCGCCGCGCTTGACGCGCCCGAACCCGACCTCGTTCACGTTCCGACCGAGGTGCTCCGCGCGGTCGCGCCCGACCGGACGCGGATGCTCCGCGACCACTTCCGGTACAGCACCGTCTTCGACAACGGGCGGGCGAAGGCCGACCTCGGGTTCCGCTACACGGTCGGGTTCGAAGAAGGCGTCAGCGGGGTGGTGTCGTGGCTCGACGCTCACGACGCGGTCGAGCCGTGGGACGCCGACCCGCTCTCTGACGACCTCGCGGCGGCGTGGCGGGACGCGACCGACGCGTTCGTCGCGGGGTTCGAGTCGGGCGGGTGAGCGCCCTCGTGCGGTGAACGAACCGGCCGAGTCGAAACCAGTCGGCCTCCGGACACACTCCGGTTTCTGCGGAAAAATCACTCCGGTTTCTGCAGAATCAACTCCTCGCAGGCGTGTCGGTGCGGTTCGCCCGCGGAGTCGTCCGCGAACACGTACTCGTCGCTGTGCCGGACGTCCCAACCGTCGTAGTAGCCAGCAAGTTCGCCGGGGTCGTAGAGATGTTCGTTCTCACCCCAATCGGGGGCCGGCGCGACCTCCGGGTGGTCGACGAAGGCCCACACCGCGTGGACGCCGCCGGGGTGCGTCGCCTCGCGGAACCGCCGGAACTGCGAGTCGCGGTTCTCCGGGCGGACGTACTGGAGCGTCCCGATGGAGTAGACCACGTCCCAGCGCGACTCGAACGCGAGGTCGTTCACGTCGGCGCGCCGGGTCGCGAGTTCGACGCCCCGCTCTTCGGCGAGTCGTTCGGCCTTGTCGAGACCGTTCGGCGAGATATCGACCGCCGTCACGTCGTGGCCGCGCTCCGCGAACCGGACCGCGTCGCGCCCCTCGCCCGCCCCGAGGTCGACGACTTCGGGGTGCGTCTGCGGCGAGACGGCGTCCGCAGTCCGGGTCGCCAGCTCGTTCGGTTCTGTCCCCCAATAGTAATCCGCGCCGTCGTACAGCCGCTGTAGCTCCTCGAATCGCATGACGTAACCGATTTGAGGCGGCCTGATACGACTTGTGGCTCGGTCGGCCGCGACGGCCGCGGTGACCGTGACGCCCCGCGAACAACGGTCGCTCCCGCGGTGTGAGAACGGACGGCGGTTTTTCACCGATTCCGCCCCGATATTCGAACATGCTCCGAGCCCTGTTAGCGGCGTTCGGCCTCGTGGAACTGCTCTTTCCGGACAAACTGGTCGCCGCGATGACGCGCCTCGCCTACGAGGACGGCGGCGAGATGACGGCGAAGCCGTGGGTGACGACCGCGGCCCGCGTCGAGGGAGCGACGCTCCTGTTGGTCGCGCTCGTCGGCCTCCGCGGTCGGTGCGGCGGTGACGGCGAAGGCGAAGACGAAGACGAGTAACTGCGTCTCGCGGGCGTCATCGTCGCCGGTGACCCGGCCCGCGAAAGAAGCGACCGCGGCGAGAGAATATGAGACTGTGCGCGGAATTCGGTCGCCGAGCGACTCGTGTTCCGCCGTGGGACCGATTCAGGCGAGTCGCGCGAACGCGAGCGACCCGCTCGTGTTCTTGATGTAGACGCGGACGGTCTGTCCCTCCTGCGCGCCGGGCACGAAGATGGTGTACTTCCCGCGCTGGGCGACGCCGTCGCCCTTGCGGCCGGTCCCGGTGATTTCGACCTCGTAGGTGCGGCCCTCTTCAACGGCCTCGCGCTGGCGCTTGTTGCTCACGCTGGAGCGCTTCTGGACCGGCCGGAAGGCACCACAGGCCTCACAGCGAAGCATGTCGACGCCGTCCTCGGTGACGAGGCGGGTGTCCGGCAGGCCGCACTCCGAGCAGATGACGTACTCCTCGACGTAGCCGTCGATGGCCTCCTCGAAGTCGTTGATGGAGAACGACCCGCTGTAGCGGGCGCGGTCGCCCTCCAGCTGGCCGCTCGTCCCGAGCGTGCGCTGGATGGCGCTGTGGAGGTGCGCGGGCGTCCGCGAGAGCGCGTCCGCGATTTCCCCGAGGTTGGTGAGACGGGTGAACGCGCCGTCGGTCTCGCCGGACGGGTCCGGGACTTTGAGGCGTTCCTGTTCGACGTTTCGTTCCGGTAGGACGTTGAGCGCTCGGTCGAGCGCAGTCTGATACTCCATAGGGGTTCGAGTGTCTGGCGACGTATAGCCGTTCCGTGACCGTCTTTGCCGCGGCACCGGCGCGACGACTTCGTTTCATCATCCCCGACGACGGAACCGAGCGCCACGCCTTCGGCGCTGGCGCTCTAACGACTCGTCATGGGCTACACGTGGCAGTACTACGATCTCGTACTTCTCGGCATCCTCGGGAGCCTCGTCGCCGGCGTCGTCGTCGGCCGGGTCACCCCGATGGAGCCGCAGACGACGCTCGTCGCCTTCAGCGCCCTCGCCGCGGTTGTGATGGCGCACGGCCTGTTCGTCAACGGCCCCGTGGACGAGCCGACCGACCTCGCGGACGAGGTCGACGCGCTGAACTGAGTCGGACGAGCCGACGACCGTCGGCCGTCCGCCCACCTCTCGTCGCCTTGTTCTCGCGCCTTCTTACTCGCCGTCGACGACGCGGTTCGTGAGCGTGCCGACGCCCTCGTACCAGATTTCCACGTCGTCGCCGGGTTCGACCAGTCCGGGGTTCGCGGGACTGCCGAACGAAATCACGTCGCCCGGCTGGAAGGTGTAGCGCTCCGAGAGGAACGAGACCACTTCGGCGGGCGAAAAGAGCATCCGCTCGGTGTTGGCTTCCTGCCGGAGTTCGCCGCCGACGTGGGTCGTCATGTCGACGTTCGACGGCTCCACGTCTGTCTCTATCCACGGACCGAGCGGTCCGGAGCCGTCGAACGCTTTTCGAGCCGTTCGGCCGGGCTGGTCGAGCGCGTCGAGGTCGTTGAGAATCGTGTAGCCGCGGACCACGTCCGACACGTCGGCCTCGGCCACGTCCGAACACTCGCGGTCGATGACGGCCGCGAGTTCGCCGGCGTAGGTTAGCTCGTCGGTCCAGTCGGGGTACTCGACGTCCGCGCCGGGGTCGAGCACCGACACCGGCGGCTTGATGAACCAATCGGGCTGGTCGGGGATGTCGTAGTCCATCTGGTCGACCGTCGCCGCGTAGTTCCGGCCCACGCAGTAGAGCGCGGTCGGCTCGCAGGGCGCGAGCAACTCGGCGTCGACGCCGACTTCGTACTCCTCGCCGTCGGCCGTCACGACGCCGTCGTCGTACCGGCCCGACACCACTCCGTCGTCGGTTCGAATCCGTGCCAATCGCATTACTCGCCCCTGCGGCGGCCACTCACTTCAAGCGACGTGTCTCCGCAAGCGAACGCGGAGAGTGCGAACACGTGCGGGCCGCCGACGCGACTCAGTCGGACGCCGACTCCCGGTTCATCCGGGGCATCGACCGGTTCTCGCGGTCGACGAGGTTGTGGATGCGCTCGGTCCGCGCCGATTCGAACTGGCGCTGACACCGGGCGACGCCCGACGTGGAGTCGGCGCGGTCGGGGGTAGTTGTCTCGCTTTCGGCGGACTGTTCACGGGCTGTTCGCAGGGTCGGCTCGTAGGTCGGGGTGGCGTTTGTGCTCACGATTTTGGATGGTTCGGGTCGGTCGGACGGCTGTGCGGCGGCGAGAAGAGTTATCGAAGTACGCGTACGACCGACATTGTTGTACCCGGCAGTACAGGCCAATCTATAATAAATATTCATGTTCGAACAGCGGGCGCGTTCTCACGCCCGCGAACCGTTCGACCGCGTCCGCGGACGCGCGTTCACTCCCGCGAGTCGTACTCCTGATAGATGACGTGGCCGCAGGACTTGCAGTGCGAGGCGTCGGCGTCGTGGTAGGCCAGCCCGCAGTTCTGGCAGGTGACGTTGACCTTGTCGCGGTGGCCCCACTCCTTGACGATTTTGCTCGCCTGCCACGGGATGAGGATGACGCCCGCGAGGATGGCGGCGACCGTGACCCACCGCCCCGCCTCCGTCACCGGGACGATGTCGCCGAAGCCGACCGTCGAGAGCGCGACGACGACGAAGTAGAACGCATCGCCGAACGTCCCGACGGCGGGGTTCACCCGGTGTTCGAACGAGTAGAACATCCCCGCGGCGACGAAGAAGATGGTCAGCACCGTCAACAGCAGTTTCATGACGCGGAGCGTCCCGACCGAGACGGTACCGAAGAAGAACTCCTCGTCGCGCGTGAAGCGGTAGAACCGGAGGACGCGAACCACGCGAATCGCCCGCAGGAAGCCGATGTTGGCGGCGACCGACGAGACGGGGAGCACGAGCACCGCCAGCGTCGGCAGAATCGCAAGGAGGTCGACGAACGAGTAGACGTTGAACAGTTCGGCGGTCCGGTCTCGCGCGCCGTAGAGGCGGAGGAGATACTCCGCGAGGAACACGACGGAGACGGCGGCCTCGACGGACCAGAGCGCCGACTGGACCGCCGCCGAAAGCGGGTAGGTCTCGGCGACGAACAGCCCGACGAAAAGCAGGTTGAGCGCGAGGAGCGCGATGTCGATCGCCTTGCCGACCGGGGTCCGGTGGTCGAGGAGGTAGAACCTGACCACGTCCCGCGGCGTCTCGCGGCGCGACCTCCGCGCGTGACCGTCCATACCCCGCCTTCGGCGGTGAGATACTTATACGGTCGTCTGTGGGTCGATGGCCTGACGGAGACGAGTCGGCGGCGAATCGGCGGCGGCCGTCTCAGAGGACGATTGCGCCCTCGGGGAGTAGCTCCCGCTCGGTCCGCCGCGCCTCCTCGCCCTCCTCGACGAGCGTCGGTTCGCCGACCGGCTCCGAAAACCGGTTCGGGTCGGGTTCGACCCGCTTGAGCATCGACGAGAACACCGGTCCCTTCCGGCCGCCGGCGGAGGTGATGCCGCCGTACTGCCGCTCTTCGAACGTCGACTCGTCGGGGCTGGGGAACTCCTCGCGGATTATCTCCGCGGTGTCTCTGATGTACTCGGCGGCCTCCTTCTGCGAGTAGAGGCTCTCGTTGTAGTAGCGCTCGGCGTACTCGTCGTCGAGTTCCTCGGTGGAGTGTTCCGGCGACTCGTAGAGGACGGACTCCGTGGTCGTGTAGCCGCTGGCGAAGCGGATGTTGACGGTGAAGCAGTCGGGGTACCGCAGGATGATGGGGAAAAACAGCATGTCGGTGACGGTGATTCGCTGCTGCATCCGCCAGAGCCCCTCGAAGTAGTAGGCCGTGAGCGCGCCGATACGGTCGTCGCGCTCCCCGCGGTTGTACGCCATCGCAATCTCCTCGAAGTCGTCGCCGGCGATGTGGCGACAGCGCCGCTTGTAGCTCTTGGCGATGCCTTCGAGTTGCGTCTCGTAGGCTTCGAGCAGGGGGACGTCGGGGTCGGCGAGCATGTCCGCCTTCCGCTCTTGGGCGTCCGCGATGTTCATCATGTTCTCGTAGAACAGTCGCTCGGCGTCCTCGTCCGGCAGGGGCGTTCGAACCGCCTGCCGGTACAGCACCCGCGTATCCCCGTTGAACGTGACCCGCTGCTGCTCGCTCATCGTACACTGGTAAGGCAGCGAACAGAAATGAACTCGTCGGTAATCCGGACGGTTTCCCGACAGTCACGAGACACGAACTATAACACGTCCATTGAAACCGTAATCAGTTATCATCTGTTCGATGTGTATCAGTCGTCGGTTGACGCGCGGCCGTCCGCGGCGACCGACTCGTCGGCCGCGTCGAAAAGCGGGCTCTGGTCGCCCGGCGCGAGCGTGTTGAGCACGAGCGCCGTCAGCGCGGTCACGATGACCGGCTGGCCGAAGAACGTCGCGGCGGCCTGCGGGAGCCCCGAAAGCGCGTCGGGGCGCGTGGCGACGCCCAGACCGAGCCCGAGCGAGGCGGCGACGACGACCATGTTCCGGCGGTCGAGGTTCGTGTGGAGGAAGACGAGGCGGACGCCGCTGGCGGCGACCATGCCGGCCATGAGCAGGACCGCGCCGCCGAAGACGGCGCTCGGGATGGTCGCGACGGCCGCGCCGACCTTCGGGCTGAGACCGAGGACGGCGAGGACGACGCCCGCGATGCCGACGACGTACCGGCTCATCACGCCGGTGAAGTTGACGATGCCGACGTTCTGCGAGAACGACGTGACCGGGAACGCGCCGAACACCGACGCGATAGAACTCATGAAGCCGTCGGTAAAGAGGCCGCCGCGGAACTCCTCGTCGGTCGGGTTGCGCCCCTCGGCGGCGGTGATGCCGGACATGTCGCCGACGGTCTCCATCGCGGAGACGAGAAACAGGAACGCGAAGGTGACGATGGGGACGGGTTCGAACGTGACGCCGAACGCGCCGGGGCGGGGAATCGCGAACCACGCCGCCTCGGCGACGGGCGTGAAGTCCACCACGCCGAGCACCCACGCCACGACGTAGCCGACGGCGATGCCGACGAGCGTGCTCAGGAGTCGGGTGATGCCGTCGGTAAAGAGGTTGAGCGCGACGGCGACGCAGAGGACGAGCGCCGCGAGACCGATGTTGTATGCCGCGCCGTAGTCGGCGGCACCGGCCCCGCCGGCGGCGTAGTCCATGCCGACCGGGACGAGGTAGAGGCCGATGATGACGACGACGAGGCCCGTCACCAACGGCGGGAAGAAGGGTTTGATGCGGTCGAACTGCCAGCCGATGAGCCCCTCGACGACGAAGCCGGTGACGAGAATCGCGCCGAACACCGCGCTCAGGCCGTAATCGACGCCGATGGTCGTCGCCGCGCCGACGAAGGTGAAACTCGTCCCCATCACGATGGGGAGCCGCGAGCCGACCGGTCCGACGGCGTACGCCTGAACCACCGTCGCGAGCCCCGAAAACAGGAGCACCATCTGGACGACGTAGGCCGTGTCGGCGACGCCGAGGCCGACCGCGCCCGCGACGATGAACGCCACGGCGGTCGCCGGGACGATCATCACCGAGACGTGCTGTATCCCGAGGAGAATCGACTCCAGCAACGGCGGCCGGTCGTCGATTTCGTATTCGAGGCCGAGTTCGCCGCTCTCGTCTGACATCTGTACTCGCCACGAGCGACCCCCGTTCAATAATAGTTTCGCGTTCGAGCGTATTTCACGTCACTCGATGCGTCGAGATATGCATTTACGTGTATATTCGTCGCGACGACCCGAATCGCGGTCGCGCCGGTCAGCGACGTTCCGCTCAGTGAATCTCGACGCCGTCCTCGTCGACGCTGATGTCCACGAGGCTCGTCGCCTCGTAGTCGGTGTCGTCCAGCGCCGTCTCGCCGACCTTCCGGATGGCGACGACGATGTCGGAGACCTCCGCGCCGATGTCGTCGAGCGCGCCGCAGATGGCCGCGAGCGTCCCGCCGGTCGAAAGCAGGTCGTCGACGACGAGCACGCGGTCGCCGTCTTCGATGTCGTTGATGAACATCTCCGACTCGGAGTAGCCGGTCGTCTGGTGGAGCGCGACCTCGCCGTCGAGGCCGTACTCGCGCTTGCGGATGACGACGAGGGGCACGTCCGTCTGGAGCGACAGCGCGGTGGCGATGTGGATGCCCATCGCCTCGGGCGCGACGATTTTGTCCACGTCGAGGTCGGCGGCGCGGGTGATGCCGACGACGACCTCGCGCAGGAGTTGCGGGTCGAGCATCGGCACGCCGTTGCTGACGGGGTGAACGAGATAGGAGTAGCCGTCTTTGTCGATGATGGGCGCTTCGTGTAGGGACTCTTCGAGTCGCTGCATGGGGTCCGTTTCACGAATCGACCCAAAAGTGGTTCGCTCTCCCGAGAACCGGCGTCGCCCGGCGGGCGCTCAGAACACGCCGGGGGCGACGACGTAGACCAGAAGCGACCCGACGACACCGGCGAACAGCGCGAAGACGACCGTCGGGACGACCACCTTCCGGAGGATGTCGCCCTCGCGGCCCGCGATGCCGATGACGCCGGAGATGGCGGCGATATTGAGCACCGAAACCATGTTCCCGACGCCGCCGCCGACGTTCTGAATAGCGACGACGAGCGCGCGGGAGATACCGACGTCCGCGGTCGCGTTGTACTATGGAGTTCGAGTGAGAGAGTGGCCTCGGCACTCACGACTCACGGCCGACTCATACTGAACTGACCATCTACTGGTTTGGATGGCATCGGCAATACCGGTGTTCGTGATTACGTCTGGATATCGAGAAGGGCGATTTTGTCGTTTACCGGGAGTATCTGACTCGTTGCTCGCAGGTGATTCTACCTGAGAAAGGTGCATTCATCGTTGAGGCAGACGTTCGGGATGGTTTTGGCTGGATTGGAGCTTGCTACTACAGGGATTCAACAGAATGGGATGTAAGATACTCTACTGAGGAGGATGATTGCCTTCGTATGTATGTGCCGACACCGACCGAATTTAAGCGGGGGAAAGAACCTAGGAAGGCTATTGACTGGATGAACGGGGCTTATGGCTCTAGAAATCGGTAGAATAGTTTAGCCGATGTGGCCTTCTTCGGTTTCGAGGCCTGCGTTTTCGAGTATTTGTCTTATGTCGTTGACGCGGCCTTGTGCGTCTTCCATTGTGTATGGAGACCACTACGAGGGGATCAAATACGAAGAGGAGGTAGGTGAGATTGGGTGTGGTCGAGAATTTTCATATGCCGGCCAGTACTTGCTGGCCGAAGTCGTCCATTTCTTCTTCTCCTTCCAGTGATGTGTCGACATCGTCCATGCTCATGCTGTACTCTGGATTATCTCGGAGGAACTGATTAAAGTCGTCGTACTCTCCGCTTCTGTCTTCCCATACGTCTTCAATTAGAGAGTCATCTTCTACAACTGCGTACTGTGGGTTCTCAGTGTCTCCATAGATGATGTGGTTGGTATCTTCATCCATGACCATCTTTTCTAATACTTTCGACTGGTTGTATAGAGTCTCGAATTTCATGTCGTTCTGGTTGAAATTTCTAAGTTTTTCTGTGAAGTCAACGACATATTCGGTTGTCGGAGCAACTGTATCAGAAGCTCCTGGTACGGGATTGTTTTCTTTGTGGAGTGAGTTAGACATTCCTCCGAATGCGCTTACTGCACTCCTCTTTTTCTGCTCGAATCCCCATGAAGATGTGTCTTCGTCTTTTTCCCAGCCGAATCTTAGTGGGTGCCAGTACTCTTCGAATCCATCGTTTCCTGGATCTAAGTATCCAGAGTTCTCTATGAGAGGGTGAAGTTGATTATCATCTGCGGTGGCAGTGACTGGAGTTGCCACTGTTTCCATCAATCTGAGTTCTTCTGAGCCGTCAGCGTTTTTACCGTAGATGAGGCCTGTACCGTGACCTAAAGTTTCAACGTCCCACGCATGGACTTCAAGGCCTTGGTTAGTATTTTCCTCTATTGCTCTTTCTAGGGCAGGAGCGTAAAGTGCATCTTCAGTAGATACAGGTCCTTTATCAGTTCTAATTATCTGCCAGTTGAACAAGTAAGGATGTGCCCAGTCAAGGGCCTCGCCCAGAGTTGTTGCTTCTTGGAATTCCTCTAACTGGAACGAGCCTCCGTCTCTACGGCCACTAGCATTTGGATATTTGTGCTCTGTAGGATCGGTATACGGCGCTTGATTTCATGGATATCTCACGCTCCGGCGAAGATTGTAGACGGTGCATTTGAGCACCATTTCACGGAGCTCCAGGTGCCAGCTTCGCGCACGCACGGCTG
>NZ_JAMQOO010000008.1:0-157891 GCF_031624535.1 Haloferax sp. S2CR25
CCCCACGTCCCGGCTCGCGCGGGCGCTCTGGGACGAACTCCAGTCGCACGACCCCGACGTGGTCGTCGACCTCCACAGCTCCAGCGGCATCTACAAGTACGACGGGAAAGTCGGGCAGGCCGTCTTCTCGACGCCTGCCACGCCCGAAAACGCCGGCAACGCCTGCGACTACGTCAACGACTGCTACATCGACCGCTCGGCGTACCCGTCGCACTACGACTTCGACTGGAGCGGTTCGCTCAGCGGGTCGCGACCCCTGTTCGTCCACAAAGCGTACGGCGACTTGCGACTCCCGGGGTATATCGTCGAGACGACCCGCAAGGGGACGACCCTCGAAGACGCCGTGACGTGGGGAGTCGCCGTCGCTCGCTCCCTGCTGTGGCAACACGAAGTCTACCACGGGTGATGTCGCGCCGTGCGCTCGGGTGCGCAGCCAGCGCGTTCGCCGACGGGTACGTCAGCGATTGAACGCGTCCGGCGGAGCGCTCGACGACCGTGCGACCTAGTTTCCGGACGCGACTGGGCGACGATTCACCGAATCGTCAATTTAGACCGGGGGATTAATGACAATCACACGCAAAAGATCCGGAGATGACCTACGAGAACCTCGATTCCGACCTCATCAACGCACTCCTCGAAGACGGGCGGCGCAGTCTCCGGAGCCTCGCCGAAGAACTCGACGTGTCGGTGACGACCGTCTCGAACCACCTGCGAGACCTCGAAGACGAGGGAATCATCGAGGGCTACACGCCCCGCGTCGACTACGACGCGCTCGGCTACGACGTGACCGCCGTCATGCATCTCAAAGTAGAGGGGAGCGCCCTCTCGGAGGTCACCGAACTGCTCGCCGACGAGCCGCAGATGGTCTCGGTGTACGAAGTCACCGGCGACTACGACGTGCTCGCGGTCGGGAAGTTCAGGAACACAGACGACATGAACCGCCAGATCAAGGCGCTGTTGAGCGAGGCCCCGATTCGGGAGTCGAACACGAGCGTCGTCCTCAACGCGGTCTCCGAGAACGAGCAGTTCGACCTCGGCGACAGCGACGCCTGACGCGGCGGCTCAGTCGACGCGGAACTCGAACCGCGCACCGCCTTCGGACCCCTCCGAGACCGTCACCTCCCAGCCGTGTGCGGCCGCGACCTGCGAGATGATGTTCAGTCCGAAGCCGGTCCCCTGCGACGACGTGGTGTAGCCGGCCTCGAACACGGTGTCGCGGTTCTCAGGGGGGATTCCCACGCCGTCGTCTTCGACGAAGAACCCGCGGTCGGTCTCGCCGACGGTGACGGTCACGCCGGCCCCGCGGTCGGGCGAGTCGTCTCGGTCGCCTGTAGAACCGTGTTCTACAGCGTCACCGGACGCAGTCCGGTTGCCCGTGGAACCGTGTTCCACGGCGTCGTCGGGAGAATCCCGACTGCCCGTCGAGCCGTGCTCGACGGCGTTTCGAAACAGGTTTTCGAGGAGTTGCTGGAGTTGGTCGGCGTCGGCGTCGAGGACCAGTTCGGTCTCGACCGAAAGCGTGGCGTCGCCGGTCACCACGTTTCGCCAGCACGCTTGCGCGAGGTCGGACAGCGCGACCGGCTCGATTTCCATGGCGTCGTCGCCGTCGTGGGCGAGCACGAGCAGGTCGCTGATGAGGTCGTCCATGCGTTCCAGCGCGCGGTCGATAGCGTCGACGTGGTCGCTGTCGCAGTCGTCCGCGAGCAGGTCGAGTCGGCCCATCGCGACCTGCAGCGGGTTGCGGAGGTCGTGGCTCACGACGCTCGCGAAGCGGTCGAGCCGCTCGTTTTGCTCGACGAGTTCGACCTCTCGTTGCTTCTGCTCGGTGATGTCCCGAATCATCGCGACGTACAGGTCCTCGCCCGCGACGTTGAGTTGGATGAGGTGGACCTCGGTGGGGAACGTCGTGCCGTCGCGGCGCTGCAGTTCGCCTTCGAACCGGTCCGGTTCGTTCGGTGGTAGCTCCCCCCAGAACGACCGCGAACGGGCCGGGTCCGACGAGGGGTCGAGGTCCCAGATGGTCTTGTCGACGAGTTCCGCCTCGCTGTAGCCCAGTTCCTCGCATATCCGCTGGTTCACGTCTCGGATCGTGCCGTCGTCCGTGTGGACGACGACGAGGTCCGGCGAGTGTTCGAACAGGGCTTCGAGCCGCGCGGTGTTCGCCCAGAGGGTCCGCTCGTAGACCTTCCGCGGCGTGACGTCGTCTTGGAAGCCGACGAAGAAGTCGATGTCCCCGTCGTCGTCGAACAGGGGCGCGATGCGCACGCGGTTCCAGAACTGGGTGCCGTCCTTGCGGTAGTTCAGCAGTTCGACCGTCACGTGGTCGCGCCCTTCGACCGCCGCCCGCAGTTCGGCGACGGTGTCTTCGTCGGTCGCCTCGCCCTGTAGGAACCGACAGTTCCGCCCGACTGCTTCCTCGGCGTCGTAGCCCGTGAGCGTCTCGAACGCCTCGTTGGCGTAGACGATGGGGTTGTCCGCCGCGTGGGGGTCGGTGAGGACGATGCCGACGGGCGCTTCGTCCATCGCCCGTGACCTCACCGACAGGCGCGCTTCGAGCGCCTCGCCCGGCGACGCCCGAGCGGACCGGACGCGCTCGACGGCGTTCTCGATGCGGGTGGCGAGGAGTCGGTACTGGGTCGCGTCATCGCCCTTCCGCAGGTACCCGGTCGCGCCCGCGGCGAGCGCCTCGCCAGCTATCTCCTCGCGTCCCCGTTCGGTAAAGAGGATAAACGGCAGTTCGGGGAACTCGTCGCGGACCCGCGACAACACGTCGAGACCGTCGAGGTCGGGCGGGTCGTAGCCGCAGACGACGCAGTCGAACGCCGCGTCACCGCTCCGAATCCGGTCGAGCGCGGCCCGCGGGTCCGACTCGGTATGGACGGTGAATCGCCCGCGCTCGCGTTCCAGTTGCGACGCGACGAGCGCCGCGAAGTCGCGGTCGGCTTCGACGTAGAGGACGTCGATAGACGCCGGCTCCGAGAGTGAACGCGGCGCGTCACGAGATGAGACCATACGCGACGATAGATAACGCCAAGAGACAATAATGGTGATGCCGGGCGAGAACGTGTCGCGTCCTCGGTCGCGTCGGACTCCCCGTCCGGAACGAGAAACGCATCCATCGACGCCGCCGGGGACGGCCACACTGCAACTCGCGCGCGACGGCGAAACAGCGCCCGAATTTCGAAGACGCAACGGCGAGCGGTAAAAACGCATCGGCCGGTTCGTAAACAGAGCCCTTATAATTTTGAGTCCGCTTTCAAACGGTGATGACAGCCCCCGACGAATCCGAACGCAACGCGCCATCGCGGCTCGCCCGCGCCCTCTTCGCGAGCGGCCTCGCAGTCCTGGCGATTCGCAACCTGACCGACCTCGACGGCCGCATCGCCTACGCGGAGGCGAAGGGCGTCCCCGAGGCGGACCGGCTCGTCCCCGCCGCGAGCGGTCTGCTCCTCGGAGGCAGCCTCGGTATCGGCCTCTGGAAGCTCCCCAAACTCGCTTCCGCGAGCGTCGCGGCGTTCTTCGCCGGCGTCACGCCGACGA
The DNA here is from genome assembly GCF_031624535.1 of Haloferax sp. S2CR25. NCBI lineage: Archaea > Methanobacteriati > Methanobacteriota > Halobacteria > Halobacteriales > Haloferacaceae > Haloferax > Haloferax sp. S2CR25. The sequence goes on from NZ_JAMQOO010000008.1 coordinate 3,541, forward strand.
TGCACGACTTCTGGGCCGTCGACGACGACGCCCGCGACGAGGAGCTCACGTCGTTCCTCCAGAACCTGACGCTGTTCGGCGCGGCGCTCGCGTTCTTCAAGCGCGCCTCGGACGAGTAGAGACAGTCCGAACGCGGCCGGCCGGTTTTTTGCGGTCACGTATCGACGGCATACTCGTCGATCTGGTCGACTCCCCGCCAGAGCGCGTACAGATACCACAGTCCGACAACAGTCCAACCAACCGCGACGAGCGGAGAGCCGTGGAACCACCGGTACGCCGCGAAGCCGAACGCGGAGAGGGCGAGGACCTGATAGAGTCGAGCGTGGGCGGACACGGGCGCGGCTAGTACCCGCCGCGACCGTATTTTTTACTCACGCGGGAGGCGGACACCCCACCGTTTCCAGTATATCGTCGGCGGCCGCGACGAAAGCCAATCAGGACGAGAACGCGTCGCCCGCGCCGTCGACGTCGGCCGGGCGGTAGAAGCCGACGACGAACTCGACCGCGCCGTCGTCGTCCCGAATCGGGTGACTATCGAGACGGGCCCGGACGGGCTCGCCGCCGGCGTCGTAGATTCGAATCTCCGTCGAAATCGGCTCGCCGGCGTCGGCGGCCGCCCGAATCGCGGCGACCGTCTCGGGGTCCGTCTCGGGGCCGTAGAGGAACCGACAGTTGCGCCCCGTCACCGACTCGGCGTCGTAGCCCGTGAGCGTCTCGAACGCCTCGTTGGCGTAGACGACGGGGTTGTCGGGCAGCGAGGGGTCGGTGACGACGACGCCGACGCCGACGGCGTCGAGCACCCGGTCTTTCAGTTCGACTTCCGCCCGGAGCGCGTCGACTTCGGTGAGTTCCTGAACGATACAGACGTGTCCCCCGTCGTCCATCTGCGTCAGCACGAGGCGCTCGGGAACCGCCTCGCCGCCCTTGGTGACGCCGGTCGAAAACCCCCGCCACGACCCCTCGGCTTCGAGTTGCGGGAGGATTTCGTCGTGGAACCGCCGGGCCTCGTCGGCCGGGTAGAGGACGTCCCAGTGCTCGCCGATGAGTTCGGCCCGGTCGCGGTCGTAGAGCGCGGCGTACGCCTCGTTGAGGTACTGGTAGACGCCCTCGTCGTCGATGATGCCGATTCCCTCCTCGGCCGATTCGATGGCGAGAAAGCCGCGTCGCATGTGCGTCTCGGCCCAGTACTTCTCGACGAGGTTCGAGACCTTGTTCGCCAAGACGGGGTACTCCTCGGGACCGCCTTTCTGGAGGTACTCGTCGACGCCGGCGGAGATGGCGCGGCTCGCGATCTCCTCGCTCCCCTTGCCGGTGAAGAGGACGAACGGGAGATCGATGCCCCGCTCGCGCGCCGCCGTGAGGAGTTCGAGCCCGTCCATCCCCGGCATGTCGTAGTCGCTGACGACGCAGTCGTACTCCCCGTCGGTGAGTTCGTCGAGCGCCGGTCCCGGCTCGGTGTACGTCTCCGTCTCGACGTCGTCGAGTTCGCGTTCGAGAAAGGTCGCGGACAGCTCCACCATCGCCTCGTTATCGTCGACCAGCAGGATTCGCATCGCACGCCGCTCCGCGCTAAACGGGGCGATACCGTGGAGTGGAGACACGTCCATACGTCTGTGGTGTCGCGTCACAGTGATAAAAACAGCTACGGCGACAGTCACGTCCGACGACAGAACGCCCCAGACCGTCCCGGGGTACTCGCCTCGGAGGCGAGCGGACGTCTGTATAGAATATATATTACTAGATGAGCCCGACGGCAATAAATTATATGCGATGTGACACAGTTGACATCATCATATGGAAGTGGTCAGGAACGTCCGAGAGCTCACGGCGGTTCTCGAACAGTTTACGGAGACGACGGGAGCGGTCTGCGAGCTTGAACTGACGAGCGACGGCGAATCGGCCGCGGACGGTGTCCTGGCTTCGGTTACCGTCGCGTACGACCTCGCGTCCGAGTGCGCGGTCGACCCGAACCGGCTCTCCGTGTCGTCGCCGGCGGCGTCGGTCGCCGACGGCCGGCTTCGACTCGAACTCGACGTGGCGCTCGCGCCCCCGCCGGGCGGAGACGCCGACCCGGAACCGGCGTCGGCCGAGCGCGACTCCGAACGCGACTCCGAGCCGACTGAACTGGTCGCCCGGGCCGACGGCTCCGGGACGCGAAACGCGGCGGTCGACGCGGCTGTCGGACCCGGCGCGTCGCCGCCGACGATGGAGTCCGAAGTCCCGACAGAGAGTGGCGAAACGCCGGAGAGCGACCGGGGTGCATCCGCGTCGGCGGACGACGCCACCGAGGCGGGCGCGGAGACGGAGACGGACGCCAGCACCGGCCCGGACGCCAGCACCGACCCGGACGCCAGCACCGTGGCGGAGCCAGCGGTGGAGGCGGACGCAAAAGCGGACACAGACGCGGAGCCGGATTCCGACGCGGTACCGGCCCATCACGACCCGGTTCGGCTTCGGGAGGCCTACGAGGCCTGCGAGACGTTCAAGGAGATGACCGCCGCTCTCGGCGTCGACGTGACCCCGCAGACCGTCCGCAACCAGATGATTCAACGCGGGATTCACGAACCGGAGTCCTACGGCCCGTCGACCGAAACGGCGTCTTCGAGCCGAGCGAGCGACGCGGGCGACGAGGCGCGGACCCCGGAGCCGAGCGTCGCCGACGAGGGGGGCGCGGCCGCGCCTGAGCCGTCGGCCGAACCGGGAGGCGAGGACACCGCGGACTCGGCGGGGACGGAGCGTGAGACGCGAGCCGAGGCCGACGCGGAAGTCGGGCCGGCGTCGACTGCGGGGCCGACCGGAGACGCCGGGACCGACGCGGTCGACGCAGACGAGACGCCTGCGGTGACCGAGGACGACTCCGGCGCGAGTGACCTCCCGCCGCTTCCCGCGTCGGTGTCCTCGCTCGACTGCTCGACGGCGGACGTGTGTGCGGCCGTCGCGGGCGCGAAGACGCTGTACGAAGTCGAGCGTCGCCTCGGACTCGACCGCGCCGAGGTCCGCGACGTGCTGACCGCGCTCGACCTCCTCGACCTCGTCACCGGGCGGATGGCCCGACGCGACGCGTCGGCGGCGACCCCCGCCGACGTTCGAACGCGAGCGCGCGCCGCGCTCGACGGCGGGGCCGAGTGAATCGGCCGGGCGAGTATCGGCGCGACGGGAGACGCCCACCGATACGTCGCTCTACCGCGAGCGGCGAGCGAGTCGTCTCCGGATTCATCACATAATTGGAAAGTGATATAACCCGGGAGTTCGGCGGTGGCGTACGTCGCACGTCGAGCGGAAGCGCGCTCATCGAGGTCGGTGTGCGGTCCCGGTAGATACGCCGGTCACGCGGCCAGCACGTTCGACAGGAGACCGAGTGAGCCTGCGAAGGCGTCCGTCTTCCGACGCTGTTTTCGCAGTCGATTCGGACCGCTTCTGCCCCTATCCGCGGATTCGACGGCGAGAAGACGTATTCCGAATTCCCCAACGCCGATTCGTTGAGCAACTGCCGGTGGGTCGGGACCGCGCAGTCGACGCCGGACGTATCCTCGCGAGATTCTCGGGCGAATGCCGGCGCGTCCTCTCCCGACCGAGTCGGGCGGGTCGTCGATTCCCTCTTCGGTGTTTTCTCGATTTACTGATGGTTCTCAGTTATTATAACTCATCTTACTTTCATATTGCCGGACACGTTCCCGGCCGAGTACCGCCGGCGTCCCCCGGCCCCCGTCGCTCGACGTGCGGTGAAGTCGGTGCGTTCGCCCCGCCGGCCCGAAGACGAACCGCAGCGCGTCGGACACGTCAGTATGTTGTAGTATGGTTACCAACATATCAGTCTTACCAGCGGTTATCACATCCGCCTCGGTGCGGGTTGTTGTGTTTGCGCACATGACATCACGGACAGTTTTCAGACGTACTGTAACAGCAATGCTGGTGGTCGTACTCACGACCGCGACGCTCCCCGCCGGTGCGGCGGGCGTCGCGGCCGGAGACGCGAGCGCACTCGATTCGAACGTTCAGTCGGTGGCGAACGCGTCCGTCCCGGCGGACGTGACCACCGCCACGCTCCAGTCGGACGGGGCCGACGGCGACGCCGGTAACGACACCGCTGGCACGAACGCGACGACCATCACGCTCGTCGGCTTCAACGACATCGGCAAGGCGGCCGCTGGCTCCGGTGACGACAAACTCGGCCGGATGATTACACTCATCAATCGCGAGCGGGCGAACGCCTCCGGGCCGGTGTTCGTGGCCGGCGGCGGCGACGAACTCAGCCCGCATGCCCTCCGAAACTACGACGACCTAGAACACGGCTACGAGCCGCCGGTGACAGCGATGAACCTCATCGATCCCGACGCCGAAGTCGTCCAGAATCACGAACTCGACTACGACGAGGACGCGGGGACGAACGACTTCGCCGTCTTCGAGGCCGTTGCCGACGAGTCGACCTACCCGTGGCTCCTCGCCAACGTCGTCGACGAGGAGACGGGCGAGAATCTCCCCGGGACGCAGAACTACACCGTTGTCGAACGCGGCGGTGTCAGGGTCGGCTTCTTCGGGCTGACCGACGAGGCCATCAACGCCAAGACCGACGGCGTCATCGAGCGCAACGGCTACACCGTCGTCGACCCGACGACCGCCGCCCGGCGGACCGTCGACACGCTCCGCAACGAGGAGGACGTCGACGTGGTCGTCGCGCTGGCTCCGGTCGGCATCCCGGACTCGAAGGACCTCGCGCGGAACGTCGACGGCATCGACGCGCTCGTCTCCGGCGACGACCAACGGCGCTACCCGCCGCAGACGACGAACGGCGTCCTCATCGGCGAGACCACCGGCAAGGCAAACGCCATCATGCGGATGGAGCTAACCGTCGATAACGGGAGCGTCACCGACGCCTCCGGCGAACTCGTCGACGTGACGACCGACGTACCGCGCAACGACTCGTGGCAGGCGTACATCAACCCGCTCCGCGAGGAGTACCTCGACACGGAACTCGCAACGGCGGTCATGCCCGAGCACACGGGCGTCGGCTCCAGCTACACCGACGACTCCGCGACGGGCCACCTCGTCACCGACGGCGTCCGCGGCTACACCGGTGCCGACGTGGCCGTGACGAACGCCGGCGGCATCCGCGACACGCTCTATCCGAGCGACTACGCCGCGGGCGAGGAGTTCAACGTCACCCGCGGGATGGTGACCTCGACGCTCTCGTTCGGCAACCACATCGTCGTGGTCGAACTGACCGGCGCGGAGCTCCGCGAGGTCGTCGAGAGCCAGATAACGCCGCTGGAGATGGACAACCAGTACGGCACCCAGACCCAACAGCAGGTCAGCGGCGTCACCTTCGAGTGGGTGCCCCACAGCGATAGCTCGTCGCCCGGCGAGGGCGACGCGACGATTCGCGACCTCACGGTGAACGGCGAACCCGTCAACGACTCGGCGACGTACACGCTGGCGACTAACTCCTACATCGCCGACGGCGGCAGCGGCTACCCGCTCGCCGACAAGCCGCGCGTGGCGGTCTACAACGAGACGACGATGGCCGACGGCGTCATCGGCTACCTGCAGAACCGCTCGACCGTCGCGGCCGCCGAGGTCGACACCGAATCCGACGACCGGATGCGACGGGTCGACACGACGGTCGACGCCGACGCGGTCGACGTGACGAGCGGCGACGGCCGGACGACGGTCACCATCGACGCACCATCGCGCGTGACCGGCGTGAGCGGAACCGCCGCCTTCGCCGACCGAAGCGGCGGCTACGTCGAGGCGACGAACGTCGCCTACGACGGCGCGAGCGGCACCGTCACGGTCTCGGTGCCGACGAGCGACCTCGACGCCTTCGGGACGCCGGTGACCGCGCCGGACTCGGGCGTCGACCTCTACGTCGACTACACCGACAGCGCGTATTCGAGCCGGTACGAGAACTTCGATTCCGCGGTGCTGAACGTCGACCTCGACGGCGAGGCGACGACGCCCGACCCGACGCCCGAACCGACCGACGGCGTCGCGCTCGCGGTCGGCTCGAACGGCCAGTCCGTCCCCCTCGGCGACACCCGGGCGTTCGACATCACCGCGAGTGACGCCGCCAGCGGCGTCGGCGCGTACGAACTGACCCTCGCGGTCGGCGATTCGAGCGTGGCCCGCATCGCGGACGTGCAGTTCCGCGACGACCCCGGATTCTCGGCGGTCAATATCAGCGACGACGGGAGTGAGGTCCGCATCGAGGCCGCCGGCGTCGACGCCGACGACGGCGACGCGAACGGCTCGCAAGTCCTCGCCACCGTGACGGTCAAGGGCGTCGCGCTCGGCGGGTCGACCGCCCTCGAACTGACGCCCGCCGCGACCTACGACCCCAACGGGACGGCCTACGCGGTGTCGCGCATCGACAACCGACCCGTCAACGTCGAACCCGGCGATCTCACCGGCAACGGCTACGCGATGGCCGACCCCGACGGCGACGGCACCTTCGAGGACGTCAACGGCGACGGGAGCGTGGACATCGTCGACGCGCAGGCGCTGTTCGTGAACCGCGACGCCGACGCCGTCCAGGCGAGCACCCCCGCGTTCGACCTCAACGGCGACGGGCGGGTCGACGTGGGCGACGTGCAGTGGCTGTTCGTCACCACGGATGACTGAGGCGAACACGCCCGCGGTCGCGGTGTTCGTGGCGGTCGTCTGTCTCAGCGCCGTCGCGCCGCCCGCGGTCGCCGCGACCGACACGACCGTCGGCTTCGGCACCGACGCGGCGACCGTCGAACCCGACTCGACGCGGACGTTCGACCTCGTCGTCGACAGCGTCGACGGCGGCGTCGGCGCGTACGACCTGACGGTCCGACTCGACGACGACGCCGTCGGCCGCATCGCCGAACTCACCACCCCCGACAACGCCGACCCGCAACTGAGGAACACGTCGTACGACGAGAACGGCACGGTCGCGTCGCTTCGCGTCGTCGGCCTCGACACCGACGACGACGGAACGGTCGCGGTCGCGTCCGTCACCGTCGAGACCGCCGATACCACCGCCGACGGTGCGCTCAACGTGTCCGTGACCAAACTCGGCGACGAGGACGGCAACAACTACTCCGTCACCGGCACGTCCGAACTCGACCTCTCTGTCTCGGAATCGACCGGCGGTGGCGGCGGTGGTGGTGGCGGTGGTGGTGGTGGTGGCGGTGGTGGCGATGACGACGAGTCGGACGACGACACCGACGACGATGCCGACGCGGACGACGACACCGACGACGACACCGACCAGCCCGCGACCACCGAGTCGGCGGCGGAGTCGCCAACGTCCACCGCGTCGCCCGCGAGTCCGACGACGGCCGACGACGGTACGACGACCGCCAGCGCGACAGACACGCAGTCCGCGACCGGGACGACCGAGACTCGGACCACGGCGACCGGGGTCCCCGGCTTCGGCGTCGCGCCCGCGGTCGCCGCAATCGCGGCGCTCCTGCTCGGGGCCGGACGCCGAGTGCGACGCGAGAACTGAGCGAACGCGGGCTCTGCGGAGCCTGTGTCGAATCTTTATCCGTGTGGGCGTCTAGCAGAGAGGTATGAACGGCCCGGACACCGCGGACGAAACGAGCTTCTATCTCGACTACGAGCTGCAGGTCGATGCGACCCGCGACGCCGTAGCGAAGCTCGCTCGTGAGGTCCTCCAGTACGAGTGGGCCGACTACCTCCGCGCGTCGCCGCCGGCGGGCGGCCACGAGTGGCACGCCCTCGACTCGGGGAAGCCGTGGGGGCGCGTCACGCCCACGTCGTGGGAGCGCGGCCGCGACAGCGGCTACGACCTCCACTTCGAGCACTACCCGACGCCGCGCGCCCTCCAACGCGGGCAGTTCCGGCTCGAACTCCACCTCGAAGACGGCGTCCACGGCGACGCCGACTTCTCCGGCGACTCGCCGTACGCGGCGCTCCGCGAGCGACTCGTCGCGGCGCTCGACGAGGCGCGCGGCGAACACGACGACCTCCCTGCCGGCGAGTTCGGCACTGGGCGGACGCTCTGGCGGGTGGACTCGCACTTCCTCGCGGGCGACACCGTCGCCTACTACGAGGCGCTCCGCGAGGCGCTGTCGGCGCACGACCCGTTCGTCGACGCCGTGGCGGCCGTCCTCGACGACGAACTCCCCGAGCGCGACCCGTTCGAACGCGGCTGACGCGGCGGGCGACAACCGACTCACGGTGCGGGCCGAATCGCGCGAGTGCCGACAGACGCGCGGCGACGCCCGGATTCGACCGCGATTGTTCCGCGGCGCAGTCGGCGGACCCCGCGAGGTCCGGCCGAGTCGGAGCCGCGACCGGCAGTTCGAAACCGTCCGGAACGGAAAGTGTACAATCAAACCGTCAATACCCCTATATAGCCACATTCGCTCACCGAATGTCGTGAACTGCGAAAGAACTATACTATTTGACGCCCGCTAGCGAAACGATGGCACAAGCAATCGAGGTCGCCCCGCACGTGATCACGGAGGGGTCGACTATCCGGCATTCGACGCTGTGTACGGAACAGACGGTGGTGGAAATCGAAGACGGGACCGTCCGGACGACGTACGGCGACGAGGAGTTCGTCTACCCGCGCGAACAGCTCGCGCTCGACCTCTCGGTCGGTCGGTTCGAAGTCGTCTCCTGACCCCGCCTTCGGGACGGCACGGGCCACCGTCCCGCCTTGCGTCGTCGCTCACGGTTATACTCGGGCCGGCCCACACGCGGTCCCCGTTTTCGTCGCCCGTGACGGATTCGCCTCGCCTCCGAACGCTCGCGAGCGTCCGCGCCGAAGCGCGTCTCGGAAATCCGGACAGTTCGATTGCCGACACTATTTGTACGAGCCACATGAACCACCGGGCGTGTCCTCCGCTGACCCTCCGCGCTCGCCGGGCACACTCGCCGTGAGCGCCAAAGAGACCGGTCAATCGCTGTACGAACGAGCCTACAACACCCTGCTGACGGGCGTGGCGATCATGATCCCCATCGTCATCACGCTGTACGTCCTGCGCGTCGGCATCGACTTCGTCAGGGACGCCCTCGAACCGTTCATCGACCTGCTTCGCTGGGCGGGCGTCATCAGCCGCTTCGAGAGCGTCGAGTTCATCAGCCTCCTCATCGAACTCGGCGTTTACTCGTTCGTCGTCGACTTCTTCACCGAGTTGGTGGCGCTGCTCGTCCTCTTCGGAATCGTCGCGGTCGTGGGGACCGTCGGCCGCAACCAGTACGGCGAGAAGATCATCGGCGTGTTCGACCTCGTGATTTCGTCGATTCCGGGCGTCGGGACGGTGTACAAGAGCTTCCGCCGCATGGGCGACGTTGTCCTCGACGAGGGGGCAGACGAGTTCCAGGACGTGAAGCTCGTCCAGTGTTTCGACGACGACGTGTACGTGCTGGGCTTCCAGACGGGCGGCTCTCCCGCGACCATCGAGCAGTCCACCGGCCACGGCGAGATGGTCTCGATGTTCCTCCCGCTCGCGCCGAACCCCGTCACCGGCGGCCTGCTCACCTACATCCCCGCCGACGACGTGTACGACATCGACATGACCGTCGAGGAGGGCGTCCGGAGCATCCTCACGAGCGGCGTCGCCACCGACGAGGACTCGGACGCGCTGGGCGTGAACATGTCCGAACTCCGCGGCACCGAGCGGTTACAGGACATCCGCGAATCGATGATTACGACCGACGAGAAGCGGGACGACGACTGACCGCAGAGGTGTCGAAGGGACGAGTCGCGTTTCCGAGGCCGCCCCGGCGACCTACCGCCCGTTTCCTCCGAACTCGGCCGACAGGATACCGGGGAGGTCGGTCAGCCAGCTGACGACCGCGCAGACGACCATCACGCCGACCGCGGCCATGTAGCCCCAGACGGTGACCGCGTCGAGCACGAAGTCGATAGCGACGAATCCCGAGAGGATGACGGCACCGCTGATGGCCGCCGCGACGACGACGGCCAGCGCACCGTACGCCCGTGTCGGATTGTCTACCATATCGAAGGGTGTCGACTCGGCAACAAAAACGTGAGGGCCACCCTCGGCGGCGGGAACGACACCACCGACCGGCGACGACCATCGGTCACCGCGACGAGAGACACCGCGGGCGCTCACGGGAGACTCGTCGGGACGCGAAGATGGTCAGTCGGCCTCGGTAGTGGTGGTGGGTCTACGGAAGGAACACCGAGGCTCGGTTCGTCCTGACCAGATAGATATCTCTTAGGCGCTCCTAAAAAATATATCGGAGGTCACGAATATCAGCCGCATACACGTCGAACGGGGCTGTCCGCGTCGTCGGGCGGGGGACGACCGCGGTGGCGCTGAAACACCACACCACGGTCGGGGGTCGCCGTTCAGCGGTCGGTTGGGAAACGGCGATGTCGTTCCGTTCCGACCGAGGTATTTTTGATTGACACGTCCGATAGCGGAGATATGGGTCCCCAGTTATCGTCGGGCATCGAACCGATTCCGAGCATCGAAGGCCGCCCCGTGTACACCGCCTCGGGCGATCGATTTGGCGAGGCCGTCGACCTCTGTGTCGACCTCGACGACGACCGCGTGACCGCGCTTCTCGTCTCCGTCGAGGACCCGCCCGAGGGGTTGGAGGTCGGTCCGCGCGGCGTCCGAGTTCCGTTCGAGTCCGTGCGCGGGATGGCCGACATCGTCGTCTTGGCGGGCGATCCGGCGCTTGAGGCCACCGACTGACCGCGGCGGCTCCGCGTTCGACCGACCGCGCCGCCGGGCAGACGTTGATATGCTCCGGACGGCGACTGTGCGACGGGCGGTCGCGTCGGTCAGGATGTGGACAGCACGACCGCCCAGTCACGGCGACCCGTCCCGCCTGCTCGCCTCTGACAGGCGGTCGGTGCCCGTCCGTTCGAGTCGCGGGTTGTGAGCCTCGCAACCCGCGCCGATGGCGAAAACTCGTCGTCGGTGAACAACTGTGTAGATACGTTGATACGAGTGGACAGAGTAGGCGGGCTGTGAGTTTCTACGAGTCGATTCACCAGTTCGTCGGCGAGCGCGAGACGCTCCGGTCGGTCAGCCACTACGAGGAGATGACGGTGCTCCTCACCGAGACGCGACTCGTCCAGATTCGACACGACGGCGGGCAGGCGACCCCCGAGCGGGTGCGGGAGATGCGGACGATACAGCTCAACCGCCCCGTCTTCGCCGGCTGTTCCGTCGAACTCGAATCCGACCGCACCGTCGTCGGCTTCCACGACAGCACCGGCGAGACGGTTCGGCTGGTGACGCTCCCCGTCCGCGACTTCGAGTTCGCGGCGACGTTTTCGGCCGTCGTCGGCGACGCCGAAGTCGGCGCGCCGTTCGTCGGGAAGTGACTAACGCGACCGCGGCGAGGACGGCCGCGACCCTGTGGCGGAGCGCGACGCGCACACCTCGTGACAATCTATTTACGTGATAACGACGAACGGTCGAGTAACGTGGAACGCACCGTGCACTGTACCTACGAGCACGTCTTCGACGCCGCCGACGAGACGGGTGCCGACGAGTCGTCATCGGTGTGGCAGTGTCCGCACCCCGCCAGCGGCGGGTCAGACCGCTGTCTCTTCCACCGACCCGCCGAGGAAACCCCCACCGAGGCCGTCACCGAGGCGCTCCGCGAGGCGGTCGAGGACGACGCGCGACCCTCGGCGTTCGTCGGCGCGGCGTTCGAACGCATCGACCTCGCGGGGGTGACGCCGCCGTCCGACGCGTCGCTCGACTTCCGCGGCGCGATGGTGAAATCGGATATCGACCTCCGCGACGCGACGCTCGACGGCGCGCTCCGGCTCGACCGCGTCTCGGTCGGCGGCGCGGTGTGCATGCAGCGTCTCGACGCGTCCGGGGCGGTGAGCTGTCGCCACCTGCAGATTGGCGACCGCTGGGTGCTCTGCGAGGCGCGCTTCGACGAGCGCTTCGACGCGACTGCCTTCAGCGCCGAGACGGTGGTGGCGACGGCGGCGCGCTTCGAGGCCGGGGCGACGTTCAGGAAGGGCGTCGTCGACGACGACGTGTCCGTCGCCAAGGCGAGGTTCGGCGGGCCGGCGTGGTTCTCCCACACTCGACTGGGCGGCCGCCTCGACTTCGGGAACGCCGCGTTCGACCGTCGGCTCTCGCTGGCGCACTGCCGCGTCCGCGGGAGCGTCGTCGCCGCGTCGGCGACCGTCGACGACGGCCTCTCGCTCGAACACCTGACGGTCGAGGGCGAACTCGACGCGACCCGGCTCACGGTCGACGGCGGCATCGACGCGACGACCGCCGCCTTCGGCGGCCGGGTCGACTGCACGGGACTCACCGCCCGCGACGGGGCCGTCGACTTCACCCACTGCGCGTTCGGCGGCCCGGTCTACTTCGACAACGCGACCGTCGAGGGCCGGGCGCTCCGCTTCCGGAGCGCGCGGTTCGAGTCGGGGCCGGCGTCGTTCGTCCGCGTGGCCGTCGACGGGGGGCTCGAACTCTCCGACGCGGTCTGTTCGGCCGAGTCGCCCGTCCGGTTGGTCGAAGCCGCCGTGGGCGAAAGCGTCATCTGCGACCACGCGCGCTTCGGCGACGAACTGTTCTGTTCGGGGGTCCGCGTCGCTCGCGACGTGGACCTCTCGGACTGCACCGTCGGGTCACTCACCTTCGGCGTCGAAATCGGCGGGCGACTGGACTTCGCACACGCCCACGTGACCGATGCGGCGGCGTTCGGCGACACCGTCGTCCACGGCCCCGCCAGATTCACCAGCGCCCGGTTCGACGCGGACCCCACGCTCGCCGAGGCGACCCTCGACGACACGGTCGCCGCCTACGACGTGACCGTCGAGCGCGCCGGCGGGCGGTGACGGGGTCTCGGGCCGGTCGCCGGCGAGGGGACGAGGCCGAACCCGGCGAACATTATATGTCGCGCGGGAGAATGGTCTGAGGTATGTCGAGTGACGGGCAGAACACCCTCATCGCCCTCTACCGACGGTACGTCGACGCCGACCCCGACGAGACGACCGTCTACGCGGGCTTCGCGCTGTTCTTTACGGCTATCGGACTGCTCGCCGTCGCGCTCGCGGCGGTGGTGTGGAGCGGCGGCATCCCGCCCGAGAACATCTTCAAGTACGAACTCCGCGAGGTCGCGGGCGTCACCGGCGCGCTCGGGATTCCCCTCCTCCTCGTCTCCGTCGTGGTCTTGCTCCCCTCGCGGTACCGGTTCCCGAAGCTCCTCGCGGGCGCGGGACTGGTCGTCTGTGCGGTCGCCGTCGTCCAGTTCGTCGGCGCGTACCCCCACAACTGGAACGTCGCCGCGAGCGCCGACCGGAGCGGCCGCATCGTCGGCGTCTACTCGCTCGGCGCGGTGGCGGTCGTCGCCGCCAGCGGCACGTCGCTCGTCGGCTTCCAAATCGCCCGGGCGAAGACGAGCGGCCCCGCCGCGGGCGGGAGCGACGCGGAGTCCGACGCGACCGACGAGGAAGACGAGGAAGCCGTCTCCGCGCAGGTCCGCCGCGACATGGACGAGGCGCTGTCGAACACCGAACTGTCGTGGGGCGGCGTCCGCAAGACCGAGACCACCCGCCTGAAGCTCGACACCTCCGCCGTCGACGACGTGGACCGCGCGAGCTTCGAAAACGCGAAGGCGACCGAGACGCGCGGCGGGGGCGTCGACGACGCGGTCGCCGGGCTCCAGGGGCTCCGCGGCGGCAAGAAGGACACGGCGGTCGGCGACAGCACGGACGACCAGGCCGCCGCGCTGGCCGAACTCCGGAAGCGACAGCAGGCCGACGCCGAACGCGAGGAGTCCGAGGGAGTCGTCGACCGGATTCGCGGACTGTTCTCCTGAGCCGTCGCGGGAGGCCCCGCGGTCGGGGGGTGACGCGGCGTCGGTCCGGCGTTGGATTCATCGGCCGACATGAATGTCAAAACCGCATACAGATTTATGCGACAGCCCTACGACGCGTGAGGTATGGCGAAAGGCCTTGACGTAGGTACCATGAACATCCTGTCGGCGAGTCAGGATGGGAGTGAGACCGTATTTGTCCAGCAGCGAAACTCGTTCGTCGAAATCGACTACAGCGACATGGCGGAGCAGATGCTCTCGCGGAGCGACGTGCTCCACATCCGCAAGGACGACAAGGTGTACGTCGTCGGCGACGACGCGCTCAACTTCGCGAACATCTTCGGCAAGGAGACGCGACGGCCGATGCAACACGGCATCCTCTCCAGCGAGGAGTCCTCCGCGATTCCGATGATCAAGCTCATCATCGAGCAGGTCGTCGGCTCGCCCTCCCGGCCGAACGAGCGCCTGTTCTATTCGAGTCCCGCCGACCCCATCGACTCGGACCTCTCGACGCTGTATCACGACAAGACGCTCGAATCGATGCTCGGCGACATGGGCTACGACCCCGAACCCATCAACGAGGGGATGGCGGTCATCTACAGCGAGCTCGCCGACAACAACTTCACCGGCCTCGGCGTCTCCTTCGGCGCGGGCATGACGAACATCTGCCTGGCGTACTACGCGGTGCCGGTCATGCAGTTCTCCATCGCCCGCGGCGGCGACTGGATCGACCAGCAGACCGCACAGGCCACCGGCACGGCCGTCGACAAGGTCACGTCCATCAAGGAAGACGACTTCCAGCTCGACTTCCGCACCGACGTCGGCGGCGTCGAGGGCGCGCTGTCGATCTACTACGAGAACCTCCTCGACTACGTCATCGAGAACATCGAACGCGAGGTCGACGAGGAGGACATCGAGGAGGGCCTCGACGTGCCCGTCGTCGTCACCGGCGGCACCTCCAGCCCCGACGGCTTCGAGGAGCTGTTCGAACACCACCTCGAAGACTCGACGATTCCGTTCTCGGTCAACGAGGTCCGGAGCATCGACCGACCCCTCTACAGCGTCGCCCGCGGGTCGCTCGTCGCCGCCCGCTCCGAAGAGGAGTCCGACGGGAGCGCCTCCGAACCCGAACCGGAACCCGAAGCGGAAGCCGCGCCGGAATCGAACTGAGCGCCGGCCCGAACCGACGCCCCCGACCGGACAGTACGTCACGACCGAGGTCGACGCGCCGCCGGGAGCGCGCTCACTCGTCCGCGCGGTCCCCGCGGTCGCCGTCCTCCCCGTTTTTCAGTTGTGAGCCACTGGGATCGCGGTCGGTGGCTTCGTCGTCGGCCTCGTCGTCACCGGCATCGGCTACGTCTTCAGCCGCGTCGCCGCTCTCGCCCTCGGCTTCGGCCTCGTCGCGCTCGGATTCGGTCTCGTCGCCGCCGTCGGTCGACTCGCCGCCGTCGGCTCCGTCAGCACCGCCCACGTCCCTGTCCCGCTCGCGCGCCTCGCGGACCGCCCGCTCGTGGAAGCGGGCTATCGCGTCGTCCCACGACTCTCGGCTCGGCGCGTCGCGCTCGTGGACGGTCTCGACGCCGACGAAGCCGCACCGCTCGCAGTAGCGCGCCGCGCGGCCGTCGAACGAGAGCGTCGAGAGGGGCTGTGAACACCGCGGACAGGTCATGGCGTCTGCCGGTGGTTCTCGCGCGGGTCGTATAGAACTACCCCGTCGGCGGCGCGTCCGAGTCGTGCTGTGGCAGTGTGCTAACAGAAGATTCACCACTGATGACGTGTCAAAGAGAGACGATGAAGGTCCTCTGCTTCGGCGTGGGGCAAGCGGGTGGAAACGTCCTCGATGCCCTCCTCCGGTACGAACAGCGCACGAACGCCGACTACGTCGTCGACGCGGTCGCGTACAACACCGCGTCGGCCGACCTCCGCGGCCTCGACCTCGTCCCCGAGGAGAACCGCATCCTCTTCGGCGCGGACGAGGTGAGCGGCCACGGCGTCGGCGCGGACAACGAACTCGCCGCGGAACTCGCCGAGCGCGACAGCCGACAGCTCCTGCGGGGCACCGACGGCGCGCCGACCTCCACGGCCGACGCGTTTCTCATCTTCGCGGGTCTCGGCGGCGGCACGGGGAGCGGCGCGGCCCCCGTGCTCGCAAAGCACCTCAACCGCGTCTACGAACAGCCCATCTACGGCGTCGGCGTCCTCCCCGCCGCCGACGAGGGGGCGCTGTACTCGCGCAACGCCGCGCGGTCGCTCAAGGCGTTCGTGGACGTGACCGACCACGTGTTCGCGTTCGACAACGGCGCGTGGGCCGAAAGCGGCGAGGACGTCGCGGCGGCCCACGAGTCGATGAACGAGGAACTCGTGCGCCGCCTCGGCATCCTCTTCGCCTCGGGCGAGGTGGGCGAGTCGGGGACGGTCGGCGAGAGCGTCGTCGACTCCTCGGAGGTCATCAACACCCTCCGCGGCGGCGGCATCTCGACTATCGGCTACGCGGCGAGCGAACTCCCCGAGAGCGGCGACGGCGGCGGGTTCAGCATCTCCGGGCTCTTGGGCGGGGGGTCGTCGTCGGCGGACGAACTCGACTCCATCAACCGCATCACGACCCAGACGCGGAAGGCGGTGCTCGGGCGACTCACGCTCCCGTGCGACGTCGACTCCGCCTCCCGGGGACTGGTCGTCGTCAGCGGCCCGCCCGAGTGGCTCAACCGGAAGGCCATCGAGCGGAGTCGGACGTGGGTCGAAGAGCAGACCGGGAGCATGGAGGTCCGCGGCGGCGACTACCCGCTTCCGGAGTCGAACCACGTCGGCGTGCTTGTCCTCCTCGGCGACGTGTCGCGGAGCGACCGCGTGGCCGAAGTCCGGTCGACCGCCGTCAAGGCCGAGCGGGACCGCCGCGAACGGGAGGCCGGCGACGCCGCCGACAACGGAGACAAAGCGGAGGCCGTCGTCGACGACCGCCTCGACTCCCTGTTCTGAACCGACGACCGACGACTGACGACAACCGGCGACGCCGGCGAGCGGTCCCGCGTGCCACCGCCGGGCGCGACCGCCGTCGGCGGCCGGCGTCGTCTCGGGCCGGAGAAAGTGTCAAATACTCTCTGGGCGAACAGTCTGATGCGTGTCCGAGACAACCATAGCGGCGACGCCGCGCATCCTCGCCTACGGTCCGCCACCGGCGGGTCCGATTGCGACAGACCGCGACGTGGACGTCGAGTTCGTGGGGTCGAGTCGGGAGTTGTTCGAGCGATTGACCGACGGGCCGGTGCATCTCGTCGTCTGCCTCCACGCCCCGCCGGCGTTCGACGGCGTCGAGGCGGTCAAAGGAATCCGCCGGTTCGACGCGACGGTTCCGGTGGTACTGGCGTCGCGGGTCCAGAACACGATGCTCAACCTGCAGGCGATTCAGTCGCAGGTCACCTGGAGCGTCGGTCTCGCGGGTGACGTGCCCGTCGAGGAGGCGCTGTCGGACCTCCTCGTCGATGCGAGCGAGTGGGTAGAGCGGCAGGTTAAGTAGCGAAATCGCGTCCGTCAACCGCGCCCGGGGTCGAACCGCGGTCGGTCGCCACTCGTCGAGGTGTCGATGGATTCTCGCGGCGACTCCTCGCCTTCGTCCGCGCCGACGACGTCGCCACGACGGACTGAGAGGGGCTTCGACAGACCAACCACCGGCACCGAAACGCAGAGCCGGCCAAGCTGTAACGACGTTACATTCGTTATACCTTCCGCGATACTGTTCGTCGCGCTGATAATCAGAATCATTTATATATTCGAAGCGATTGTATTCAATCGGATGCAGTACCGTACAGAGTAACCCCTCGGACGCATCCAATTGACCGAACTCATCCCCCTTCCCCCCCTTCCCCATTAGGTTCGGTCACCCTTCACGGGGCGCGACTGACTGTCCTCACTAGCGACTGTCGTCTCCACATCTGTCGGAAAGTCGATGCGGAGTCGCTCGACTTCGAACCGCCAGTCGGTCACACGACCGAGGTGCGAGCGTGCTCGCGGTCCCGCGGCGACTGAACGCGTCGGCTGACTGAACGCGCGCGGTTTCGAGGACACAGCCGACCGGAATATCACTCCATTAATATAGTATTACACTCACAATCCTTCCTATTGGAATCTGAGATCGAATAGTTAATCACGAGTTCGATATTTGACCACCGAGACAGATATTGAACTACTAATCACTCTTCTTTCGGACTTCTCCCGTAATATCACTAACTTCACTCATGCACCAACCTTGTACGTGTCTAGACCAAAGAATGACGGCTCGGGAGCGCGTCCACTGTATTTCATAATTAGCACACAACAGTCGGGGAAAATAGTCGTGTGGTTCGAAAGCAGACCGTCAGTCGGTACCGCGGACGCCTCGGCTACTTGCCGAATCTGATGCCGTCTTCGACCAGTCGGAGGTTCCGTTCCCGGTCGATATGTGGTTTCAACCACTCGTACTCCTCGATTTGGAGGATGAGGTCCGCTTGGAGGTTCCGCCACGCGATGGCGTAGATGGGCGACTGGCCCCACGCGCGGAGTTCGGGGATGAACTCGTCGTAGCGCTCGTAGTGGCCTTCGAGGCGTTCGAGCGCGTCGACGACGTAACCGGCGGCCTCGGATTCCGTGTCGGCGTCCTCGATCGCGCGGTTCAGTCGCGTTTCGAGTCCGTCGACGGCGCGTTGCATGTCCTGTGCCGCCGTGCCGTCCGCCTCCGGGAGCGAGTCGATGATGGGTTTCGGAACGCCGAGCGAGAGTGGTTCGACAGCCATACCTCGAACTGGGCGGCAAAGCGGCAAAAAGGCGGCGGCGACCGCTTCACAGCGCGGGCGGTTTCCGACACCGCGGACCCGTCGAGAACGCGGGGCCGAGCGGCGTCGCCACTCCCCGCGAGGAACAGCGCGCCGGGGTGCCTCCGAAGGCCGTCCCGACCTCCGGTTTCGGCGCGTCGTTCGCCGTTATGCGTCCGTCTCGTCGGTCCGTGCCCTGAGTTCGGAGTCGACGAGGGCGTCGAAGTCGACGCCGTCGGTTCGGTACTGGTCGCGGTTGTCGAGGACGACCAGTCCCTTGTCGGTGATTTCGTACAGCCCGGAGTTCGGCGCGGGGCCGACTCGCGCCAACAGGCCGTAGTCCGCGAGAATCGGCAGTCGCGTGTTGATGTACGAGCGGTTCTTGTCGAGGATATACGAGAGGTTCACGGCGGTGTTTCGCCTCCGATCTGAGAGCGCTTCGAGGATGTCGAAGTCAGTTGGGACGGCCAACTTCATACACGGTTGTTCGTAGCCGCTGTTAAATAAACAACTTATGTGAGAGGGCGTACGGTCCGGTTCGCGCGGCGAGGGACAACGACGCGGCGGCCTCGGGTCGGGTTACCGGTGTTCGAGCGCGTCGCGCGCGAGGCGTAAATCCTCGAGAATTCGCGCGTGTCGGTCGATCGCGTCGTCGATGTGTCGGGCCGTCGCCGCCGTGTCGAGGTCGGCGTCACCGCGGTACTGCACCCGCAACAGGTGTGATTCCAAAGCGCGGGACGTCGAATCGCTCGCCGCCAACAGCGCACGGGTGATCGTCCAGTCTACCGCTCTCTCGTCGGGAAGCTCGTCGAGCTCCGGTCGTTCTCCCTCGTGTCGTTCTGCCATCATTGCCCACCTTGGGCCGGGATGCTACTTAAAGTTGTAGTGACATGATATTTCCGCCATGATCGGGTGCACAGAAATCCGGGTATACGCCCCATTTAGCGGCGTTCAAAGGCTGATTAACCACCGCGGAACGAATCATCAGAGAGATGTGATTTCGAGGGTGTCTTCGGCGTGTCGGGCGGTTTTCGGGCCGAGTCGGAGCCCCCCCCTCTCCGAACCGGGTTCGAAGCTATCGCTCTTCGACGTGCCGAATCTCGACGCCGATGCCGCGCGTGGACTCGACCAGTTCGCGCCCGCCCATCTCCGCGCGGCCGATGGCGAACGCCTTCGGGCCCTCGACGACGACTTCGTCGCCCGGGCGGATGTCCGCGTCGGCGTCGACGACGCCCGGCGCGAGGACCGACCCGTGCGGGACGAACCCGTCGATTTCGACCGTCTTCGTCGGCGCGTCGCTGTCGCGCCACACCTTCGCGCCTTCGAGCGTGAAGGAGAGCACGCCGTACTGCGGGACCATCGTCGCCAACTGCACGCCCGCGTCGTTCCACACCTGTAGCTTGGGGAACCGACTCGTCATCTCCAACTCCACGTCCGCAAAGAGCGCGTCGCCCGCGTCCGGGCCGAGTTGGTAGTCGGCGAGGGCCTTCACGACGTTATGCTCGCGCTCCTCGCGGGTGAACTTGGGTTCGCCGTCGAGCGTCCGCATGAGGTTCCCGATGGACTCCGTCGTCGTCGGGTGCTCGGAGACCGTGAACTCCACGTCGAGGTCGAGGTCGTCCGCGACGCGCTCGACGATTTCCGTGTACGCGCCCGGCGGGACGTGCGCGACGATTCGCGGGTAGTCGTTGCGCTCTAGGTAGCGCCGAAGCACCTCGGCGACGAACGACTTCTCGTCTTCCGACCAGTCGCCCGTGACGACCGAGTCGTAGTGCTGGGCGGGGTAGGTGAGTTCGAGTTCCTGCGGGACGACGCCGATGGGCGAGGTCATCGACACCATGTGCGCGCGGTACTGGACGGCCTCCTGGAACTGCCGGTGGCTCTGGGACTCGCTGTAGGGTTTCTTCGCCGAACACGGCAGGAGCACGAGCGGGTTGTCGAAGCGGTTGCGGTAGCGTTTCGTCACGCGGTCGGCGAACCGCTGAATCTCCACGCGGTCGATGGACTCCTCGGACGCCGCGGTGAGCTCCGAGTCGCGGATGACGGGGACCCGCTCCTCCATGAAGCTGTACTGCTGGTCGAACCGGCGGAACAGGGCGGTCAGCCACTGGTCGTGGCGGGCCTGCCCCTCCACGTAGTCGCGGAGCCGACCGTCGCGGACGCGGCGTCGGACCCGCGCGAGTTCGGCGCGCAGGGCGTTGGCGTTGTGGTCGGCGGCGTCGGCGCGGGTGAACTCCGAGGCGGGCGTCCGGCAGGCCTCGCAGGCGCAGGGGAGTTCGTCGAGGTCTTCGAGGAAGTACTCGCCGTCGCTCGTGAGGTAGAAGCCCTCCAGTCCGCGGGCGCGGGCGAGTTTCTCGTCGACGAGGTCGACGCCCGCGTAGACGAGAAGCGAGACGTTCCGCGGCGTGGCGACGCCCGAGAGCATGAGCGCCGTGTCGGCGGGCAGGTTCTCCTTCGCCTCGATGACGTTGTCGCGGAAGGCGCGCGCGTGGCCGACGAAGCCCTGCGCGTCGGAGAGGACGTAGGCGTCAGCGCCGTAGTCGGCGGCCGTGTCGGCGGTGACGACGGCGGCCGAGGGGAACTCCGCGTCCGGGTAGTCCACGGCGAACGACTCGCGCACTTCGTCGGCGCTCCCGGCGGGGAGCGACCGATGCGGGAGCACGGTCAGCGCGTCGTCGGAGCCGTCGGGGAACTCGCGGTCGGCCGCCCAGAGACTGCCGGCGTCCGCGAGCACGTCGTCCGCGACCGCCGGCGTCGTCACCGGCTCGGAGAGCCGCAACTCCCCGATTCGGGCGGCGCCGTCGCGGGCGTGAACCTCGAAGTAATCGGTCATACCCGCTTTCGGCCCCCGATAGGCAATTAACTTGTCTTCTGCGGGCGCGCCGAAACGGGTGGAACGCGGGGACTCTTCGTAAACGTCGAGTTACGCGAAAAACAGCGGAGACGACGGACTACTCGTTTGACCGACCGTCTTCGACTTCGATGCGCTGGGGTTCCTGCGTTCGCGCGTCGGCGTCCGCGTCGTCACTACCGCCGAGCAGGGACGACTGCAGGTTCTTCGCGAACGACTCGACCTGGTTTCGGAGCGTCTTGACCTCCGTCTCGAACTCCTCGACGGAGCGCTCGACGTAGTGGACTCGCTGAATCGGAATCCGGCGGACGACGTCGTTGCCGCCGGCGTCCTCGTCGAGTTTGACTATCCAGTGGTCCTGAAAGTAGGCGATGTTCTCGTTTTCGACGCGTTTCTCGACGGTTCCCTCGCCGGGGTCGTCGTAGACGATTACCGCCGTACCGAGGTCTGTGTCCGTCATCACGTGGGCTTGTGTCCTGACACCCGTATGTCTGGTGGCACGGCGGACCCGCCGGCGGCCGACTCACCAGTTCGGCGGCTCTACTTCCACCGAGCCTACCGAGTTTAGCCCGTCCCGACCGAACGACCACTATGGACGCCTCCGACCCCTCCGGACCGTGGTCGCGCGACCGCGTCGACCACTTCCTCGCCGACGCGACCGTCCCGGTTCGGCTCTCGTGTCGCACCCCGGCGGACGACCTCTGGATGCTCTCGCTGTGGTACGAGTGGGACCCCGAGGCGGTCGAACTCCGGTGTGCCACCTCTGCCGACGCCGACGTGGTGCGATTCCTCCGCGCCCGCGACGACGTGGCGTTCGAAATCTCGACCAACGACCCGCCGTACCGGGGCGTCCGCGGTCGGGGGACCGCGACCGTCGAACCCGACGCGGAGAAAGACGTTCTGCGACGACTCATCGCGCGCTATCTCGGCGACACCGACTCGGAACTGGCGAAGCGATTGCTCTCGCCCGAGCGCGACGAGGTCGTGATTCGGATTCGTCCCGAGCGGGTGCACACGTGGGACTACGCGGCGCGGATGAAAGAGACGAAATAACCCCGAAGCGGGGCGCGTGCCGCGCGGGGGTGGCTTGTGACCCGCGCGGCGTACGAAAAAGGGTGCCTCTGTGTGGTGGTGGGCCGGTGCGTCGTCAGGGGGTTACCGACGCCGGGCGGCGACGAGCGCCGCCGCGACGAGCGCGACGAGGGCCACGACGAGACCGAAGCCGGGCGCGTCGGTGGACGACTCGGTCGTCGTCTCCATGGACTCGTCCGTCATCTCGGTCGTGGGTTCGTCGGTCATCGAGTCGGTCGGCTCGTCGGTCATCGAGTCGGCCGGCTCGTCGGTCGTCGTCTCGGTCATCGTGCCTTCGACCGTGTAGTCGGCCGTGGTGACGACCGCGCCGCCGGCGGCCACGTAGGGACCGTCGTTCGCGCCCTCGCCGGTCACGAAGTCGTAGGCCTCGTTGCCGTTGGTGTCCATGTGCGCCATCGGAACGATGGTGCCGGACTCCTCGAACGGCGCGTCGAGGGTGATTTCGACGTTCTCGTGGGTGCCGGGTTCGAGGTACGCGGAAGTGCCGCGGACGCTCTCGAAGACCTGGCCCTCGGTGACGGAGGCGTCGTGGACCGTCACGAAGCCGCCGTCGTGGAGCGTGACGGACTCGACGGTGACGGTCGCGCCGTCGCCGGACTGGTCCATCGCGGTCACGACCGCGTTGACCGAGGTGTGGGCGCTGGCGACGACCGCGCCGCCGTCAGCGGTGTACGGGCCGTCCGCGTCGCCCTCGCTGGTCACGAAGTCGTAGGCCTCGTTGTCGTTGGTGTCCATGTGCGCCATGGGAGTGAGCACCTGCGAGGAGCGAATCGGCTCGTCGAGGGTGACTTCGACGTTCTCGTGGACGCCGGCCGGGAGGTACATCGAGGTGCCGACCACGCTGTCGAACACCGCGCCGCCCGACAGCGACGGGTCGTGAATCGTCACGAAGCCGCCCTGCGAGAGTTCGACCCGGTCGACCACGACGGTCGCGCCGTCCGACGATTTCGTCGCGTAGTCGACGCTGGCGGAGACGGTCGCGTCGCCGCTGTCGACGACGGCGCTGCCGTCAGCCGTGTACGGACCGTCGGCCTCGCCTTCCGACTCGGGGAAGGTGTACATTTCGTCGTCATCGGTGTCCATGTGCGCCATCGGGACGACGGTGGTCGTCTCGTTCAACGGCGCGTCGAGGGTGACCCGCACGTCGCGGTGCAGGCCGGGTTCGAGGTACGCGGAGGTGCCGCGGATGCTCTCGAACACCGCGCCCTCGGTGACGGTGCCGTCGTGGACCGTCACGAAGCCGCCGTCAGGCAGGTACGCCGAGTCGACGACCACGGAGTAGCCGCCGGTGGCCTTCGCGGTGTAGTTCACGCTCGCGGTGTCCGAAGGCATTGCCATCGCGGTGTCGACGACGGCGCTCCCGTCAGCCGTGTACGGGCCGTCGGTCTCTCCCCCGGACTCGGGGAACGTGTACGTCTCGTCGCCGTCGGTGTCCATGTGCGCCATCGGGACGAGCGTCGTGTTCTCGGTCACGGGCGCGTCCAGCTCGACGCGGACGTTCTCGTGGACGCCGGCGGGCAGGTACGCGGAGGTGCCGCGGATGCTCTCGAACACCTGGCCCTCGGTGACGGAGGCGTCGTGAATCGTCACGAAGCCGCCCTGCGAGAGTTCGACGCGGTCGACCACGACCGAGTCGCCGGTCGTGGGCTGGTCGGACATCGAGACGGTCGCGCTCGCGTCGACCGTCGCGGTGTCGACGACGGCGCTCCCGTCGGCCGTGTACGGGCCGTCGGCCTCGCCGTTGGCCGCGACGAACGAGTAGACGCGGTCGCCGTCGGTGTCCATGTGGGGCATGGCGACGAACGTGCCGGACTCGTCGATTGGTTCGTCGAGGTGAACGGTCACGTCCTCGTGGGTGCCGGCCGAAAGGTACGCCGACGAGCCGACGACGCTCCCGAGGACGTTCCCGTCCGTGACGGAGGCGTCGTGAATCGTCACGAAGCCGCCCTCGGGGAGCGTGACGGAGTCGACCGTCACGGTCGTCCCGCCCGTCGCTTGGTTCTCGAAGGAGACGGCCGTGGTCTCCTGTTGTGCCGCTGCGGCCGCCGGGATGCCCCCGACGACCACGACGAGTGTCATCAACACTGCGAGTGTGCGTCGCATGTCTCAGACGGGGGCGAATATTTAAAAGAAGATTTTCCGAACTGTCACCCAAATCTCTCCCCGATGTGTCCCCAGTCGCCCGGTTTCGGCGGCCAGAAGTCGCATCGAGCAGTCGGCCGGGGCGAGCGGGAGGCGGCGCGGAGCGCGGCTCGGGGGCGGCGGCGCGGACCCGATAAACGGGGAGTTAAATACCGCTCGTACACCAACTATCGCTATCGGATGTCCTACACCTACTCGGGCGACGCGCATCTCGGGCTCGCGGCGTCCTACCGGGCCGACGACGACCCCTTCCCCACGGACACGTCGCTTTCGTTCCCCCGACAGAACCACCTGCGAGAGGACGTCGACCTCATCAAGCGCCTCCTGTTCCCGCGCTGTTGGAACGCGGGACCGTGGGTCGGTGACGAGGAACTGCTCCGCGACGCCGTCGCCAACTTCGGAGCGCTCTGTCACTCCGGTATCGAGCCCTACACGGACGAGGACCCCGCACCAATCGTTGACGAGGTCGTGAGGAGACTCCCGGATATCCGCGAGACGCTGAAAAAGGACGTGGAGGCGGCGTACAAGGGCGACCCGGCCGCGCGCGGCTACCTCGAAATCATCCGGTCGTACCCCGGCGTGCAAGCCATCGTGGTCCACCGCGTCGCCCACGCCTTCTACGAGGCCGGCGCGCCGGCGTACGCCCGCGAACTCACCGAGTACGCGAAGATGGAGTCGGGCATCGACATCCACCCCGGCGCGACCATCGGCGACTACTTCTTCATCGACCACGGCACCGGCGTCGTCATCGGCGAGACGGCGACCATCGGCGAGTGGGCGCGCATCTATCAGGACGTGACGCTCGGCGCGCTCCACTTCGAGGAGGACGAAGACGACGAGCACTCGCTCAAGAAGGGGTACAAGCGCCACCCCGACATCGGCGACAGCGTCGTCATCGGCGCGGGGACCAAGGTGCTCGGCGCGGTCTCCGTCGGCGACCACGTGAGCATCGGCGCGAACTCGTGGGTCACCGAAGACGTGCCGGACCACACGAGCGTCTACATCTCCGAGCACCCGACCCACGAGCGGAAACACCGCGAGTGAGGCCGCGGCCCGGAAGCGTCAGTCCGTCAGTCCGAGGACGCCCTCTCCCGAGACGAGTCGCGGGTTCTGCGCCGCGAGCGGGTGCGGTTCGAAACCGTCGACGCGCTGTTTGACGCCGAAGGAGTTGTCGAGCGTGAACGCCGGGAGGTGAACCCGGTCTTCGAGGAGCGTCGTGATCGCCTGCTCGTAGTGCGTCTGTCTCTCCTGTCTGTCCGCGGTCGCCCGCGCCTTCGAGATGTGTTCCATCACCGCCTCGTCCCCGTAGAACGTCCCGTTGGTCAACCCCTCCATGTTCTCGTGGAACAGCGGGTACAGGAACGTGTCGGGGTCGGCGAACCCCGACCACGACCCGACGAACATGGCGTACGTCTCCGAGTCGCCGGTCGCGACCTTGTCGCGGTACTCCCGCCAGTGATACGACGTCGTCCGGGCGCGTCGGAAGCCGATGTCCCGCAGTTTGTTGACGAGTTTGGTCCCGATTTTCTGTCGGAGCAGGTCGTGCTTCGGGACGGCGACGTTCGGCGTCCAGTTGTCGATACCCATTCGCTCCAGTTCCGCGTGTAACAGCCGTTTCGCCTTCGTCTCGTTCGCCCCGTGCGGAACGTCCTTCCACGCTTCGAGCGGCATGTCCCACGCCTTCGCGACCCGGTTCGGAACGGGGCTGTGTTGACGGCGACCGGCCGGTTCGACGACGTGTCGGACGAGGTCGTCCATCGAGAACAGGTAGTCGACGGCCTCGCGGGCTTTCGGACTCGCCATCGGACCGGCGCTCGTGTTGAAGCCGACGAAGTGGTAGTTGAAGCTCTCGGTGGAGACCACGTTCGCGTGCGGCATCGCCGCCGTCGCCTCCCACAGTTTCGGCTGGACCCGCTCCACGATGTCGTTTTGCCCCGTCTTGAGGCTCATCGTCCGCGCGAGGCCCGCGTGGTTGCCGATGAAGGTGACCCGTTCGACCGCCGGGTCGGCGGGTCCCCAGACGTCGTCGCGGACCTCGAACACCGCCGAGGCCCCCTCCGTGAACTCGGTGCACTCGTAGGGTCCCGACCCGACGACGGTGTCTGTCCCGAACGCCTCGCGGTCCGCCTCGCGGACGTGTTCGGGGACGATGGGCCGCGTCAGTGAGTGCTCGAAGGCGGGGTACGGGTACCGCAGGTCGAACTC
Source organism: Haloferax sp. S2CR25 (assembly GCF_031624535.1). Classification (NCBI taxonomy): domain Archaea; kingdom Methanobacteriati; phylum Methanobacteriota; class Halobacteria; order Halobacteriales; family Haloferacaceae; genus Haloferax; species Haloferax sp. S2CR25. Next base: position 30,385 of record NZ_JAMQOO010000008.1, read on the forward strand.
GACGGTGGTTTCGTCGACCGCCGTGGCGTCCGCGACCATCTCGACCGCCCACCGGTTCGGGGTGTCTTCTCTCACCGGTGCCTCGAACGAGTACGCGACGTCCGCGGCGCGGACGGCGCTGCCGTCGTGGAACGTCGCGTCGTCCGCCACCGACACCTCGTAGGTCGTCTCGTCTCGCTTCGTCGGCGCTCCGTCGGCGAGGACGGGGACGAGGTTCAACTCGGCGTCGTACGCGTAGAGGCCCTGAAACGCGGCCGACGCCGCCTGTGCCGACCACGGGTCGTCGAGTTCGACCGGGTCGAGCGACACCGGCGGCAACACCTGTGCGTACCGGAGGTGTCGCCCCGACGACGCGCCGGGAATCGAGTCGGTCGAACAGCCCGCGAGCGCGGTCGCTCCGGCGATGCTTCCGAGTCCCTTCAGCGCGCGACGCCGCGTCAGCCGTCTGGAGTCGTTGTCAGTCATGGTGTCGAAGTTGTCACTCGTTGCCCATCCACGGGAGCGTCTCCGCGACCGGTTCGCGTTCGAAGTAGAGCAGTTCGCTCCCGACGACCAGCACGGAGATGAGACACACGAGGAAGAACGTCCCCGGACTGGTGACGTAGAGGTCGTACAGGAGAAGCGGGAAGAAAAGCGCCGTGCCGACGAGGCCGACGAGGGGAAGCGGCGTGACCAGCCCCTCGATATCGCGCCGGCGGTCGAACGCGAGGTAGCTTATCCCGCCGAAGACGGCGATGAACGCCAGCGAGGCGAACGAGGTGATGCTCCGGAGGCTGCCGTACACCGCGAACGCGGCCGACAGCACCCCGAGGACGACGACGATGGTTTTCGGAACCTCGCCGTCGGTCCCGCCGAACTGGTCGGGTACCAGCCCCATCCCCACGAGACCGCTGGAGAACTGCGCGCCGCTGAACAGCGTCGCGTTGACCGCGCTGGCGGTCGAAAACAGCGCCGAAAGCCCGATGACGAACGCGCCGAACCGGCCCATGAACTCGATGCCGGCGTAGAGCAGCGACGTCTCCGGCGCGACGGCGATGACCGAGAGGTCGAGCAGGCTCACGGTCGTCCACGCGACGAGCATGTAGAGCAGCGTCGCCGCGGGAATCGAGACGTAGATGGCCTTGCGGATGTTCTCGACCGGCTTTTCGAACTGCCCTTGGTCGTACAGCAAGAGCTGCCACCCCTGAAAGGCGACGAACGACATCGCCGCGCCCATAACGGGGCCGAGGCTGGCGAGCTCTCCGAGGCCGAGCGAAATCGTGTGACCGTTGGCCGCGTACCAGACGCCCCAGACGCCGAAGACGCCGATGACGACGATTTTGAAGAACGTGAGCACGTCCTCGGCCTTCCCGGTCTCGGCGGCCCCGAGCAGGTTGAGCCCGACGAAGAGCCCGATGAGAACCACCGACACCACGCTGGCGAGGGGGAACCCCAGCACGTGCAACCGACCGACCATCTCGGAGAAGAACGACGAGAAGGCGTAGGCGTACAGCGCCATCGACCCGATGTAGCCGAACAGGAGCGTCCACCCCGTCATCCCCGCGAGGGTGTCGCTACCGACGAACGCCCGGATGAACGTCGGTGCACCGCCCGTGTCGTCCGCGAGTTCGTTGAGTTTGACGTAACTGTACCCGGCACACATGGCGACGGTTCCAGCGAGGAGAAACGCGAGCCAGGCGACGGACCCGGAGATGGCGACGACGATGCCGAACGCCGAGTAGATGCCGCCGCCGATCATCCCACCGAGAGCCATAGCGACCGCTTCCTTCAGACCGAGACTCCCCATGCCGGGCGGTTCGAACGCGCCACGTCTGAGCCTATTGCCTGCATTTGCAGTGACTCATCGCGCAGCACGCAGATTCGACTGCAATAACGCCGACTCCGGGGAAGAACAAGCCGTCAGTCGAACGTAATCCACGCGAGGAACGCGAGGCCGAGCGTCTCGAAGACGTGTAACAGCATCATCAGCCGCCACGCGATGACGGGGACGTCGGTGCTGAACCACCCCGAGAGCGTCGGGTCGAGGATGTACATGTAGAACGCGAGCGCGTTCTCGGCGAGGAGGAACACCCCGAACACGAGGAGGCCGACGGCGTGTTTGGACCTGAAGGTAAGGTAGTTTCGGGCCCACACCGCCGACAGTGCGAGGAGCACGACGACGTTGACGCCCGAGGAGACCGTCGCGACGTCCACCCAGATACTCATTCGTTCTCCCCTTTCCCCGTCATCCTGATATACGCTTTCCCAAATCTGTCCATAATCACCGCGTCCGTGGCCTGCATGCTCAGTCCATCCGCTCGACGATTGTCTCGACGGTCTCCCAGTTGGCGCGACACCGCGGCGACGGGAGGTAGACCGCGCCGTAGTCGTCGCCGCTGCGCTGGACCACGTCGTTGTCCATGAGCACGTCGAGGTGGTGCCGGACGGTCTTGTAGTCGAGGTCGAGCGTCTCGGCCAACTGGTTGGCGTTTCGGGGCTGTTCCTCGACGGTCTTGAGGATGCGCACACGGTTTTCACCGCCGCGGGTTCCCGTGAGCACGTACCAGAGGACAGCCTCCATCGTGTTCGTTGATACGTCGGGTGAACCTAAGAGCATCGACCGACAGACGCCGACGCGACCGACGAAACCGACGCGACCACCGCAACCGATGCGGCCGACGCGGCTACTCCTCGGTCGACGCCGAACCGTCGTCGCCCTCGACGCGCACGTCGTCACTCTCGGCCGACGCCTCGTCGGCCAACCGCTCGGAAACCGCCGACAGCGACTCCAACTCGACCGATTCGGGAACGCGGGCGAGCGCCGACTCGGGCCAGTCGTCGTGCGCCAGCGTGAACGCCGCGTCGGGGTTCTCCTCGACCAGCCGCGAGACGCCGCGGGCGGCCTGCTCGTAGGCGTCGCGGTCGAGGCGCTCGGGCACCTCGGCGGTGAGCGGATACGTCTCGGAGAGCGCCCGCGGGAACGGGCCGAACGGCGGGACGACCCGCCACGTCGCGTCGAAGTCGTCGCCGGAGGGGGTGCCGCCCTCGGTGAGGAGGACGTGGCCCTCGGCGGTCAGGCGGTCCATGCGGTCGTGGTGGCGCGCGACCTCGGGGCGGTGGGCGCTCTCGTTGGAGGCGTAGAAGAACGCGCCCTTCGAGGCGGGGTCCTCGCGTTCGAGCTGGTCGACGTGGTCGAGGAGGGCCCGGTAGCCGTCGAGCATCGCCGGGTGCGAGCGGGCGCGCTCCTCGACGAGTTCCATGAGGTCGCCGTCGCGGATGGCCTGCTTGATGCGGCGGAGTTCCGCGAACGTGACGTGGAGGTTGTGCTCGGCGAGCAACTGCTCCTGTCGTTTCGACCCCTTCGCGCGCAGGTCGTCCGGCGAGTACTCCGTGCAGATGGGGCAGGTACACGGGAGGTAGTCGAGGTCTTCGAGGTGTTCGGTGCCGCGGACCGTGAGATAGCGCCCGTCGCGGGCGTAGAGAGCGTAGGCGGCGGAGTCGAACAGGTCACAGCCGAGCGCGACGGCGAGCGCGAGCATCATCGGGTGGCCCGCGCCGAACAGGTGGACCGGGGCGTCGACGCCGAGGCCGCGCTTGGCGGCCGCGACGGCGTCGACCATGTCGTCGTAGCGGTAGGCGTTCATCATCGGCACGACCGCGCCGACGGGGAACACGTCGAGGTCGGTCGCGTCGGCGTGGCGGCCGGCCTCCTCGCGGAGGTCCGGGTAGGTCGACCCCTGAACGGGTGCGTTGACGAGCATCTCGCCCGTGTCGGCCGCCTCGGCGTCGGCGAGGGCCCGTTTCGTGATTTCGAGGTCCGTCTCGGCCTGCTCGCGGGCCACGTCCGGCGGCGTCGGGATGTCGACCGGCGTGGCGATGTCGGTGCCGATGTCCCGCTGGAACTGCAGAATCTCCTCGGTCGTCGTGTCGATTTCGCCGTACTCGGCGAGTTGGAACGACCCCGAGTCGGTCATGATGGCCCCGTGGAAGTCCAGCATCTCGTGGAGACCCACGTCCAGCGCCTCCTCGCGGAGGTGCTCGTTCGTCTTGATGATGTAGGAGTTCGTGATGAGGATGTCCGCGCCGAACTCGGACTCCAGTCGCGCGGGCGAGATCGTGTCGATGTTGGGGTTGACGACCGGCAGGAGCGCCGGCGTCTCGACGGTGACCCCCGCACGGGGGACCGAAAGGCGGCCGATGCGCCCGGCGAGGTCCCCGTCGCGGAGTTCGAAGTGGTCGCGCATGGAGTGGCGTTTCCCGAGCGCGGCGGTAAGAGTTGCGTTCGCGGGGCGGCCGGCCGTCGAAAAATGGACGCGCGAAGATATACCACCGCATTCCTTGAAATGTTCTAGATAATCTACACGAGGAATATCAAACGTGATTTTTTGGACGAACAGTTTACAAAGAGATTGGCTCAACCGAGAAGGTAGATGTTAGCCGACTTATCACCGCTCGAAGTAACCGCGCTCGCCGTCGCGCTCGTCGGGCTCATACCGGTTATCACGCAGTACAGAGAGGAGACCAAACTGTTCGCCGTGGGGTACGTCCTGCTCGTGGTCGGGATGGTCGCGACGAACGTCGAGGCGCTGTTCCTCGGGTCGGTGCTCAACTTCGTCGAGCACGCGTTCGGTATCGGCCTCGCGGGGGTCACGTTCTTCGCGGCGGCGTACCTGCGCCGGAAAAACGTCATCAAGGACGGTGACGCCGCGTGATAATCGACGCGCTGTTCGACGCTATCGGGACCATCGGGTTCATCGGCGCGGCGGTGCTGGCGTGGCTCAACTACCGCGACACCGACGCGGAAGCGTCGTTCTGGCTGACGTACGCGTTCGCCTCCGTGCTGGCGATTCTGTGGATGGTCAGCCTCACGATGGAAAAGCTCGGCTTATACACCGAGATATTCAACCTCGTGACCTCGCCGCTCATGACCGCCACGGTCGCCGTCTTCGCTATCGGCGGCACCGCGACGCTCGCCATCGTCGCGGACATGAAGGAACTCGTCGACGACGCCGACGAACGGCGGCGCGAACTCGACGCGCTCACGACGGACCTCGAACGGCAGGCCGAGAGCTACGGCGACGCGATGCAGACGGCCGCCGACGGCGACCTCACCGTCCGCGTCGACGCCGAGAGCGACAACGACGCGATGCGCCGCATCGGACGGGGCTTCAACGAGATGTTAGAGGCCATCGACTCGGTCATCGTCCAGATACAGACGTTCGCCGAGCAGGTCGACGACGAGAGCTCCGAGGTCACCGCGAGCGCGGACGCCGTGAAGACGACGAGCACCGACGTGGCCAACAGCATCGAGGAGATTTCGGCGGGCAACGAGACCCAACACCGGAACCTCAACGCCGCGGAGTCCGAACTGAGCAACCTCTCTGCGACCATCGAGGAGATCGCCTCCTCCTCCGAGGAGATTGCGCGGCAGTCCCAACAGACCGTCGGACGCGCCAAGGAGAGCCAGGAGGCCGCCGGTTCGACCATCGAGAAGATGGAGCAGTTGGAGTCGCGGTCGACCGAGACCGTAAACGAGGTCGAAGACCTCCAGCAGTCGGTCACCCAGATCAGCGAGGTCGTCGACCTCATCGACGACATCGCCGAGAAGACGAGCATCCTCGCGCTCAACGCGTCCATCGAGGCGGCGGGCGCGGGCGACGCCGGCGAGGGGTTCGCCGTCGTCGCCAGCGAGGTGAAGACGCTCGCCGAAGAGACCGCCGAGGCGACCCAGGAGGTCGACTCGCTCATCCGCGACATCGAGCAGTCGACCGAGAACGTCGCCGAGGACACCTTCGAGACGCAATCCGAGGTCGAATCCAGCCGCGAGACCGTCGGCGAGACGGTCGACGTGCTCGAAGAGATCGTCCACAAAATCGAGGACAGCAACGACTCCATCCAGTCTATCAGCAGCGCCACCGACGAGCAGGCGCAGTCGACCCAGGAGGTCGTCACGATGATGGACGAGATAACGAACCTCAGCGACCAGACGGCGTCCGAGGCGCAGAACGTCTCGGCCGCCGCCGAGGAACAGACCGCCGCGACCCAGCAGATTGCGGCGTCGTCCTCGTCGCTCTCGGAACGCGCACAACAGCTCAAGTCGCTCGTCTCGCAGTTCGAATCCGGGCGTGCGATGGGCGGCACGCCGGGCCGCGAAACGGCGACGCCCGCGGCGTCAACCCCCAACCGAGCGATGCGGGCCGACGGGGCCGGCGACGACCGACCGAACTGACCGACGACCGGCGACCGCGCCGGCGAGCGACCCCGACGAACGTTTTTCCGCCGACTCGCACAACGAGGGTGACGCGCCTACGCGCCCTACGCGCCGACGCCCCAGAAGAAGGCGATGCCGGCCACGGTGACGACCGACAGGAGCAACTGCAAGGGCGCGCCGACGCGGAGGAAGTCCGAGAACGTGTAGCCGCCGGGGCCGTAGACGAACAGGTTCGTCTGGTAGCCGACGGGGGTCATGAAGGCCGTCGAGGCCGCGAACGTCACGGCGAGGACGAACGCGAACGCGTTGGCCCCGATTGATTGGGCGGCGCTGGCGGCGACCGGAATCATGAGCACGACGCTCGCGTTGTTCGAGATGACGCTCGTGAGCAACCCGGTCGCGAGGTAGAACACCCACAGGACGCCGATTGCGGGGAGGAACGTCGCGGTCGAGGCGACGGCGTCACCGAGGAGCGCCGCGGCACCCGTCTGCTGGAGCGCGACGCCCAGCGGGATGACGCCCGCCAGCAGGAAGATGACGTTCCACTCGACCGATTTGTACAGTTCGTTCGGCTTGAGGACGCCGGTGAGAATCATGGCGACGACGCCGCCGAGCGCCGAGACGACGATGGGCAGGACGTTGAACGCCGGGAGCGCGACGACCCCGGCGATGATGGCGACGGCGAACGGCGTCTTCTCGGTTCGGTAGTCGGCGTCCTCGAACTCGTGGGCGACGATGAAGTCCTCGTTTTGGACGAGGCGCGTGAGGCTGTCGGGCGGGGCCTGCACGAGTAACGTGTCGCCGACGCGGATGTCGATGTCCTCGAACCGGTCGCGGACGACCTTCCCGCGGGTCCGGAAGGCGAGCACGTTCGCGTCGTAGCGCTGTCGGAACGTCGAACTGGCGAGGCTCTCGCCGACGAGAAACGAGCCCGAGGGGATGACGACCTCGACCATGACCGGCTCTGCTTCGCCCGGGTGGAGGTCGCTCTCGGAGCGGGGGCCGCCGACGAACGTGAGCCCTTCCGAGCGCATGATTCGTTCGAGCGTCTCCCGGTTCGTGCGGAGGCGGAGCGTGTCGTTCTCGTGAATCTCCTTGCGAGCCAGCGGTTCGAGGAACTGCTCGCCGTAGCGGATGAGCTGTAACACGTCGATGTCGAGGTCGTCGTTTCCGAGGGCCTCTTGGACGGTCTGGCCGATGAGCGACGAGTCGGCGGGGACGACCACGTCGGCGAGGTACTCCTGGAGCGCGTACTCCTCGACGAGGTCGTCCTCGGCGGGTACCCGCTTCGGGAGCAGGCGGACGCCGACCGTCATGAGGTAGACCGCGCCGACCGCGAAGACGATGACGCCGAGTTTGGTGAACTCGAACATCCCGAAGGCGTGGAGGTCGAGGCCGGGCGACTCCCGCCCGAGTTGGGCCGCGATGTCGCTGGCGAGGATGTTCGTCGAGGTGCCGATGACCGTCAGGGTGCCGCCGAGCATCGAGGCGAACGAAAGCGGCATGAGGAGCTTCGACGGCGAGGTCTTGCCCTTGTGCGCGAGGTCCGCGACGACCGGAACGAGGATGGCCACGACCGGCGTGTTGTTGATGAATCCCGACACCGGGCCGGTGACGCTAATCGTCGCGGCGAGCTGCTTCGTTTGGCTGTTGCCGGCGTACTCGGCCATCTTTCGTCCGATGTGTTGGACGATTCCGGTTCGGTTGACGCCAGTGCTCAAGATGAGCATCGCCAACACGGTGATGGTCGCGGGACTGGCGAAGCCCGAGAGCCCCTCCTGCGGGGTGATTTGCGTCCACGGCTCCAACACCATCAGGAGGACCATCACGACGATGGCGGTCACGTCGATGGGGAGCCATTCGGTGGCGAACAAGACGAGAGAGAGGAGGATGAGCGCGAAGACGACGAGCATATCCACCGTGACGGCCGCCGGAACGAGCCCCTGGACGGCCGACACGAGTGTGGAGAAGAACACATCTGACGGAGGGGATAGCGAAGGAAAAAGGCTGGTATCGGCGACGGTTCAGAACAGCAGACCGGACGGAACCCCGCCGGGGTTCATCTCGGTGAGCTTGAACACGAGGTACGCCAGCGAGAACAGCGTCGCGTTGTACGCGCCGTGAATGAGCGCCGGGACGGCGATGTTGTCGGTCAGTTCGTACGCCGTGCCGAAGACGACGCTCGGGAGGAACAGGATGCCGATGGTGACGAGGCGGCCGCCCGCGCCGCCGGTGAGCGCGACGTAGTGGATCGCGGCGAAGATGGCGCTGGCGAGGGCGATGCCCGGAACCGGCCCGAACGACTCGCGGATGCGGTTCTGGACGACCCCGCGGAACAGCAGTTCCTCGCCGGGGCCGATGAGGAGGAACGACGCCGGGACGAGGAGCAACAGCACCTCGGGGTCCTGCGCGGCGATTTCGGTCACCTGGTTCGACCCCGCTTGGACGCCGAACGTCGAGACGAGAAACGCGCCGACGAACGCCGCGGCGAGCGCGGTCACGTAGCCGAGGACGACCGCGACGATGTCGCGGAGCGACGGGACCGAGACGCCGAAGTACGAGCGGTCGAGGCCGCGGTACCGGCTGTAGATGAGGGCGACGCCGCCGAAGGCGATACCCTGCAGGAGGATGAGCGACGTGACGACGAGCGCGAGGGGCGTCAGTTCGACGCCCGCGCTCGCCGCCGCGAACTGCGTGATAAAGACGAGTATCGTGCCGACGACGAGACCGCCGCCGCCGAGGGCGATAGCTGCGAGGAAGGACCGAGCGAGGTCGGGGAGACGCGTCGTAGTAGACACAGGCGACCACTTAGAGCGCCGGCGTCAAAATCCTTCTCGCCTCGGAACGGGGTTCGAGGGGCGAACGCGGGGTGCGCGAGTGACCGGGTGCGCTACTCGCCGGCGAGTTCGTAGTAGAGCACGCCGAGGACCGTCCGCGCGTCGCGGACCTCGCCCGCGAGGACGGCTCGCTTGAGGTCGTCGTAGCCGACCGTCGTCGGGCGGATGCTCTCGTTGAAGTCGAGGTTCTGGTCGGCGCTCGGCTCGCACCCGCGCGCGACGAAGTAGTGGTGGACCGAGTTGGCGATGCCGTTGGTCGGCTCGACGGTCACGAGCGGCCCGACCGTCTCGGCCTCGTGGCCGGTCTCTTCCGCGAGTTCGCGCCGGGCGGCCGCGGCGTAGTCGTCGTCGTCAGGTTCGGTGCCGCCGGCGGGGAGCCCGCGGTTCGTCCGGCCGACCGCCTGTCGCCACTCGTCGATGACGACCACGTCGCCGTCGGGCGTGAAGGGGAGGACGACGACCGCCGCGGGTTCGTCGACGTAGTGGAAGTCCGTCTCGGTCCCGTCGGGGAGCCGAACGTCGTCCATCCGGATGTCGAAGCCGGGACACGAGTAGTCGATGCGCGTGTCGGTGGTCTCCCACGCGAGGTCGTCGTCGCTCATGGCGGTACGTGCCGGCGGCGTTTCCAAAAGCGTCGCGGTGCCCCGCTACCCCGCGTCGTCGAACGAGACCGTCGCGAGGTCGGCTTCGAGGTCCTCGACGTAGTCGTTGTACGCCTCCACGAACGCGGCGAAGTCGCCGGCGAGTTCGCGCACGTCGGGTGCGGCGGGGGGTTCGTACTGCGACAGCAGGTAGATACCGCCCTCGCCGCCGACGCGGAGGTACGACGCCCGCGGGCCGTCCCACTTCAGCTCCCAGCGCGTGCCGCCGACCCGCTGGGTGAAGGTGCCGTACTCGCCGTCGAAGCGGTTGAGTTCGCCGGCCATGGTGTCGGCCACCTCGCGGATGGTCGAGACGAGTTGGTCCCGCTGGGCGACGATTTCCTCGGTCGTCGTCACCGCGGGGAACGCCGTCGGCACGTCGTCGAGGACGCCGTCGAGCGACTCGACGTGGTCGTTGTACGCCTCCACGAACGCCGGGTAGTCCTGCATCGCCGTCGCCAGCGCCTTCGGCTCCGGCGGCTGTTTGGTCGAGACGACGTACGTCTCGCCGCCCGACTTCCCCTTGAACCGGAGGTACTGGAGCGCGCCCGCCTCGTACTTGAGCGTCCACGTCCCGCGGCGCGTCTTGAACGTCTCTTGGCCGTAGTCGCCGCCCTGGAGGATGGCGAGTTCGCGCGCGATGGTCCCTGCGTGGGCCTCGACCGCGGCGACGACCTCGTCGCGGTTGGCCGCGACGTCGTCGACGCTCGTGATATCGAACGAGAGGGCGTCAGTCATGGTCGGAAGGTGGGGGGAAGGGGGGATAAGTGCGTCCGTCGCCGGTTTTATCACCGATAGTATACGTCTCGAATGTGATGAGTCAACACAGGGCAACGATTGGTGGGACAATCGGGGGCATGGCACGGCGGGCGAACCCGGCCTTTGCGGGCGGTATCGTCGCGGTTTCCGTAGTCGCGTTGGGGTACGCGGTCACGGTCGGTTCGCTCCAGCAACACACGTTCGTCCACGTCATGGCGGGCCTGCTGTGGACGGGCACCGACCTGTTCATGGGGGCGATTCTCGGGCCGGTCATCGGCGGGCTGACCGACGAACAGAGCGCCGCGGTGTTCGAGCGCCTCACGCCGAAGACCGCGTTTTTCCTCCCGTCGATGGCGCTCGTCACCATCGCGGGCGGCATCACGCTCGCCCAGCGACTCGGGGTGTTTCCCCACGCCGAACCGTGGCTCGCGCTGTTCACCGCCGCGAACCTGATTCCGACGCTCCTCTTGCTCGGTCGCCGACTGAACGCGTGGCGCGACCGGCGCTGGCAGGTCGTCTTCGCCGTCGCCACCGTCGGGTCCCTCGCGTGGGTCGCGACCACCATCGGCGACTTCCAGATGACGACTCCGGCCATCGTCGTCGCGCTGGCGGTCGTCACCGTCCTCTCGGTGCAGGGCTTCGGCTTCCTGATGCCCGGCGAGATACGGATGTACTTCGAGATGACCTCCGACGACCCGGACCCTGGCGTCATCTCGGCCATCGGAAAACAGAACGCCATGCTCGGCGGCGTGCAGGGAGCGTTTCAACTCGTCCTCATCGCCGACATGGTGTATCTCCGCTACGGCGGCTTCTGAGGTGAAAACGGGGCGGCGGCCGCGCTCGCGGCCTCAGTCGGCCCGCCGGAACACGCGGCGAGTGTCGCGGTCGCCGTGCTCGCAGGCGACCTGCTCGAAGCCGAACTGCGTGAACACGGCCGCCCAGTCGCGGTAGTACAGCGGGAAGTCGTACTCCTCGTCGTTGACGCCGCGGTCCTCGGGCGGGACCGACCGGTCGCCCTCGTTTTCGACGGTGACGACGTAGCTCCCCGCGCTCCGGGCGAGCGCCTCGAACACCCACGCGTCGTCGGGGTGGACGTGCTGGAGCGTCTCGACGGAGTAGACGGCGTCGAACTGGCGGGGTTCGAACTCGTCGACGACCGTCTCGATCGCGTCGGCGTGGAACGTCCCGCAGTCGGCGAGGTCGGGGTAGGCGTCGGCCATCACCTCGAAGCAGTCGGGGTTGATGTCGACGCCGTGGAGGTTCTCGAAGCCGTGTTCGCGGAGGTGCGAGAGGTGTCGGCCGGGGCCGCAACCGAGTTCCAGAATCGACGCCGAGAGGTCGAGACGCTCCTCGAACACCCGTCGAATCGACTCGCTCGTCTCGTTCGACCCGTAGTACGCGTAGTACTCCGGCGAGAACTCTCCCGACCGGTCTGCCCACTTCCGACGAACGTCGTTAGCATCCACGGTGTCGGAGACCGTCCGGCCACGCGTAAAACCTCGTCGGCCGCGCTCGGGCGCCCCCGAAAGCAGAACTGTCGATGCTACAGCTAATCCCGGAATCACCGACGAACCGCTAGGCGAGCTCCGAGAGAACCGACGTACTAGAACATTTGTCTACAAATTCCGATGATTCGGAAACGGATTCAATAAAATAACCCCCGTGACAACACGACCCGCACAAGTCTTATCCGTAAAGGGCGTGTGTGTTCAAAAGCAATGGCGAAAGGAAACGTTGATTTCTTCAACGACACTGGCGGCTACGGTTTCATTTCGACGGACGATGCTGACGACGACGTGTTCTTCCACATGGAAGACATCGGCGGCCCGGACCTCGAAGAAGGCACGGATGTGGAGTTCGACATCGAGCAGGCCCCCAAGGGCCCCCGCGCGACGAACCTCACGCGCCTTTAAACTAATTTAGTACGCCGCGTTTCGCGGCAGAACGATAACTCACATTTTGCGTATATTCGACCGGCGAGCGACGCGTTCGCGGCCGGTCGGCAACGCGAACTATCGACTCACCGCTCAGAGCGCGTCGGCCGCGCGGGCCTGCTCGGAGCGTCGCCGCGCCTGTTCGAGTCGCCGGTCGGTCGCCCGCGAGAGCGACCCCGGAAGCTCCCCGCGAGCCTCGGCCAGCCGTTCGGCCACGCGTTCGAGCCGCGAGGCGACGGTGTCGAGACTCTCGTCCGCCCGTCCGCGGTCGCCCGCCTCGGCGCGCTCCGCCGCCCGGCGCGCGGCCTCCGCGACCGATTCGAGCGCCTGCGCCAGCCCGCGAACCGCGTTGGCCTGCCCGCCGCCCGTCGCGGTTTCCGTCGAGTCGTTCGGCGTGCCCGCGGCCGCCGAGTCGTCCGAGTCGTCTGAACCGTCCGAGTCATCATCGACGGCCGCGACTGCCGCGGCCGTCTCCGCGGAGATATCCGCGAGGAACGTCGCGAGCGACGCCTTCCCGGTCCGCGGCTCGTCAATGCGGACGCTCGGAATCGACGCGGGCGCGGGGCCGGTGTCGGTGTCCGAGTCGGAGTCAGAATCCGCGTCGTCGCCCGCGGCGCCCGTGTCCGGGTCGGGGTTCACGCGGAACGCGCCGAGTTCGTCGTCGCTGTCGCGGACCTCGACGGTGTACGCGCCGCCGCGGTGGACGTAGACGGCGTCCGGCCCGGACAGCGGCGCGTCGTACAGTCGGCCGGCGAAGTCGTCTTCGAGCGCGAGCGCCGTCAGGTCGCGGTCGGTTCCGTCGGCGTCGACCTCGACTTTCGTCGCCGACTCCCGCGCGACGAGCGGGACTTCGCCGTCCACCCCGGCCGTGACGAGCGTTTCGTCGCCGCCGTCGCCGTCGTCGGCTGATGATTCGGTCTCCGTCGCGGACGCCGAACCGGACCCCGCGTCCCCGACCCGAACCGTCTCGCTGTGCGGTGCCGACCCTGCGCCGTTGACCGTGAGTCGGTGGTCGCCCGCGGGCACGTCCCGGAGGACGCCGAAACCGCCGAACGTCGGCGCGGCCTCGGGGTCGCTCTCCAAGAGGAGCACGGACTCGACGCCCGACTCGCGGGTCGTCACGCCCTCGCCGTCCGGCGCGTCCGCGTCGGTGACGGCCTCCGTCACCCGAACGAAAAGCGTGTTGAGCGCCGACGGCCCGTCGACGACGTCGTACCGCTCGGCGAGGGCGCTCCGGTGGGTCGGGTCGGAGATGTCGGCCGCGGGGTCGGCGTAGCGCGGCTGACTCCACGGCGCGCTCGTCGTCGTGAGATGGCTCGCAATCGCGTCCTCGACGAAGCCCGGGACCGAGAACTCGAAGCTCAGTTGCGGCCCGGTGAACTCAGTAATGTGCTCGACTCCGCCCGCGGGGGCGAGCGCGTACTCGATATCTGCGTCGGCGTCAGCATCGGCTTCAGCGTCGGCGTCGCGGTCGGCGGCCGTCTCGGGCCCGAACACCAGCCCCGTCGACCGCGCCGGGAGGTCCGTCGGCGGCGACGACAGCGCGTCGAACGACCGCACCGTGAGCGCCTCGCTGACGAGGGACTCACGGGTGACCGACGGGAGCCGCTCGTCTTCGTACACCGGCGCGCCGTCGAGTTCCGGGACGACGTAGGGCAGGCGCGCGCCCTCGTCTCGCGGGAGTCCGTAGGCGATGGGTATCTCCGCGGCGTCCTCGATGCGGTCGAACGCCCGGTTGGTGATGTCCGCGAACGTCCCGCCCGTCGGGAGCCGCTGGAACCGGTCGGCGCGGTCGTTGAGCGACAGCGCGCTGGAGTGCGACCCGAGTTCCGACAGCACCCGGGGCGGGCGGGCGGGGTCCGGGTCGAGGAACTCGTTGTTCGGCACCGACCGCGCGTGCGAACTCGCGACGTACAGCTGGGGGACCGGCTCGTCGCCCGCCGTGTCGACGAAGACGTGCAGGACCTCCCAGTCGTGCCAGTGGAAGTTCGTGGTGAACTGGTCGAACACCGAGTAAAACCAGTACTGCACGGCCGTCAGCGACGAGCCCTCGTAGCCGACCACGTTGTAGAACACCGTCGGCTCCGGCGCTCGCTCGCCGGTCTCCCGCTGAGTCGCGTGGTAGCCGTCCAGCGCGTCGAAGCCGTCGACGACCGTCTCGCCGTCTCGGTCGCTCGCGTACGACCGCGGGTCCGTCGGGAACCACGTCTCGTCGGCGTCGAAGTAGAGCGTCGGCGCGAACCGCGCCGCGAGGTCGCGGGCGACGTCGTCGTCGACGCGCTCGGTCGGGGCGGCGGTGTTGGTGGTTTCGGTCGAGTCGCCGCCGAGGGCCGAACAGCCGGCGAGCGACCCGACGCCGGCGCTCCCGAGCGCGGCGAGGAACGCCCGTCGGTCGAACGCGGGTCGGTCCGTCATCTGTCTATCTGGTGGAGTCGAGGACGGGACAAATCTCTTGTGTCGTCCGGCGACGGAGAATGCGGGGCCGGTTGGCGGGGCCGTCGGTGCGGCGTGGGCGACCGCCGCTCAGAAGTCGCCGGTGACGATGTCGGCGACGCGCTGGCGGTCGAACAGCTGTTCGTCTCCCGGGATTTCGGGGTACGGACCCCCGTCCGAGGTCGGCCACTCGCCGAACGCCTCGGGATGGAACTGCTTGGCGCTCATCTCAAGCTGGAAGAGGTTGAGAATCGGCCCCTGATAGCGCGCGCCCTGCGGGTAGACGCGCCCGTTCTGGACCGCCGAAATCTCCGCGGCGACGGGGTCGGCTTCGAGCGTCGCCCGGAGGTCGTTCATGCTGACGCTCGGTTGCATCCCGCTCAGGAAGAGGACCACGTCGGGGTCGGCCTCCAACAGCGCCTCGAAGTCGACGGTCGACCCGGACTCGATGGAGCCCTCGAACGCGTCGTGCGGTTCGAGCGGCCGGATGTGCGAGGTCATGAAGCCGGGGTTGCCGACCGTGTACGCCCACACCTGCTTCTCGATGTCGGACGCGGTGAGCAACGCGACGCTCGGGCGCTCGTCTTCCGGCGGGAGCCCCGCCTCGATTTCGGCGAGCACGTCGTCGCGGACGGCCGCAAGCGCCTCGTAGCGTTCCTCCTCTCTGAGCACCTGCGCGACCTTCTCGAACTGCTCCCACAGCGTGTAGTACTCGTAGTCGCCGGTCCACTCGTCCGTCGGCGACGAATGACGGGCGCTCAGCGAGTTCCCGAACCACGGCGAGACGTTCTCGGCGACCTCCTCGACGTCGCCCATGTCCCACTGTTCGAGTTGGACGACCGACGCGGGGTCGGCCAGATGCACGTCGCTGTCGAGTTCGTAGAGCTTCTCCTTGCTCGTCTCCCACGAGGGGTACAGGTCAGCCCAGTTCACCTCGACGCCGGGGAGCCGCGCCGTGAACTGCTTCCACGTCGCGTCGTAGTACGCCGGCCCGTTGACCGCGTTCACGTCGTCGCCGCGGCCGAGCGCGAACGCCATCCCCGCGTGGTGGGAAAGCCGCGTGAAGATGCTCTGCGGCGGCTCGTCGAACTCGACGGTGCCGACCGGCGACATCGTCACCGAGTACGACGCGTCCGCGGGCGTCTCGGTCTCCGTGTCGGTGGTCGCCTCGGTCGCGGTCTTCGCCGCCGACTCGGTGTCGGCGTCTGCCGTCGACGCCGAATCACTTCCCCCGGTACAGCCGGCGAGCAGGCCGCCGCCGACGGCCGCGCCGCCGTATTTCACGTAGTCGCGCCGCGTCAGTCCCGTCCGTGGCGTCTCGTCGTGCTCCATAGTTTTTAGGCCCACCTAAAATTGATAATTGCTTCGGTTCTCGGGCGACGGCGGGGTCACGAGCGTGACTGGCCGTCTCGTTCGTCGCCTCAGCGGTGCGTCGGTCCCCATCAAATGAGTTAGCTCTGGCTAACTCATCGAAGCGTTTCGGTGTCTCGACTCCGATTCGAACTTCCCTCGCTGTCGCTCGGGCGTTCGAATCTTCAGTCGCCCAGACAACCGCATTCGGAGTGCGAGCGACAGAACAGTCGCTCGCGGTCGTAGAATAGGGGTAGAAATGGGCCGGCTCAGATTCGAACTGAGGTTACGGCCACCCGAAGGCCGAAGGATACCAAGCTACCCCACCGGCCCGCATTTTGAGGCAAGCCACCGTCGCGTTTAACAGTTGTGATTACGGGCCACCGTCAGACGGCGTGACACACCGCCGACCCCGTCTCAGTACCGCGAATACCCCGCGGTGTCGAGGTAGTTGTGCGCGACCGTGATCGAGTGGTCGGCGTGGAGAATCTCCGGGCCGAGGCGGACCCGCTCGTCGGCGGCGGCCGCCAGCGACTCGGCTTCCTCGTCGGTGAAGTCGTGGTGGTCCGAGAGGACGAAAAGCGGGTTCTCGGGGGGATCGACCTGAACGACGGGGTCGCCGTCCTCGTGGAGTTCGACCACGGTCGCGTTGCGGGCGGCCTCCTCCAGCGTCGTCTCGAAGCCCATCCGGCGGATGGAGACCCCCGGCGACGACTCGGCGGGCATGTGGCCGATGGCTTCCTCGCGCTTTTCGAGCGCCTTGCGAATCAGGGCGGCGGTGGAGCGCTCGTCGGGGTTGAGGCGGCGGAGTTCCGACCCCTCGAAGCGGACGGTGTACTCGTCGCCGAGGACGAGGTGGACGCGAACGTCCTCGCGGATGTCGTGCGAGAGGAAGAACGCGGAGTTGACACAGCGACAGAGCACGTCGAGTCGGCCGGCCCCGCCCGCGATGTCGTCGAGCGAGAAGTCGGACGTCGTCGGCGCGTCGTGGCCGATGACGATGAATTGGCGCATACGTCCGACTCGGCGCGTGAGGGTCTTATCGGTGTTCACTCGCGCGGGGGCACGGGAGGCGAGCGCCGGGGCGACCGGGAGGCGCGAATCACCCCGACCGCGCACGTCATACTCGCGGAACGCTTACCTCGGGTAAGTGAGCCTCCAATCCGGGCGCGACCCGATGGTCCGCCTGTTCGCCGAATACGGACGCGAGAACCTCGCGTGGTTCGTCGTCGGGCTACTGGCGAGCGTCCTCGGACAACTCGTCGCTATCGTGCCGGCGCTCGTCCTCGGGGTCGCCATCGACGCGGTGTTCTTCCGGAACACGGCGTACGCCCTGCCGTTGGTCCCGTCGTCGTGGCTCCCGACGACCGTCGCCGAGCAGTTCTGGCTGAGTTTCTGGCTCGTCATCGGGGCGTTCGTCGGCGGCGTCGCGCTCTCGTGGGTGCAGGGGCTCGGCCTCGCGGTCTACTCGAACCGCGTCCAGCACGCCGTCCGCGTCGATACCTACGACGCGCTCCAGCGCCTCGACATGGCCTTCTTCGACGACAAACAGACCGGGCAGGTGCTGTCGATTCTCGACGGCGACGTGCGAAACCTGCGGACGTTCCTCGACAGCACGCTCTCGGGCGGCCTCCAGTTGGTCGTCGCCGTCGTCGGCATCGCGGGCGTGCTGTTCTACCTGAACGCCCAGCTCGCGGTCGTCACGCTCGTGGCCGTCCCGCTTTTGGCCGTCTTCACCGTCTGGTTCATGCGGACGATTCGGCCGCTGTACCGCGCGCTCCGCGAGAGCGTCGGCGCGCTCAACACCCGCATCGAGAACAACGTCTCGGGGATGGAGGTCATCAAGGCCTCGGCGACCGAGGAGTACGAGACCGACCGCGTCGCCGACGCCTCCATGGACTACTACCGGCGCGCCCTCGCGGTCGTCAGGCTCGACTACCTCTACCAGCCGTCGATGGAACTCCTCGCTGGCGTCGCGTTCGCCGCCACGTTCGCCATCGGCGGCGTCTGGCTCATCTTCGGCCCGCCCGCGCCCTTCACCGGCGACCTGCTCGTCGGCGAGTTCGTCACGTTCCTGTTCATGACCCAGCGGTTCATCGACCCGCTGTCCGGCGCGGGCCGCATCGTCAACTCCTACGAGAACGCCCGCGCCTCGGGCGAGCGCATCTTCGGACTGGCCGACCGCGAGGCCGTCGTCCGCGACGCGCCCGACGCCGAGTCCCTTGACGTCGTCGCCGGTCGAATCGAGTTCGACGGCGTGTCGTTCGCCTACGCGACCGGCCGCGAGGTGCTCCGCGACGTCTCGTTCGCGGCCGAGCCGGGCGAAACCGTCGCGCTCGTCGGCCCCACCGGCGCGGGAAAATCCACCGTCGCGAAGCTCCTCCTCAGGCTCTACGAACCCACGAACGGGGCGGTCCGCGTGGACGGCCGCGACGTGCGCGACGTGCGCATCAGAGACCTCCGCGAGGCCATCGGCTACGTGAGTCAGGACGTGTACCTCTTCGACGGCACGGTCAGGGAGAACCTCCTGTACGGGGCGTTCGACGCGACCGAGTCGGAGATGGTCGCGGCCGCGAGAGCCGCCGAGGCCCACGAGTTCGTCTCGCGGCTCCCCGAGGGCTACGACACCCGCATCGGCGAGCGCGGCGTGAAGCTCTCGGGCGGCCAGCGCCAGCGACTCTCCATCGCCCGCGCGATGCTCCAAGACCCGCGGATTCTCGTCCTCGACGAGGCGACCAGCGCCGTCGACACCGAGACGGAACTGCTCATTCAGCACGCGCTCGACCGCCTCTCGGCGGGTCGGACGACGCTCGTCATCGCCCACCGGCTCTCGACGGTTCGCCGCGCCGACGCCATCGTCGTCCTCGACGAGGGCGAAGTCGTCGAATCGGGCACCCACGACGAACTGGTCGAACTCGGCGGCCTCTACGCGACGCTGTGGGGTATTCAGGCAGGCGACGTGTCCGGCGTCTCGGCGGACATCCTCGCGCGGCTGGTCGAGCGAAGCCGCGCGGCCGACGACGCCGACGCCGACCGCATCGCCGACAGGGTCGCCGACGGCGGCGACGACGCCTGACGGCGGCTCAGCGGTCGCTCGGAGGCGAGTGACAAAAAAGTCGAGTTCGAGACGGGAACGCCGGCGGCCGGCTTCGGTCGCGTCGGGGCGACGCAGTTACGCCGGCGTGGGCGTGGTTCCTCGGGTGGGTGCCGAGCCCGTTGTCGAACCCGGTGCCGGACCGGCCGCGCCGCCTGCTTCGGGCGTGGCGGGTGCGGGCGCGCCGGCTTCCTTGTCGCCGGAGACGAGGAAGTCCGCGAGGTTGCCGACGAGCACCTCGTTGTCGGCCTCGTAGGCCGACTCGGGCGCGAGGAAGTCGGCGTCGCCGATGGCGACGACCGTCTCGCTCTGGGCGGCGACCGTGTACGGACCCGTCTTCCGAATCGACTCGACGCGGGTCTCGCCGCCGGAGACGAGCGCCGGCGAGACGCCGTCTGCCGAGACCGAAAGCGGCGCGGCGTCGCGGAACACGACCTCGTCGACGCCCTCGGTCAGGGCGGTGTCGCCCTCGGGCGTGGCGTAGACGTTCTCGTAGTTGAGGTAGTAGTCGTGCATGTTGTACAGCGACGAGGAGCCGAACGTGACCCCGTAGTCGGAGGTCAGTCCGGCGTCGCCGCCGGTGGCCCCGGACGATACCGAGACGGTGACGAGCCCGAGGATGCTCGTCGTGCCCGCGGACTGCGGGTCGCCGACGAGGGCGACGCGGCCGCCGGCGTCTTCGAACTTCCGGACACCGGCGAGCTGGCCGCTGGTGTACGGCTGTTCGGGGTTGACGACGACGAAGGCGTCGGCCTGACGGAGCGAGGCGTTGAAGTTCCGCTGGGCGTCCTCACGGGTGAGGTACTTCACCTGGTGGCCGTTGGCGACGAGGGCGTCGACGAGCGGTTGCACGTCGGACTCGCTCACGTCGTTGCCGTGGGCCACGTCGATGAGGACGGTCTTCGGTGCCGCGTTCGAGTCCATCGTCACCTCGCCAGACTCGGGGCCGGGCGTGGCGACGAGTTCGTCCGCGTCGAACGCCTGTTTGGCGGCGTTTTGGGTGTCTGTCGAGTCGCTGCCGCCGAGTTGGACGGCGTAGGGTGCCACCGCGGCCCCGACCAAGATGAGGCCGAGCGCGACCGCGAAGACGACCGTCCCGCTGAGTACGTTACGCTGAGACATTAGCGATCACCTCGTCTTCGTACTGCACCTGTCCGTACACCATCAGGAACTGCGGCGCGCGAACGCCGTCGTAGCCGATGGGACTCTCGTCGATGACGACCGTCGAGTTACCGCTCTGGGAGCTGAGAAGGATGATACCGGACCGGGTCGGCGGGTCCTTCTCGACGACCTCGTAGTTTTCGAGGCCGGCCTCGGAGGCGGCGCGGTCGATGGCCGTCTGGAGCGTGCCGATGTCGTCGGCGTAGCCGTTCTGCGTGGCGCGAGCGCCGGTGTAGACCTTCGCGTAGGCGACCTCCTCGCGCGACAGCGAGAGGTCGTCGCCGCGGTGCTCCATGACGCTGCCGACGAAGGCGTGTTTCAGCGTCTCAATCTGGGCTTCGCGCTGGTCGACGGTCATCGACGCCTTGTCCGGGCCGGTGCGAATCTCGTTGGACGTGCCGCCGATGGGGGCCGACCCGCGGACGCCGACGCTCCCGATGACCGACGAAGGCGTCACGTAGATGCTCTCGGAGGGGAGCATCGTGTAGTACGCCCCTGACGCGCCCGTGCCTTGGACGCTCGAAACGACGGGCATCTCTTGGGCGGTCCGATTGACCGCCATGTACATCCGCTCTGAGGCGGCCGCGGAGCCGCCGGGGCTGTCGACCTTCAGGACGACCGCCTTTACCGATTCGTTCTCTCGCGCTTCGTGGAGGTCCTCTTCCAGCTGGTCAGCTGTGTAGGAGGTGATGGTCCCGTCGACCGAGATGACCGCGACCCTGTCTGGGGTGGGCGCGGCCGCGTCGTAGACGACGGGGGCGAGGAATGCTCCAACCAGGACGGCCGCGACGAGGGCGAGGACCGAGACGGTCCGCGCCGACGCCGCGGAGGAGGGTTTTGATACCATACTGCGGACGGGAGTTTTAGAGCCGGTGACAAAATACTTGTCATTAGAAAAGACAGTTCGGTGGATAAGACAGTCGGCGAACGCCGGTTCGACGACCGAAACCCGGACGACGAGACGCGAGAAGACGGAGTCGGCCGACCGGCCTCAGTCGGTCAGCCCGTAGCCGCGCCGGAACAGCACGACGTTGAGGCCGACGACGGCGAGCGTGAGCGCCGTCAGCACGCCGAGAGACAGGTTCGGGTCCACCTCGGTGACGCCGAGGAAGCCGTAGCGGACGCCGTTGACCATGTACACCATCGGGTTGAGGAGCGACGCCTGCTGGAAGGTCTCGGGAATCTCGTTGAGCGAGTAGAAGACGCCGCCGAAGAACACCAGCGGTCGGAGGATGAACTGGTTCATCATCGTCAGGTCGTCGAAGTCGTCGGCCCAGAGGCCGCCGACCACGCCGAGGCCCGCGAAAAGCAGGGTGATGACGAGCATGAACGCGACCAGATAGAGCGGTTGGGCGACGCCGACGGTGGTAAAGACCATCCCGATGAGGGCGACGAGCGCGCCGACGAGCACCCCGCGGGTCGCGCTGGAGAGGACGTACGCGCCGACCATCGAGGAGTACGAAAGCGGCGAGGTGAGCGCCTCCTCGATGTAGCGGTTCCAGCGGCCGTGGAAGATAGAGAACGAGGCGTTCTCGAAGGCGTTGGAGACGGCTCCGAGGACGATGAGGCCGGGGAGGATAAACAGGATGTACGGGACGCCCGCGATTTCGTTGATGCGCTCGCCGAGGATGACGCCGAACACGGAGAAGTACAGCACGTTCGTGATAAACGGCGGGACGAACGTGTTTCGCGGACGGCGGACGAACCGGAGCACCTCGCGGCGAAGCAGGGCGTAAAAGCCGGTCACGTCGAGGCTCGCGAGGCTCATTGCTCGACCTCCGCGGTGGCGCGGCCCTCGCCCTGTCTCGTCATCTCGACGAACACCTCTTCGAGCGACGTGCGGGAGATTTCGAGGTCGACGATTTCGTGGCCCTGCCGGTCGAGCGCCTGCACCACGTCGGGGGCGACGAGGCCGCCCTGTTGCGCCGTCACGACGAGGCGAGCCCCATCGAGTTCGACCGCGTCGACGCGGTCGTCGTCGGCGGCGAAGTCGGGCACCGCCGTCGGCGGGTCGCGGAGTTGGACGACGATGTCGTCGGTGCCGCGGTCCATCAGTTCCTCGGGGCTGGCGACCTCGATGACGGAGCCGGAGTCGAGGATGGCGACCTCGTCGCAGAGGCGTTCGGCCTCCTCGATGTAGTGGGTCGTGAGCAGGATGGTCGTCCCGCTGTCGTTGAGGTCGACGATGGTCTCCCAGAGTTCGTGGCGCAGTTGCACGTCGACCCCGGCGGTCGGCTCGTCGAGGATGAGCAGGTCGGGGTCGGTGATGAGCGCCCGCGCGAGCATGAAGCGGCGTTTCATCCCGCCGGAGAGCCAGTCGAAGCGGGTGTCGCGCTTGTCGTAGATGCCGACGCGCTTGAGCACCTCGTCGGCGCGCTCGCGGGCCTCGTCGTGCGGAATCCCGTGGTAGCCCGCCTTGTGTTCGAGCACTTCGCGGATGGGGAAAAAGCGGTCCACGTTGAACTCCTGCGGCGCGAGGCCGATACGGTCGCGGGCCTCGCGGTAGTCGTCTTCCACGTCGTAACCGAAGACGCTCGCTTTCCCGCCGGTCTTGCGGACGAGGCCGACGAGGATGTTGATGAACGTCGTCTTCCCCGCCCCGTTCGGCCCCAACAGCCCGAAGAACGACCCCTCCGGAACGTCGAGGTCGACGCCGTCGAGGGCGCGGACGTCGCCGTAGGACTTCGTCAGGTCGCGTATCTCAATCGCGGATGCCATTCGTTGGTGCGTCGTCGGGCGTGGACGCGATTAAGCGTAGTGTCCGCGGAACGCCCCGTCACGGCGTGGCACGGCCGGTCGCCGGGCGGGGCCGAAGACGCTCTGAGTCCGCACGGAGAGCCCAGATGTGTTACCACGTGTCAAATTAAGGCCTAATATCCGTCCGTACAGAACTAAGTCATTAACTAATATTATCATTATCAATCATTAACTATTAATAGTTCTCGGCAGTCGAACCGGGTGAGGAGACATCCGATGGTAGTATCCGCAGCACACCACGCGACCGACCGCTCGACGACCGCGATACGAACCGACCGCTACCGACCGCCGACACCACCGACGTAACCGATGACAGACCGCGACAACACGACCCGAACCGACACGACGACCCGCACGCCGACCACCCCTCGCTCGACGACGACTCGTCCCCGCGCCGCGCGGCGCTACCCCAACAACGAGGAGAACATGGACGCGCCGCTCGTCCCATTCATCCGACAACCGGGCGAGGACGACGAGATGACGACCATCCGGCGCGAACTCGCCGCGCTCCGCGCCCAACTGAACCGCATCGAGCGAACGATGCAGTCCACCGACACCCAATGAACCCGACCGAACTCGACAGCGACGTCTTCGCACAGGATGTTGACAACCAGAAGGCCCGCGAACTGCGGGAGATGCTGAACACGCAGGACTTCGTGTTCGCGCCCGGCATGTACCACGCGCTCGACGCCCGCCTCGCCGAGATGACGGGCCACGACGCCGCCTACATGTCCGGCTACTCGACGGTCCTCGGGCAGTTCGGCTTCCCCGACTTGGAGATGGTCACGATGACCGAGATGGTCGAGAACGCAAAGCGAATGGTCGAGGCGACGAACCTCCCGGTCATCGCCGACTGCGACACGGGCTACGGCGGCATCCACAACGTCCGCCGCGCCGTCCGCGAGTACGAGAAGGCCGGCGTCGCCGCCGTCCACATCGAAGACCAGACGACGCCCAAGCGCTGTGGCCACATCGCCGGCAAGCAGATCGTCTCCCGCGAGAAGGCCAAGGCTCGCTTCGAGGCGGCCGTCGACGCCAAGCAGTCGGAGGACACGGTCGTCATCGCCCGCACCGACGCCTACGGCTCCTCGAACGGCGACTGGGACGAACACGTCGAGCGGGGCCGCATCTACGCCGACGCCGGCGTCGACATCGTCTGGCCCGAGATGCCGAACCCCTCACGGGAGGACGCCGTCGCCTACGCCGAGGAGATTCACGAGACCCACCCGGACCTGAAGCTCGCGTTCAACTACTCGTCGTCGTTCGCGTGGTCCGAAGAGGAGGACCCGCTGACGTTCCAGGAGCTGGGCGACCTCGGCTACAAGTACATCTTCATCACGCTGTTCGGCCTCCACTCGGGCGCGCACGCCGTCTACGAGGACTTCAAGAAGCTCGCCGAACGGGACGAGGAAGGCCAGTTCGACCTCGAACAGCGCTACCTCGACCACCCGACCGAGAGCCACCACGAGCTGTCGTTCGTCTCGCGGTACCAGGACATCGAGACGCAGTTCGACCCCGAGGCGCGCCGGCGCATCGAGGAGTCCGAAGGGTTCAGCGAGGAGCAGGCCGACCCCATCACGAGCAACGACGATGACTGAGCGCAGACACGACCGCGAGTTCGTGCGGACGTTCTTCACCTCGCCGACGGCCGTCGAGGGCGAAGACGACTCCGCGAAGATGCTCCGACGGGCGGCCGGCCTCCGCGGGATGCAAGCGCCCGACGTGTGGGTCCCCGACAACGAGGACGCCACCGCGCCGTCGATGCGCGACGAGGGTGCCGAGAACATCGTCGAGGTTATCTCCGAACACGGAGCCGACTTCCCCGGCGAGATTCACCCCCGGATGGTCTGGCACCGCGACAGCCCCGAAACCCGGTATCAGGGCTTCCAGCACATGCTCGACGTCACCGACCCCGAGCGGGGCGCGGTCGAGCACATCGACGGCTTCGTCATCCCCGAGGTCGGCGGCATCGACGACTGGAAAAAGGCCGACGAGTGCTTCACCATCGTCGAGAACGAGCACGGACTCGACGAGGGGAGCCTCGCCATGTCGGTCATCATCGAGAGCGGCGCGGCCGAACTCGCCATGGGCGACCTCCGCGACGAGATGGGCAAGCCGACGAACAACCTCGAACGGCTGTTCCTCCTCGTCGACGGCGAGGTCGACTACACGAAGGACATGCGCGCCATGACGCCGACGGGCGAACTCCCGGCGTGGCCGGAGCTTCGACACAACACCTCTCGCGGGGCCAGCGCCGCCGGTTGTATCGCCGTCGACGGACCCTACGACGACATCCGCGACGTGGAGGGCTACCGCGAGCGCATGACCGAGAATCAGGCGAAGGGGATGCTCGGCATCTGGTCGCTCACCCCCGGGCAGGTCGTCGAGGCCAACACATCGCCGCTCCCGCCGAAGACCGGCAGTTGGCTCCTCGACGCGGGCGGCGAGGAGGTCGAACTCGCGTCCGAGGACGGCGTCGAGGTGTACGACGGCGACCGCCTCTCGCTCGAACCCACCGACGGCGGCTACGAACTCCGCGTCGGCGGCGACGCGCGGGAGCTCACCGCGGACGAACTCCGCGAGGAACTGCTGGGCCTGACCTCGTACGTCCCGAGCATGGACGACATCGTCGACTCCATGGAGGAGTTCGAGGCGGCCAAGGAGGCCGGCCGCGGCGCGATCGCCATGACGCAGTCCGCGACGCTCCGCATCGGCGGCACCGAAATGGACATCGCCAAGGACCGCATGTGGGACGAAGCGACCTATCAGGCCGCGATGACGCCCATCAGCCTGTTCCAAGACGTGTACGAACACCGCCCGGACCAACACGAGGAGTTGGAGGAGCGCTACGGCGCGGGCGTCGTCAAGCGCGCGATGGAGGTGGGCCTCTGAGCGCGGGCACCGACCACAGGGGGTCCGCCGTCGGCCCCGCGTCCGGCTTGGTCAGACGACGGCGTCCGGTTTCGTAGCTCTACGACGCGCTCGCCCGAACCGCGGGGGCGACGCGCCTCGCCCTTTTCGGCAGTCCCGCGCGGTCCGCTTCGACTCGACAGGCCTCCGGCCGACGCTATTCTCAAGGTCCGCCCGCGCGAGTTGACACGCGTGAACGATTCGAGGAACACCCCGGCGACGCCCGCGGCGGCGAGCGACGGCGACAGCGGCGCTGACGACCCGCTGAGACCCGACGCAGTCGTCGACTTCGAGTCGGCGGGCGTCGGCGACGAAGAGACCCTCGCGCGGCTCCGCGCGGTGAGCTTCTACCTCGACGAGGCGTTCGAGGTTCCGGGGACGAACTACCGCGTCGGCCTCGACCCGATACTGGGGCTCGTCCCGGGAATCGGCGACGCGACGGCCTCGGCGCTCTCGGCGTACATCCTCGTCGAGGCCGCGATGCTCGGCGTCCCGCGGGCGACGCTCGCGCGGATGCTCGGCAACGTCGTCCTCGACGCGACCGTCGGGTCGCTCCCGCTCGTCGGCGACGTGTTCGACGCGGCGTGGAAGGCGAACGCCCGGAACGTCCGGCTGTTGGAAGCCCGATACGACGACGCCTCTCCCGCGGCCGCGGCGGCCGACCGGCGCTTCCTCTTGGCCGCGGTCGCCGTCATCACTCTCCTACTCGTCGCGCTCGGCGCGGCCACGGTGCTCGTCGCCCTGTGGGTGTTCGGACAAGTTGGACTATTGTAATTACCCGATAGACGAACTGTGGGAACCAGTCGTGTGAGTCGTTATCCATCCCCAAACTGTAAACTACAAGACATATATACTAGCTTGCAAACCGTGGCGTATGGAACGACGTACCTTCCTGAAGAGCGTCGCCGCGACGGGAGCCCTCCTCACCACCGCCGGTTGTATGGGCGGTGGCTCCGAGTCACAGCCGACCGCGGGTAACGAGACGGGTAACGGTACCGGCGGGGAGACGACGACCGAGGCCGAACCGGCCGAGGTTCCGGACCCCGAACTCACCTTCCGCACGAACAGCGGCGTCCTCCGCGTCGTCCACATGGGCGGCGAGAAGATCACCGCCGACGAGACGAGCGAGGTCTACGTCGCCGTCGACGACGAGCGCGCCACGACGTGGGTCGACGACAGCGAAGAGACCGAAGACTTCCCCGTCTCGGTCGGTAACTTCCAGAAAATCGAGTCCGCGGAGACCGGTTCGACGGTCGAAGTCGTCTGGGTCGGCACCGAGGGTGCCGAGGAAGTCCTCGCGACCCACGAAGTCGCCGCCGAGGGGACCGCGACCACGACGACTGCGAACGAGACGACCACAAACGAAACGACGACGAACGGGACGACTACGACGACGTCCACGAACGAGACCGCGATGAACGAGACGGCGACGACGACGACCGCCACCAACGAGACGGTCACGACGTCCGACGAGACGACCACGTCGTCGGGCAACGAGACCAGCAACTGAGCAACGCGACTGACGCCGGCGCGGACACCGGCGTCGGACGCGGCGGGACTTTTTTCGACTCGAACGGGGTTCGATATTCGCGCGGCCACGCCCGAAGCGACGGGACCGCGACCCCCCGCGGGCCGGGGTGGGACGGACTCAGTCGTCGGTCGGCAGGGCGTCCGAGTCGGTCGCCGGTTCGGGCGCGACGAGGCCGGCGCGGACGCCGAAGCGACGAGCCAGCGGGCCGAGCGCGTCGCGCTTCATGAACGCGAAGCCGAGGAGGATGAGCGCGAAGCCGGAGACGGTGACGGGGCCGATGCGCTCGCCGAGGAACGCCCAGCCTGAAACGGCGGCGACGACCGGCGTGACGTAGTTGACGAGGCTGATTTCGACAGCGCCGATGCGGTCGAGCAGGACGAAGTAGGCGATGAAGCCGACGGCGCTGCACAGCACGGCCAAAAAGAGCAGCGCGGCGACGACGAGCGGTGACCACGCCACGCTCGCGAGGCCGGGTTCGCCGAGGACGGGGCTCGTGACGTGGAGCATGCCCGCGCCGAGGAGCATCATCCACGCCTGCATCGCGACGACGGGCGGATTTCCGGGGAGGCGCTTGACGAGCACCGAGCCGAACGCCCACGCCGCGGCGGCGAGAAACAGCAGGACGACGCCGAGGAGTTGGCCGCCGACCGACCCCGAGGCGAGGGCGATGACCACCGTTCCGGCCAGCCCCAGCAGGACGCCGAGGAAGCCGAACGCGTCGAGGCGCTCCTCGGGCAGCATCGGCCACGCGAAAAACGGCGTGAGGACGGGCGCGAGGCTGATGACGATGGCCGAGACGCCGCTCGTCACGTACCGCTGGCCGGAGAACAGAAGCGAGAAGTGCGCGCCGATGAGGAGCGCGCCGCCGACGAAGACGACGAGCCACTCGTCGCGGCCGCGGGGTCGCCAGTCCTCCGCCGCGAGCAGGCCGTAGACGAACAGCACGACGCCGGCCACGTCGTACCGGAGGGCGGCGAACAGCACGGGCGGGAGGGCGTCGAGACCGACCTCGATGGCCATGAAGGAGGTCCCCCAGAGGACCGCGATGGTCGAAAACAGTGCGAGCGTCCGATTCGTTTGCGTATTGAGAGACACGAGATATCGACCGGAGAGCCGGGTGTTGAAGCGGCTACCACGCCGCCGTACATCAAATTTCTCGGAGCCGAGATAGCACTCCACTCGGGACGTGTTGACAAACAGCGCTGTTCTGAGGTCTGTCGCCAAGCCGTGCCGCGACGACCCGACGAACAAAGTAAGCTAGTTACGCGCGCCCCGATAGAGACCGACCATGAGCATCCTTGAGGACGCGCGAGCGCTCGCCGAGAGCGGGCCGGTCTGCGACGCCTGTCTGGGCCGGGCCTTCGCCGAGCGCAGTTTCGGGCTGACGAACGCCGAGCGAGGCAAGTCGCTCCGGGTCGCCGCCGCCCTCGACGACGACGAGCCGTACGAGGCCGTCGAGACCGAGGACTGCTGGGTCTGCGAGGGGGCCTGCGCCGAGTTCGACGACTGGGCGGAACGCTGTGCAGAGGCCATCGAGGACGTTGAGGTCGAGACGTATCAGGTCGGCACCCGCGCGCCGCCGCTCGTCGAGGAGAACGAACTGCTCCTCCGCGAGGGCGCGGGCCTGCCCGAGGACGCCGGCGAACTGTTCAAATCCGAGTTCAACCGCGAGGTCGGAAAGCGGGTGGGCCGGCTCACCGGCACCGAGGTGGACTTCACCCGCCCGGACGTGCAGTTCCTCCTCGACATCGAGGCCGACACCGTCGAGGCGCAGCTCAACTCCGCGTTCGTCTACGGGCGCTACCGGAAGCTCGCCCGCGATATCCCGCAGACCGAGTGGCCATGCCGCGAGTGCGACGGCTCGGGCTACAAGGGCAAAGAGCCGTGCGACTACTGCGGCGGCTCCGGCTACCTCTACGAGGACAGCGTCGAGGGCTTCGTCGCCCCCGTCGTGACGGACGTGATGGACGGCGTCGACGCGAAGTTCCACGGCGCGGGCCGCGAGGACGTGGACGCGCTCATGCTCGGCACCGGCCGGCCGTTCGTGGTCGAAATCATGGAGCCGCGTCGCCGCAGTATCGACGTGGAACAGCTCGAAGGCGACATCAACGCGATGGCCGACGGCGAAATCGAAGTCGAGGGGCTTCGGCTCGCCACCTACGACATGGTCGAGCGCGTGAAGAAACTCGACGCGAGCAAGGAGTACCGCGCCGCCGTCGAGTTCGACGACGACGTGACCGACGAGGACCTGCAGGCCGCGCTTGACGAACTCACCGGCGCGACCATCGAGCAGTACACCCCGCACCGCGTCGACCACCGCCGCGCGAGCATCACCCGCACCCGCCACGTCTACGACGCCACCGGCGACCTCGAAGACGCGCGCCACGCGACCGTCGAAATCCACGGCGAGGGCGGCCTCTACATCAAGGAACTGGTCTCCGGCGACGAGGGCCGAACCAACCCGAGCCTCGCCGGCATCCTCGACACGGGCGCGGTCGTCACCGCGCTCGACGTCATCGCGGTCGAAGGCGAGGACGAACCGTTCGAGGACGACGAGTTCTTCAAGGACTGAAACGAGACCCCGGGACCTCCCACGGGCGTCGTCGCGGACCGCAACCTCTAATTCTCCACCCCAAGACCCGACCAGATATGCACATCGGCGTCGACGAGGCCGGAAAGGGACCCGTGTTGGGTCCGATGGTCGCCACGGCGGTCCGGGCGGACCCCGACGCCCTCCCGGACGGAATCGCCGACTCGAAGCGACTCGCTCCCGAGCGGCGCGAGGAACTCGCCGCGACACTCCGGGAGCGCGACGACATCGACGTCGGCGTCGCGTTCGTCGAACCGGAGACCATCGACGACCCCGAGACGGACATGAACCTGCTGACCGTCCGGGCGCAGGTCGAGGCGGCCGCCGACGTCGCCGTCGAAGCCGACGAGCTCGTCTGCGACGCGGGCGACGTGAACGAGTCCAGATTCGGCCGCCGCGTCCGCGAGGGGCTGGCCGAGTCGGGCGTCGAAGTCGAGGTCCACGCCCAGCACCGCGCGGACGACGAACACGCCATCGTCGGCGCGGCGAGCGTCGTGGCGAAGGTCGAACGCGACCGGCGGGTCGAGGCCATCGCCGACGAGTACGGCGAGGTGGGAAGCGGCTACCCGAGCGACGGAACCACCCGCGAGTTCCTGCGGGAGTACGTCCGCGAACACGGAATCCTGCCGGACTGCGCGCGGAAGTCGTGGTCCACCTGCGCCGACCTCATGGCCGCCCACGAACAGTCGTCGCTGGGGGACTTCTGAGGCGTCGCGGGACCGGCGGTCGAAAAAGTGGAGGGTCGGGGTGGTTCGAAAACGGGTCGCTGAGCGGGGCTACCGCATCTCGGCGAGCGCGACGTACCCGCCTTCCTGCGCGGAGAGCCACGTCGTCAGCAACTCGTCTTCGGAGAGTCCTGCGGGGAAGATGGTGCACTCGTCAGGTGCGTCGTCGTACGGGGCGACGATGGCGACGAACTCCTCGTCGTCCCCGGCGGACCGCCGCGAGGCGTCCGGCCGGGTCGTCGCGTCCGTCTCGTCGTGTCGAACTGTCGTGTCGTCCATGAGTGGAGTGCGTGCACCGTGATTACCGACGGGCGGCGGTTGCTTGGTTGCCGCTTCAAGCAGTGTTTTATAGGCAGTCTATATGATTCTATCGGCGACTACTCCCCGGCGGGGACGATCGAAACCGCCGCCGTCTCTCGATTCTGAAATTGGGAACAGTCGGTCGGGTACGGGGGTATCAACTGCGAGAATCGCCGAGGCTACCCGAGCGTGCGGAATCGGCGGTTCGCAGTGCCCGAGGTCGGAGTCGTACCGGACGGGAGAAAGAGACGCGTCGGCCGGAGTGGGGTCGGCCTCAGCGGTCCTCGGTCAGGAGGAGTCGGAGGATGTCACCGTACGCCGGGCGGGTGACGAGCACGCCGACGATGACGCCGAGGATGGTGAAGATGGCGAAGCCCTGCAGGTCGCCGAGCGAGAGCACGGCGAGCGGGCTCATGGCGATGATGGTCGTCGCGGCGGCCGCGCCGATGACCCAGAAGGCCCGGCGGAACCGCGACTGGAAGACCTTGCGCGAGGTCACGGAGCCCTCGGCCATCACCTCGTCGGCGATGATGATGAGGTCGTCCACCCCGGTCCCGATGACGGCGATGAAGCCGGCGATGACAGAGAGGTCCAGCGGGTAGCCGATGGCGGCGGCGAACCCGAGGAGGATGTACACCTCCGAGAGGCCGGTGACGATCATCGGCAGGGCGACCTGCGGTTTGCCGTAGCGGACGAAGACGACGCCGGCGACCGCGAGCACCGCGATGATACCCGTGATGAGCGAGTCGAACTTGAAGCTCTCACCCTGGCTCGGGGAGATGTACGACGAGGTGCCGCTGTCCTCGCCCGAGAGGTCGAGGCTGGCCGGCAGCGCGCCGGCGCGGAGGTTGATGGCGATTTCCTGTGCCTCGGACGTGTTGCGCGTCTGGAGCTGGAAGCTCGGCGCGCCGGCCCACTCGCCGGCCCGCATGGAGTCCGCGAGTCCGGGGCTCATCCCGAAGGCGTTGACGACCTCGCCGTTGACGACGAGGAGGAGACAGCCCTCGGTCGTGTTCTCGCCGCCGTCTTCCATGTAGGTACACCGCGTCCCGCCGGGTTGGGCGAGGCCGGTATCCTGAACTGCCGTCTGGAACTCCGGTGCGGGCTCGTCGCGGACGGAGACGGGGACGAACGCCCCGCTTCCCGTCTGGGACTCCTGTGCGGTCCCGATGGAGGTGAAGTCGGCCTGCGTCAGGACGGCCTCGCGCGTCTCGTAGGTCCGCGTGCCGTTCTGCGAGGTCGGGTAGTAGATGTCGATCTGGACCGTCCCGCGCTCGCCGACGAGGTCGACGACGTCGGACTGGTCGCGGTTGGGGACCTCGACGAGGACGAAGTGCTCGCCCGTCGCCGTGGTCACCTGCTGGACCGTCCCGCCGGAGAGGCCGGCCTCGTTGATCTTCGACTGGAGGACGCGGACCGTCTCGGCTCGGGTCGTCGCGGTGACGCCGTCTCTGACCTCGCCGTGGCCGTAGCCAGCGGCGTCGAGCGCGGCGCTCAGGTCGTCGGTCGTGACGTTCTCGATGGTCGCTTCGACCGTGTTGGACTCCGCGCCAGTGCGTGCGATGACGTCAGCGGCGTCGGCGCCCGCTATCTGGGCGGCGACCTCCCGTTCGACGACGCGCTCGGAGTCGCCGTTGAACTCGACGTCCTCGGCGGTGACGCCGACGAGCGGCGCGCGAATGCGCGTCCCGCCGTCGAGTTGGAGACCGAACTGGAGGTTCGTCGCGCTGTCGTCCTCGCCGACCGGGGACTGGTTGCCCATCGTCGGCGAGAAGAGGGCGAACGTCGAAAACAGGATGGCCACGACGAGGAAGATGACCCGCCAGTTGTCGCGGAGCGTGCTCATCGGGCCACCCCCTCGAACTTGTACCAGCGAAGGAGGGTCACGTTCAGCATGTAGGTGTTCATCAGGTCGGCGGTGAGACCGAACACGAGGACCGTGCCGATGGCGGCGAGCAGTTGAATCCCGAACAGCGTCGCCGTGATGGTCATGACGATCATCGCCGCGATGGACGTGAGCGTCATGGTCACGCCGGTCCGCATGGCGCGCGCGGTGGACTCGTAGAAGTCACCGGAGCGCCGGAGGACGTGGTTGTTCAGGAGGATGTCCGAGTCCACCGAGTACCCGATGAGCATCAGGAGGGCCGCGACGGTCCCCAGCGACAGTTCGATGCCGAAGAGGTTCATCAGCGCCACCGGGATGACGATGTCGGAGAACGCCGAGAGGACGACCGCGATGGAGGGGACAAAGGAGCGGAACATGGCGAACACGAGGACGCTCATGCCCGCGAAGGCGACCGCGAGGCCGCCGAGGGCGAGCAGTTGCGTCTCGCCGCCGAAGTTGGCCGACACGGCGTCGATAGACCTGACTTCGAAGCCGGCGTCTTCGGCCTGCGTCTGGAGTTCGCTCGACGTCGCGCTCCCCGACTGGAACGTCACGACGTACGTCCCGTCGGCCGCGACGGAGCGAATCGACTCGGGCTGGCTGTCGAAGGCCGCGGCGACCTCGCTTTGCGGGGCATCCGTTGCGATGCGGAGTTCGGTACCGCCGGTGAAGTCGACGCCCGGATTCACCGGCGCACCAGTCGCGACGTACCACCCTCCGATGACCAGTAGGGCCACCGCGAGGACCGCGAGGGGGACGGCCGCGAGTTGGCGATTCGTGTACCGGGTGTAGTCTACCTCCGGTACCGTAAACTCAACCATGGGTTGCGGTCCTGAGCGGTGCGGAATAAGGTTTCTTATCCGCGGACGGTTTCGGCCGCGGCGCGGTCTGGCGAGCGCCCGACGAACCCGCGACAGGCCCATAGTCGTTGGCCGACAATCGTGAACTATGACGACCGACCAGACGGCGACCCGCGTGGTCGTCTCCTTTCCCGACGAACTCAGCGCGTGGGGCCGCGACCAGCTGACCACGGACCATTTCGTGACCTACCTGCGGCGGGTCCACGGGGACGCCGCGCCGGGCGACGAGTGGGAGGAGTTCCTCGACGTGGGCTGTTGCGGCGACGCGCTGACGCTGACGCTCCGCGTGGAGGAACTCGACCCGGCGGGCGCGACCCGCATCGGCGGGGAGACGACGGTCGAGTTCGTCGAGCGCGAGGGGAGCGTCCACGGCGGGTGGTGCGTCCAGAGCGCGGACGGTCCCGTCTCCTCGACCGGAAAACAGCGGTAGCGGGAGCGCGAGAAGACGAGCGGGGGCGAGCAGAAAAGACCCGGCTCAGGGCATGTAGCGGACCGCGACGACGCCCGGTTGCGAGCGGATTTCGACGCGGTTCACGTCGAGTCTGGCGGCCCGCGACAGCAGGCCCTCTCTGTCGTCGAGGATGTCGTCGACGGCCTGTTCGGTCATGTCGTCGGGGACCGACAGGACGTGAATCTCGCCGGTGCCGGCGCGTTCCTCGCGGACGAGTTCGCCGTCGGGGTTGTCGGCGGCGATGTCGCGGGAGTTCGTCGTCGGCGACTCGGTGGAGCGCTCGACGGAGACGGTCCAGCGCGACTCGACTTCGACGAGTTGCCACGAGACGTTCATCGGCGGGTCGGGCGCGACGGTCCCGCGGACGGCTTCGTCCTCGGAGACGCCGGGGTTCGACGAGAGCGCGTGGACCTGCCCGGAGTGAACGTCCTTCAGGACGGCCGACTCCTCGTCGGCGGCGGTGACGAGAAAGGTTCCCGTTCGCTCGGACTCGGACTCGGTCTCGGACTCGGACTCGGTCATCACCCGCTGTAAGCCACCGGGCCTTTTCCCCGTTTCGGGCGCTTCCGGCCGTGTGGCACCGATACCCACGGCGACGGTGGGCTTTTCTCGCGGCGCTCCGACGCGACTGGCGATGCCCGCGCTCTGGCGGTTGACCCGGACCGAGACGGCCCGCCGCGTCTACGACGCGCTCAAGGCCCGCGGACTCACGGCGACGCAGATGGACGAGTACGTCGCGGACGCCGACGCGGCGGACGCCGACCGCGACCCCCCGGGGGGAGTCGAGATTCGCGCGCTCGACCCCGAGGACGCGCGCCGGTTCGAGGCACGCTACGACGCGTTTTCCGAACTTCGAGACGACGAGACGGCGGTGTGCGCGTTCGATGGTGAGGCAGACGAGGAACCTGCGCTCGTCGGCTACCTCTTTCTCGGCGACCCCGGTCTGACGTACCACGTCCGCCCGCTGGAGGCCGACGTGACCGTCCCCGGCGGCTACGTCCGCCGGGTGTTCGTCGCGCCCGAGGCGCGGAACCGCGGCATCGCCACCGCGCTCGTCTCGCGGGCCGTCGCGGTTGCCGCCGGGCAGGGGGCTGAGACGGTCCACGCGCTCGTCGCCCGCGACAACCGACCCTCGCAGTGGACTTTCGGGAGCGTCGGCTTCCGAGTCGCCCGCACCCGAGCGTACTACCGGGTCGGCCCGTGGCGACGCCGGCGCGTCAAACCGCGTCCATAGCGGTACAGAGCGCTCAGTTCCGTCCCGAGCGCTCCGTTCGGGAACCCAGATATATAGATATTTGATTTATATATACTATAGCGATTAAATTTATACTCAATCGGCCGAGTGTGTCGGACAGACAGGCATGACGGACG
This sequence comes from Haloferax sp. S2CR25, assembly GCF_031624535.1. NCBI lineage: Archaea > Methanobacteriati > Methanobacteriota > Halobacteria > Halobacteriales > Haloferacaceae > Haloferax > Haloferax sp. S2CR25. Next base: position 66,164 of record NZ_JAMQOO010000008.1, read on the forward strand.
AACTCAGGTCAGCACTTCGCGGGAGGCTGGACGCGGTCGACGCGCGGGCGAGCGAGGTCGTGCGCTCATCGACGGGGGAGAACATGATTTCGCGGCTCGGAGCCGCGGACTGGTTGAGTCTGGGCGCGCTCTTCTGGGCGTGGGTCGGCGCGATACTGTTCGTGTCGGGCGAGCCGAACTGGGCCATCGTGGCCGTCCTCGCCGGCTTCGCCTTCGACAAGGCCGACGGCTACTACGCCCGCAAAACCGGGACCGCCTCGGCGTTCGGCCGACAGATAGACTCCTTCATCGACATCTTCGCGTACCTCGTGTCGGCGGCGCTCCTGTACCACGTCGCGCTCGCGCCCAACCCGGTCGTGAGCGCCGTCGTCGGCTTCGTCGTCCTCACCTTCGGCGGCCTGCGACTCATCCGCCACAACAGCGAGGGGTTCGGCGACGACTCGGGAACCTCGTACTACCACGGGACGACGGTCGTTCACACGCACCTCGTCGTGCTGGCGAACTACTTCCTCCTCCAGTTCGTCCCGCTGTGGAACGGCTGGGTCGCGGGCGCGACAATCGTGGCGGTCTGCCCGCTCATGACCTCCGACTACAAGGCGTACAAGACCGACGCGGGACACGTCCTCGTCGGCGTCGCCGGCGTCCTGACGGTCGTCGGCTGTCTCGCGCTCGAATTCGGTGTGGTATGAGCGGTCGGACGCGGGACTCGCGAGGGCCGCGAACGCTCGCGGTGGACCTCCACGTCCACACCGACGCCTCCTACGACTGCGAGATGTCGGTCGAAGCGGTGCTGAGCCGCGCGGCGTCGGTGGGCCTCGACGCGGTCGCGCTCACCGACCACGACTCGGTCGGGTCGCTCCCGCGGGCGTTCGACATCGCCCACGAGTACGGCGTCCGGGTCGTCCCCGGCGTCGAGGTCTCGACGGCCGACGGCCACCTCCTCGCGCTCGGCGTCGACGACCCGCCGGCGACGGGGCGACCGCTCCCCGAGACGGCGCGGGCGGTCCGCGAGTCGGGCGGGCTCGCGGCCGTGCCGCACCCGTTTCAGACGTTCCGGCACGGCGCGTCCCGGCGGGCGATCCGGGACGTCGACGCCATCGAGGTGTACAACGCCCACACGCTCACCGGATTCAGAAACGGGCAGGCGCGGCGCTACGCCCGCCGGCGGGGACTCCCGGGCACGGGCGGGAGCGACGCGCACCGACCCGCGCTGGTCGGACGGGCGTACACGGCCGTCTCGGTCGAGGCGGACGGCGACGTCACGACCGACGCCATCTTGGAGGGGATTCGCGCCGGGCGAACCGTCGCGCGGGGGACGCGAACGACCGCCCGTCAGTACCTGCGGAAGTACGCGCTGAACGCCCGGCTCAAGACCGCCTCGTTCCTGTGACCGGTCGGCTGTTCGACTCGACCGACGCACGGAACGCGGCGCTCGTCAGGCTCGGCGTCGTCGCGGTCGCCTTCGCGGCCGTCGCCGTGGTCGTCGCCGCGTTCGCCCCGCGACTCGCCGACCCGGCGTGGGTCCGCTCGGCCGTCGAATCGACCGGGGCGTTCGCCCCGTTGGTGTTCGTCGGTATCCAGGCGCTTCAGGTGATTCTCGCGCCGATTCCCGGGCAAGCCCTCGCCGCCGTCGGCGGCTACCTCTTCGGGACGGTCGCCGGGACGGCCTACAGCATGGTCGGCGTCGTCGCCGGGAGCGCAATCGTCTTCCTGCTCGCCCGGCGTTTCGGCCGACCCGCGGTCGAGCGCCTCGTCGCCGACGACGCGCTCGCGCGGTTCGACGGCGTCGCCGACCGCCGGGGCGTCGCCGGCCTGTTCGTCCTGTTTCTCCTGCCGGCGTTCCCGGACGACGCGCTCTGCGCGCTCGCCGGGCTCTCGCCGCTTCGACTCCGGACGCTCGTCGTCCTCGTCGCCGTCGGTCGCCTGCCGACGTTCGCCCTCGCGGCGGCCGCCGGGCGGAACGCGGGCGCGGCGAACTACGGGACGGTGGCGCTCCTCGTCGGAGTCGGCGTCGTCGCCTCGGTGGTCGTCTACCGCTACCGGGACGAGTTGGCGGCGAGAGTCGGGTGAGAACGGAGTTAGCGGCGCTTATCGGAGCAGTCGGTGGATTCCGTAGATGCCCGCCGCGCACGCGACCGGGGGGACGAGGCCGTAGACTGCGGGCAGGCCGTAGAGCAGTTGAACGACCGGGACGAGCGCCGAGACGGTCACGGGGCCCACCGTGAACGGCTCGGCCGGCGTCTGAAGCTCCGCGGGAACCGACGCGAGAAGCCCCACGTACACCGACAGCATGAACACGAATCCGGCGAGCGCGAGGCTCAGGTCGTACCGCGGTTTCGACCCGGTGCGGCGGTGTCGGCGGGCGACGAACAGTATCGGGGCGACGAGCGGCGCGACGACGAACAGCCCCACGAGGACGTAGAACGACCGCGAGAGGGTGAGCGACCCGCCGGGGACGCCGGCGGTCGCGCCGATGAGGACCACGAGTCCGAAGGCGACGAACAACGAGACGACGCCTGTCGCCAGCGCACCGACGAGCACGTAGCACTTGAACAGCCACGACTCGCTGTGCCGGAAGGCGTACGGGAACGCGCCGATGACGCCGCCGTAGTCGTCTGCCATCGGTCGCCCTTGGGAGCGGCCGCGATTAAAGCGACCGGTGTCGTTTTGACGCCGGGCGACGCGGCATCCTGTATGCAGGTAGACCTCGGGAACGTCCTCGACACGGCGTCGGCCCACGGCGTCTCGCGCGAGGCGCTCGACCGACTCGACGGCCGCGTCGCGGCCGCCCACGACCGCATCGAACGAGGCCGAGAGGCCGGCGAACACGGCTACGAATCGCTGAACCTTCCGAACAGCACCGACCCCGCGGCGATTCGCGACGCGGTGAGCCGGTTCGACGACCCCTCGGCGGTCGTCACCGTCGGCATCGGCGGGAGCGCCCTCGGCGCGGCCACCCTCACCGACGCGCTCGAAAGCGACGTGGACGCCTACTACCTCGACAACGTCGACCCCGAGGCCGTCGAGCGCCTCCTCGACTCGCTGGACCTCGCGTCGACCGTCGTCAACGTCGTCTCGCGGTCCGGCACGACCGCCGAGACGCTGGCGAACTTCCTCGTCGTCCGGGAGGCGATGGCCGACGCGGGCGTCGACTGGGCCGACCGAACCTTCGTCACGACCGGCGAGGAGGGCAACCTCCGCGACCTCGCCGACAAGCACGACCTCCCGTCGCTCCCCGTCCCGGACGGCGTCCCCGGTCGGTTTTCGGTGCTCTCGACGGTCGGCCTCGCCGCCGCGGCACTCTGCGGTCACGACATCGAGGCGGTCTTGGAGGGCGCGGCCGCACAGGAGGCGCGCCTGTCGGATTCGCTTTTCGACTCGCCGGCGTACGCCTACGGCGCGGTCTCCTACGCGCTCGCCGAGCGCGGCATGCACCAGAACGCGATGATGCCCTACGCGGAATCGCTCGAAACGTTCTCCGAGTGGTTCGCCCAGCTGTGGGCCGAGTCGCTCGGGAAGGACGGCCTCGGCCAGACGCCCCTGCGGGCGCTCGGCGCGACCGACCAGCACTCCCAGCTTCAACTGTACCGCGCCGGCCCGCGCGACAAGCTCGTGACCCTCGTCCGCGCCGCGGAGCGCAAGGACGTCGCCATCCCCGAGACCGACCTCGACGGCCTCGCGTACCTCGGCGGCTCGTCGCTCGGCGACCTGCTCGACGCCGAGTTCGAGGCGACCGAGGCGAGCCTCGCCGCGGCCGGCCGCCCGAGCGTCCGCATCGAACTCGACCGCGTCGACGAGTACGGCCTCGGCGAGCTGCTGTACGCGATGGAGGCCGCCTGCGTCCTCTACGGCGAACTCGCCAGCGTGGACACGTTCGTCCAGCCGGCGGTCGAGTGGGGCAAACGCGCCGCCCGCGGCCTGCTCGGCGGCGGCGACTTCGAGGAAGCGGACGCGGTCGAAGAGAAGTCCCGGCTGGTCGTGGAGTAGTCGGAGCGAGAGGGTCGCGGCGACCGCGGCCGAGAACTAGCTTTTGCGACGACTACCGAACAACCACCCAGCGGCGACTACCGAACAGTCCACGGGGCGGGACTGAAAGGGGCCGCCGCGAGGGCGAACCCCGGGGCGGTGAGGACCGCAGGCCGGAGGCCGAGGACCGCGACGGCCCGCGGGAGCCGTCGTGGCGGGGGCTTTCGAGGTGGTTCCGCAGCCCGGCCCTCCTCTCAAAACGGCGCAAGCGACACAGACTCACGTGACTCCACAGACTGGTGAGAATCGACCCGAATCGGTTATCCGACACCGTTCCGAAGGGGGGACAATGGCACACGACACCGCCCGCTCGTCTGCGAGCCCCGCAGACCACCTCCAGGCGTACGGTGGCATCATCATCGTCGTCGCCCTTTCGCTCCTCGTCGGCGCGACGCTCGGCTCGGTCGCCGCCGGCCTCGCTCGCGGCGTGGTTCCGGGCGACACCGCGCTCATCGGCGCGATACAGACCGCCGGACAGTTCGTCGGCTTCGGCGTCGTCGGCGCGGGCTACCTCTCCATGCGCGACGACTGGGACCTGATTCGGTTCGAGCGACCGACCGCGCGCGACGCCCTGTGGATTGCGGGCGGGTTCGTCGCCGTGATGGGCGTCTACCTCGGCGCGTCGGCGCTGATGTCCGCGCTCGGCATCCAGAGCGGCGACAGCGTCATCGCCCAGCAGGGCCGCGAGAACCCGGTGTACTTCCTGTATCTCACGGTCATCACCATCGTCCTCGTCGGCCCGGCGGAGGAGCTTATTTTCCGCGGCATCGCCTTCGGTGAACTCCGCCGACTCTGGGGTCCCGCGCCCGCGGTCGTCCTGTCCAGTCTGGTGTTCGCGTCGATTCACCTCTGGTCGTTCTCCGGCGAGGGGCTGTACGTCTCGCTGGGGATGGTGTTCGTCCTCGGGAGCGTCCTCGCGCTCGTCTACGAGAAGAGCGGGAACCTGCTGGTCGCCGCGCTGGTCCACGGGCTGTACAACGCGGTCCAGTTCCTCGTGAGCTACGCGCAGGCGACCGGCATGGTCTGAAAAAGGGGAATCGAGCCGCTGAGTCGGCCGGCTTACGCCGGGTTCTTCCGCGACAGCTCCATCCCGCAGATGGGACAGCGCTCTTTGTTCTCGTCGAACTCCCGGCCGCAGCCCTGACACTGGAACTTCCAGCTTCGCTGTTCCGCGATGCCGTCTTGGGCGATGACTTCGACGCCGACGTTGAGCCGCTCGGCGACGTTCTGCATCGCGTAGTCGTCGGTGACGAGCGTCGCGTCGAGTTCGAACGCGGCGGCGATGAGGCGCGTGTCGGTCTCCGAGAGCACGTCGCGGTCGCCGGTCTCGCCCGCGGCGCGGAGCACCTTGTCCACGGTCCCCTGTCCGGGGATGTGGACGTACATTCCCGCGCCTTCGAGGGCGTCGAAGCGGAAGGCGTGCTCGCCGGTGAGTTCTTCCTTGACGAGGGGAATCGAGGCCGTCTCGTCGTCGGTGTGGTACTCGTTGATGAACGCAGAAGCGTCGAGAATCCGCATTGAGAATCTATCCTGAGTCTACCGTTGGACGACGATGTAATCCTTGACCGCCTGCACGCGGTTCACCGGGACTCGGAACCGTCCGCGGTCGTCCCGGTCGAACGAGACGCGACCGGGGGAAATCTGCTCGTTCGGCTGGACGAGCAGGTCGTGAAGCTCGCCCGACTTCATGTCCATCGTGATGTTGTACAGCATCCCGAGTTCCGTTCCGTCGGAGCCCATGACGGCCTTCCCGGAGAGGTTCTCGGCGAGTATGTCGGCCATACACACCCCTTCCTCGTCGGTTCACATAAACGGTACGGGCACGTCTGACGGGCGGCCGACGAACGCCCCGACCCGCCTGCGGGCCGCGAGAACAGTTGACACGGTGACTCGCGGACTCGCGGGCGCGGTCGTGACGATGGACTTAACTTGAGTCACCGACTCGATTCCGGTAAGAGCTTTCTCCGGGGCGATTCTCCATGTCCGACACTGATTCGACGTCACAATCCGATACGCTTCGCACACCCATCGTGGCCGTCCTCGGCCACGTGGACCACGGGAAGACGAGTCTTCTCGACAAGATTCGCGGCTCCGCCGTCAGCGAGGGCGAAGCCGGCGCCATCACCCAGCACATCGGCGCGACCGCGGTCCCCTTAGACACCGTCTCGCAGATGGCCGGCAGTCTGGTCAAACCCGAGGACTTCGACCTCCCGGGGCTGTTGTTCATCGACACGCCGGGCCACCACTCCTTTAGCACCCTCCGCTCGCGCGGCGGGGCGCTCGCCGACATCGCCATCCTCGTGGTCGACGTGAACGACAGCTTCCAGCCGCAGACCGAGGAGGCCATCGACATCCTCAAGCGGACGGGGACGCCGTTCATCGTGGCCGCGAACAAGATAGACACGACGCCGGGCTGGAACCCCCAAGAGGGGGCCCCCATCCAGAAGACCTACGAGGAGCAGTCCCAGCGCGCCCGCTCGAAACTCGACGAGAAACTGTACGAGATTATCGGCGAACTCTCCGACCGAGGCTTCTCCTCGGACTTCTACTGGCGCGTCCAGAACTTCCAGTCCAACATCGGCGTCGTCCCCGTCTCCGCGCTGACCGGCGAGGGCATCCCCGACCTGCTGGGCGTCCTGATGGGCCTCTCGCAGCGCTACATGAAAGACGAGATGGCCATCGACGTGGCCGGTCCCGGATCCGGGACGGTCCTCGAAGTCAAGGAGGAACGCGGCTTCGGCGCGACCCTCGACGTGGTCCTCTACGACGGGACGATTCGCGCGGGCGACACCGTCGTCGTCGGCGGCGCGAACGACCCCATCGTCACCGAGGTCCGCGCGCTCCTCCAGCCCCGTCCGAACGCCGAGATTCGGACCGAAAAGCGGTTCGACAAGGTCGAGGAGGTCCGCGCCGCGGCCGGCGTGAAAATCGCCGCCCCCGACCTCGAAGACGCGATGGCCGGCGCGCCGGTCCGCGTCGTCGGCGACCGCGACCTCGACGAGGTCGTCCGCGAGGTCGAAGCCGAACTCGCGGATATCGAGGTCACCACCGAAGAGGAGGGCGTCGTCGTCAAGGCCGACACGCTCGGCAGCCTCGAAGCGATGGCGAACGCCTTACAGGAGGCCGAGGTACCCATCCTCCGCGCCGAGGTCGGAGACATCGCTCCGCGCGACGTGGCCGTCGCCTCGACCGCCCGCGAACCCGAGCACAAGGTCATCCTCGGGTTCAACGTGGACGTGCTCTCGAACGCCGAGGCCGAACTCGAAAAGAACGACGTGAAGCTGTTCGAAGACGACGTCATCTATCAGCTCGTCGAGGAGTACGAAGAGCACGTCGAGGAGATGAAACGCGCCCAACAGGAGACGATTCTCGACAAAATCGTCCGCCCGTGTCGCTTCCGCATCCTCCAGGACCACGTCTTCCGGCAGAACAACCCCGCCGTCGTCGGGGTCGAAGTCATGTCCGGGACCATCAAGAACAACATGAACGTCGTGAAGTGGGAAGACGGCGAGGCGAACCGCGTCGGTCAGCTCTCGGGCATCCAAGAAAACGGCGAGGACGTGTCGAGCGCCCGCGCCGGCTCGCGGGTCAGCGTCGCCATCGACGGCCCGACGGTCGGCCGCCAGATAGAGGAGGGTGACGAACTCTGGATCGAACTCCCCGAAAAGCACGCGAAGATTCTCGAACAGGAGCTCCGCGACGACATCCCCACCGACGAACTGGAGGCGCTGTCGGGCTACCTCGAAAAGCACCGCCGCCGCGACCCCTTCTGGGGAAAATAGGCGACTCGTCGCGCCCCGAGTCTTCCGTTGACTCAGCATATCCGTGAGCCGCACGGCCGTCCCGTCGGGCGAAATAGCTAATATTCAGACGTTCGTACCCGTCGCCGAGTGGTATCATGCGCACACGAACACCCCATAGCGACAGCATCGTCACGAAAGCGACGCGGTACGACGCCATCCTCGCGACACTACCGCTCCCGCTCGCCGTCGGGACGGCGGTCGGCGCGCTCTCGCCGCTCCCACTTTCGCTCGTTGTCGGCGCGAGCGGCCTCGTCTCGGCGGCCGTGCTCGCCTACGGGTTGTTCGTTGCGACACCGCGGTCGGCGGCCGGTCCGACGGGCGAGTCGGACGCGTCCGCCGAGACCGACGCGCCGCTCGGCGGCATCGAGCCCCGCGTCCGCGACGACGCCGGTCGAAACCGCCGCCGCGGGAGCGTCTGACCGGGGACGCTCGCGCGCTCGGCCCCGTGGTCAGGGGCGGTTCCACTCCCAGAACCAGTACGCCGCGCCGAACAGCATCAACCCCGCGCCGAACGCCGAAGTCGCCGGTTCGGGGAAGACGAACAGCAGGAAGCCCACGATGATGAGCGTCGTCGGGCCAATCTCGTCCGCGTAGTCGAAAATCGAAGCCATACCTCCCTTTCGACCGCCTCCGTGAAGTGTATTGTTCTCGTTCTGAACTGACGGGAGCGCGGCGCTGAAACGCAGGACGAGGCGACGGGACGGCGGCGAGGAACCGATCGGCAGGTCGCAACGGCGCGTCAGTCGCCACTCGGACCCCGACAGCGATGGGGGTCGGCGCGGGTTACCGCGCGGCGGGCGTGAGGTCGTCGCCGACGGCGCTCATGACCTGAAACGCCGCGGTGGCGGCGAGTCCGCGGGCGACCTCGTTGCGGTCTTCGTCGGTGAGTCCGGCGTCGAGTTCGTCGGCGTCCGGCGAGAAGCCGGCGCTGACGGGGTGGCCGACCGGCGGATGGACGGCCACGGTGGCGAGCGGCCCGTTCATCCCGGTCGAGAGCTCCGACCCGACGGCGAAGCCCTCGGGGAGGTACGACTCCGTCCGCGAGACGATACCGGCGACCGCCCGCCGGAGCGCGTCCATCTGCTCGACGGTCAGTTCTCGGTCGGGCGACGCCTGACCGGCCCCAGTCACGCCGGGAGCGCCCGCATATGGGTTGTTCCCGTTCATCAGTCGTCTGCGATACGGGAAGGACGTGTAAAAAGCCGTCGTCGGTCGGCGGCGCGGTGGCGAATCGAAACTGGGTGACGACGCGGCGACGGCGGGATAACAGCGGGATGACGACCCGGTGACGCCGCCGTCAGGCCGTTCGCGGAAGCGAGACGGTGACGACGGTCCCGTGGGCCTTCGGTGTCGAAATGTCGAGCGACCCGCCGGAGGCGTCGACGATGGCGCGGACCAGCCAGAGGCCGACGCCGCTGGTGTGCGAAAGCGGCGTCTCCGACCCCGAAAGCAGGGCCTCGCGCTCGGCGTCCGGGATGCCGGGACCGTTGTCGGTGACGGTCACGCCGACGACCTCGCCGAGTTGCCAGACGGCGACGTGAATCTTCGGCTCGTCGCAGTCGGCGTGGACGACGGCGTTGTCGAGCAGTTCGGCGATGCTTCGCGGGAGCGCCGGGTGCGCCCGCACGGTGAGCGTCTCCGGCGAGGTGACGGAAACCCGCACCGCAGAATGCTCGATTTCGAGGTCATCGACGGCGTCGGCGACCGCACACGAGAGGTCGACGTCGACCTCGTTCCCCTCCGCGAGTTCGACGGTCCTGAGGAGCGCGACCTCGTCGCTCACCTCCACCAGTCGGTTCGCTCGGTGTCGAATCGCCTCCACGGGGTCGGTGTTCGCGTCCGCGTCGTCCCGCGACTCGACCAGTTCGGCGTAGCCGAGGATGGCGGTGCAGGCGTTCCTGATGTCGTGTCTGAGGATTCGATGGAGGACGCTCGTGTGCGCGAGCGTCGACTCCAGCCGTTTGGAGGTCCGGTTCAGTTCGGTCTGACTCCGGTCGACGAGGGCGTACACCAACAGCGCCGACAGGCCGACGAACAGCCATCCCTTCGCCGTCTGGATGAGCTCGTGGTTCGGAAGCCCCTCCACGAGACTGTCGCTCGTCGCGACCCAGAGGAAGCCGAAGGCGGCGTAGATGAGCGCCACTCGCCACGGGGACAGGTCGAACGGCGCGTCACCACTCATGTCGGAGCAATACTCACAAACGCTGATGAGTCCGTCGGTCAGCGCGGAGTCTCAGAAGACGGATTCGCTCTGCCCGTAGGCCGCGACCGTGACGGCGGTGGTGTAGCCGTCGCCCTCGTGGGTGCCGGTGGTGAGCGCGACCTCCTCGTCGTCGAACGACCACTCGCGGAGGTTTCGGCCCGCGTCGAGGCCGTCGAGGACGGCCGCGCGGACGTCGTCTTCGTCGGTTCCGGACGCCTCGTAGAACAGGCCGGGCCCGGAGCCGGTCGCCCAGCCGAGACCGGCGACCGCCGTCTCGCCGGGCGTCGAAGTCGTCTCGCGGGCCTGCACCACGGTCAGACGGTTGCCCGCCGGACCGAGATCGGGGGCCACGTCGACCGCCTCGACCGTCGCGTCGGCGGGAACCACGGAGGAGACGGCGACGAGGTTGTAGTTGTGGACGTTGGCGGCGGCGAGCGCGGCGTCGTACGACGCCATCTCGGTGGGGGCGGTGCCGACCCCGCGGACGACGCGAATCGTGTTCATGTCCGAACTCTCGCGGCGGCGGAAAAGGGGGTTACGAATAGTGGCGCTCGAAAGCCGGGGCGAGGCGGGGGCGTCGACGACCGCCGCGACGCCGGTTCCCGGCCGAGTTCAGTACTGGTAGTCCGTGAAGCCCGAGATGGGGCCGGTGCCGGACTCCTCGACGTTCGAGAGCTTCTCGTGGGCGGCGTCGAAGTCCGCGCCCGTCACCTCGGTCCGCCCCTCGCGGATGGCGAACATACCGGCCTCGGTCGTGAGCGACGCGATGTCCGCGCCGGAGTAGTCGTCGAGTTCCTCTGCGAGCGCGTCGAGGTCCACGTCGTCGGCGACGTTCATGTCGCGGGTGTGGATATCGAGGATGCGGCGGCGGCCCTCGACGGCGGGCTTGGGAACCTCGATGAGGCGGTCGAACCGACCGGGGCGGAGGATGGCCTCGTCGAGCATGTCGAAGCGGTTGGTCGCCGCGATGATGCGGATGTCGCCGCGGTCGTCGAAGCCGTCCATCTCCGAGAGGAGTTGCATCATCGTGCGCTGGACCTCGGCGTCGCCGGAGGTCTTCGAGTCCGTGCGCTTCGAGGCGACGGCGTCGATCTCGTCGATGAAGATGACCACCGGCTCGCGCTCGGCGGCGAGCTTGAACAGGTCGCGGACGAGTCGCGCGCCCTCGCCGATGAACTTCTGGACGAGTTCGGAGCCGGCCATCTTGATGAACGAGGCGTTGGTCTCGTTGGCGACGGCCTTGGCGAGCATCGTCTTCCCGGTGCCCGGCGGGCCGTACAGGAGCACGCCGGACGGCGGGTCGATGCCGACTTCCGCGAACATCTCGGGGTTTTCGAGGGGCTGTTCGACCGCCTCGCGGACCTCGCGGACCTGCTCGTCGATGCCGCCGATGTCGTCGTAGGTGACCGTCGGCGACTCGACGACCTCCATCGCCTGCGCCCGCGCGTCCGTCTCGTCGTCGAGGACGGTCTGGACGGCGAACGAGTCGTTGATGGCGACGCGGTCGCCGGGCTCGATGTCGTCGATGTTCAGGTTCGGTGCGAACTCGGTCAGGACCTCCTGGTTGTTGCCGTGCTGCTTGATGATGACGCCGTCGTCGGTCAGCTCCTCGACCGTGGCGATGTAGTACGAGGCCGTCTTCAGGGCCTCGTTGCGCGCTTTCATCTGGTCGACCTCGTCGACCAACTCGGCGTGGCGGTCGTCGGCGTTCTGGAGCCGCTGGTCGAGTTCGCGGTTGACGTCGACCATGCGTTCGAAGTGCTGGCGGAGTGCAGACAGCCGCTCTGCATCCGACATCTCGGGGTCCAGATCGAGATGAGGACGTTCCGGGAGAGATGGACTCCGTGACATCAGTGATTGGCCACACTTAGGCATGGGCGTAAATGTGCCTTTGGGTCAGAGAACCCGACTGCCGCGCTCGAAGCGGCTTTAGGTGACGGTGCCCCCGTGGCGCTCGCTCGCGGCGGCGAATCGAAAGCCGGCAGCGCGACGCCGCGGCTCACGGGTACGGAGCGTGTTCGCGGGAACGCGCGAAGCGACGAAGACGAAGATGTGGAAGGAGGAAGTTGCGGAGGTTCAGTGTGTACAGGTCGCCCCTCGTTTCGGCCCGACGTGCCCTCCGCGAGAACAGATACGACGCCCACCGACTTGAAAGGAATTCGTCATTGCCGAGAACGTCCCGTGAATCGGGATATCGGTATTCATCCGGTAGCATCCGGCGGGCGACTGCCTCCGAGAGCCGCGGTCGGCGGTCGTCAGCGGGTGCGCTCGCCCTGATAGCTCCCGTCGTAGGTCTCGTCGTGAGTCGCGTCCGCGAGGACGATTTGGGCGACGCGCGCGCCGCGTTCGAGTTCGACCGGGTGGTGGACCTGTAGGAGGCCCTCGCCTTTCCCCTCGTAGCCGGCGTCCCAGACGGCCGTGTTCAGCATACAGGAGTTCCGCATGAGCGACGACCGCGGGTAGATGAAGCCGACGTGGTCCTCGGGGATGCGGACCGTCTCGGCGTACTGGAGGACGTAGCCGCCGGGGCCGAGTCGGTACGTCTCGGTCTCCGGGTCGGCGAAGTCGAGGGCGCGGCGCTCCCCGACGGTCTTGCCCTCGCGGCCGAGTCGGCCCGGTTCGACCTGTTCGAGGACCGCTTCGAGCGTCAGGTCGACGCCGTTGGGTTGGACCTGTTCGGCCGTGACCGGCGAGATGTGCTGTGCGACGAACGAGCCAGCGCGGTGCATATCCGAACCCCGTCCAGCGAGCGCAAAACTGTGCCGAACCTCGGCCGTCGTCACCCCTCACACGACCCCCCCGCGTTCGGGGCCACAACGGGGTCGAAATCGCTCACCGTTTGGGTCGGTGACGACCCCCGCGGTGACCAGTCACATGGGAGAACCAACAAGGAGTTTAATGGCCCTTAGACGCTAGAAACCCCGAGACGGCGCTATCGTTCACGTTCGAAGATAGGGAAGTACGCGGGATTTATATCCGAGGACCATCGACGTTCGGGTGTTATGGGACAGACGCTCACGGAAAAGATTCTCTCGGACCACCTCGTCGAGGGTGACCTCACCCCCGGAGAGGAGATCGGAATCGAAATCGACCAAGTCCTGATGCAGGACACGACCGGGACGATGGTCTGGCTCCAGTTCGAGGCGCTCGACCTCGACGAGGCGCAGACTGAGCTCGCCGCCCAGTACTGCGACCACCAGACCTACCAGTTCGACTTCAAGAACACGGACGACCACCGCTTCCTCCGTTCCGCGGCCGGGACATATGGTGCCCACTTCTCCCGCCCCGGCAACGGTATCTGCCACAACGTCCACAAGGAGAACTTCGCCGCGCCCGGCAAGACGCTCCTCGGCTCGGACTCCCACACGCCGACCCCCGGCGGCCTCGGCCAGCTCGCCATCGGTGCCGGCGGCCTCGACATCGCTGTCGCCATGGGCGGCGGCGCGTACTACGTCGAGATGCCGGAGGTCGTGAACGTCCGCCTCGAAGGCGAACTCCCCGAGTGGTCCTCCGCGAAGGACGTCATCCTCGAAATGCTCCGCCGCGAGACCGTCAAGGGCGGCGTCGGCAAGGTGTTCGAGTACACCGGCCCCGGTGCTGAATCGCTCACCGTGCCCGAGCGAACCACCATCACCAACATGGGGACCGAACTCGGCGCCACCTCGTCGCTGTTCGAGACCGACGAGAAGACCAAAGACTACCTCGAACGCCAGGGTCGCGGCGACGAGTACGTCGAGCTGACGGCCGACGACGACGCCGAGTACGCCGACGAAATCGTCATCGACCTCGGCGACCTCGAACCGCTCATCGCCTGCCCGTCGATGCCCGACAACGTGGTTCCGGTCCGCGAAGTCGCCGGCGAGACGGTCGAGCAGGTCCTCGTCGGTTCCTGTACCAACGGCGGCTACGAGGACGTCCTCCCGGCCGCGAAGATGGTCAAGGACCAGGAGGTCGCAAAGCACCTCGAAATGATCGTCGCGCCCGGTTCGAAGCAGGCCGGCGAGATGCTCGCCCGCGAGGGCTGGACGGCCGAGATGATGGCGGCCGGCGTCAACGTCTCCGAGGCGACCTGTGGCCCGTGTATCGGTATCGGCCACGTCCCCGCCTCCGACTCCGTCTCGCTGCGCACCTTCAACCGCAACTTCGAGGGCCGCTCGGGCATCGAAGACGACAACGTCTACCTCTGCTCGCCGCAGGTCGCCGCCGCCGCGGCGCTCAAGGGCGAAATCGTTGACCCCCGCGACCTCGCCGACGAACTCGGACTCGACGCCCCCGGCGTCGAACTCCCCGACGAGTACGACGGCTCGAAGACGGACCTCATCTACGCCGACGACGCCATCGACGACGAGCTCATCAAGGGCCCGAACATCGGCGAAGTTCCCCTGCAGGACCCCCTCGGCTCGAACATCTCGGGTGAGACCCTCCTGAAGATGGAGGACAACATCACGACCGACCACATCATCCCGGCGACGTCCGACATCCTCAAGTTCCGCTCGAACATCGAGCGCCTCTCGGACTTCACGCTCTCGCGCGTCGACGAGACGTTCGCCCAGCGCGCCAAGGAAGCCGGCACCGGCGTCCTCGTCGCGGGCGAGAACTACGGTCAGGGCTCCTCCCGCGAACACGCCGCGATGTGTCCGATGTACCTCGGCATCGAGGCCGTCCTCGCGCAGTCGTTCGCTCGCATCCACAAGGCGAACCTGTTCAACTTCGGTATCGTCCCCCTCGCCATCGACGAGGAGACGTACGAGCAGATCGAGCAGGGCGACGACGTCGAAATCGTCGACGACGTGGCCGCTGCCGTCGAATCCGGCCAGGAAGAGTTCACCATCCGCGTGAACGACGACTGGGAAGCGACGGCGAACCTGCACGCCTCCGAGCGCGAGCGTCGTATCCTCACCGCCGGCGGCAAGCTCCCCCTCACGAAGCAGCAGGCCGAGGGCGGCGCTGCCCCCGCGGACGACTGAACGCGACCAACCACTTTCTCGCTTTTTCGCCCGGCGAGCGGCGGCCACGGCGGGGGCCGAGGGCCGCGCCGACCGCTCCCGTGAGCGTCCGCTCCGGACCAGCCGCCTCGATGCGTCCGTCACCCCCGCGGCCCCGTGCCGTCGGGCTTTTGCGTGCCAACCACGTAGCGCCGGACGTGACGGCGTTCGACGACGCGGTCGTCAGGCGGGTCGACCGGGCCGACCTCCTCGACGTGCTCCGCATCGAGCGGACCTGTTTCTCCGAGCCGTGGCCGTACTCCGCGTTCGAGATGTTCGTCGACGAGCCGGCGTTCCTCGTCGCCGCCCGCGGGGGCGAGGTGCTCGGCTACGTCGTCGCCGACGTGATGCCGAACCACGGCAACGATATCGGCCACGTCAAGGACCTCGCGGTCCGCCCGGAGGCCCGCGGCGGCGGTCTCGGGCGGCGGTTGCTCCTCCAGTCGCTGACGGCGATGGCCATCGCGGGCGCGGCGGTCGTGAAACTCGAAGTCCGCGTCTCGAACGAACCGGCCATCGGGCTCTACCGGAGCGTCGGCTTCGAACCCGCCCGCCGGGTGCCGAGCTACTACGGCGACGGCGAGGACGCGTACATCATGGTCCTCGACGTGGGCGAGTGGCAAAGCGCCTGACAGGACCGCTCGCGGCCGAACGAGGGCTTATCAAGGCGAGCCACGTACACGAGTTGTGTTACCGCCCCCCACCGTGCTCTGTGTGAGTGACGACGACGAGTTCGCGGCGGCCCTCGACTCGTCGCTGTCGTCGCTCGGCGAAGTGACGGCCGTCCGTCACGTCCGCACCCCCGCCGCGGCGCGCGCGGAACTCGTCTCCGCCTCGGCGGCCGTCTCGTGTGTCGTTCTTACCGCACCCACGGCGGCCGGCGACGAGGAGGCGTTCGTCCGCGACGTCTACGCGCAGGGCCTCGACGTTCCCGTCGTCGTCGCGGCCGCCGACAGCGAGGTCGCGGCGCGCGCGGTCGACGCCGGCGCGACGGACTACGTCGTCCGCGACGACGACCCAGAGACGATGTCGTGGGTGGCCGCCCGCGTCGAGCGGGCGCTCGGCGAGTACACCCTCGCGCAGAACCACAGAGACCGCATCGAGCAACAGCGCGTCGTCTCCGAGGTGGGCACGCGGGCGCTGACCGCCGTCGACCTCGACTCGACGCTCGACCACGCCGCCCGGCGGGTCCGCGACGTGCTCGGGGCGGACTCGGTCACGGTGTTCGAGGGCCTCGACGACGGCGCGTTTCGCGTCGCCGCCGCCGCGGGCTGGTCGGCGAATCGGGGTCGCGGACCCACCGCGACCGAGGGGACGCAGGCGGCCGAGACGTACCGGACCGGGCGCTCGACGCTCGTCGACGACTTCGACGCGGACGGGCGCTTCGAGCACACGGACGGCGCGGGGGCGTCGGTGCCGAAAAGCGGGATGAGCGCGGCCATCCGCGGCGACGGAACCCGGTGGGGAGCCATCGTCGTCCACGCGGTCGCCCGCGGCCGGTTCGCCGACGACGACGTGCTGTTCTTGGAGAACATCGCGGCCGTCGTCGGCGCGGCGACCGAGCGCCACGAACTCAAAAGCGCGCTCTCGGAGGTCTTAGAGCGGATGGACGAGGCGGTGATGGGCTTCGACGCGGACTGGCGCGTCACCTACGTCAACTCGACGGCCGAACACGGGCTCGGCATGTCCGCCGCGTCGGTGCTGGGGACGCGCATCTGGGACTCGGTGCCCGAGGCCGCCGTCTTCCGCAAGGAGTTCGAGCGCGCGATGGAGCGACAGGAGCCCGCGACGTTCGAGACCTACTACGACCGCCTCGAAACGTGGTACGCGGTTCGGGCGTACCCCTCCGAGACGGGACTGTCGGTCTACTTCACCGACATCACGGAGCAGTTGGAACGCGAGGCCGAAGCCGAGCAGTACGGGCGGATGGTCGAGGCCGTCGCCGACGCGGTGTACGCGCTGGACGACGAGGGGCGGTTCGTGGCGGTCAACCCGGCGTTCGAGCGGCTCACCGGCCTCGACCGCGACCGCGTCATCGGGTCGCCGACGGGGCTGCTCGCCGAGAACGCGACCGCGACCGACGGGAGCGACGAGGCGTTCGCGGCCGCGTCGCGGGGAATCGTCGAGTTCGAACTCCGGACGCCCGACGACGAGGTCGTCCGCGTCGAGAACCACCGGACGCCGCTCGTCGTCGGCGGCGAGGAAATCGGCTCCGTCGGCGTCCTCCGCGACGTGACGAAGCGACACCGCTACGAGCGCCTGCTGGCGACGCTCCACGACCGGACCCGCGAGATGATGGGCGCGACCGACAGACAGGCGGTCCTCCGCGCGACCGTCGACGCCTGCGACGAGGTGCTCGGCGACGCCCGGACGGAGCTGTACGTCTTCGACGAGGCGGACACGAGCCTCGTCCGCGTGGGCGCGGCCGGGACCGGGCTCGGCGACAAGCCGTTCGAGGGCGGCCTCGACCGCGGCGGCGTCTGGGACGCGTTCGTCTCCGGCGACGTCCGCGTGGTCGAACTCGCGCCCGACGGGGGCGTCGTCGACGGCGTCGAGCGGGTCATCGCCGCGCCGCTGGGTCGCCACGGCGTGCTCGTCACCGGCCACCCCGGCACCGTCGCGCCGACCGAGGTCGACGTGGAACTCGTGAACCTGCTGTCGGCGACCGTCGAGGAGTTGCTCGACCGCATCGACGCCGAGGCGGAACTGCGCGAGCGCGACCGCCGGCTCGAAGCCCAAAACGAGGCGCTCACGCGTCTCGACCGAATCAACGCGACCATCAGGAACATCAACCGGTCGCTCATCCGCGCGCCGACCCGCGGCGAGGCGCTGTCGGCCGTCGCCGAACAACTCGTCGACGCCGACGGCGTGGCCGTCGTCTGGCACGCCGAGGCCAGCGACGTAGACGAGACGTACCGCCCGCCGAGCGACGCGGTCCACGGCGCGGACACCGCCTACGCCGACCGACTGGGGGAAGTAGCGACCGCGGAGCCGCTGTTTTCGCTGCTCGAAGCCGCCATC
Source organism: Haloferax sp. S2CR25 (assembly GCF_031624535.1). Taxonomy (NCBI): domain Archaea; kingdom Methanobacteriati; phylum Methanobacteriota; class Halobacteria; order Halobacteriales; family Haloferacaceae; genus Haloferax; species Haloferax sp. S2CR25. The sequence continues at coordinate 84,202 of NZ_JAMQOO010000008.1, forward strand.
GAGAGCCGAGAGATACGGGTGATAGCGGACGTGCTCGACGACCCCGCGTGGGCCGACCACCGCGGCGACGCGCTCAGCTACGGGTTCCGCGCCGTCGCGGTCATCCCCGCGGTCGCCGACGACCGGGTGGAGGCGCTGTTCGTCGTCCACGCGACCGGGTCGGAAGTCGTCGACAACGACGACGGCTTGCTCACTGAACTGGGGGAGACGGTCGGCTACGCGCTCGCGGCCACGGGGCGCGCCGACGCCATGCTGACAGAGCGCCGGACGGACGTGCAGATACGGCTCGGCGGCGACCGACTGTCGCTGTCGCGACTCGCCCGGCGGGTCGGCGACGCGGTGAGCCTCGGCGGCGTCATCCCGCAGTCCGACGGCTCGGTCATCGCGTTCGTCGCCAGCGACGCGGAGCCCGAGGACGTCGTCGCCGCCGGGCGGGACATCGCGACCCGCGTGCGCCACGTCTCGACCGACGACTCGGGGTCGCTGTTCGAACTCCGTCTCCCGCGGGAGTCGCTTTTCGAGACGCTGTACGCCTCGGAGGCGACGCTGCGGGCGCTCGACGCGACGCCGACCCAGACCACGCTCACCGCCGAGGTCCCCGAGCGAATCCGGGTCCGGTCGTTCGTCGACGCGCTCGACGCGAACTACCCCGGGACGGGACTGCTGTCGCGGCGGACCGCCGAGGGAGCCGACTCGCCGCAGACGTTCGCCGCCGAGATGCGAGAGGCGTGGACGAGCCGGCAACACGAGTCGATTCGGGCGGCCCACCTCGCCGGCTTCTACGAGTGGCCGCGCCGCAGCACCGCCGAGACGCTCGCCGAGACGTTCGACATCAGCGCGCCGACCTACCAGTACCACCTGCGCGCGGCCGAGCGAAAGCTGGTCGAACGCGTCTTCGAATGATAACATACCACATAGAATCCAGCGATACCAACTGATTTTCAGTTGAGAATCTAGTCACCTAGAGGTGACGCACGCACCACCACTAGTTGGATAGCAGCGACCGCTATATCCGGGAGCGCCGTCGATACGGCTGTCGGCGAGGTGTCGACGCGAACCGAACCATGGACAAAACTCGCGTGCTACCGGGCAACGATGTGGGATGGAACACGGGGACGACCGACGAGGTCGTCGCCCGACACGATTGGGGCGGCCGAGACACCCTCGCGGTGACCGTCGTCACCGCGACCGCCCAACTGAGAGGCGTGGACGCCATCGACCTCCCACTGCTGTCCGAAGCTATCGACCCCGACGCGCTGTGTCAACTGTTCGACCCGCTGGTGCGGGCACCGGCGACGGACGGCGACACTCGCGGGTCGGTGGCTCCCTCGCGCGGTCACATCGAGTTCCGGTACGCTGCCTGCGACGTGACCCTCTGGGCCGACGGAACGGTCATCGTCACCTCCGCCTGACGCATCGGCACACGAACGAGTCGGAATCACCACCACTACCACCACCGGACGCGGCACCCTACCGCGGTGCCGTGACGGCCGCTCGCCCGCGACCCACCACCACCACCACCACCACCACGCGGGCGACGCGGTCACATTTCTTCGACGACCGACGACGCCGACGTGGCGCGACGCGAGAGTGCGACGGGTTTTGGTACACAGAGCCGCTACCGGAGGGTATGGGATACGCCTGTCCGGTCTGCGACGCGCCGCAACGCGACGAGACGCATCTCGCGAACCACCTCGCGCTACAGGCCATCGTCCACGGCGACGACCACGAGACGTGGCTGGACGAACACGCCCCCGAGTGGGCCGACCTGAACGCCGACTCGCTCGGCCCGCTCGTCTCCGAGCTCGCCGAGGAACGCGAGTTCGACGAGGTGTTCGAGGACACGGTCGACCGCACCGGCGGCCGCGGCCATAGTCACGCGCACGGACAGGGACACGACCACGACATTCCCGACCGAGAGCCGCAACCGTTCGGCGGCTCCGACGGGTCGCAGTCGCTGTCGGGCGACGCCGCGCGCATCTTCGAGGAGGCGCGGTCGCTCACCCGCGAGATGGTCGCGGACGACGGCGAGGGCGGCGAGACCGAGGACGCGCCGCGGGAGGGCGACGCCGACGCCAGCGCCGATGCCGACGACCGCGACGAGGGGACCGAAGACGACGCGGACAGGAAAGAGTCGTAAGTCCGGACCCCGAACCGACTGGCGATGGAAACCCACGGGACGATTGCGCCGGCGTCGCTCGACGAGGCCGAGGCCGCCTTCGACCGCGTCGGACCGACCGCGCAGGTGGTCGTCCGCGAGACGGCCAAGGCGATGGAGTTCGACCGCGAGGAGTACCGCGACCGCGTGACCGGCGACGTGGTCGAGACCGTCCGGAACGCGCTTTTCGCCGAGTCGCTTTCGGTCACGGTCGGCACGCGCGCCGAGTTCGACGACTGGCGCGCGGCCCACGAGGACTACGAACTCGTCGAACTCGGCAATCCGGACGTGGAGCGCGTCGCGTGGCACGCGGTCCCCTTCGCCGAGACGGTGCTGGCGACGACGTTCCAACACGAGGAAGACGCCGCCGTCAGCACCCTCCGACGCAACGCCTTCGGCCGCGTCTACCGCGACGCGCTCCTCGGCGAGGAGTCCGAGGGCGGTGACGATGAGTCGGCCGGAGCCGACGACGACACCGCGACCGACGCCGGCGGACTCGGCGGCGACGCGACCGGAGCGGACCGATGACCGACGACGGCCGCCGACACGAGCGCCTGCCCGACCCCGAGTGGCGCGTGCTGGAATCCGAAGTCGAGTACGACACCGGCTGGTTCACCGGCGGCTACGACCTCGTCGAACAGCCCAACGGGACGACGAAGCGCTACTACTGGGCCGAGTTGGCGACCGCGGTCGTCGTCGTCGCGGTCGCGGACGACCACGTCGTCTTTGTCGAGCAGTACCGGCCGAACATCCGTCAGACCCAACTCGAACTCCCCGCGGGCGTCGTCGAAAAGGGCGAGTCGTTCACCGACGCCGGACTGCGCGAACTCCGCGAGGAGACGGGCTTCGCCGCCGACTCGGCGTCGGTCATCGGCGACGTGTGGTGTTCGACGGGCGTCCTCCGGCACCGCCGCGGCTTCGTCTTCGCCGAGGGCCTCACGCCGGTCGAGCGCGACCTCGACGACAACGAGTTCCTCTCGGTCCGCGCCGTCCCGGTCGAGGAGGCCATCGAGCGGGCGACCGAACCGCCGACGAACGACGCGACCGTCGAGGGCGTCCTCCTCGCCCGCGACGAGGGCCTGCTGTAGATGGTCGACGAAATCGCTCCCGAGACGGTCGCGGCGCTCCTCGACGCCGAGGACCCGCCGCTGGTCGTGGACGTGAGCACGGAAGCCGAGTTCGCGCTCGGGCACGTGCCGGGGAGCATCAACGTCCCGCTTTCGAACCTCGTCTCGCACCTCGACCGCGTCGCGGGCGCGGAGCACGTCGTCACCGTCTGCCCGCGGGGCGAGGCCAGCGTGCAGGCCGTCCGCCTGCTTTCGGCCTACGAGGGGACCGAAGACGCCCGCATCGAGAGCATGGCCGGCGGGCTCGCGGCGTGGGACGGCCCGCTCGAAGAGGGTCTCGACGAGGGACACGGCGACGGCGAAGAAGGCGGCGACGACGAACGTCGCTGAACGGCGGCGTCGCTGGACGGTGACGTGACCGAACAGAGTCGAGCGATTGGCAGACTAACGGCTCGCGCGCGCTGACTCGCTTCGCAAAAATCTCGACGGCGGGCTAATTCAGAGGTCGGTCACGCGACGTTGAACCCCTTTTCGCGGAGGAAGTCCTCCACGCGGCCGCGGTGATTGCCTTGGAGTTCGATGGAATCGTCTTCGACGGTTCCACCGCAAGCGAACTTCGACTTGAGGTCCGACGACAGGCTGTCCATGTCGACGTCCCTCGGGTCGAATCCCTCGATGACTGTAACCTCTTTTCCGTAGCGGCGCTCGTCGATGCGGATGACTATCTCCTGAGACTCTTTCGCCACGTCCTCGCAGACGCAGAGCTCTTCAGGGAGCCCGCACGTCGAGCAGACTTCCGACATTACAGTGTGGACCTACAGGATGGGGATATTAAACAGTATCGGGAGGCGGGGTCGCCGTCCCCGGCCTCAAGCGCCCGAGTCGTCCGCGGACGACGTTTCCGATTCGTCGTCCGTCGTCGCGTCGTCGGGGTTCACAGCGGGGCCGCTCTCGTCGACGTCCCTCGCGCGCTTGTCGTTTCCGGGCGGCGTGTCCGGGGCGTTGCCGCGGTCAGCGCCGTCCGAGGGGCGCTCGGACGCGTCGCCGGTCGCGTCAGTCTCGTTTCCGTCGGTCGCGTTGCCGTTGGGCGCGTTGCCGTTGGGCACGTTGCCGTCGTCGGCGCGAACGTCATCGGCGCGGCCGCTCGCCTCAGAACGCGAGTTTCCCGGGGCGTCACCCCGCCCCGCGTCGTCCGGTTGTCCGCCGCTGTCGGTGTCCGACTCGTTTGCGGCGCGCTCGCGGCCGATTCCCCTCCCGGGGTTCCCCGCGAGTTCGCCGGCGATTTCGGCCACTTCGGGGCCGGTGAGTTCGCTCGCGTTCGTGCGAAGCCTATCGAGTTCGGCCGTCTCGACGCCGCGCGCCGAGAGGTCCTCGGCGGGGACCGTCGAGGCGGCGTCAGTCGTCTGGTTCAGCATACTCCGGGTGCGCTCGATGTCGGCGACCGTCCGAGTCAACAGCACGCGGTACTGTCCCTCAGAGAGCGTCCCGTTGGCGCGCTGGGCTTCGAGGCGGTCCTTACGCTGTTCGAGTTCGGTGAGGCGCTCGCGGACCGTGTCGACCTGCGTGGCGACGACCGCGGCCTTCGAGGCGTTCGAGTTCGCGTTCGCGAAGCGCGTCTCGAAGGCGCGGCGTTCGAGTTCCCCGTCGGTCTCCGAGCCCTGCACGCCGATGACGGCGGACAGGCGCTGACCGGGGAGCGTCTCCGACGACGCGGCGCTGTCGTTGGTCGCGCTGTCGTTCGCGGTCGTCTGTGCAACGGGGGCCGCGACCGACCCATCGGTGACGGCGGCCGTCGTTCCTATCGGTCCGGCCGGGGCGGCGAGAGCGAGCGGTGCGCCCACCGTCGCCAGCAACACGGCGGCGGCGACGACGAGCGCAGCGGTTCGTCGACTCATCACTCCCGCTTTGGAGCCGCGTTCCGATATAAACGTGCGGTCGTACCCGCGAATCAACCCCAGTCAACGGCAGTTTGGGAATCTCGACCGGGTCGCCTCCGTCTGCCGATTAGGGACTTACCACCGGTATAAACAGTCGTAAGAAATTTATACTCCTTTCGGGTCGCCGTCGTCCGCGTCCGCGCCCTCGTCGTCTTCGGGCAGGCGGAGGACGTTCTCGCGGCCGAGGCGGAAGCCCTCGATGGTCCCCTCGTCGCGCATCCCGCGGACGACCTTGCTCGTCTTCGCGTCGGTCCAGTCGAGCGCGCCGGCGACCTCCTGTTGCTTGATGCGGCCCCCGCGGGACTCGATGAGTCGGAGGACGCGCTCTTCGTTGCTGAGGAGTTCCGGCGGCGGACTCGGCTCGTCGCCGCCGTCGCCGCCCGCGTCGGACTCATCGTCGGACGCGCCCGCGCCGGCTCCGGCGCTCGCCGCGACAGCGGCGTCGTCGGCCGACGACGCCGGGCCGGCTTCGTCCGCGCTCGCGGAAGTCGCCTCGGCGGGCGCGCCGGCGTCCGTACCGCCGGCCGCGTCTGCACCGCCGTCGCCGCCGCCGAGCGCGCCCCGCGAGCGGAGATAGAGCGCGCCGGCACCGACGAGCACGACGAGAACGACCGCGACGAGCGCGGTCGTCGTCGGGAACGGGTCGTCGCCGGCGGCGGGCGTCTCCGAGTCGGCCGGCGTCGCCGACGCCGTCGCCGACGTTCCCGGACCGCCAGCGCCGCGTTCGAGGACGACGCTCGGCTCGCCCGAGACGAACTCGGTCTGCGAGCCGCGCCAGATGACCGTGTGCTCGCGCGTCTCGTCGCCCGCGGGCTCGACGGTGGTCGCGTCGTAGTCGTCGGGCCACGAGAGGATGAGCCGGGAGCTACTGTCGAGGAAGAAACCCTCGATGGCGTCGCCGACGACGAGGCGGTCGCCGTCGACCGCCGCGAAGTTGGACCACTCGAAGGAGTAGCTGACGACCCCGAAGCTATCGGGGAGCGACCGCGTCTCCGCCGAGACCGAGACGTTCGTGGCGTTCATCTCCCGGCCGGTGGCGTTCTCGGCGGCCCCGACGGTCGAGGCGATGCGCTCTGCGAACGCCGAGGTGTAGTCGTCGGGGTTGGCCCGCACGTCGTCGCGGAGCGACTGGAAGGCCTCGGTGGTGTTCTCGTCGTCGAGTCGGGTCCAGTACTGAATCTCCCAAGTGGCGTCGCCGCTCTCGGAGACGTCGACGACGATTCGCGTGCTGTCCGGTTCGACGCCCTGTTGGACGAGCGGTTCGACGCCCGGACCGCTCGCGGGGGCCTCCTGTGCGGCCGCGGTCGGCGCGACCACGGCGGCCACGCAGAGAGCGGCACACAGGAGTACGAAGACAGCGTCTCGTGTCGCCATTGACCGTTCGTGCGAGCGCACACAGAAAAAGTGACGCGGTTCTTCGCGCCGCTCAGTCCGTCCAGCGTCTGACGAGCGGCAGACGAGCGCGGACGACGGCGTTCGCCGCGGCCACCGCCTCGTCGGCGTCGGCGCGGGTGACGCCGTCGCCGTACTTCGCGCGCTCGTAGAGTCGGCCGACCTGTCGGGTCCGCTCGTCCACGCCGACCCGGGAGAGCGAATCGAGGTAGGCTCGAACCGTCTCGCCGGGGCGACGCGGCCGGTACTCGCGTTCGAGGGCGAGTTCGAGGCGGTCGTACGCCCGGAACACGTCGTCGGCCGGCGAGTCGGTGCGCCGCTGATACGCCGCGGTCGCAAACCGGAGGTGCGCCGGGAGCCGAGTCCTCCTGACGCCGGCGACGACGCCGAGGAGGCCGACGAGACCGACGAACAGCGTCTCCCGAGACGGCAGCTCGGGGACGAGGCCGCCGCCGTCGTCTTCGGCCGCCCCGTCGCCCGTCGGCGTGACGCCGAGGCGCTCGTCGATGCTCGGCCCCGGCGGGCTGCCGCCGGCGGGCGTCTCGTTCGTCTCGGTCCCGTTTTCGGTCGGCGTCGGAGTGTCGGTCGCGGTCGTCGTGGGCTGTTCGGTCTCGTTCGACTCGGGGCTCGTCTCGTTGGTGTCGATGCCCGTCTGTCCCTCGTCGCGGGCGTCACTGAGACTGCTCGACTCCGCGTCCTGCCGGGGGCCGGCGGGCGTCGGGTCGAAGCGGACCCAGCCGGTGTCCTCGAAGTAGACTTCGACCCACGCGTGGGAGTCGAGGCCGCGGACGACGTAGCGGTCGTCGCCGACCTGCTCGCCGGTGGTGTAACCGGTGACGAACCGCGCGGGAACGCCCTCCGAGCGGAGGAGCACGACCATCGTGGAGGCGTAGTAGGTGCAGTAGCCGGCGTCCATCTCGAAGAGGAACGACTCGGCGATGTCGCCGTCGGGTCGGGACACCCGAAGGGAGTACTCCTTGTTGGCTTCGAGCCACTCCTCGACCGCGACGGCCTTGTCGTAGGGCGTCTCCGCGTCGCCCGCTATCTCGGCGGCGCGGTCGCGGACGCGGTCGGACGTGCTGTCGGGGAGCGCGAGATACCGCTCGCGTATCTCGTCGGGGTAGTCGGTTCCGGTCCGCCGGAGCGACGCCGCGGTGTACTGCGGGACTTCGCTCGTGACGTTGTACGTCTCGCCGATTTCGACGGCTCGGTCGGGGCGGAGGTTCCCCTGTTGGGTGACGAGCGTCTCGTTTTCGATGTCGCCGGAGACGGCGACGGGCCGCCACGCCGCGGGCATCGAATCGAGCGGCGTCGCCGGCGTGACGGTCTGACGGACCAGTCGCGAGGGACCCTCCGGGCCGGCCAACCGGCCGCCCTCGTAGTCGCTGGTGTCGCCGGTCCTGACCCAGCCGTCGCCGGTGTAGCGGTCGAACGTCGCCGTCTGCCAGTAGTCCGGCGACGTGCTCTGGACCTCGAAGCGGACCTGCGGCGAGAGGCTGATGCTCCCGACGACGGAGATGCGGTCGTCCGCGCTCACGAGGCTGGCCTCGACGGTCGGCTGTTCGGCCACGCCGCCGTCGGCGATGACCGGCGACCCGCCCGCGCCGGGGAGGACCGTGACGGTGGCCGACAGCACGACCATCGCGGCGAGGACGACCGTCAGCACGTCGAGTTGGCCGCCGGCGCTCCCGAAGCGGTCGATGCCGTCGAGGCCGACCGCGGCCATGCCCGCGCCGACGCCGAGGAGCGTGAGCGTCCCCGTGGCGTCGGTGGTGAGGACGAACAGGCCGAGGCCGCTCCCGGCGACCGCGACGGCCGGCGCGATTCGCCCGCGGACCGCGAGATACCACGCGAGGAACACCGGCCCGGGCGTCACCGCGAGCGCCCACACGTCGGCCGACAGGAGCCGGAGCGCCGAGAGGCCGCTGAGGAGCGCGAACGTGTCGGCCAAGAGGCGCTCCGGCGAGAGCAACGCGACCTGGCTCTCGGGGAGCGCGAGGAAGTACGCCGCGAAGCCGCCGCCGGCGATGAGAGCCGCGAGGCCGAGGGCGTATCTGGGCCGGAGCGTCCACCCCACGACGGTGGCGAGGGCGAGCGTCCCCGCCGCGAGGAGGACGAACTGGTCGCGGCGACCCACGACGTCCGTGATGTCGTAGACGACCGCGAGGAACGCGCCGATGAGGACCAGCGAGGCCGCCGCCGCGAGGAGGCCCGCGGGGACGCCGAAGACGGTGCTCGTCGAGCCGGCTGAAGTAGACGACGACTCGCCGGCGACCGTCACGCCGACACCCCCGAGCCGGCACCGCGGGCATCGACGCGAGTCGCCGGGTTCCGGTTCGAGCCACCCGCGGCGTCGCCGTCGGCGCGCAGGCGGTCGAACGTCGTCTCGCGGCCGCCGAGCGCGACGTGCGTCTTTCCGGCGTCGCCGCTGACGACGACCGCGGCGGTCTCGTCGGGCACCGACCCCGAGCGGAGCCGCGAGAGATGTTCGAGGACGCGCCGGCGGTCGCCGGCGGTCGCTTCCACGACTCCCGCGGGCGAGCTGAGGTGGACCGGGACGCCGGCGTCGAGAAGCGCACAGCAGAGCGTCGCGGCCGCCTCCGCCGCGTCGTCCTCGTGGCCGTCGGTCGCGCCGGCCGAGACGCGCACCGCGTCGGCCGTGACCCGGTCGGAATAGGCTTTCACCACGAGGTCGCCGGACTTGGCGCTCGACTTCCAATGGATGTCGCGGAGCGGGTCGCCGGGGACGTACTCGCGGAGGCGGTCGAACTCGGCGCGCTCGTCGGTGCGGCCCGCGTCGGCGAGCGCCGAGAGGTCGCGGCGGGCCGCCACGCCGAGCGACCGGACCCGCGGGAAGACGAGCACCTCGGTCGTCCCGCCGGCGGTGAACGACTTCGAGAACAGGCCGAGGATGTCGCGGGCGACGACGGTCGCCGGGCCGAGCGTCGCCGGGCCGCGACCGCGGAAGGTCACCTCGTAGTCGACGCGGCCGTCGCCGACGACCGAGTTGACCGCGGTGTCGCCGTCGAGCCCCGGCGAGAGGGCGTCGGAGACGGTGGCCGGAAACGGCCTGTCGGCGTCGATATCGAGCGAGACGGTGCGCGTCTCGCCGGGGAAGCCGTCGTCGGGCGCGACGCGCTCGACGCGGGGCGGCGAGACGCGCCAGACCTGTACCGCGCCGACGACGAGGCCGACGGCGACCGGGACGACGACGGCGTTGAGCGCCCGCGGGCCGTAGGCGACGGCGTTGGCGACGCCGACGACCACGACCGCGACGGCGACCCAGCCGCGGAGGGTGAGCTTCATCGGTCTCACTCGACCGCGACGGTGTCGAGCGCCCGCTCGACCACGTCGCGGCCGGAGCGCTCGTCGGTCGTCCGGACGCGGTGGGCCCAGACGCTCCGCACCTCGCGCTGGACGTCGTCGGGGACGACGTAGTCGCGGGCGTCGAGGGCGGCGCGGGCCTGCGCGGCGCGGACGAGCGCGATGGAGCCGCGGGGGCTCACGCCGAGGTCGGCGCGCGCCCGGGTGTCGGCGGCGAGCCGGGAGACGTAGTGGCGGACCGGCTCGCTCACCGTCACGTCGAGGATGCGCTCGCGGGCGTCGCGCACGTCGCCGGCCGACGCGACCGGTTCGAGCGACTCGATGGGGTGGTGGCCCGAGACGCGGCCGAGCAGTTCCGTCTCCTCGGCCTCGTTGGGGTAGCCGAGGTGAATCTTCTTCATGAACCGGTCGAGTTCGGCCAGCGGGAGGTCGTACGTTCGGTCGGGTTCCACGTCGTTCTGCGTGGCGATGACGGTGAAGGGGTCGGGGACGCGGCGGGTGACGCCGTCGACCGTGACCTGTAGCTCCTCCATGACTTCGAGGAGCGCGGCCTGCGTCTTCGGCGGCGCGCGGTTTATCTCGTCGCCGAGGACGACGTTCCCGAAGACGGGGCCCTCGCGGAACTCGAACTCGCTGGTCTGTTGGTTGAACACGTTCACGCCCGTCACGTCCGACGGGAGGAGGTCGGGCGTGAACTGGATGCGCTCGAACGACCCCTCTATCGAGGTGGCGATGGCGCGGGCGAGCATCGTCTTGCCGACGCCCGGCACGTCCTCCAACAGGAGGTGCCCGCGGGCGAACAGCGTCACGATGATGTCTTCGATGGCGTCGTGGTGGCCGACGATGACTCGTTCGACGTTCTCGGAGATTCGTGTCGCGAGGTCCGACACCGCCTCGACCGAGAGCGCGGGGTCGAAGTCGGCGTCTGCATGTGCATCAGTCATTGATATTCCGGATGCCCCGCCGACCGTCCGCACCGCCGACGGGTCTCTGCATGTTAGTATTGCCTCAGTCTACCTAACCTTGCTGGGTGTCCACACTGACCCTGTCGGGCGTACACACGCTCAATCGCGGGGGACGACGGGACGACGGCCGGCGACCGGGGCGTTCCCGGGCGTTTTTATCGCTCGGCGACCCGGGTGTGAGTATGAACGCGGACGCCCAGCGGGAGGCGGTGTACGGCGCGCCGCCGGAGATGCTGGCAGCGCGGGACGACCTGACGCCGATGCTCTCGCAGTACGCCGACCTCTGCGAGGAACACGACGACGCGGTCGTGCTGTTTCAGGTCGGCGACTTCTACGAGGCGTTCTGCGGCGCGGCGGAGGCCGTCGCCCGCACCTGCGAGGTGACGCTGACCCAGCGCGAGGACTCCACCGGGACGTGGCCGATGGCGGGCATCCCCATCGACAACGCCGCGGGCTACCTCGAACGCCTGCTCGACGCCGGCTACCGGGTCGCGCTCGCGGAGCAGGTCGAAGACGCCGAGGAGGCGTCCGGCCTCGTCGACCGCGCGGTCACCCAACTCATCACGCCCGGCACAGTCGTCGACGAGGAACTGCTCGACGCCGGGCGGGCGACCTACCTCGGCGCGGTCGCTCGGGTCGGCGACGGCGAGAGCCGCCACAGCGACGCCGACGCCGCCACCTACGGCCTCGCCGTCGTGGACGTCTCGACCGGCGAGTGCCTCGTCACCGGGGCCGACCGCGCGCTGGCGCTCGAAGAACTGGAGCGCCTCGCGCCCGCCGAACTCGTCGTCGGTCCCGACTGCGACCTCCCGGACCTGTCGTTCGACCCGATGGAGACGCCGTTCGAACCGGCGGCGTTCGACGCCGACGCGGCCCGCGAGACGCTGTCGGCCTACGCCCCCCGGCCGGACGCCGTGGTCGAGTCGGACGCCGAACTCCGGGCGGTCGGCGCGGCGCTCGCCTACGCCGAGTACGCACAGGGCGACTCGAAGCTTGCGTACGTCACCCGCGTCACGCGGTTCGACCCCCGCGAGTTCCTCCAGCTCGACGCGACCGCCATCAGAAGCCTCGAACTGTTCGAGTCGCGGAGCGCCCGCGCCGGAAGCACGCTGTTTTCGGTGCTCGACGAGACGGCCTGTGCGCTCGGTCGCCGCCGGCTTGAGGCGTGGCTCCGCCGCCCGCTCGTCGACCGCGACCGAATCGAGGCGCGACTGGACGCCGTGGACGCCCTCTGCGACGACGCGCTGGCCCGCGCCGACCTCCGAGACCACCTCTCGTCGGTGTACGACCTCGAACGACTGGTCGCCCGCGTCTCCCGCGAGCGCGCCGACGCCCGCGACCTGCGCTCGCTGAAGACGACGCTCGACCGCGTTCCGGAGATTCGCGAGGCGCTCGCCGGAACCGATTCCGACCTCCTCGCGGACCTGCGCGACTCGCTGGACGAACTCGAAGACGTGCGCGACCTCGTCGGCGACGCGGTCGTCTCCGACCCGCCGCAGGAGATTACCGAGGGCGGCGTCATCGCCGACGGTTTCGACGCCGAGCTGGACGAGGTCCGCGGCACCGCCGAGGCGGGCCGCGAGTGGGTGTCGAACCTCGAAGCCCGCGAGCAGGAGCGCACCGGCATCGACTCGCTTGAGGTCGGCTACAATCAGGTCCACGGCTACTACATCGAGGTGACGAACCCGAACCTCGACCGCGTCCCCGACGACTACCAGCGCCGACAGACGCTGAAGAACTCGGAGCGGTTCTACACGCCCGAACTGAAGGAGCGCGAAGACGAGATTCTCCGCGCCTCGGACCGCGCCGACGCGCTCGAATACGACCTGTTCTGCGAGGTGCGCGCCGACGTGGCGACCGAGTCCGCCCGGATTCAGGCCGTCGCCGACGCCCTCGCCGACCTCGACGTGCTCCGGACGCTCGCGGACGTGGCGGTCGCGAACGACTACGCCCGCCCCGAGTTCCACGGGGACGCCGCCTCCTCGGTCGGCTCGACCGACGAAGCCGGGGCGACCGGCGAGACCGGCGGCATCCACATCGACGCCGGCAGACACCCCGTCGTCGAGCGCGCACAAGACGAGTTCGTGCCGAACCCCGCGGCCCTCCCGCGGGGGAGCGTCGCGCTCGTCACCGGCCCCAACATGTCCGGGAAATCGACGTACATGCGGCAGGTGGCGCTCGTCTGCGTCCTCGCGCAGGTCGGGAGCTTCGTCCCCGCGAAATCGGCGCAGTTGCCGGTCCTCGACCGCGTGTTCACCCGCATCGGCGCGTCTGACGACATCGCGGGCGGCCAGTCCACGTTCATGCGCGAGATGAGCGAACTGACCGAAATCCTCCACAACGCCACCGGCGACTCGCTCGTCCTCCTCGACGAGGTCGGCCGCGGCACCTCCACCGCCGACGGCCTCGCCATCGCCCGCGCGGCCACCGAGTTCCTCCACGACGAGGTCGGCGCGACGACGCTGTTTGCGACCCACTACCACGACCTCACCGACGCGGCCGACGACCGCGAGGGCGTGTTCAACCTCCACTTCACCGCCGCGCGGCGCGACGGCGAGGTCACGTTCCTCCACAGCGTCGCCGACGGCCCCTCCTCGTCGTCCTACGGGGTCGAAGTGGCGCAGTTGGCCGGCGTACCCGCGAGCGTGGTCAAGCGGGCGCGGAACCTCGTGGACGAACCCGACGCCGACGCCGAGGGCGCGGGCGACGCCGAAGATGACGCCGAGGGCGTCGCCGCCGCGGCGAACGGCGAGGTGGCCGAGGCCGCGGAAGACGGCACGCTCGCCGCCTACGTCGACGGGTTGGAGAACGGCCATGGCGAGAACGAGCACCAGAAGCGGGAGGGCACGGCAACTTCGACGACTGCAACGACCGCGACGGCCGCGGCGGCCGAACCGAACCCCGAACTCGAAGCCGTCGCCGAGGCGCTCCGCGAGGCCGACCTCGTGGACACCACGCCGCTGGAGGCGCTGAACCTCCTGTCGGAGCTCAAAGGAAGACTCGAATGATTCGCCGACTCGACCCGGAGACGCGCTCGAAAATCGCCGCCGGCGAGGTCGTCGCCCGCCCCGCGAGCGTCGTGGTCGAACTCGTGGAAAACGCGCTCGACGCCGGCGCTGAAACCGTCGAAATCGAGGTCGACGGCGACGGGACCGACCGAATCCGCGTCGCCGACGACGGCCGCGGGATGGCCGAGTCGGACGCCGCGCTCGCGGTCGAGCGACACGCGACGAGCAAGCTGTCTGCGGCCGGCGACCTCGAAACGGTCGAGACGCTCGGCTTCCGGGGCGAGGCGCTGCCGAGCATCGCCGCGGCCGCCGCCCGCCTCGAACTGACGACGAACGACGGCGGCCCGCGCGGGACGCGAGTCGTCGTCGACGGCGACGAACAGGCGAGCGACGGCGAGCGCGACAAGACCGTCTCGCCCGCGGGGCGGGCGCGCGGGACGACCGTCGACGTGACCGGCCTGTTTTCCGACCGCCCGGCGCGGAAGAAGTCGCTCGCGTCGCCGAAAGCCGAGTTCGCCCGCGTCTCGGCGGTCGTCGCGCGCTACGCGCTCGCGCGTCCGGACGCGCGGTTCGTCCTGCGACACGACGGCCGCGAGACGCTCACGACGCCCGGGACCGACCGCTTCTCGGACGCGCTCTTGGCGGTGTACGGCCGCGACGCCGCGAGCCACGCCTCGACGTTCGACGCGGTTCGGGAGGTCACCGCGGCCGGCGAGACGGCCGCGGTCGAAGTCGACGGCGCGCTCTGCCACCCCGAGGTGACGCGCTCCCGGCGCGACCACGTCCACGTCTCGGTCAACGGCCGCGCCCTCGCCGAGCCGCGAGTCCGTCGGGCGGTCGCCGACGGGTACGGGACGCTCCTGCCCGACGGGCGCGAACCGGTCGGCGTCGTCCGACTCCGCCTGCCGCCCGCGTGGGTCGACCACAACGTCCACCCCGCGAAGGACGAGGTGGGCTTCAGAGACGCCGAGGTCGTCGCCGAGGCGGTCGAGTCGAGCGTCCGCGACGCGCTGTCGACCGCGGACCTCCGGCGGAGCGGCGAGGTGGCGATGGACCTCGATAGCTCGCTCGCGCCCGTCGAGGCCGCGTCGGTGTTCGACGACCTCCGCGTCATCGGGCGCTTCCGCGGCCTGTACCTGCTGTGCGAGGCCGGCGACGAACTCCTCGTCGTGGACCAGCACGCGGCCCACGAGCGCATCAACTACGAGCGACTCCGCGAGGCCGTCGAGGCGGCGGGCATCGACGCCGTCCCCCTCGACCCGCCCGCGACCGTCTCGCTGTCGCCGACCGACGCGGCGCTCCTCGACGCGAACCGCGACCTCGTCGAGGGACTGGGATTCCGCGTCGCCGAGTTCGGCGACGGGGACGGGGCCGGAACGTACCGCGTCGAAGCGGTCCCGGCACCGCTGGGCCGACCGTTCGCCCCGGACGCGCTCGCGGACGTGGTGGCTGGCGTCGCGTCGGGCGACCACGCCGACCCGCGGGACGAACTGCTGAAAGACCTCGCGTGCCATCCGTCGATTAAAGCGGGCGACGACCTCACCGACGACGAGGCCGCGCGACTAATCGAGCGACTCGGGTCGTGCGAGACGCCCTACACCTGCCCGCACGGCCGACCCACGGTGCTCTCTATCGACGAGGAGACGTTCGTCCGCGGGTTCGGCCGGCGAAGCGGCCGGCTCGGATAGGGCTCGGCGAGAGCAACGTTGCCGAGCCACTCCGATAGAATCGTGCGAAGTGGCGCGATAGCTGGTGGGAAAATAGATACGACGTAGCTACCAGCGTGGCGCGCCCGGCCGCTACCAGTCCTTGCAGTCGAGACAGACGTACTCGTCGCCGTCGAGCCACCGCTTTTGCACCGACTCACCGCACTGGGGGCACGGAGTGGCTTCGGGGGTCCATCGGTACGTGGCGAGCGTGCTCACGTCGGGGGTGTCTGCGGCGGAATCGGCGGGGGCGTCCGCGACATCGGGGCCGTCAGCGTCGGCGTCGGCCGTCGGTTCGTCGGCCGCTCCGTCGTCGCCGCCGGCAAAGTCGTCGAGCGAGCGATTCGGCATGTGTCGGGGTCGGTGCGCGCGGCCCTTATCGGTGCCGACCGAGCGGCGCGGCGGGCGGCCGCCGCGAACCGCGGTCCGGTGCGGGTTTCACCGGTCGAGTGAGCGCCGTGCGAAACCCACACAATCAATACCCCCGAATCCCGACAGTCGCGCATGGCAACACTCACGGACTTCGTCATCGCGGTTCTGCAGAGCCTCGTCGAGTTGGTGTTCAACTTCGCGAGCGTGGCGACGAGCGATATCCTGTCGCCGTTTCTCATCCTCACCGGGGGTGCGGTAATGGCCGTCTCAGTCGGCGCGTTCGCTTACGTCACCCTCGGCGCACTCGGCGCGGAACTCGGCATCATCGGCGTCGGTTCGTCGACCGGTAAGCCGCCGCAGCGAGAGTAATCGCTTCTTCCAGGTCGGGGCCGACCGGCGACCCGACCACGACGCCGTCAGCGTGTTCGAGCACCGCGTCCATCCGGTCGGCCACGTCGTCGGGCGTGCCGGCCATCGAGAAGGCGTCTATCATTTCCGGCGTGACGAGGCCGAACGCCTCGGAGAACGCGCCGGCGGAAATCTTCTCGCCGATGTCGCTCGCGCGGTCGGCGTCGATGCCGTGTCTATCGAGGACCGGCGGGGCCGCCCCGGCGGTGATAAAGGCGACCGGCGGGCGGGCGGCCTCGCGGGCCGCGTCCGCGTCTTCCGAGACGGAGACGCTGGCGTAGGCGGCGAGCGTGAACTCGCCGCGCGAGTCGGGGCGGTCCTCGACGCCGATATCGACCTGTTCTCTGGCCCACGCGAGGTCGTCGGGGTGCGAGCCGTTGAACAGCAGGCCGTCGGCGTGCTTGCCGGCCATGCGGCACATGTGCGGGCCCTCGCCGCCGACGTACACCGGCACCTCGCCGGGCACGTCGAAGTTGAGGCCGGCGTCGGTCGCCTCGAACGTGCCGTCGTGGCTGACGCGCTCGCCGTCCCAGAGCTTCTGTGCGACCTTGAACGCCTCCAGCACGGAGCGGAGGCCGCGCTCGTCTTCGAGGCCGAGGTTGCGGAGCGTCGAGGGGTCGCCCGGACCGATGCCGAGGAGGCCGCGGCCGCCCGAGGCCTCGGCGACGGTCGCCACCTTGCCGGCGAGCGTCACGGGGTGTAGCTCGTAGGGGTTGGCGACGCCGGGGCCGAGGCGGATGTCGTCCGTCTCGGCCGCAAGTCGCGCGAGGACCGCGAAGGGGTCGCGGTTGTTGTAGTGGCACGAGACGAAAAGAGAGTCGTAGCCCTCGCGTTCCGCCTGCGCGCCCAGTTCGACGAGGTCGTCGACGGGGTGTTCCGGGGTGAGTTCGAGTCCGAGCATGGTGTGAGTGTGAGATGCAGAAATGGGTCGTCAGGGGTCGTAGCGCCACTCGCGGAGCGCCTGTCGCACGAAGTCGCCGTCGATGTCGCGGAAGTGGGCGTCGCTCTCGCCGTGGTCGCCCCACTCGAAGTCGCGGACGACGACGGTGGGCGTGCCGCCGTCGCCCTCGCCCTGCACGAGGTTGGCGGCCGCGGCGAGTTCGTCCACGACGCTCTCGACGGTGACGCCGAGTTCGCGGCCGTCGCGGTCGGCCTCGCCGCGCCAGTCGCGGGAGGCGTTCAGCCCCGCCCAGCCGATGGCGACGCCGCGCTGCCCGTGTCGGAACGGCCGGCCGCAGGTGTCGGTGACGATTACCCGGTCGGCGTCGACGCCGGCGCGGATGCGCTCCGCCGACTCGCTGGGGCGCTTCGGGAGCAACAGCAGGTCGTGGTCGGGGACGTTCGAGCGGTCGATACCGGCGTTGACGCCGACGTGGCCGAACCGCGTCTCCGTCAGGAGGAACGGCTCCGATATGACGAGGTCGACGCTCTCTTCGAGGACCGCCTGCGCGAACCGCGGGTCCTTCTCGTCGCCGGTCAGTTCGGCGAGGCGGGCGGCGAGTTCGCGCGCCCGCGGGCCGGCCGGGAAGTCGTCGAGGTCGGCGAACCGCCCTTCGGCCTTCGAGACGACGGTGGAGGCGACGCAGACCACGTCGTCGGGCCGGAGGTCGACGCGCTCCGAGACGAGGGCGGCGAGGTCGTCGCCCTCGCGGACCTCGGGCACGTCGGGGACGGGAAACAGCTCCATACCGCTTCGGAGGGCGAGGGCGGTGAAAAACGACGGGATGCTGGCGAACCGGGCCGGTATCGCAGGCGAGCGGGGAGGGTCGGTCCGGAGGGAGGACGCGACACGCCGACTGCGCCGGCCTCAGTCGTCGCGGACGACCTCGACAGACAGCGAGCCGTCGGCGACCGTGCCGACCATCATCGTCGCGTCGTCGCCCGGGTTCGCCGCCGTCGCGGTGCCGGGGTTGAGGACGCGGACGCCGTCGACCGTCTCGTCGACCACCTCGTGGATGTGCCCCGCGACGCCGACCGCGCCGTCGCTCGCGGCGTCTCTGACCGCGTCGGCGACGCGGGACTCGTAGCCGGTCCGCGTGCCCGTGCCGTGAGTGACGACGAACGTGAGCCCGCCGACCTCCGCGATATCGACGAACGGGAGGTCGATGGTCGGCGGGTCGACGTTCCCGCGGACGCCGACGAACCGCGCCGAGAGGTCGCGCAGGCGGGCGAGCGTGTCCGGCGAGTCGAAGTCGCCCGCGTGAATCACGAGGTCGGCCTCGCGGACGCGGGCTTCGACCCAGCTCGGAATCCCGTCGGCCCGCCCCGGAACGTGCGTGTCGCTCAGGATAGCGAGTCGCATACCGATACCACGCGACCGGCCTGAATAGTCGTTTTGTCAGTCGCCGACGTAGGTCAGGATATGCCACACGTCGTCACCGTCTTCCTCCGACACGGCGGGCGCGTCCTCCTCGCTCGCCGGAGCGAGGCGGTCGGAACGTATCAGGGCCGCTGGGCCGGCGTCTCCGGCTACGTCGAGGGCGACCCCGCCGACGCCGAGCGCGACGCCCGGCGCGAACTCGCCGAGGAGGTCGGCGTCCGCGAGGCCGACGCCGAGCTCGTCCGTGCCGGAGAACCCCTCGCCGTCGCCGACGAGGGACGCGAGTGGACCGTCCACCCGTTCCTGTTCGACGCGGGGAGCCGCGACGTCGACCCGAACGAGGAACTCGCCGAAGTCGAGTGGGTCCACCCGACCGAGATGCGGGAGCGCGAGACGGTCCCCGGACTGTGGGCGGCCTACCGCCGGGTCGCACCGGGAGTGGAGACCGTCGCCGACGACGAAGCTCACGGGTCGGCGTGGATTTCGCTCCGTGCGCTGGAGGTCCTGCGCGACGCCGCCGTCGAGGCGGACTCGCGGGACGCGCTCGCGTCGGTCGCCCGGCGACTCCGCGACGCCCGCCCGAGCATGGCCGCCGTCGAGAACCGCGTCAACCGCGTCATGGCGGAGTCAGGTCCCGACCCGGAATCGGTCCGCCAACGGGCCGAGGCGGCCATCGACGACGCTGCCGAAGCGGACGGCGCGGCGGCCGCCCGCGCCGCCGAACTCATCGGAGACCGCGGCTACGACCGACTCGCCACGCTCTCGCGGTCGGGTACCGTACTCGCGGCGCTCGAAGCCTCGGCGGTCGCCGAAGCCGCCGTCCTCGTCGCCGAGTCCCGACCGGGCGGCGAGGGCGTCGGCGTCGCGGAGCGTCTCGCCCGTGGCGGTCGGAACGCGACGCTGACCACCGACGCGGCGCTCCCCGGACTCGTCGCGGGCGGCGAAGCCGACGCCGTTTTCCTCGGAGCCGACTCGGTGCTCGCGTCCGGCGGCGTCGTCAACAAGGTCGGAAGCCTCCCCGTCGCGCTCGCGGCCGCCCGCGCCGACGTGCCCGTCTTCGCCGTCTGCGCCCGCGACAAGGTGCGCGGCGACGACCGCTTCGTGGGCGAGAACGCCGGGACGCTGTACGACGGCGAGGCCGCCATCGAGACCGCAAACCCGCTTTTCGAGGTCGTTTCCGCGGACCTACTTTCGGGCGTCGTCACCGAATCCGGCGTGCTGGACGCCGACGGAGTCGAGGCGGTCGCGGCCGAACACGCCGCGTTGGCGGCGCGGGACGACTGAGACGGGAGCAGAGGAACCGGGGCAATGACCGCCGCCCGGCGGGGCGAAAAGGGTGGATTCTTGAGCGTCCGACCCGGACTCCGACTCGGTGGCGATGACGAAGGTTACCCCCACTCAGCCCCTTGTGATGATAGATTTCATCCGAGCCACCAACTACTGACGCCCCATCGCTCGGCCGCTCCGAACCTACGTCGCCCGGAGCGTCGCGTGCGCGCTTCTCGCGGCAGGCCACCCGCTGTGACCGGGCGGGCGCTCGTCGGCCGCCCGAAACCGGACACCCGCGCCGAAGGCGCAACTTCCTTCGTGGGCCGCCGCGACCCCTCGGCCATGCACATCGAACGCATCGCGGTCGACGAGTCGGTCGGTCGCGTGATGCCGCCGGGGCTGTTCGTCGAGGCGCTTTCGGGCCACGGCGTGCCCGTCGAGCGCGTCGGCGACGGCGAGGAGTTCGGACCGGGGGACGCGGTCGCCACGTTCGGCCACAGGGACGCCTTCGTCGACGCCGACTGGGTCCACTGCGTCCGCGCCGGCTACGACGAGTTCCCCGTCGCCGACTACGAGGCGGCCGGCACGGCCCTCACGAACAGCACCGGCGTCCACGGGACCACGGTCGGCGAGACGGTCGTCGCCTACATGCTGACGCTCGCCCGCCGCCTCCACGCCTACCGCGACGCCCAGCGCGACCGCGAGTGGGACCTACCGAGCTACGAGGAGCCGTTCACCCTCGACGGCGAGCGCGTCTGCGTCGTCGGCCTCGGCACCCTCGGGCGGGGCGTCGCCGACCGCGCGGCCGCCCTCGGGATGGACGTCGTCGGCGTCCGGCGCTCCGGTGACCCGGTCGAGCACGTCTCGACGGTGTTCACCCCCGACCGGCTTCACGAGGCCGTCGCCGACGCCCGGTTCGTCGTGCTGGCGATGCCGCTGACCGCGGAGACAGAGGGCATGGTCGCCGCGCCGGAACTCGACGCGATGCGCGAGGACGCCTATCTCGTGAACGTCGCGCGCGGCCCCGTCGTCGACGAGGACGACCTCGTGGCGGCGCTCGACGGCGGCGACATCGCGGGCGCGGCGCTCGACGTGTTCGCCGAGGAACCGCTGCCCGCGGAGTCGTCGCTGTGGGAGTTCGACGAGGTGCTCGTCACGCCGCACGTGAGCGCCGCGACGGGGAAGTACCACGAGGACATCGCGGCGCTCGTGGGAGAGAACGTCGAGAAGATAGCCGCCGGCGACCCGCTCACGAACCGGGTGGCGTGAGGGCGAGGCGGCCCGAGCAGAGACCGGCGCGCCGGCGCGTCAGCGCCTCGCTCAGAGGAACTTGAACAGGTCGTCGCGGCCCTGCTCGTGGAGGTGCGACCGCAGGGCGTCTTCGAGGTGAGAGATGTCGCCGCGCTTGGCCGTGATGGGCGCGATGACGTTCCGCCACTGCTTCCACGGCGGGAACAGCCCGAGGCGGTCACAGAGGTCGTTCAGGCGCTCGTCGCGGTCGTCGACCTTGTCCATCTTGTTGACCGCGACCACGGTCGGGATGTCGAGTTCGTCGAGGAAGAAGAACATCTCCACGTCGTGCGGGATGGAGTCCTCGGTGGTGTGGCGGTCGATGATGTCGATGACGCTTTTCCCGTCGACGACGAGGACCGCCGCGAGGATGTCGTCGGCGTGCTCCTCGATGTACTGGACGACGTCGGTCTTGATGGCCTCGCGGGTGTCGCGGTCGACGCCGGACATGAAGCCGAACCCGGGGAGGTCGGTGAACATGAACTTCTCCGCGTTCCAGTCGAAGTGGTTGGGTTTGCGGGTGACTCCGGGCTTCTTGCCCGTCGTGAACTTGCTGTGACCCGTCAGCTCTCGCATCAGCGTCGACTTCCCCACGTTCGACCGCCCGACGAGGACGATTTCGTCGCGGTCCGGTCGGTCTTCGAACATACCGGTGGTTCGCCACCGCGACGGATAAGGTGGGCGGAACGGGCTCGGCGCTGGCGGCGTCGGTGTCGAAAAAATCACGTCTCCGGGCGAGTCGCCCCCCACGACGACTCACCGACGACGCGAGAATGCGGCGGCCGCGTCAGTCACGGCCACTCGTCCGGTAACTCGCCCGCGTGTTCGTCGAGGAGTCGCAACAGCGGCTCGATTTCGTCGAATCGAGGGCCGCACGCGACGGAACCGCGACGACGGTTCCACTCGACGAAGCCCGCGTCGGCGAGTTTCGGCAGGTGAACGTGGAACAGTTCCACCTTCAGTCGGTCGGGGTCGCGGCCGCCACCAACGGCCGCGTCCCGCGTTGCCGCGTCGAGGCGCGCGCGTCGCCGTCGGCGCAGGCCCAACAGCAACCGCCGCCGATGGACGTTTCCGAGGGCGTCGAACGCCTCGTCGAGGCGGGGAGACGTCGCGGCTACCATCGGCGCGGCCCCCGTCGAATCCGAACGGGTGTCGCGCGACGGGCGCGAGACGCCGAGACGAAGCGCCTCGCGGGAGTCGCCGAACGACCCCGCTCCGGGCACTCGGTGAACACCACCCGATACCGGTACCGTCGAGAGCGCGGTCCGCCAATCACACGACCGTACGCCTCCGCGCCGTCGCGGCGCGGTCGAGCGGCGTACGGCTGTCGATGTCCGTGTGCGTTCACAACTACGTCCCCCGAGAGAGCGTAGCTAGCAAGTCACCATTCCCTTGTTGCTTTCACAGTCCGGCCATTGAAGTAGTGCGTCCGGGGGCCGACGGGTCGTGAGGGGCCGGTCGACACGAGAGTTCAATACGGGGGGTGCTCAATGAGAGCCAGTAATGGCCGTAATCGTCGAGTTGACGATCGACTCGGAGAGCTTCGACCTCGGGAGGGTCACCGCCGTGTCGAACGGCGTCCACATCGAGCTAGAGCGCGTCGTCCCGACCGGCGGTGAGGTCATGCCGTTCTTCTGGGCGCACGGCACCGACTTCGAGGCGTTCGAACGCGCCGTCCGACACAACCGCATCGTCGACGACCTGACGGCGGTCGCCCGCATCGAAGACCGAGTGCTGTACAAGGTCAACTGGGGCGATACCCCGTCGAGTCTGACCCGGATTCTCACCGACAGCGAGGCGACGATTCTCGAAGCCCACGGCAACGACCCGTGGCTGTTCCGCCTCCGGTTCAACGACCACACCGGCCTGACCGCGTTCCACAACCGCTGTCAGGACGAGGGCATCGAGTTCCACGTCGAGCGCATCTACACCCTCTCGGAGGGGGAACCGGGCGTCTACAACTTCGACATCACCAGCGAGCAACAGGAGGCGCTCGTCACCGCCGTCTCGGAGGGCTACTTCGAGGTCCCCCGTCAGACCACGCTCAACGAGGTGGCCGACCGACTCGGTATCAGCCCGCAGGCCGCCTCCGAGCGCGTCCGCCGCGGGGCCGACACCGTCCTGCGGAAGGTGCTGTTGTCGCAGTCGGCGGCCGACTTCTCGTAGCGACTCGCCGCCCGCGCGACGACGGGAACCGCTCGCGGCCCGAACGGGGGAGCTATCCCCCCGGCGCGAGTACGCGACGGCGACGCGATGGACAAAGCGACGCTCCGAACGACGGTGTGGGACGACCTCGAATCGTCGGGCGCGGCCCGGTTCCCCTTCCCGCCGCACGGCCGCATCCCGAACTTCGCCGACGCGACGGCCGCCGCCGAGCGACTGGCGGCGACGCCCGAGTGGGCCGACGCCGACGCGGTGAAAGCCAACCCGGACGCCCCGCAACTCCCCGTCAGGCGGCGGGCGCTCCGCGAGGGCAAGACCGTCTACATGGCCGTCCCGCGGCTCCGCGACGAGGAGTGTTTCTACGAACTGGACCCCGCGCGCATCGACGACGAGGACCTCGACAGCGCGCCGACCGTCTCGCACGTCGAGACCTACGCCGACAAAGTCGGCCCCGACGCCCTCCCGCCCGTCGACCTCGTCGTCTCGGGGTCGGTCGCCGTCTCCGAGGCGGGCGCTCGCGTCGGGAAGGGTGAGGGGTTCAGCGACCTCGAATACGCGGTGTTGCGAGGGCTGGGAGCCGTCTCCGCGGAGACGACCGTGGCGACGACGGTCCACGAGCGGCAGGTCCGCGACGACCTGCCCGAGCCGGACGCCCACGACGTGCCGATGGACCTCGTCGTCACCCCCGAACGACTGGTCCGAACCGAGACCCCGTATCCCCGGCCCGAGGGCATCGACTGGGGCGCGCTCCCCGACGAGCGCCTCGACGAGATGCCCGTCCTCCGGCGGTTGCGCGACGAGTCGAACGAGTAGCCGAGCCCCTGCTTATTTCACCGCCCGGACCGACGTGAGGCCGTGCGACTCGTACAGGTGTTGGTGCCGACCGGCAAGCGCGAGGCCGTCCTGCGGACGCTCGACGAGGAGGGCGTCGACTACGCCGTCTCCGAGGAGACCTCCGGGCGCGACTTCGTCGCCGTCGTCACCTTCCCGGTCCCCAAGGAGGCCGTCGAGCCGGTGTTGGCGCGGCTCCGCGAGGCGGGCGTCGAGCGCGACGCCTACACCGTCGTCGTCGCCGCCGAGACGGTCGCCTCGAAGCGGTTCGACCTGCTGCGCGAGCAGTACGAGGAAGACGAGGAGAACGGCGACCGCATCGCCCGCGAGGAGCTGGCCTCGAAGGCCGCCGACCTCGCGCCGTCGGTGCCGACGTACGTGCTCATGACGGTCATCTCGGCGCTCGTCGCCACCGCGGGCCTGCTCCTCGACTCGCCGGCCGTGGTCGTCGGCTCGATGGTCATCGCCCCGCTCGTCGGCCCCGCGATGTCCGCGAGCGTCGGCACCGTCGTCGACGACGACGAGATGTTCGCCCGCGGCGTTCGCCTGCAGGCACTCGGCGGCGTCCTCGCGGTCGGCGCGGCCGCCGTCTTCGCATTCCTGCTGAAACAGACCGGGGCAGTCCCGCTGTCCCCGGCTGAGGTGCTTTCGATTCCCGAGGTGGACGAGCGCCTCGCGCCCGACGTGCTGTCGCTCGTCATCGCGCTCGGTGCGGGGGCGGCCGGCGCGATTTCCCTCTCCTCCGGCGTTTCGACCGCGCTCGTCGGCGTCATGATAGCCGCCGCGTTGGTCCCGCCGACCGCCGTCGTCGGCATCGGCATCGCGTGGGGCGCGCCCGAGGCCGTCGTCGGCTCGGCCATCCTCGTCCTCGTCAACATCCTCTCGGTCAACTTCGTCGCCATCGGCGTCCTCTGGCAGCAGGGCTACCGGCCGGAGCAGTGGATTCGCCGCGACGAGGCCCGCCGGGCCGCCCTGTTCCGCATCGCCGTCATCGGGGTCGGCCTGCTCGTCCTCTCGTCGTTCCTCGGCGCGGTCACCTACACGACCTACCGGAACGCCGACTTCCAAGGCGACGCGCGCGACGCCATCGAGGACGCCCTCTCGGACACCGACGCCCGACTGCTGTCGATGGACCTGCAGTACGACAGCGGGCCGCTACAGGAGCCGGACGGCGTCGTCGTGACCGTCGGCTACGACCCGACGTCGGACCCGCCGCTGGTCGAACGCGAACTCACGAGACGGGTGAACGCCGTCGCCCCCGAGCCGCTGTCGCCGTGGGCCGCCGGCGAAATCGACGTCGAAGTGCGTTACGTCGCCGTCGCGGAGTAGCGCGCGCCGGGCGCGTCCGTCCCCCGTTTCGAAGGCTACAGTCGCTCTTTGTCTCTAGCGCGGCTTGAATAGCTGAACCGACGTACGGTGGGTATGCAACGACGCACGATTGCTCCGATATTCCTCGTCGGCCTCGTCCTCCTCGCGGGCTGTCTCTCGGCACCCCTGCAGGCGACGACCGACGGCGGCACAGACGCGACGAACGCGACGAACGCGACGACCATCTCCGCGACCGGCACCGGCGAAGTGACCGCCGACGCCGACCTCGCCGTGGTCTCCATCGCCGTGACGACCACCGCCGACTCGGCGGACGAGGCCCGCGGCACCGTCGCCGACGACGTGGCCGCCGTCCGCGCCGCCCTCACCGACGCCGGCGTCGCTGAGGACGCCATCCAGACGACCGGCTTCAACATCTACCCCGAGTACGACTACAGCGGTCAGGAGCGCGAACTCCTCGGCTACCGCGCCGCCCACACCCTCCGCGTCGAGGTCGCCCCCGACCGCGCCGGCGAAGTCATCGACCTCGCGGTCGGTGCCGGAGCCAGCGAAATCCGCGGCGTCGCCTTCACGCTCACCGACGAGAAGCGCGCCGAACTCCGCGAGGAGGCCCTGACCCGCGCCGTCGACTCGGCGAAGGCCGACGCCGACGCGGTCGCCAGCGCCTCGGGCCTGACCGTCGCGGGCGTCCACACCGCCACCGTCGGCGGCAGCGCCTCGCCCGGCCCGTACCCGGTCGCCTACGCCGAGGACGCCGCACGCGCCTCGTCCGGTTCGACCGAGCTCTCGCCCGGCCCCGTGACCGTCTCGGCGACCGTCCAGATGGTCTACGAGGCCGAGTAAGCGCCCGCGCCCCGCTGACCGAGACCGGACTCCCGGTCTCGACCACCCCCTCCGCGTTCCCATTTCTCCGAGAACTACCCCGTAGCCGCGGCTCTCCCGTCGAGGCGTTGCGGCAAGACAGAACCGACAGAACCGAAACTCCGCGTCCGCGGCGCTTACTCGTTGCGCGACGGCGGGATGTCGGGTTCGAACCCGATGGCCTCGACCGCGGCGTCGAGGACGGCCTCGACGTTCTCGCCCGTCTCGACGCTCATGTAGAGGTCCGCGTCCATGTCGGTCGAGCGGTCGCTTTTGTTACAGACGGTGAGCACCGGGATGTCGCGCTCTTCGAACCGCGCCTTCACGGCGTCGCGGAGTTCGAGCTGGGACTCGATGGGGTAGCCGCACGCCCCGCTGGCGTCGGCGACGAAGAGGACGGCGTCCGCGAGGTGTTCGAGCGCGCTCACGGCCTGTCGCTCGATGTCGTTGCGCTCGTCTTCCGGGCGGTCGAGCAGCCCCGGCGTGTCGATAATCTGGTAGCGGATGCGGTCGCGGTCGAAGTGCCCGATTTGGACGCCCTTCGTCGTGAAGGGGTAGCGGGCGATTTCGTTCGACGCGCGGGTCACGTCGTTGACGAACGAGGACTTGCCGACGTTCGGGTAGCCGGCGACGACGATTGCCGGCTCGTCCGGACGGATGTCGGGGAGGTCCTTCAGGGCGTCGCGCGCCTCGCCGATGCGGAGCAGGTCGTCTTCGACCTCCTCGACGACGCTCGCCATGCGGGCGAACGCCTGCTTTCGGTGCTTGCGCGCGAGGTCCGCGTCGGTCTTGCGGAGCTTCGGCTGGTACTCGCGGGCGATGTTGTCGACCTGCCGGGAGGCCCACATCACTTCCGAGAGGCTCTTTCGAACCTCGTCCACGTCGACGATGGCGTCGGCGAGCTCGTAGTAGAAGGGGTCGACCGTCTCGAAGTCGGGCCACTCGACGACGACGTTTTCGAGGTTGTCCGAGAGGATGTTCGACGCCGTCTGGAGCATCGACTGCTGAGCCTCCAACTTGTTCTGCTTCGCTCGCCCCGTGCGCGCGGCCCGCGAGAAGGCCTTGTCGATGAGTTCGTCCGACCGGGGCGTGGTCGGGAGAGACTCGAAAATCATTGCAGTCCGCTACATGGCCGAGCCGTAAAAGCGCGTCCGTTTGGGGTTCGGCGCTTCGAGCGGGGGATTCGCCGTGCAGGTCTCCTGCACGGTTCGACCGGAAGCGGAGGGGTCGCGGGCGGCCCGCCCGCAGACGCCGACGGACGAGAGCGGTCAGCCGGCGACCGCCACGAAGTTCTTGCCCGCCCGCGGCCTACCCCGACCCATGACTGACTGGAAAGCTGTCGCCGTCGGCTTCGTCGTCATCGTCGTTGTCGGCACGGGCGGGCTCGCGCTCCCCGTCGTCGGCCAGATCGGCGCGGGCCTGCTCGGCGGCTTCGCGGCGGGCTACCTCGCGGGCGGCACGCTCGGCAACGGCGCGTGGAACGGTCTCGTCGCGGGCTCTATCTCGGGTATCGTCGTGACGCTCCTCGCGGCGCTCCTCGGGGGCCTCGTGGGACTGGCCGGCGGACCGCTGGGCGGACTCCTCGGCGGCGTCGGTGTCCTCGTCGCGGGCGTCGTGCTGACGCTCGTCTTCGCCATCGACAGCGCCATCGCCGGGGCGGTCGGCGCGTGGGTGAAAGGATAGTCCGGTACGCGCCGAACCCGTCGGCCACCGGGGTCGTCGGGGAGCGTTGAAACGGGTTTAGACAGGTGATAAGCCGCGTTTGGACGCGTGAACGGTCACCGGCTTCTAAAGGGGTTGACCCAATACAGTGACCCCATATGGGTGAAAAGAAGACGTACACCCGGCGAAGAGCCCTCCAATCGATTGGCGCCGTCGCCGTCGCCGGTCTCGCTGGCTGTAGCTCCTCCGGCTCCGAAGGCGAAGGCCCGACGACACAGTCGACCGATACGGAGACTCAGACCACGACTGAGGCGACGACCGACGCGCAGACGACGACGAACGAGACGACCGAACAGACACAGGAAAGCACCGAAACCGGACCCGAAGCCGCCGATTTCGTCGAGAATCCCGAGGAGATACATCCGACGCTGGTCGAAGAGACGTCGGTCCCCTCGGACGAGGTACTTCTCGGCTTTCGGCTCGAAGACTCGTCGCTCCCGTTCACGACCGAGGTGTACCGCGCGGCCGACGACGCCGAGGTCCAAGCGACGGAGACCTACGACACGCAGGACCTCTCGGAAGTCGACCTGCTTCCCGACTCCCCGCAGGCGCTCGACACCGTCGATACCGACCGCGAAGACATCCACTACGGGACGACGACCATCGGAGAGCCGCTGAAAGTGACGCTGGTCGCGCGCAACGAGACCGACACCATCGACTGGAGCGCGTGGTCCAGAACCGGCTATCCGTACGACGGCCACAACGAGGACGACCCCGCGCTCGAAGTCGACTGTTACTGCGGCGGGATGAACTACACCGCGCCGAGCGGCGGGACGTGGGCGCGGGTGATTCAGGTGACGCCGACCGAACGCGTCGAGACGGGAACGACAATCGCGCTCAACTGGACGTCGAGCCGACTCTGAAGGGCGACCGAATCGGTTCACCGCCGCTGACTGGGGCTACTCGCGTTCGAGGTACTCCCGTTGAATCTCGACGACTTCGGTCGAGTCCGCGCACTCCGAGTACCGGCGCAGCGGTTCCTCGTTGAGTTCGAGGAACGTGTGGCCCCAGTTGAACTTCGAGAGCACGTCTTCGGCCCGCGTTTTCTCGCCGAAGATGCAGAGCGCGGCGGCTATCGCCTCGACGGTCGTCAACTGCATCGGGTGACCGAAGTTCACGGGGTTGGCGGCGACGAGATACGGGAGCGCGCGGTGCTCGCCGGGCAGCGAGAACATGGCCTCGCCGGCCGACTCCCACGAGCAGTCGAGCGCGACGAGCGCGCTCGTGTCCGCGTCGGCTGGCGACAGCGCCCTGTCGGCGTGGGGGTTGAGCACGACGCCGTAGGGGGTCTCGCGGTCGGAGCCGTGGAGGACGGCCATGTCGAAGCGTTCGAGCTTCTTCGCCGTGCACTTCTTCGGGTCGTCGTCGCCCTCGTATCGAACGTGCAGGTCCACAGCCGGGGTACGCGACTGGCCGAGAAAAGCGTCCCGAACGCGGCGTCGGCGCGCGCGCGACGCGTCACGACCGGCGGGTCGGCGTCGGATTCTTCCCGTCGGCCGACGAAGAAAGCGCGTGCATCCCGACGCGACGTATCTGGCCCGGCAGTACTACACGGCGCTCGACCACCACGGATACGACATGCTTCGGAACCTCCTCGAACCGGGGTTCGTCCAGCACCGCGGCGACATGACGCTCTCGGGGCGCGAGGAGTTCGTCTCGTTCATGCGGGACGACCGGCCGCGGAAGGACACGCGACACGTCATCGATCGCTACATCCAGTCGAAGTCCGCCGACGAAATCGTCGTCCGCGGCCATCTCGAAGACCGCGACGGAGACGAGCTGTTCGTCTTCCTCGACCGGTTTCGGGCGCGCGACGGGAAGCTCTCGGACCTGAAGACGTTCGTCAAGTCGTCGCCGAACTGACGGCGCGAGTCGCGAGGTCCGGGAACCGAGGTTCCGTTGGAATCCTCAGAACCGGTTAGGAAGGGCGTGCTGAGTACGGCGGGTGCGTCTATCAGCGGTCAATCAGCCGGATTGCGGTTCGAGGACCCTGCGTCAGCTGGCTTGTTCAGTTCTGCTCCGAGTCCGACTCCTGCAACTGCAATCCCCATCGCGAGCTGCACAAGTGCGAGTCGGTTCCCACCGAGTTGAAGCTCGGAGTGGATACTGTACAGAGGAAACGCCAACAGCAGGGAGAACAGAACCTGCGGGAGGGGGCTACTGTGCTTCAAAGCGGAGCGATTTCGAGTGAGTAGCCAGCCAGCAAGAGCCCAGATGAGGCCAAGCGAAAGCAGCAGTCGCGGGTTCCGCGACCCATCAACAGAGTGGACCCACGCGATGACTGCCCCCACGATGACACCGACCGAGAGGGCTTTGTAATCGGCCATGTCATCAAGACATTTCGTCAACATAAAAAGATTGAATCAGGACCAGACAAACCTCGGTGAATACGGTTAGTATCGGGTTGCGACCGTCCCGCGCTCTCTATTCAGTACGGTCCCAGCAGACGATCAGCGGCTGAGGATTACAACAGAGCCGGAACCGAGGGAATCCGCGAGGCGAGAAAAATACGCAGAGGGAGAATCCAAGAGCGGTTCGTCCCGGTCAGTCCTTCTTACCCGCACCGACCGCGGCCTCGCCGACGGGCTCGTGGCCCTCGATGACCTCGCGGCCGCCCATGTAGGGCTGGAGGGGTTCGGGCACGTCGACCGTGCCGTCCTCGTTCTGGTAGTATTCGAGCAGCGCGACCATGACGCGGCCGACGGCCGTGCCCGAGGCGTTGAGCGTGTGGAGGTACTCCGCCGACTCGTGGCGCTCGGGGCGGTACCGGAGGCCGGCGCGGCGCGCCTGGAAGTCCTCGAAGTTCGAGGCCGACGACACTTCCAGCCAGCGGCCGCCGAGGTCCTCGGGGCCGTCCTCAGACTCCGTGCCGGGGGCCCACACTTCGAGGTCGTAGGTCTTCGCCGACGCGAAGGTGAGGTCACCCGTACAGAGCGAGAGGACGCGGTACGGCAGGCCGAGGCGGTCGAGCACTTCGGCGGCCTCGTCGACGAGGGCTTCGAGCCGGTCGTACGACTCCTCGGGCTCGACGAAGTTGACGAGTTCGACCTTGTTGAACTGGTGGACGCGGACGATGCCGCGGGTCTCGGTGCCGTGTTCGCCCGCCTCGCGCCGGAAGTTCGGCGTGTACGCCTGGTGCTTCAGCGGGAGGTCGTCCTTCAGCAGAATCTCGTCGCGGTACATGTTCGTGACCGGGACCTCCGCGGTCGGACAGAGCCACAGGTCGTCGTCCTCGTAGTTCTCGGTCTCCGCGCCGCCGATTCGGTAGGCGTCCTCCGCGAACTTCGGGAGCTGACCGGTGCCCTCCATCGAGGTGGTCTTGACCGGAATCGGCGGGAACAGGTCGACGTACTCCTGTTCGCGGTGGACGTCGAGCATGAACTGGACGAGCGCGTGTTCGAGCATCGCGCCCTCGCCTTTCAGGAAGTAGAAGCCCGAGCCGGTGGTCTTGGCCGCGCGACCCTCGTCGATGATGTCGAGTTCCTCGCCGAGGTCGTAGTGCGGCGTCACCTCGTCGGGAAGCTCGCGGCGGTCGTCGAAGCCGACGCGGCGGACCTCCTCGTTGTCGGCCTCGTCGGCCCCGACGGGGACCGACTCGTGGGGGAGGTTCGGCAGCTCCATGAGCGCCTCGTCGAGCTCCGCTTCGAGCTCGTCGGCGCGGGTTTCCAGCTCCTGTAGCTCCGTCTTGAGCTCGCCCGAGCGGTCGATGGCCTCCTGTGCTTCCTCGTCTTTACCCTCCTGTTTCAGCTGGCCGATTTTCTGGCTGACCTCGTTGCGCTCGTGGCGGAGGTCGTCGCCCTCGGCCTTCAGCGAGCGCCACTCATCGTACACGTCGAGGACGCGGTCGATGTCCACGCCCTCCATGTTGCGGGCGGCGAGCGCGTCGCGAACTCGCTCCGGTTCGTCGCGGAGCAGTTGCCTGTCAATCATTGGGCTGTGGTTTCCGGGCGGGCGGGAAAATCGTATCGCATCGCCGAGGAACGAGAGCGGAGACCGCACGGAGAGACGCCGGCGAGCGTCGGGGACCGACGCGCCGACTACCAGAGGAACGCCGGCCAGACGAACTGGAAGAGGAACCAGATGAGAATCGTCAGCACGCCGGTCATCACGACGTTGAGGACGGTTCCCGCCCGCATCATGTGCGACTGCTTGATGTGGCCGCTCCCGAAGACGATGGCGTTCGGGGGCGTCGCCACCGGAAGCGCGAAGGCGAACGAGGCGGCGATGGCCCCGCTGACCGCGAGGAACACCGCCGCGGAGACCTCGGTGAGCCCGAGCGTCGCCGCGAAGATGCTCCCGATGCCGATGAGCACGGGAACGATAATCGTCGCCGTCGCGGTGTTCGAGGTCATCTCCGTGAGGAAGATGACCAGAAGCACGATAGCGCCGACGACGAGGATGATGGGCGCGCCGGTCAGGGAGCCGAAGACGGCCTCGGCGAGCCACCGCGTCGCGCCCGTGGAGGCGAACGCGTCGGCCAGCGAGATGCCGCCGCCGAACAGGAGAATCGTCCCCCAGTCGATGTCGACCAGTTCGTCCCACTCCATCGTGTCCGCGAGGACGAGCGTCGGGATGGAGACCATCCCGACCATCACGTAGTACAGGAGGCCTTGATGCCCCTCGACGCCGAGGAGCGTCGCCCCCTCGGCGGTCCCGAACAGCGTGTTGAACACCGGGTCCGAGAGGAACAACTCGAACACGGGATCGAGGCCGCCGACGACCCACAGCCCCGCCGTGGCGGCGAAGATGTACGCGACCCGGCGGCCGCGGGTCGAGAGCGCGCCTTGGTCGGCGAGGTACACGCGCGCCTGTTCGCGGGCACCCTCAACATCGTCGACCTCGGGCGGATAGAAGCGGAACGTGAGGAGGTACCAGACGATGGGGAGGGTGATGGCGACGATTGGGAGGCCGACGAGGAGCCACTCGACGAAGCCGATTTCGTAGCCGAGCAGCGCGTTGAGCTGGGTGGCGACGACCGCGTTCGGCGGCGTGCCGATGAGCGTTCCGACCCCGCCGACGCTCGCGGCGTAGGCGGTGCCGAGGAGCGTCGCTATCTGCATGTTCGAGAAGGAGCCCTCGGCGGCGTCGGCCTCGTAGACCTCCTCGCGGCCGAGCACCTGCGCGAGGACGCCGAGCGCGATGGGCGTCATCATCGCCGTCGTCGCGGTGTTCGAGACCCACATCGACAGGAACGCCGTGGCGAGCATGATAGCGAGGATGAGCCGCCGCGGCGACGACCCCATGACGGCCATGAGCCACAGCGCGATGCGGCGGTCGATGTTGTACTTCTGGAGCGCGTTCGCCAGCATGAAGCCGGCGATGAACAGGAAGATGAGGTGGTCGGCGAAGCCGGCGAGCGCCGGGTCGATGTCGCCGTAGACGCCGTAGGCCGTGAGCAACACCGGTATCGACAGCGCCGTCACCGCGAGGGGGAGCGCGCCGGACACCCAGAGGATGCCGGCGAACACCATCGTCGCTAATGCGTACTGCCCCCGCGTCGAAAGCCCCTCCAGCGACGGCCCGAAGGCCAGCGCGAGGGACGCGACGAGGGCGAGCGTGAAGACGGCGAATCGTCCGCGAGCAGTCTTTGTAACACCGCGTATCATTGATACACGGTATCTCTAACGATAGTCTTACTTAATTATTTTCAATACGGTAGCGAATGGCGGTATATCGGTGTCGACAGCCGCGTTCCCGTCGGAATCGGCAGACGGAAGCGAGGGTCCGCGTCGCGTCACGACGCGAGTTAAAAGTGTTCGACGAGCGTGCGGACCTGCTCGTCGTCGAGTTCCGCGGTGTAGAGTGCGAGCAGGGCGCGTCGGCGCGACCGTGAGAGGCCGCGGCTCCCGGATTCGAGCATCGAGATGTGCGCCTGCATGAGGTCGTCGACGGCGCGTTCGACGGCCCGCTGGTTGTAGCCGGCGGCGACTCTAAGCAGTCGCCACGCCATCGGAGAGATGTCCGTGATATCGACATCCGGAAGCGGTTCGCCGCCCTGTTCGGACATGGAGACGGCTTTGCAGTCGCCCGTAATCAACGTGGGGGGTCGGGGCGACCGAACGCTTTTCTCCCCCGGAGACGGGCGTCAACTATGGCTATTGGCGACGTCGAACCCGTCCCGGACAGCACGGACATCTACTACGTCGACAGCGGGATGTACGAGGTGGAGAAGTACGGCTCGGTCTACCTCATCGACGCCGAGAAGCCGGCGCTCGTCGACACCGGCATCGCCGCCGACAGGGAGGCGGTGTTCGGGATGCTCGACGAGGTCGGCGTCGACGACCTCGCGTACATCCTGCCGACGCACGTCCACCTCGACCACGCGGGCGGCGCGGGTTACCTCGCCGAGCGCTACCCCGACGCGACCGTCATGACCCACGAACTCGGCGCGCCGCACCTCGTGGACCCCTCGCGACTCGTCGAGGGCACGAAGGCGGCCGTCGAAGACCAGTGGCGGTTCTACGACGAACCGCTCCCAATCGACGAAGAGCGCGTCGAGGGGCTCACCGACGGCGACGAAATCGACCTCGGCGACCGGACGCTCACGGTCCACCACGCGCCCGGCCACGCGCCGCATCAGGTGATGTTCCACGACGACGGCGACGACGTGCTGTTCGTCGGCGACGCGCTCGGCATCTGGGAGCCGCGGTCGCGGACGCTCCGGCAGACCTCGCCGCCCTCGCAGTTCCACCTCCAGAAGGCGCTCGACGACGTGCGAACCATCGAGGACATCGACCCCGAGACGGTCTGTTTCGGCCACTTCGGCCCGAGACCCTACGACGCCGACCTCGCGGAGGCGTACAAGCGCGTCCTCGTGGAGTGGGTCGAGGCCATCCGACAGAAGCGCGCGGAACTCGGCGACGACGAGGCCGTCATCGACCACTTCGTCGAGCACACACAGATGGACGAGGTGTGGGGCGCGCGGAAGGCCCGCGACGAAGAGCGCCTGAACACCCGCGGCGTGCTCGGCTACCTCGACTACGTCGGCGACGACGAGTGACGCGACCGGGGTCGCAATCAACGTTTCCCCGCGGTATCGCGGGCTTTCAACAGACCGCACGTACATAGTTTTTAGATGTTGAATTATTACTAACAGAACATGGACTGGCGGGACGCGGAGGCGGCGTTCGACGACCCGGTCATCGAGCGGTCGACCCTCCCACGGATGTTCGAGGCGAGCGCGTCGCGGAACGCCTCGCGAGTCGCACAGCGATACAAAGGCGGCGTCTACCGGCGGTCGCTGGTCGCCGAGGGCGTCGTCCCGGCGGCCCCCGACGGCGACTACGCCGACCTGACCTACGAGGAGATGCGGGGCGTCGTCCGCCGCCTCGCGGCCGGGTTCCGCGACCTCGGCATCGAGAGCGGCGACCGGGTCGGCATCCTCTCGCACACGCGCATGGAGTGGGCGCAGACCGACTTCGCGGTCCTCGGCGCGGGCGGCGTCGTCACCACGGTCTACACCTCGTCGTCGGAGCGACAGACGCGGTACCTGCTTTCCGACCCCGGTGCGAACGCCGTCGTCGTCGAGAACCAAGAGCTACTGGAGCGCGTGCTCGCCGTCGAAGACGAGTTGGACCTGCGGTTCATCGTCGTCGTGGACGAGTACGACGGCCACGACGACCGCGAGGACGTGCTGACGCTCGGCGAACTCTACCGCCGCGGCGAGGAAGTGTACGACGAGGCGGCCTCCGAGTCGCGGCTGGACGAACGCGACCCCGACGACCTCGCCAGCCTCATCTACACCTCGGGGACGACGGGCCGGCCGAAGGGTGTCCAACTCACCCACTGGAACTTCCGGTCGAACGTCAACGAGAGCTACCGGCGCTTCGGCCCGCGCCCGGACAAAGGCGACACGCCGGTCATCGACCCCGACTCGGTGACGCTGTCGTTCCTGCCGCTGGCGCACGTCTTCGAGCGCATGGCCGGCCACTTCATGATGTTCGCGGCGGGCGCGACCGTCGCCTACGCCGAGAGCCCCGACACGCTCCGCGAGGACTTCCGACTCGTCCGCCCGACGACCGGGACGAGCGTCCCCCGGGTGTACGAGAAGCTCTACGACGCGATTCGGGCGGAGGCCGGCGAGTCGCCGGCGAAAAAGCGCATCTTCGAGTGGGCGGTCGACGTCGGGCGGGCGTACCACACGACCGACGCGCCGGGCTACCTGCTCACCGCGAAACACCGCCTCGCCGACCGGCTCGTGTTCGCGCAGGTCCGCGAGGCGCTCGGCGACGACCTCGATTTCTTCATCAGCGGCGGCGGGAGCCTCTCGGCCGAGCTGTGCGCGCTCTACCACGCGATGGGCCTCCCGATTTACGAGGGCTACGGCCTCACCGAGACCTCGCCGGTCATCTCGGTCAACCCCCCCGAGGAGCCGAAAATCGGCACCATCGGCTACCCGCTTCGGACCGTCGAGACGAAACTCGACACGACCGTCGTCGGCGACCGACTCGGCGACGCGGGCGGCGAGGTCGGCGAACTGCTCGTCCGCGGCCCGAGCGTCACCCAGGGCTACTGGAACGACCCCGAGGAGACCGAGGCGGCGTTCGTCGAGGACGACGAGGGCGAACGCTGGTTCCGCACCGGCGACGTGGTCGAACGCCGGCCCGACGGCTACATCGCGTTCCGCGAGCGCGCCAAGCAGATTCTCGTCCTCTCGACGGGCAAGAACGTCGCCCCCGGCCCCATCGAGGACGCCTTCGCCTCCTCGCCGGTGGTCGAGCAGTGCATGGTCCTCGGCGACGGCCGCAAGTTCGTCTCGGCGCTCATCGTCCCGAGTTTCGACGGCCTGCGGGAGTGGGCCGCCGAGGAGGGAATCGACCTCCCGGACGAGCCGGCGGCCGTCTGCCGCGACGACCGGGTGTACGAGCGCATCGAGGCCGAGGTGGACGCGGCCAACGAGAACTTCGAGCCCTACGAGCGAATCAAGCAGTTCCGCGTCGTCCCCGAGGAGTTCTCGGAGGGCAACGACCTGATGACGCCGACGATGAAGAAAAAGCGCCGGAACATCCTCGACCGCTACGCCGACGAGGTGTCGCTCATCTACGACGAGGACCGCCGGCCCGGAAAGCGGCGGAGCCGCGGGCGGGACGCGAGCCAGTAAAATCTGACAGACCAAACTTTTACGAGAATTTTCCACCCATTTGTATTCTCAACTCCGCGGAAATACCGCCCGAGATGTATGGTTTTATCTTCCGTCGCCACATGAACCGAATCCATGGAGGCGATATAGGTGGCCGCAGCAGGAGGGGCGAACCTCATCCCGCTCGTCGCCGCGATAATCGGCATCGGCGTGGTCTCGCAGGTGCTTT
This sequence comes from Haloferax sp. S2CR25, assembly GCF_031624535.1. NCBI lineage: Archaea > Methanobacteriati > Methanobacteriota > Halobacteria > Halobacteriales > Haloferacaceae > Haloferax > Haloferax sp. S2CR25. The sequence goes on from NZ_JAMQOO010000008.1 coordinate 121,629, forward strand.
CGGACCGGTTTCAGGTCCCCAGCGTCGTGTTCCTCATCGCGTCGGGCATCCTGCTCGGCCCGGAGGTCCTCGGCGTCATCTCTCCCGACTCGTTCGGGAACGCACTACAGGCCATCGTCGGTCTCTCGGTCGCTATCATAGTGTTCGAGGGCGCGTTCCACCTTCGAATCGACAAGCTACGGGAAGCGCCGGCCGCGACGTTCCGACTCGTCACCGTCGGGGCGATAATCTCGTTCATCGCGACCGGCGTCGTCGTCCACTACGCGCTCGGCGCGCCGTGGCCGGTGTCGTTCCTCGTGGGCGCGCTCCTCGTCGCGACCGGGCCGACGGTCATCGCGCCGATTCTCGAAGTCGTCCCGGTCCGCGACCGGGTCGGCGCGGCGCTCGACACGGAGGGTATCGTCAACGACGTGACGGCGGCCATCGTCGCCGTCGTCATCTTCGAGGCCATCCTCGAAGGCGTCAGCAGTCCCAACGCTCTCGTGACGCTGTTCGCCGAGCGCCTCGGCGTCGGCGTCGTCGTCGGCGCAGTCGTCGCCGGGTCGCTGTACTACGCGCTCCGGTACGTCGACCTCTCGCCGGGCAACGCGCCGCAGAACGCGCGTCTGCTCGTCCTCGCCGGCGCGCTCGTGTCCTACGCGGCCGCCGACTACGTCGCCACTGAGGCCGGCATCGCCGCGGTGGCGACCGCCGGTATCCTCCTCGGCAACGCGGACGTGCCGTACGAAGAGGAGATTTCGGCGTTCAAAGGCGACATCACGCTGCTCGTGCTGTCGTTCGTCTTCATCGCGCTCGCGGCGCTGTTGGACTTCCAGAACCTCCTGAACCTCGGCGTCGGCGGCCTCGTCGTCGTCGCCGCCGTCGCGCTCGTGATTCGGCCGCTGTTGGTCTTCATCTCGGCCCGCGGCGACCGATTCACGAAAGGAGAGAAGCTCTTCATGAGCTTCGTCGGCCCGCGCGGTATCATCCCCGCGTCCGTGGCCTCGCTGTTCGCTATCGCCCTACAGGAGGAGGCGACGCGGCTGGCGGCCGAGGGAATGGCCCAGCAGGCCGCCGCGCTGAACCAGAGCGCCTCGATTCTCGTCGGCACGGTCTTCCTCGTCATCCTGACGACCGTCGTCTTCGAGGCCGGCCTCGCTCGCCAGATCGCAGAATACCTCGACGTCATCCCAATGCGTGTACTCATCATCGGAGGCGGGAAAGTGGGCCGTGCGCTCGCCGAACGCCTCGCAGACCGCGGAGAGAACGTGGTCCTCATCGAGCAGGACCAAGAAGTAGTCCAGACGGCCCGGAACATGGGCTTTACCGTCCATCACGGCGACGGCGCCGACACGAGCGTCTTACGCTCCGCGGGGGCCGCGAACGCCAAGTTCGTGGTCGCCGCGACCGGCGACGACGACGTGAACCTGCTCGTCGCGCAGTTGGCGAACTCGAAGTTCGAACCCGAGAGCGTCCTCGCGCGGGCGAACAACCCCGATAACGTCGAGGCGTTCGAAGAACTCGGCGTGCGGACCATCTCGTCGACCATCGCCACGGCGCAGGCGCTCGACAACTACATCGAGCGCCCGTCGATGTCGAACTGGATGGGCGAGATCGGCCGCTCCGGCGACGTCCAGGAGGTCGAGGTCACCGCCGAGCGACTCATCGGGCGGACCATCCGCGAAATCGGTCCCGAACTGCCCGACGGCTGTCTCGTCACGCTCGTCTCGCGGAACGGCGACACGACGGTCCCCAACGCGGAGTACACCCTCCAGGAGGGCGACCGCATCACCATCATCGGCGAGCGCGAGGCCGTCCGGGACGCAGAAGAGTTAGTCAACCCCGAGTAACGGCTCTCGCCGCCCGCCGCGCGGTCGAATTTTTCGCGTCGTCCCCGACCGGTCAGCGCCGCGCCCACCGGACGAACACCGTCCAGTAGCCGACGGTGAGCGCGACGAGGACGTACCAGACGGGCGCGCCGAGGTCGGGGCTCGGAGCGACTCCCGCGGAGGCGACCCCCGCGGCCGCCAGCGCCGCGACGCCCCCCGAGAGAACGGCCGTCGTGAGATTCATCACCGGGATACTCTCGACGACCGAAGTATGAACGTGACGAAAGGCGCACGTATATTCGTGAGCGATAGCCGAGGTCGGCGGTTCGGGGAACCACCGACGCGTGGTCCTCGGATTTCGCTCGCGTCCCACGACGAACCGGGATAAAAACGCGGGGCGACCTTACCGACTGAACTCGATTGCCGCACCTTGGCCGAAGCCGACGCAGAGCGACGCGAGGCCGCGGTCCACGCCGCGCTTCTGCATCTCGTGGATGAGCGTCACCGGGAGGCGCGCGCCGGACGCCCCGAGGGGGTGGCCGAGGGCGATTGCGCCGCCGTTGACGTTGAGTTCGTCCGCGTCGATACCGAGTTCGCGGCGGGAGTACTCACACTGGCTGGCGAACGCCTCGTTGATTTCGACGAGGCCGTAGTCGTCGATGTCGGTGCCGGCGCGGTCGAGGAGGCCGCGGGTGGCCGGGACCGGGCCGATGCCCATGACCGTCGGGTCGACGCCGGCGACGTTGTTCGTGCCGACCGAGGCGAGCACGTCGAGGCCGCGTTCGTCGGCGAACTCGCGGCTGGTGACGAGGACGGCGGCCGCGCCGTCGGTTATCTGCGAGGAGTTGCCGGCGGTGACCGAGCCGTCGCCCGAGAAGGCGGGGTCGAGGCCGGCGAGCACCTCCATCGAGGTGTCGCGGCGGATGCCCTCGTCTTCGGTGACGACGCCGTCGGCCGTCTCGACCGGGACGATTTCGTCGTCGAAGCGACCCGAGTCGGTCGCGTCGGCGGCGCGCCGGTGGCTCCGGAGCGCGAACTCGTCTTGGGCCTCGCGGGAGACCTCGTACTCCTCGGCGACCTTCTCGGCGGTCATCCCCATCTGGAGTTGGAAGATGTTGTACTGCTCGCTCAGTTCCGGGTGGAGGTGCTCGTAGGAGTCGCCGTCCATCGGCACGCGGGACATGCTCTCGACCCCGCCGGCGACGATGCACTCGCGGTTCCCGGCGGCGACGGCGTCGGACGCGGAGATGATGGCCTGCATCGAGGAGGCGCACCACCGGTTGATGCTCGTCGCGGGCGTCCCCTCGCCGAGTTCCGACAGGAGCGCGACGACGCGGGCGACGTTGTTGTCCTGTTCGGTGCGCTGTTGGGCGACGCCCCACATCAGGTCCTCCACGTCGTCGGGGTCGACGTCGTGTTCGTCGAGGATGTGGTCGATGAGCGTGACCGAGAGGTCCTCGCTTCGAACGTCTTCGAACACGCCGCCCGCCTTGCCGAACGGCGTGCGGTACGCGGCCGCGATGACTGGCTCTGGCATGGCACAGTGTCGGGGTTCGAACACCATAAATAGTTTAGAACTCGCTATTCGTCGTTACGAGTTGTTCGCAGGTCGAAAAACGCCGAGAAAGCGGTGAAAGTGGAGACGACGGCACCGACTCTCGGAACGTCAGGAACGAGTGGCGGAGTCGCTGTCCGGCCGACCGGGGATTCCGCCGGTACCCGCGTCGGCGACCGTTGGCTCCGCCGGGAAGAGTTCCGGCGCGACGTCCGCCGAGGCGTGCTCGAAAGGCGCGTCGTCGACGTCGGTGTCGGCGTCGTCTGCCGGGTCGTCGGATGCGATGCGGTCGGTCATGCTCAGTCGCTCGTGACCGGCTGTTCGGCCTTCGCTTCCTCTTCGGCGAACGGGTACCACGACTGCTTCGCGTCGTGCATGTACGGCGCTTCGAACTCCGTCTCCTCGGGGACGCAGTACTCGGTGACCGCCTCGGTCCCCTCGGCGTCGACCCACTCGCGGAACGTCTGTCCGGGCTCGCGGCGCTCGGCGAACGCCTCCACGAGCGACGCGATTGCGCCCGGAACCTCGTCGGCCGGGATGCGCTGTTGAATCCACTCGACGAACGACGGCTCCTCGCCGATGCCGCCGCCGACGCCGATGTCCATCGCCTCGACCATCTCGCCGTCCTTCTGGGCGCGCATACCGAACAGGCCGATGTCGGCCGTGTTCGCCTGCCCGCAGTCGGCGGTGCAGCCGGAGTAGTGAATCTTCAGTTGGCTCACGTCGTCGGGCACGTCCACGTTGTCGCGGAGCCACCGGAGCATCCGGGCGGTCCGGGCTTTCGTCTCCGTGAGCGCGAGCGAGCAGAACTCCGTGCCGGTGCAGGCGACGGTGCCGCGCTGGAACGGGTTCGGCACGGGCGTGTGCTTGCCGAGGAGCGGCTCTGCGAGCAGGTCGTCGAGCTTCTCCTCCGGCACGTCCATCAGAAGCGGGTTCTGCCGGCGGGTGAGCCGGACCTCGCCGGAGCCGTACTCGTCGGCGATGTCGGCCAGTTCGATGGCGTCCGAGGCCGTGAGCCGGCCGACCGCGACGCTGAGACCGACGTAGTAGTCGCCGTTGGCCTGCTCGTGGACGCCGATGTGGTCGTGTTTCCCCGCGGACTCCGGGCGGCCCGCGTTGTAGGTGTACTCGTCGCGGATGTTCTCGCCCGCAGACCGGAGTTCGAAGTCGACGTACTCCTCCTGGAGCAGGTCGCGAATCTTCTCCGTGCCCCACTCGTCCACGAAGAAGCGACTGCGGGCGCGGGCCCGTACGTCGCGGTTACCGTGTTCGTGGTAGAGTTCGACGAAGCCGCGGACGACCTCGTAGGCGCGGTCCTCGTCGGCGACGAAGATGTCGAGGTCGCGGGCGACGCGCGGCTTGCGGGAGCCGAGGCCGCCGCCGACGCGGACGTTGAAGCCGGTGACCGTCTCGCCGTCGATTTCCTTCTCCGCGGGTTCGAGCCCCACGTCGTTTATCGAGTCCTGCGCGCAGCCCTCGCGGCAGCCGGTGACGCTGATGTTGAACTTCCGCGGCATGTTCGACAGCGCGTCGTTCTCGCGGAGGTCCTCCTGGAAGCGGTCGAGGAGCGGCTGGGACTCGACGAGTTCGTGCTTGTCGCGGCCGGCGACCGGACAGCCGGTGATGTTCCGCATCGTGTCGCCACCCGCGGACCGCGAGGAGACGCCCGCGGCTTCGAGTTTGTCCCAGACCTCGGGGATGTCTTCGAGTTCGAGCCAGTGGAGCTGAATCGACTGGCGCGTCGTCAGGTCGATCCACGCGTCGCCGAACTCGGGGTTCTCGACGGGGCCGGAGGCGTAGTCCCGCGCGACCTCGCCGATAGCCCGGAGCTGTCCCGGTTCGAGGACGCCGTTGGCGTTCGTCAGCCGCATCATGAAATAGGAGTCCTGGCCCGTCCGCTGCTGGAAGACCCCCCAGAACTTGAAGCGGGTGAACCACTTGTCCCGTTCCTCCTCGGGGATGGCGTCGACGCCCTTCTCGGCGAACTCCTCTATCTTCTCGCGGACCGCGTCGCCGTAGAGCTCCGACTTCCACGCTTCCTTCTTACTCGCCATTTCCGACCACCAGTGGGCAATTATCCACTATTCCTGTGCGTTTGTTTGCGAACTTGGTCATGTTTCGTGATAACACGACTCGACAGAGGTTCATAAGAGTATTCGTTGAGAATCTTTAGAAATTGACCCAATAGGGCGCATTCGTCCATTCTATAACCGAATATTCCGAATATAAGGTTGTACTTTGGGCAGATAGTCGAGTGATTATTGGATAACCACAATTGAATATAATGGACGATAATGTGGTATGGGGCTCGAACGCGCTCACCGACGAGCGGCGAGCGCGCGCAAGTCGTCGAAGGAGTTCACGTTGTGAAACGCGTGCGTCCCGGCGTGAGCCTCCACTTCGCGGTCGTCGAGGACCGTGACGTCGAGCGCGGACATCACGGCCTGCAGGCGGTCGTCTCCGGCGCGGATGGTATCGGTGCAGGCGACCTCGCCGGCGCGGCAGTGAACGACCGCGGGGAGCGGTTGGGTCGTCTCCGAGACCCGCGGGACGATGCCAGCGCCGCCCTGCAGGCGGCCGAAGAGGTGCGAGATGAACCCGCTCGGAACCAGCGGCATATCGGTCGGGAGGACCGCCGCGTACTCGGCGCTCGTCGCCCGCAGCGCGGTTCGCAGGCCGAAGACGGGGCCCCGGTCGGGGTGTGCGTCCTCCGCGAACCGGACGTCGAAGTCCAAGAGCGCGCCGGCGAGCGAGTCCCGCTGTTCGGCGCGGCAGTTGACGACGAGTTCGTCGACGACGGGGTCGAGCGAGGCGGCGACCCGGTGAATCATGGGCTGGCCGCCGACGGTGGCCGTCGCCTTGTCGATGCCGTCGAATCTGGTCGAGCGGCCGCCGGCGAGGATGATACCCGCGCGGCCGGTGTCGAGGTGTGGGTGCGACGCGTCGGCCATTCTCAGGCGGCGGTGCGTCCGGGTTCGCGGGGCCGTCCGCCGGCGGCGACGAGCGCCATCAGTCGCTCACCTCGGCCGCGAGGAGGTCGGTGGACGCGGTCGTCTCGGGGTGTTCGAGGCGGACGGCGCACTGCTTGAAGTTCGGTTCGTTCGACTGCGGGTCGACCGCGGGGCTGGTGAGTCGGTTGGTCATGGGATGGTGGATAGAGAGCCAGACGAGGCCCGGCGGGACGGCGTCGTCGGGGTCGAGCGTCGCCGGAACCGACGCCCGGCGGGAGACGACGGTGGTTCGGCGGTCGCCCTCGGGGTCGGCGACCGCGTCGCGGTGCGCGTCGATTGTGTCGGGGTGCGCGCGTGCGACCGGCTCGTCCGGCGTGTCGCTTCGCGTGCGGACGCCGGTGTTGTACCCGTCGGCCTCGCGGCCGGTCGTGAGCGTCAGCGGGTACGACTCGTCGGCGGGTTCGGGGAGCGACGGCCCCGAGAGCGCGCTGAACTGCGCCTTCCCCGACGGCGTCGGGAACGACCACGTCGGGTCGTCGGACTCCTCGGCGGCGTCGTAGTAGCGGTAGCCGCCCTCGCTCGTCGGGTCCGGCGCGGGCCAGCGCACGGCGCGCTCGCCGTCGAGTCGCGTGTACGACAGTCCCGAGCAGTCGGCGTCGGTCCCCTCGGTGAGCGCGGCGAACTCGTCGAACAGGTCGCTCGGCGAGACCGACGGCCTCGGGAGCAGTCCGGGCGCGACGCGGGCGGCCACGTCGGCGATGATGTCGAGGTCCTGCCTGACGCCCGGCGGCGTCTCGGTGGCCGCGCGGACCCGCGAGACCGTCCGCTCCATGTTCATCGTGGTCCCCTCGGACTCTCCCCACGTCGCCGCGGGGAGCACCACGTCGGCGAGTTCGACCGTCTCGGACCGGAAGGCGTCCTGCACGACGAGGAACGAGTCTTCGAGGACCTCGCGGGCGGCCGTCGCGTCCGGGAACCCGGCGAGCGGGTTGGTGGCGACGGTCCAGACGACCGACGGCGACGACTCGAACATGCCGACCGGCCCCGGGCCGCTGTCGTCGGGGAGCCGGGAGACGGGCACGTCCCACGCCTCGGCGACGGTCCGGCGGTGGTCCGGGTGTTCGAACGGTCGGTGGCCGGGCCACGTCCCCTTCGAGGAGACCACGCGGGTGCCCATCGAGTTCGCCTGCCCGGTGAGCGAGAAGGGACCGGACCCGGGGCCGAGGTTCCCGGAGGCGAGACAGAGGTTCACGAGCGCGCCGGCGGTCGCGGTGCCCCGGACGCTCTGGTTGACGCCCATGCCCCAGTAGACGAGCGTGGGCGCGTCGAGGAGCGACGCCAGTTTCTCGACCTCGTCGAGGGTGACGCCGGCGTCCGCCGCCGCCTCCTCGACCGGCGGGAGCTCGTCGACGACGCGGTCGAACCCCTCGGTATGTTCCTCGACGAACGCCTCGTCCACGGAGTCGGTTTCGACGAGGCGTCCGAGAATCGCCTGCGCCAGCGCGAGGTCGCCGCCGGGGTCGATGGCGACGTGGTCGTCGGCGACCGCCGCGGTCTTCGTCTCGACGGGGTCGACGACGACGAGGTCGCCGTCGTCGGCCGACTGGCGTATCCACCGGAACATCACCGGGTGGGCGACCGCCGGGTTCGCCCCCCAGACGAGGTGCGTCTCGGCCTCGGGGATGTCGTCGTAGGTCGGCGGCGGCGCGTCGCTCCCGAAGGCGCGGTAGTAGGCCGTGACGGCGCTCGCCATGCAGAGCGTCGTGTTCGCGTCGTAGTTCCGGGTGCCGATACCGCCGCGGGCGAGCTTTCCGAGGGCGTAAGCGGCCTCGTTCGTCTGTTGGCCGCTCCCGAGGACGGCGACCTCGTCGGGGTCGTCGGCCATCGCGTCGTTGATGGCGTCTCCCGCGCGCGTGAGCGCGTCGGACCACGAGGTCTGCCGGAGTTCTCCGTTCTCCCTGACGAGCGGTCGCGTGAGCCACGACCCGTCCGGGTCTGCCGACTCGCGGATGCCGCGGCCGCAGGCCAGCCCGTTGTTCACGGGGTGCGAGGGGTCGCCCCGGACCGCGTCGAGACCGTACGCCGTGTCCGAGCCGAGGTGGACGTGACCGCAGCCGACCGCACAGCGCATGCAGGTCGTCGGGACTTGTTTCGCCACGCGATTCACCACCTACCGTCCGCGTCGAATGTACCGCATTCGGGCAAGTATCCCGTGCCGTTCGTGAATATCATTTCACTTTCTTGGCTCACAGTGGCGGAAGATAACCATAAAGACCTAATCGTTTACGAAGACATATTTTTCCCAATTGTTCTGAAGAAAGAACCAATATACAATCGAATAGAAGGAATATAATCACGTAATCAATCCGTTTTAGAATATATTTTTGAATTATTTTTCTGGAATTAATATCCGATAGCGGTTCAGCGTCTCGTTCCTTGCCATCGAGCCAGTTCGGTCGCGCGCGGCTCCCGGCGGCGCTCCGACGCTCTTATGCGTCTCCCCGGGCAATTTCTGGGGGATGAGTGAACGGGCGCTCGAGGTTGTCGAGTTTCTGCTGACGGCCCACCTCTACACTGACGACCGAACGCTTGACGAAAACGACCTTCCCCCGCGGTATCGGCGCGTCTTCTGGGCGGACGCCGAGGACGACGGCGACGAGGACGACTCGTCGATGGGCGGCATCGAGCGACCGCTCGTCGTGACCGAGTCCGTCGCGCGGAAGGCGACCGGCGTCGAACACCCCTGGGACGCGATTTCAGACCTCATGTTCACCCAGCGTGAGGAGTTCTCCGGGCGTCTCTCGCTGACCCAACCCGAGATGGCGCTGGAGTGGTTCGTCAAGCGAGCCGACCACGACCGGCTCGTGACGAATCCGACCGTCGCCAAGTCGGTCGAGGACCGCGACGACGTGGACGTGACCCACGCGGACGCGAGGGAACAGACCCGGCCGATTCACGCCGACCGCGTGTGGATAGACAGCCTGCTCGACGAGTACTTCGACGACGAGGACGACGCGGAGATGCTCGACCTCGTGCAGGTCCGCGCGCCCGAGGAAATCGAGATGACCCTCGACGACCTCGTGCTCACGACGGACCAAGAGGGCGAGATTCACAAGCTGATGAAGGCCATCGAGCACCGCGAGTACCTCGCGGACATCGGCCTCCGCGAAATCGGGAAAATACTGTTCGTCGGGCCGCCGGGGACCGGCAAGACCACCGTCTCGCGGGCGCTCGCCCACGAGCTCGGCCTCCCGTTCGTCGAGGTGAAGCTCTCGATGATAACGAGCCAGTACCTCGGCGAGACGGCCAAGAACGTCGAGAAGACCTTCGAGGTCGCAAAGCGGCTGTCGCCGTGTATCCTCTTTATCGACGAGTTCGACTCGGTGGCGAAGACCCGCCGGTCCGACGAGCACGCGGCGCTCAAGCGCGCGGTCAACACGCTGCTCAAGAGCATCGACGACATCTCGCTGATTCGCGACGAGGTCATCCTCATCGGCGCGACCAACCACCCCGACCAGCTCGACTCGGCGGCGTGGCGGCGCTTCGACGAGATCGTCAACTTCCCCAAGCCGGACCGCGGGATGCGCGCCGACATCCTCCGGGTCATCACGAACCGGATGGACATCGACGAGTTCGACCCCTCGGCCATCGCCGACGTGACGGAGGGCCTCACCGGCTCCGACCTCCGACTCGTCCTCCGCGAGGCCGTCCTCGAAGCGCTCACCGAAGAGCGGATGGAACTCACGCAGGAGGACCTGCTTGAGGCCGTCGCCGACTTCGAGGAGCGCGACAACCTGAAGAACCTCGACATGATGTCCGACTCGTCGGAACTCGTCGCGGGGTCGGCGTCCGGAGACGGTCACGACCACAGTCACGACCACGACCACGCGGACGAACACGAGGGCGAGACGCAGAAGGACGCCGGCGCGGCGCAGTAAGGCCGCTTTTCTGACAAAACATTTACTAGTGGACCGCAAACGACGAGCCGATGCCCTCCAGTAGACGCCGATTCGTTCGGACAGTCGCGGCGGGCGGGGTTCTGACGGCGCTCTCCGGATGTACATCGGACCCCAAACCGTCCACCGCGACGCCCCTTCCCGAACCCGAGTCGAACCCTGCGCCCGCCACTGGAGACCCGATTACACTCTCGCGCGACTACCGGGGGTCGTCGAAGTACGACTACTATCCGGATACTTCGGAGGTTCGACGACGCACCGGCTATCGCAAACACGTGAACGAGTCGGGTACGACGAAAGAGCCGGTATACGAGCGCGAACCAGCATCGTCGTGGGTGACGCGAGTCGGCGGGACCGTCGCGGGAGCCGAGGCGATGACGACGGTGCGAGAGCGACTCGGCGTGGAGTCGTTAGATAACATCAGCCGAGGGATTGGATACGACGACGGAGAGGCGAGGCGAGTGATGCTCGGCTACGAGGTGTGGCCGAATCGGAGCGGTGAAACGCGAACGCCGTCCGTCGAATTCGAGGCGCTCGTCTCGGCGGTTCCGCGTACGGTTACTGCAGACTTCCAGTTCGAAGCGACGACGCTCTCGGCGACGTTCCACCCCGTGGTCGAATTCCGGCAGATGTACCGGTCCTGACTCGCCGCGGTCGGCCACGTTTATACCTCGCCGCCCCCGTGGTTGAGTCAATGCGCGTGACCCTCCTCGGGACCGGCGACACGACCGGCACGCCCACCGTCGGGTGCGACTGCGAGACCTGCCTCGCGGCCCGCGAGCGAGGCATCGAGCGGACGCGCTTTTCGGTCCACGTGCAAAACGAGCGGACCGGCGAGTCGCTCCTCGTTGACTTCAGCCCCGACTTCCGCCACCAGTTTCTCACGCAGGAGGTGCCGCTTCCCGACGAGGCGCTCGTCACCCACATCCACTTCGACCACCTCGACGGCCTCGGGAACGTCTACCGCCTCCTCGACGACCTTTCGGTCCACGCCGCCGACGAGGTCGACCCGGTCACAGGCGAGAGCGTCGCCGACGCGATTCGCTCGAAGTTCGACTACCTCGACCGCATCTCGGTCGAAGACCGGACGCCGTTCGAGTCGTTCCGCGCCTGCGGCCTCGACGTGACGCTCGTGCCGGTCGTCCACCCGCCGCTGGTCTGTTACGGCGTCGCCATCGAGGACCCCGAGACGGGCGCGAAGCTCTCGCTTTCGGGCGATTCCACCTACGCCATCCCCGAGGAGTCCCGCGACGTGCTCCGCGACCCGGACCTGCTCCTCGCCGAGGCCATCGTCCCCGCGTCGGTCTGCGAGTACCACCCCATCGGCGGCGACGACTACGACGAAAACGGGGTCGCGCGGACCTTCGGCACGAAGCACATGACCCGCGAGGGGGCCATCGCGCTCGGCGAGGAACTCGACGCCGACGAAACGCGCCTCGTCCACGTGGCGCACTACTACCCCGCCGACGAGGCGTTCGAAGACCCGCTGGCGGTCGACGGCGAGGTGTACGAACTGTGAAGCTCCGAACTATCGCCGAGGACAAGGCGTTCAAGTACCTCGTGGTCGCCGGCTTCGCCGCGGCCGCGACGAACTTCGGCCTAACCTACTTCGATACGGGGCGACTCGACTTCTTCGGGGCCGCCCTGCAGTTCGCCCTCGTCGTCGTCATCGGCGTCGCGCTCGTCACCTACTGGAACTACATGGAGCGGCGGGCTGACGCGGAGTGAGGGTCGCTTCGACGCCCCGGCGTCTCTGTCAGACGAACCGGTCGAGTCCCGACTGTCTGCGGACCGCGCCGGGCGGGTCGGCAATCCAGCCCGTCCGCGACTCGCGGAGGCCGTCGCGGTCCAGTTCGGGCGGGTCGGCCGCCTCGAACGCCGGGCAGTCCGCGCCGCACTCGGAGCCGGGGTCGACCACGCGGCCGAAGTGGGCGCAGACCGGGCGGCCGTCGGCGTCGACGCGGGCGTTGGCACAGCCCGGCAGGTCGTACGCGCGCCATCCCTTTCCGTAGGCGCGCTCGGCGAGTCGGAGGCGGGCGGTTCGCTTTTCGGCGGGCGAGACGAGCGCCACGTCGGTGTGCAGCGAGTGGTATTCGACGGGTTCGACGCCGGTCGAGTCGGGCGAAAGCGGGCGGGGGTCGCGGACGACCTCCCGGTCGCCGGTGTCGGGGTCGAAGCGCCAGACGCCGACCTCCTCGGGGATGCGGTTGAGGTGCGCGCCGGTGACGTAGCTCTCGGTCGTGAGAATCACCTCGTCGAAGACCGCGAGGCTCGCGTCGAGGCGGAGCTGTCGGAGCAGGTCGCCGGGGGTCCCGAGGTCGGGTTTGTTCTCGATGCCGACGAGCCGGGCGAACCAGTCGTCGGGATAGCGGGCGGCGCGGCGGACGTACTCCCTGCTCCGGCGGCGCTCGGACTCGAAAAAGCCGACGTCGACGGCGCGGTCGGTGGCGCGTCGGGCGCGGCCGGGACGGCAGTCGAAGCCGTCGCGCCAGAAGACGGCGCTCCCGGCTCCGACGTCGCTCTCGATGGCTGCCGCGGGAATCGCGCGGTCGGTGATGCGGGCGCGCTCGTCGAATCCCGGCCCCGGGACGACGGCGCACACGTCGATGATGCGGCTCCCCGGCGAGGCGACCGACGCGCCGAGTTGGCGCGCGGGGAGCCAGTCCGTCGTCTGTTCGAGGTGGGCGCAGAGCGCCAGTTCGAAGGCGAACTCCGAGGGCGACGACACCGGTGCGGGCACGTGAGGCGCTCGGAGACGGAGCGGCAAAAAGGTCGCTCCCACGGCCGCCGGGTCGTGTCGGTGTTCTCGCATCTGATTCTCGGGGAGGTACCTATTTGAGACAGAGCGCGGCAGTACTGACCGATGAAGGGGGAAAACAACGAAACCCACAGTATCAGGCGGAGAGCGTACCTCGGTATCGCGGCCAGCGCGGGACTCGCGGGTCTCGCGGGCTGTAGCTCCGGAATGACCGCGAGCGCCGCGCGGGCACCGCCGCAGGTTCCCGAGGCGGCGCTCGAAGCCGGCGGCTGGGAGTACATCGGGGGACACTCTCTTGACCCGGCCTTCGAGCAGTCGATCGGTCCGGCGAGCGTCTCCGCGGCGTTCGAGACGGTCGTCTACGAGGACATGGACCTCTCGGAGGAGCTGAAGGAGAAGACGCTCGGGCAGGCCGAGGGGCAGTTCTCGCTGTTCTTCGCGACGCGCGTGACGCTCGACCCGAGCCTGTCGAACCTCCCGAAGGAGGTCCGGGGGACGGTCGTCGACTTGGTCGAAGACCACGCGCGGAAGAACTACGAGGGACAGTTAGAAGACGTGGACGTCACGGACATCGAACAGACGGGCACGCGGTCGACGACGGTCGACACCGGCGAGTCGGCGCGCGTGACCGAGTACGAGGCCACCATCGCCTTCGACGAGATTACGTTCCCGTTCACCGACGAACGGGAGTTCACCATCGAGGGCCAGGAGTTCGACGTCAGCGGGATGCTGGCCGTCTGGGAACACGACGGGACGATTCTCGTCGCCGGCGGCGCACACCCCGGCGAGAACATCGAACTCAGCGTGACCAAGGAGCCGACCGAGGCCATCGAGGTCTCGGTCGACATCGACCTCGGGCTCACGCCCGACGCCTACCGCGAGGAGCTTCAGTCGCTCGTCGCGGGCGTTGAATAACCGGCGAAGCCGGGGGCCGACAGCGGTTCGAGGGGTTACTCGAATCGGTCCGCGAACCGTCGTGCTGGGGGGCACGACGAACCATTTTTCGGAGCGTCGCCGGGACCGGGAGACGCCGCTGAGTCACCGCGCGCGGTGTGTGACCGCCCGACGCGGCCACAGCGCCGCCGCTCCGAGAACAGCACCTTTATCAGTCGTTCGGAGCCAAGTTCACGCAAGATTACTCTCAGGAGGTCAATGGTGACGAAAAACCCACAACAACCGGAGGTGAACATCGGACTCGTCGGTCACGTCGACCACGGAAAGACGACGCTCGTCCAGGCGTTGTCCGGCTCGTGGACGGACCAGCACTCGGAGGAGATGAAGCGCGGTATCTCCATCCGGCTGGGGTACGCCGACGCGACGTTCCGTCAGATTCCCGGCGCCGACGCGCCGGAGTGTTACACGGTCGAAGAGGAGACCGAAGACGGCGAGGAGACGGACGTACTCCGTACCGTCTCGTTCGTCGACGCGCCCGGCCACGAGACGCTCATGGCGACCATGCTCTCTGGTGCCGCCATCATGGACGGGGCCATCCTGCTCGTGAGCGCGACCGAGGACGTGCCGCAGGCCCAGACGGCCGAGCACCTGATGGCGCTCGATATCATCGGCATCGAGAACATCGTCATCGCGCAGAACAAGGTCGACCTCGTCGACCGCGAGCGCGCCCTCGACAACTACGAACAGATCAAGGAGTTCGTGGAGGGAACGGTGGCCGAGGACGCGCCAATCGTCCCCATCAGCGCCCAACAGGAGGTCAACCTCGACCTCCTCATCGAGGCCATCGAGGAGGAGATTCCGACGCCCGACCGCGACGAGACCGAAGACAGCCGGATGTTCGTCGCGCGCAGTTTCGACATCAACCGCCCGGGGACGACCTGGGAGGGACTCTCGGGCGGCGTCATCGGCGGCAGCGTCGTCGCCGGCAAGCTCGACGAAGGCGACGAACTCGAACTCCGTCCCGGCCGCGAGGTCGACGAGGAGGGCCAGACCGAGTGGCGCTCCATCACGACCGAGGTCCGCTCGCTGCAGGCGGGCGGCAACATGGTCGACGAGGTCCGCCCCGGCGGTCTCTGCGGCGTCGGGACCGGTCTCGACCCGAGCTTCACGAAGGGCGACGCGCTCGCGGGACAGGTCGCCGGCGAGCCCGGCACGCTCCCGCCGACGCGCGAGCAGTTCACCATGGACGTGGAACTGCTCGACCGCGTCGTCGGCGGCGAGGAAGACGAGGGTATCGACGAGATATCCACCGGCGAGCCCCTGATGCTCACCGTCGGCACCGCG
Organism: Haloferax sp. S2CR25; assembly: GCF_031624535.1. Classification (NCBI taxonomy): domain Archaea; kingdom Methanobacteriati; phylum Methanobacteriota; class Halobacteria; order Halobacteriales; family Haloferacaceae; genus Haloferax; species Haloferax sp. S2CR25. Next base: position 136,895 of record NZ_JAMQOO010000008.1, read on the forward strand.
ACCACGGTCGGCGCGGTGACGAGCGCGCGAAGCGGCGAGGCGGAAGTCTCGCTCAAGCGCCCCGTCTGCGCCGCCGAGGGAGCGAAGATAGCCATCAACCGTCGCGTGGGCGCTCGCTGGCGGCTCATCGGTATCGGGACGCTCAAGTGACGTGACCGCCACCGTAGTCGTCATGGACACGAACGCGCTCATGATGCCGGTCGAACTCGACGTCCGCGTGTTCGACGAACTCGACCGGCTCCTCGCGGCCGACGCGGACCTCGTGGTCCCCACGGCCGTCCTCGACGAGCTGGAGAAGCTCTCGTCGGGCGGCGGGACCGAAGGCGTCGCGGCGAGCGTGGGCGCGGACCTGGCGACCCGGTGCCGAGCGGTCGAAACCGAGGAAACGTACGCCGACGACGCGGTCGTCGAACTCGCCGAATCGGGCGAGGTCGACTACGTCGTCACGAACGACAAGCCCCTCCGTGACCGGGTGCTCGACTGCGGGATTCCCGTCGTCGGCATCCGGGGGCACGCCACGCTGGCAATCACGGAACCTTAACGAAACTATGTACAAACGGGTACGACTCAAAGATACAGTCGAAGTCCCACCCCGACACCTGGGCGACGTGACGCCCGAGCGGGTCAAGCGACTGTTGCAGGACAAGTTGGAAGGACGGATGGACGAGGACGTGGGGAGCGTCGTGAGCGTCGTGAACGTCAACGACATCGGCGAGGGCACCGTGCTGCCCAACCGCCCCGGCGTCTACTACGAGGCCGATTTCGACGCCATCACCTACGACCCCGACATGCAGGAGGTCGTCGACGGCATCGTGGTCGAGGTCGTCGAGTTCGGTGCCTTCGTCGGCATCGGCCCGGTCGACGGGCTGCTGCACGTCTCGCAGATATCCGACGAATACCTCGCCTACGACGGCGAGAACCAGCAGCTCGCGTCGACCGAGTCCAACCAGACGCTCGCCGTCGACGACGAGGTGCGCGCCCGCATCGTCACCAAGAGCATCGACGAGCGCAACCCGCGCGACTCGAAGATCGGCCTCACGGCCAAACAGCCGGGGCTCGGCAAGCACGGCTGGCTCGAATCGAAGCGCCAGCAGAGCGAGGCCTCGGCGGAGGGTAACTGATGGCGAAGCCCCGTCTCGCCTGCCGCGAGTGCCACTTCGTCAACGACCCGGACAAACAGACGTGCGAGAACTGCGGGTCGAGCAGTCTCACCGAGGACTGGGCGGGCTACGTCGTCATCACCCACCCCGAAGACAGCGAAATCGCCACCGAGATGAACGTCACCGAACCCGGCGGCTACGCGCTCAAGGTCCGCTGAGGATGCTCACCCTGCCGGCGGCGCTTCGGGCGGCGTTCAAAGAGCCGTTCGGCCCGGTGTACACCGAGGCCGACGACCTCCTCGCAGACGCATCCAGCGAGGGCGCGGGCGCGCCGCTCGTCGCCGTCGGCGACGTCGTCACCTTCCACCTCCGCCGCGCCGGTCGCCCGCCGGACGTGGCCGTCGTCGACGGCAAAACGAAACGCGAGGCCGTCGGCAAGGAGATTCGGCAGGCGGTCGAGACCGGCCGCCTCGTCGAGGTCGAAAACGAACCGGGAACCGTCTCCGTCGCCCTCGTCGAGGCGCTCGTGGCCGCGCTCGACGACCCCGAGCCGACGACGCTGCTCGTCGCGGGCGAAGAGGACCTCGCCACGCTCCCGGCGGTGCTCGCCGCGCCCGTCGGCTCGACGGTCGTCTACGGCCAACCCGACGAGGGAATGGTCCGCGTCGCCGTCACCGACGCGACCAAGACCGAGATGCGGGACCTCCTCGCGCGGTTCGACGGCGACTTCGACGCCGTCGTCGCCCCCATCGACGCCTGAGACGCGGGCGCGCTCGTCCCTTCGAAATCCTTTTACTTGCTTCGGGGGGAATTACAGGTAACTGAACCATGGATATCGAAATCATCTCCGAGGAGGAGAACCCCATGTTGCACCGGACGGACGTTCGATTCGAGATCGTCCACGAGGAAGCGACGCCGTCTCGTCTGTCGGTCCGCGACTCGCTCGCGGCCAAGTTGAACAAGGACTCCGACGAGGTCGTCGTCCACGAACTCGACACGAAGTTCGGCATGCGCAAGACCGCGGGCTACGCGAAGGTCTACGAGAGCCCCGAGTTCGCGCGCGACGTCGAACAGGACCACATGCTCGAACGCAACAAGATCACCGACGCCGACGCCGAAGTCGAAGCCGAAGAGGCGTAATCCCGGCTTCGAACCGTCGTTTCTTCACACTCGATGCGCATTCTCGGAATCGAAGGTACAGCGTGGGCCGCGAGCGCAGCGGTTTTCGAGACCGACGACCCCGACGCGCTCCGCTCCGGGACCGGGCGGACGCCCGACCCCGCGGCCGACCACGTCTTCATCGAATCTGACCCCTACCAGCCGGACAGCGGCGGCATCCACCCGCGCGAGGCCGCAGAACACATGGGGAGCGCCGTCCCCGAAGTCGTCGAGACCGCGCTCGAACACGCCGCGGCGCGGCACGACGGCGACGGCCCCGTCGTCGACGGCGTCGCCTTCTCCCGCGGCCCCGGTCTCGGGCCGTGTCTCCGCATCGTCGGCACGGCGGCCCGGTCGGTCGCCCAGACGCTCGACGTGCCGTTGCTGGGCGTCAACCACATGGTCGCGCACCTCGAAATCGGTCGCTACCAGTCCGGCTTCGACTCCCCGGTCTGTCTGAACGCCTCGGGCGCGAACGCCCACCTCTTGGGCTACCACAACGGTCGCTACCGCGTCCTCGGCGAGACGATGGACACCGGCGTCGGCAACGCTCTCGACAAGTTCACCCGCCACGTCGGCTGGACCCACCCCGGCGGCCCGAAGGTCGAGGCGGCCGCGGCGGACGGCGACTACGTCGAACTGCCGTACGTCGTCAAGGGGATGGACTTCTCGTTTTCCGGCATCATGAGCGCCGCGAAGGACGAGGCGGACGCGGGCACGCCCGTCCCCGACATCTGCGCCGGCCTCCAGGAGACCGTCTTCGCGATGCTCGCCGAGGTGGCCGAGCGCGCGCTGTCGCTGACGGGGACGGACGAACTCGTCCTCGGCGGCGGCGTGGGCCAGAACGCCCGCCTGCGCGAGATGCTCGCGGAGATGTGCGACCAGCGCGGGGCGAAGTTCTACGCGCCCGAACCGCGGTTCCTCCGCGACAACGCAGGCATGATAGCCGCCCTCGGCGCGCGGATGCTCGCCGCGGGCGACACGCTCGCGGTCGAGGAGTCCACCGTGGACCCGAACTTCCGACCCGACCAAGTGGCCGTGACGTGGCGCGGCGCGGACGAGTCGGTCGCTCGCGCCCACACGGACGACGGCGCGATTCGCGGGGCCGAGGCGACCGTCGATATCGGCTCCGACGAGGTCGTCAAGCGGCGCGTGCCGAAGACGTACCGCCACCCGGAACTGGACGAGAGAATCCGCCGCGAGCGGACCAAAGCCGAGGCGCGGCTGACGAGCGACGCCCGGCGCGCCGGCGTTCGGACGCCCGTCATTCGGGACATCGACCCCGTCGAGGGCGTCATCACGTTCCAGCGGGTCGGCGACGCCGACCTCGCGGAGCGCCTCGACGCCGAGGCCGTCCGCGTCGTCGGCGAGTACCTCGCGCGACTCCACGAGGCCGGTATCGTCCACGGCGACCCGACGACGCGGAACGTCCGGGTCGGAGCGGGGCCGGACGGCGACCCGCGCGTGTACCTCATCGACTTCGGCCTCGGCTTCCACACGGGTCACGTCGAGGACCACGCGATGGACCTCCACGTCTTCGCTCAGAGCGTCGAGGGCACCGCAGACGACGCCGACCCGCTTCTCGACGCGCTCGAAGCGGGCTACGAGGCCGTCGGCTCCGAGGAGGTCATCGCCCGGTTGCGAGAAGTCGAGTCCCGCGGCCGGTACCGATAGTCGGCGCGGACACCTCGCCGGAAGGCCAAAACGATTTATCCCGAGCCGGCGTATTCGTCTCACATGGCAGACAAACCGCAGCGCGGAACGCTTTTCGGCATCCCGTACAACTTCGAGCGACCGAGCGCCGGTCGACTGCTCTCGTCGTACTGGCAGCCCGGCAAGGGCATGCTGGTCGAGAAGCCGTTCGGCATCGGCTACACGCTGAACCTCGCGAGCTGGCGGTCGTGGGTCGTCCTCCTCGTCGCCGGCGGCCTCCTCTGGAACGAGCGCCAGAAGGCGGAGGAGACAGAAGAGGAAGCCGAGGCCGACGACGGCCCCGTCGAAGTCATCGTCGACTGAGGCGAAGCGACCGACACCGACGACTTTTCCACGTCCGCCCGCGGAGGGGCGGGCATGCTCCGATACGTCACCACGAACGCGGGGAAGGTCCGCGAGGCGCTTTCGTACCTCGACGACGACGTGACCCAACTCGACTTCGACTACACCGAGGTACAGGCGTCCGACCTCGGCCCCATCGCGGCCCACGGCGCGCGCGAGGCGTACCGCTACGCCGACGAACCGGTGCTCGTGGACGACGCCGGGCTCTTCATCGACGGCTTCGAGGGCTTCCCGGGCCCGTACTCCTCGTACGTCGAAGACACCCTCGGCGTCGAGGCGGTCCACCGACTGGCCGCGGCCGAACTCGACGAGCCCCGGCGGGCCTCCTTCCGATGTGTCCTCGCGTACTGCGACGGCGAGCCCTTCGAGGCGAGTCCGGACCCGATAGACCGCGACGACCGGACCGTCGCGGCCGCCCGCGGCGCGGAGCAGGACGCGGAGGAGACGGAGGCGCTCCCGGTGAAACTCTTTACGGGGAGCGTCAACGGCCGCATCGTCCCGCCGCGCGGCGAGGGCGGCTTCGGCTACGACCCCATCTTCGAACACGACGGCGCGACGTTCGCGGAGATGAGCGCCGAGGAGAAAAACGGCATCTCCCACCGCGGGCGGGCGTTGGCGAAGTTCGCGACGTGGTTTGCTGAGCGAACGGAGTGAGCGAAGCAAACGTCGTCGGGCGCGAAGCGTCCGACGGAAGTACGCCGAGCGGTAGCGAAGCGTCCGACGGAAGTTCGCTGAACGGGAGCGGCCGGCGACCACCGCCACCGGCCGCTACGTTTACCCCGGCGGAGCGACCCCGAGACGCATGGACCCGAGCGACTTCTTCGAGGGCGGGACCGTGACCGTCTCGGCGGCGACCTACGCGGTCGTCAAGACCGAGCGGGGCGACCCGGACGCCTTCGCGACGATTCGAGACGAGAACGAGACGACCGTCGTTGTCGAGGAGGGACAGGTCGACGAGGCGGCCGCCATCGACGTCGAGCGGGGCTGGAAGCGACTCACCTTCGAGATGGTCCTGCCGTTCGAACTCGTCGGCTTTCTGGCGCGGGTCGCGGGCGCGCTCGCCGAGGAGGACATCTCGATATTCGCGCTGTCGGCGTACTCGACCGACCACGTGCTCGTCCCGGGGGGCGACGTGGCGGCGGCCGCGACGAAACTCGAATCGCTCGGCTGTACCGTCGAGCGCGCCGGGACCGACGGCGACGGGAACTAACGTCGAGACTGGTTTGCGAGCGAACAATTTGATACGTTCGGCGTTGACAGACTAGTCGTGATGTTCCCCGACTACGACGAGCCCCTTCCCCTCGTCACCGACCCCTCCAGCGGTATCGACCGCGCGCGCGCCGCCCGATTGACAGCTGACCCTGGCCCCGTCATTCCCCGCAATCGCGGGGGTCGCCACTCAGGCACGACGGGCGCGTACGGGGACGTATGAACCGAGCGAACGTCGTCGCCGCCGGCGCGGCCAGCGGCTACGGAATCGCCGTCTTCGCCGCCATCGCGGTGTTCTTCGGCGACGCCTCGCAGGGCCTCGGTGTCGCCGTCGCGTTCGGCCTCGTGACCGTCCTCGCCATCTTCGCGGTGACGCGCGTCCTCAACGACTGAGCCGACGGGTGGTCGGCGATCCGGCCGGCGCTGGCGACTACGCCCGCGGGTCGCGGTCCGGGCCGGGGTACGACCCGCCTTCGACTTCGACGTAGAGGCTCTCCGGCGCGAACAGCGACGCGAACGCCTTCGGATGGCGAATACTGACCGGGAAGCGACCGCCGAGCGCCGCGCCCGCCCGCGCCGAACTCAGCCGGTCGTCGAACGTGAGGAGGTGCATCGCGCCGCCGCGGTAGGCCGACGCCAGCGCGGGGTTGTCGCCGTCCGGGTGGGAGACGAGTTCGGCCCACGAGTCGACCTTCTCGCGCCAGTCGGCCGCGAGGTCGGCGTCCGCGAGCGACGAGACGACCGCCTCGGTGTCGTCGAGAAGCGGGTCGCTGGCGACGAGCGTCGTCCACGAGTGCCGCCGGAGGTGGTCGAGCGCCGCTCTCGCGGGACCGTCGGCGAGGAGGTCCGCCGCGAGCACGTCGGCGTCGGCGACGACCCGCGCGGGCGAGGGCTCCGTCTCAGGCATCGTCGCCCCGCCGGGCGCGGAGCGCCTCGGTGACGTCGGCTTCGGTGGTCTCGTAGGCGGCGGCGCGGGCGAAGAGCGATTCCCAACTCATGTGCGCTAGGACGGAGGGGTTCGAAAAGAATCCGACGCAACCGATTTCCGGCTCAGGTCGTTTCAAATCCCCGTGATTGAAATCGGTTGTGGTTACATCACATGGGAAACAGTTATTCCCCGTTCGGCGAACCACAATGCATGGCGATAGAGCGACGGCGCTTCCTACAGGCCGCCGGTGTCGGCGCGGTTCTCGGACTGAGCGGATGCACGGGGAACGCGAGTCCCCCGGAGGCGAACAACGAGACTGCGGAGGGCTCCGGCGGGAGCCGAAGCGAGGGCGAGAGCGGCGCGACCCGGGAGCTGACGCTGGCGACGACGACGAGCACGTACGACACGGGGCTGCTCGACGCCCTGAACCCGGTGTTCGAGGAGCAGTTCAACGCCCGGGTGAAGACCATCTCGCAGGGGACCGGCGCGGCCATCGAGACGGCGCGGAACGGCGACGCGGACGTGATTCTCGTCCACGCCCGCGGCGCTGAAGACGAGTTCCTCCGGGACGGCTACGGCGTCAACCGCCGCGACGTGATGTTCAACGACTTCGTCGTCGTCGGGCCGGCCGACGACCCCGCGGGCATCTCGGGGATGGAGAGCGCGACCGACGCCTTTGCGACCATCGCCGAGGCCGAGGCGACGTTCGTCTCCCGCGGCGACGACTCGGGGACGAACAAGAAGGAACTGCTCATCTGGGAGGCCGCCGGCGTCGAGCCGTCGGGAAGGTGGTACCGCGAAATCGGCAAGGGCATGGGCGACACGCTCGTACAGGCCGACCAGTCGGGCGCGTACACGCTCTCGGACCGCGGGACGTTCCTCGCGACGCAGGACAACGTCGACCTCGAAATCCAGGTGCAGGGGCCGCTCAAGGGCGGACCGACCATCCTGAAGAACCCCTACGGCGTCATCCCCGTGAACCCCGCGAAGTACCCCGACGTGAACTACTCGCTGGCGATGGCCTACGCCGGCTTCCTCACGGGGCCCGAGGGACAGGAGATAATCAGCAACTACACGGCGAACGGGTCCCAGCTGTTCTTCCCCAACGCGCTCTCGGAGGAGCCGCAGTTCGGCCAGTACGTCCCCGAGAACTACGACGGCGGGGAGAACGCCTCGTCGTCGGCGTCGGTGTCCGACGCGCAGTTCGAGTCGTGGGTGGCACAGCACGTCCCCGAGGACTTTTAGTCCGGTCGGACCCCACCACCGACCGTGTTCGGCCTCGGCGACCTGAACCTCACCTACCTCGTCAGCATCACGGCCGTCTCGCTGTACGTGAGCACCGCGGCGGTCGCGCTCAGCGCCGCAATCGGCCTGCCCATCTCGCTTTTGGTCGGCTTTCGCGACTTCACCGGGAAGTCCGCCGTGACCTCGCTCATCTCGACCGGCATGGGCTTTCCGAGCGTCGTCGTGGGGCTCGTCGTGCTCTTGGCGCTCTCCCGGTCGGGGCCGCTGGGGGCGTTCGAACTGCTGTTTACGCCCGAGGCGATGATTCTCTCGCAGACCGTCCTCGCGCTTCCCGTCCTCGTGAGCGTCTCGCTGTCGGCGGTCCAGTCGGTCCCGCAGGACCTCAGAGACGCCGCGTTCGCCGCCGGCGGCACCTCGACTGACGTGGCGCTGTTGGTCGTCCGCGAGGCGCGGTACGGCATCGTCACGGCGCTTCTGGCCGCCTACGGCCGCGCCATCAGCGAGGTCGGCTCCGTGCTCATCGTCGGCGGCAACATCGTCTTCTCGGACAGCACGTCGTTCACCCGGACGCTCACGACGGCCATCACCGTCGAGGCGCGGAAGGGGAACATCGAGACTGGCATCGCCCTCGGAGCCATCCTGCTCGCGCTCGTCCTCGGCGTGAACGCCCTCGGCGCGCGGTTCCGCGACCGGACTCCCGGACGGAACGGGAGGGGACGATGACGGCCGGGCTCCACGGTGGCGGGGAGTCCGACGGGTCCGACTCCACATCGACCGGCGCGCGGCACGGTCGGACTCGGCTCGCGGCCCGCGACCTCAGCCACGGTTTCGGCGACGGCGCGGTGCTGGACGACGTCTCGCTCGCCGTCGAACCGGGCGAAATTCTCGCCGTCGTCGGTCCCTCGGGGACGGGGAAGACGACGCTCTTCCGACTGCTCGCCATGTTCGAGCGTCCCGACGAGGGGACGGTCGAAGTCGGCGGCGACGACGTGTGGGACCTCCCGGAGGCTCGCCGGCTGGCGGTCAGACGCCGGGTCGGGATGGCGTTCCAGACCCGGAGCCTCTTTTCGACGACGGTCGCGGAGAACGTCTCCTACGGGCTCCGCGTCCGCCGACCGTGGTCGGCTCGCGTCCGCGACGCGGTAGCGGGGCTGTTCGGCCGCGACGAGCGCGCAGACACCGTCGGCGACGCCCTTCGGACCGTCGGCATGTTCGACAAGGTCGACCGCGACGCCGGCTCGCTGTCGGCCGGGGAGGCCCAGCGCGTCGCCATCGCTCGCGCGCTCGCGCCCGACCCCGACGTGTTACTGCTGGACGAGCCGACCTCGAACCTCGACCCGCGGAACACCGCCGCCATCGAGTCGGCGATGCGCGCGGCCAGAGACCGCGGCATCGCCGTCGCGCTCGCCACCCACGACATGCAGCAGGCCCGGCGGGTGTCGGACCGGACGGCCGTCATCCTCGGCGGGACGTGCATCGAATCGGGGGCGACCGACGCGGTGTTCGAGTCGCCGGACGACGACCGGGTCCGCCAGTTCGTCGAGGGGAAACTCGTCTACTGAACGCGGGGCGTCAGCCGCGGTCTCGTCACCGGTATAACAGCAGATTTTGCGTGTAGATGGCGTGTGACCCCCGTCTGACGCAGATTTAAGGTTCCCCGTACGTACCCGAGGATGGGGCGCGCATTCGGCCTCAGTTCCCATCCTCCCACCGGCGCGCCCGGCACGAAAACCACCACCACCATCGTCGTTCTGGTTTCCCCCGGTACGACACGCGGCGCCGCCACCACGGCGCTGTTTTCCGAGGTAGACTGCGCCGCAGAGCGGCGTCTCGGCCGCGACGACCGGCGTCTGCGTCGGGTCAGCCGAGCAGTTTCGACCGGACTCGCTCCAGCGCGTTTCGCTCCGTGAGGAGCGCGAGCTGGTCGCCGGGCTCGACGGCAGTCCCGGGAAGCGGAATCGTCATCGGCTCGCGCTCCCGGCCGTGGGCGTAGACGCGACCGTCGGCACCGAGGTCGATGTTGGCGACGTGCTGGCCGACGACGGGCGCGCCGTCGGGGACGGTCACCGTCGTCAGTCGGAGCTGGTCGGTCAGGTCGCCGATGGCGTTGAAGTCGCCGCCGAGAAGCGCCGTCTTCGCGCCGGCCGCGCCGAGGCGTTCGGGGTAGATAATCTCGTCCACGTCGTCGGCGTAGCGCTCGTAAATCTCCTGCCGGTAGTCCTCGCTGATGCGCATGACCGTCCGGCAGTCGAACTCCTTGCCGAGCATGCAGGCCGCGAAGTTGACGTTCGGGTCGCCGGTCAGTCCGCCGACGGCGTCCGCTCCCTCGACGCCCGCCTCCCGCAGCACGCTCTCGGTTCCGCCGTCGCCGAGAACGGCCTCGAACCCCTCGTCGCGGGCGCGGTCGACCTTCTTTTCGTCGTTGTCGACGACCGTCACGTCGTGGCCCTCCTCGCGGAGCACGCGAGCGGTCCGCGAGCCCACACGTCCGTACCCAACGATAACGAGTTTCATGGTAGTAGTATGCACACCGGGTGGCTAAAAGATGGCCCCGTCAGGGTCGGGTCCGTTCGAGTCGCTCCCGAACCGAATCGATGGTGTCCGCGAGCGGCGGCGTCCCGAAGAGGGCGACGAGCACCGCGCCGACCGTGTCGAAGATGAGGTCGACGATTGTGTCGCCGAGACCGTACTGGACGAGGACGGACTCGGAGCCGACGGCTTCGGCGGCGAGGCGCGCGCCGAACTCCAGTACCTCCCAGAACACGCCGGCCGCGAGCGTGAAAAGCAGGACGTAGACGAACATGAAGCGGTCGGGGAGGTAGACGGCCTCGGTGTACTCGTCGACGGCCCGCGCGGTGACGTAACCGACGGCCGCGACCACGGTCGCCGAGAGCGTGTGGGTGACGTGGTCCCACCAGTCGATGTAGTTGTACGGGCCGAGCATGCCGACGGCGTGGAGCAACACCGCCAGCGCCAACCAGAGGCCGAGAAGCGGGTGGAGCCGAATCTGCCAGTCGCGGCGGAGCACCGCGGGGAGGAACGTCGCGCTCAGCGCGAGCACCGCGTTGACGACGACGCTCAGGTTCCGCGTGTAGACGCCGACGAGGAAGATACACAGGATGACGGCCTGAATCGCCCGCCCCGCCAGTCGCTCGATTCGACGAGAGACCATTGCGGTGCGCTACGACCTGAGCGCCCTAAATTTGAGCGTGTGACTAGCTAGCACGACCACCGACACCGTTTTTCGCCCTGATTGCATACGCTCCACCGATGATGGCCACCACTCACGCCCTCGCGGGTGTCGTTCTCGGCACCGCCGTGTGGGCGCTGGTCCCCGAGGCCGGGATGCTCCCGGTGCTCGCGGCCGCACTCGGCGGCCTGTTCCCCGACTTCGACCTGTACGCGGGCCACCGGAAGACTCTCCACTTCCCCGTGTACTTCAGCGCGCTCGCCGTGCCCGCAGTCGCGGTCGCCGCGCTGAACCCGACCACGACCACGCTCGCGGTCGCGCTGTTCCTCGCGGCGGCCGCGCTCCACTCCGCGTCGGACGTGCTCGGCGGCGGCCTCGAACTCAAGCCGTGGCTCGGCACCTCCGAGCGCGCCGTCTACGACCACTGGAACGGCCGGTGGCTCGCCCCGAAGCGGCTGATTCGCTACGACGGCGCGCCCGAGGACCTCGCGCTGACGCTCGCCTTCGCCGTCCCGCCGGTCCTCGCGTTCGACGGCCTCGCCGAGACGCTCGTCATCGCCGCGGTCGCCGTCTCCGGCGTCTACGTCCTGCTCCGCAAGCCGATGGTCGCCATCGCCGAGACCGCCGTCGCGGCGATACCCGACCACGTCGTCGACTACGTACCGGAGCGGTTCGTCCGCGACCTTCGGTAAGCGGCTCCCCGTTTTCGAGGCGTCTCGACCACCGATTCTCCGTTTTTCAGCGTCGCTTCCGTCTCGAACCGACAGCCCGCGAGCGGGCCGACCGGGACAAGACACTTATCCGGCGACCGCGCGGTCGAACTCACCAGAGTTCCAGAATGACAGACCAACGACGCGCCGTCAGAGACGCGTACGACCGCCTCGCCGACGACTACCGCGACCAGCGGAACGACGACGCGCCCGCGGCGCTCGACGAGCTCGCCGACGCTCTCGACTCGGGCGCGCGGGTCCTCGACGCCGGATGCGGGCAGGGAACGCCCGTGACGGACGCCCTCGCGGCCGACTTCGACGTGGTCGGCGTCGACTTCTCCCGCGAACAACTGCGACTCGCCCGACGGGACGTGCCGGCGGCGAGGTTCGGGCAGGGCGACATGACGGCGCTCCCGGTTCGCTCGGACGCCTTCGACGCCGTCTGCGCGTTCTACTCCGTCATCCACGTCCCAATCGCAGAACACGAACGGGTGTTCGCGGAGTTCGCCCGCGTCCTCCGGCCCGGCGGCACCCTGCTTTCGACCGTCGGCGGCGAGGCGTGGTCCGGGTCGAACCCCGACTGGCTCGACAGCGGCGTCGAGATGCGCTGGAGTTTCCCCGACATCGAGGAGACCTACGAAACGCTCGATTCGACCGGGTTCGCGGTCGAATCCGAGTTCGTCGTGGACGACGAACTCGGGAGTCAGTACCCGTTCGTGTTAGCGCGATACGAGGGCTGAGGCGGTTGCGTTAGCGGGGAGCGACACGTTCCTCAGTCGGTCGGCTCCGCGGTCGCCGACGGGGCCGCGTCGGTCCGGGACTCCCGCCGGTGGAGCAGGTACGCACAGCACACCGCGACGACGCCCGCGGCGGTGGCGATGCCGAACGCGACGCGGTAGCCGGTCGGCGTGTAGACCCGCGCGCCGGCCACCGTCTCGCCCGTCCAGTAGGCGTCGAGGGCGAGGCCCATCACCGCCGGGAGCAGCGCCGCGCCGAAGTAGCCCATGCTGTTTATCGCGCCCGTGGCCGTCGCGCTCGCGGTGGCGTCGTGGCGCTCCTTGGCGACCGTGAAGGCGATGACGGCCCCGCCCATGACGAACAGCGCCGAGAACAGCAGGACGCCGACGAGCAAGAGCGGCGGCGTCACGAGGAGGAAGACGAGTCCGTACGCGAGGGTGAAGATGACACAGGAGGCGACGATGAGTTCGGTGCGGTAGCCGATGCGGTCCGAGAGCGTCCCGAGCACGGGCGACCCGAGGAGGAAGCCGACGTTGCCGACGAAGACGAAAAGCGACGCCGTCCGGACCGACAGGTCGTAGAGGTCGGCGATGTAGGGCACGCCCCACAGGCCGGTGACGGTGAAGTTCGTGCCCAAGACCAGAAACAGCATCGTCCCCATCAGCCACGTCTCGCCCTCGCGGAGGACGCGCCTCGTGTTCTCGATGACCGTCCCGAGTTCGACCGACGACGCGGGCGGACGAACGCCGTCGAGGGGGTCGAACCCGGCGTCTCGCGGCCGGTCGCGGACCGCGAGGTACGTCACGACGGCGAGGCCGACGCCGCCGACGCCGACCGCGAGAAGGACCGAACGCCAGCCGACCGCGTCGATTGCGACCGCGAGCGACGTCGTCGCGAGCACGCCGCCCATGCCCGCCGCGGCGACGGTCCACCCGGTCATCGTGGCGAACTCGTCCGGCCGGTACCAGTTCGCGAGGAACCGGAGCGTCGCCGTGTAGAGGACGCTTCCACCGAGGCCGAGAAGCGCCCGCGAGGCGAACGCCACCCCGTAGGTCGGCGCGAGCGCGAAGCCGAAGACGCCGAGCGCCATCACGGCGAGTCCGCCGGCGGCGACCCGGCGCGGCCCCGCGCGGTCCACGAGGATGCCCGCCGGGAGCTGCAGGCCGGCGTAGATGTAGAAAAAGGAGGCGTGGAGCATGCCGAGTTCCGCGCCGGTCGTGTCGAACGTCCGCGCGAGGTCGTCGGCGAGGACCGCCGAGGTGACGCGATGGAAACTGACGAGGAGAAACCCCGTCGTCAGGAGCGCCCAGAGCGCCCACCGGACGCGGGTCGGCCCGAACCGCGAAAACCGTGTCATGGCTCAGGCGACAGCGCGTGCGTGTAAATGTCTATCGCGAATATTCGTGTGGGACGGGACGGGCGAGCGGTGGCCCGTTCCCGTCTCCGACTCGACCGTGAGTTCCTCCGCTATCCCCCAAGCGTATATCGGCGGCACGTCACGTACGCGCCATGCTCGCGTCCCTCACCCTCGCGTTGGTCTCGCTCGGCGTCGCCGTCGGGTTGCTCGGCACGCTCGCCGAATCCGACGACCCCGACGAGTACGATTACGTCGTCGCCAAGGACGGCAGCGGCGACTACGAGACGATTCAGGCCGCCATCGACGGCGCGAAGTCGTTCCCGCCGGACCGAATCCGCATCCTCGTCCGAGGCGGCGTGTACGACGAGAAGGTCGAAGTCCACGCGTGGAACCCCGACGTCACCCTCGTCGGCGAGAGCGCCGCAGAGACGGTCATCACCCACGGCGACCACTTCGAGAAAATCGACCGCGGGCGCAACAGCACCTTCTTCACCTACACGCTGAAGGTCCGCGGCAACGACTTCCGCGCCCGAAACCTGACCGTCGAGAACAGCGCCGGCCCGGTCGGACAGGCCGTCGCCCTCCACGTCGACGCCGACCGCGCCGTCTTCGAGAACTGCCGCTTCCTCGGCCACCAAGACACCGTCTACGCGGCCGGCGAGGGCGCGCGTCAGTACTTCTCGAACTGCGACGTCGAGGGGACGACCGACTTCGTCTTCGGCGGTTCGACCGCCGTCTTCGAGGACTGCCGCGTCCACTCGAAAGCCGACTCGTACGTGACGGCGGCCTCAACGCCGGAGAGCGAACCCTTCGGCTTCGTCTTTCTCGACTGCGAACTGACCGCCGACCCCGACGTGTCCGAGGCGTATCTCGGCCGTCCGTGGCGGAATTACGCCCGGACCGCGTTTATCCGCACCCGGATGGGCTCGCACGTGCTCCCCGCCGGCTGGCACAACTGGTCGCGCCCGGAAGCCGAGAAGACGGTCGAATACGCGGAGTACGACAGCCGAGGACCGGGTTCGGAGGGCGAGCGAGTTCCGTGGGCGACGGCGTTGACTGAGGCGGAGGCTGAGCGGTATTCGAAGGCGAACGTGTTGGGTTCGGAGGGTGATGGGGAGTGGTGGGACTGGGAGGAGTGAGAGTGCGAGTGGGGCGGGTCAGTTTCGACCGAAATCCGGCAACTGCTCGGCGACGAGACGCCTCGCTCGGCAGTTGGAGTTCGAGAAGAGCCTAGGCCGGGATGTGAACATCATCTTCATAATCTCTGTATTCAATGTTAAGTTATCGGAATGTCCGACACACGCGCCAAAGTCGAGTCCCTCCGCGAACGCATCCAGGACTCCAACGAAATCAGCGAGGAGGACCGAGAGGCCCTTCTCCAGTTCAGCGACACCATCTACCTCCTGAAGTCGGAGTACACCGACTACCGACACGACAAACTGCTTCGGCACTGCACCCGAATCGCCGAGCAGGTCGGCGGATTGGCCGACTCCCTCGAAGACCGGGGCGCTACCGAAGACATCGTTCGCTGGATCAACCAGACGTATACGAACGAGTACACTAATCACGACTACCGGACGGCGCTCCGGGTCTTCGGTCGGCGTGTCTCTGAGGACAGCGAAATTCCGGACAGCATCGAATGGGTACCCTCGGGAACGTCGAGCAGCCACGACCCGGTGCCGAACCCCTCGGAGATGCTGAAATGGGAAGAAGACGTTCTCCCCATGATCGAAGAGACGCGGAACGCTCGCGACGCCGCCCTGATTGCCGTCGCCTTCGACGCCGGGGCACGGAGTGGTGAGCTGCAGGACCTCACTGTCGGCGACGTGACCGACGCGAAGAACGGCCTTCGCATCTTCGTCGACGGAAAGATGGGACAACGCTCTGTCCTGCTCATCCCGAGCGTTCCCTACCTTCAGCGCTGGTTGTCCGACCATCCGGGCTCCGACGACGGTGACGCTCCCCTTTGGTCGAAGCTCAGCAAGTCGGAGGAGCTGACCTATCGGCGCTTCAGATCCATCTTCGACGACGTGGCCCGACGTGCCGGCGTCACGAAGCCGGTGACTCCGACCAATTTCAGGAAGTCGAACGCCTCCTGGTTGGCCGAGAAGGGAATGAACCAGGCCTACATCGAGGACCGACAGGGTCGGAAACGCGGCAGCGACGCAACCGCGCACTACGTCGCCCGCTTCGGCGGGGAAGCCGAGGACGAATACGCACGTATGCAGGGGGTCGAGGTCGACGAGGAAGAACCCGAACCGATTGGTCCGGTTGAGTGTCCCCGCTGCGGTCGTGACACGCCACGCCACGAACCGGCCTGTGTCTGGTGCAACCAGGCTATCAGTCACGCGGGCATCCAGTCTCTCGACGAGCAGCAACAGGAGGTCCGGGACGCGCTGTTTCGGTTCGCCCAAGAGAAGCCGGAGCTCATCGAGGACTTCAAACGTGCTCGTGATCTCACCGACCTGCTGGAAAACAACCCCGACCTCTTCGGGGACGCTCAGGAGTTCGTCGACGCCCTTTCGGAGAGTTAGCATCTCCTCAGGCCAGTTCTAACTTGATTCGGCCCAGCTGTTCCTCAACGTCCTCGACGCTATCTGACGCCTCGCAGTTAGCGAGCAGAGCGAGGGCGTAAGCACGGGCCTCTTCGTTACCACAGGCGAGCACTCGGCTGAGCATCTCGCTGTTCTCCCGAACGAATTCGTCGAGGTTCTCCTCGTTCATAGCGCCCCCTCTGGAGAGTCTTCTAAGGCGTTCAGGACCGCCAGAGACCGCTCCAGTGGAGTGCCCACCTCCAGGATGGTCCTCACCTGGGTGAGGGAGAGGGGTTCGGCTATCTCACCGTCCTCGTTAGTTCGCTCGTTCTGGATTTCGGTGATGATGGCGAGAGCGTTCTCGACCTCGGAATACGCGCGTTCGTAATGGGCCGCTGTACTTTCCGAGAAGCCCTCTGGGGAGGGGAGTTCGTAGTCGATTCGTTGCCCGCAGACGTTTTCGTTGCTCGGCATTTGGGTTGCGTGTTGGTCGTACCCCGTTCCCGGCCGGGTACACCGACGATGAGGAGAACGCCGAGCAGACCGACGAAAGTTTAAGCCCCATCGGCCCAGATAGCCGATAGGGATTCGCGGCCTGGCCGACGATCCCATCACCGTCGTGCCGTGTTTCGAGCGGAGGTAGCACGGGTACCAATCGCGCATTACCTCGCTCGCCTGGTTGCGGCACGACGTGCGTCACGTCGTGAGCGTGCGATGTCGTGTTTCGTTCCTGTATACCTACGTATCCATCCGTATACCCGGTTTGTAATAAGTCTAAGTTCTTGTTAGACCCTTCAGAAAACCGCAAGGCGGCGGCCCGAAGTTGGTCAAATTTCAGCCCTTGATTTCACGGTTTTTTCGCCGGTCTTTGGTCTCTACCGCGACGGTTGAGAGCTTCCACACCGCGACCAACACGACCACCGCCAGAAGGGCGTGCGACCAATTCACCTGGTGCTGTACCGAGTGCTCGAAGCTGTGGGACCGAACCACCCGACCCTCGACGTTCTCCGGGGAGGGATTCAAAACAGCTCCTCCGTCGGATCGTAGGGCGAGCCCGTCCCGGATTGGTCGGTTGCAGTCGTCCGTTCCGGGCCGGACGTGGCGCTGTTCTCCTCGGAATTGGTCGAATGGGATCGGGCACTCCGCCGTTGCGATTGGTCGAGTACGTCGAGACCGTCCGGATTCTCCCGAACGTAGTACCGGATTGCTCGCCGCACCAGCTCCGACCGGAAGGCGTTGTTCTCGGCTGCGGCCGAGTCAAGCTGTTCTCCGAGAGCCGCCGGGAGACGGCACGAAACGTGGGATGTCACACGTATACTGACGGATACGCTAGATAAATAGATTGGTGAAAGTTCAGGTGGCTCCCGGGTTCATAGAAGTAAGATAGTGCCTCAGGACGGTTGTTCCCTGTTCTCGGTTATTCGTGTTCCTCTTCAACAGCTTCTATCGTTCTGTCCAGTGATTTCACGAGCTTTACCGCGTTCTCGTAATCTGTGACGATTTTATACCCCTCCTCAACTTGCTCGACTACTCCGATACTGGGATGACTCAAGAACTGGAGCGTCTGTGTAATCTCTTCGCCACTGGGCACGTCACTCGGGTCCTGCATTCCAACGACGATCCAGCGGAGGTCAGCAGCAGTTGCAACGGGTCCGTCAGCGCGTTGAAGGGCACGAATCACGTCTAAGATAGTTGAACCAGCATCAACACGGCTCTCGATAGCCTCATTAAGAAGATCGAGCCGATCATCTTGGAACGCCCCGGGGCGAGCTAGTAATTCAAGCACTTCCTCCGGTGCAACGGCGTAACGGTCCCGGCGGTCGAGTAGCTCAATCAAGTCATCGACAGCTAGTGTCGTGAGTTCATTCGTCGTTGCGTTCTCAATGACCTTTGGCGTAAATGCCGGTGCGACAACGATTGCGTGGTCTGCACCTTTTTGGCGACGATGTTTGTCGATATTGGTCGCTTCGAGTGAATTTAGTTTTCCCGAGCTTCGAGTCTTCGCTTCGACTACGACGTGCATGGGAGAACTAATCTCGACATCCGTATCCCCACCTCCTTCGATCCAGTTCGTAGTGCATCCCAGGCGGGTGAACGCTTTCGCGACAAGCTGCTCAAACTCCTCTGAGCGGGTACCGTCCGTACTCGCAGCACGGAGTTCTTCTTTGAGTCCGGGCGTCTCTTCAACATCGTCGTCGTCGACGTGGTGAACCTTTTCACCAGCACCTGTTAGCTCAGCGAGTGCCGTCTCAACGGAATCGTATTCCTCAGTAAGACGTGAGAGGCGATTGTCTGCTACTCGTGTGAACCCTTGGGGTCGATAGGTTTCGTCGTACCCAACGAGTTCATTGAATGCCTCAACGTCCACGTCGGTTTCTTCAACTTCGGTTAGAAACGTGAGGTACTTCCACGGGTTATCAGGGTCCCATCTGTCGTGATCGACGCCGTCATTCCACAGCCGTTCAGCTAATTCGTAGTTCTCTCGCAATAGGATAACCCGCCCACGGGATACGAATCGTCCATCATGGTAGACGAGCGCAACGTCACCCACTTCCACGTTTTGCCATTTTCCAGGTACGGAGCTTCCCCATAGATGGACCCGGTTGTCCTCAGAGGTCACTTCGAGTTCCTCGATGTCCTCGTCAGAGAGGAAGGGAGCGACTTCATCCAGTTCGTGTCCCTGCTTGACGGATTTCTCGTAGTCCTCGTATGCGTCTTGACGGCCGGCAGTAAAGATGACAATTCCAGCCATGATTGATACTCAAGACTGTATAGAGAGCCATCAAATACCTGTCCCTGGACGTTCCTCCTGGTTACGAAAGACCCACAGCCGGACGTAGGGACCTGGTGACTTCCAGAAAGTAATAAAAAGCCAAAGGGAGACCGTAGGCATATGGCTTCTGACGACGAGAGTCTCCTCCGCTATACCGAGGGCGGGCAGACCCTCGATCTCGACACGCTCGAATCTCACCTTTGGGAGGCTGCCGACATCCTCCGCGGCAGTATCGACGCGGCCGACTACAAGAACTACATCTTCGGCCTGCTATTTCTGAAGCGAATCAACGACCGCTTCGAGGAAGAAACCGAGGAAATTGCCGAGGAGTACGACGTAGACGAGGGAACCGTTCGTGGCGACCGCGACCTCCACGAAGAGTTCTGGGTTCCGGACCGCGCCCGATGGGATCACATCGCCGCACAGGACACCGACATCGGCGCGACGCTGAACAAAGCGCTCGAAGCCGTCGAAGACGAGAACGACGCCATCGCCGACCGCGTGCTCACCTCCGTCGACTTCAACGACAAGGACCGGCTCAGCGACGCGACGCTCGACGAACTCGTCACGCACTTCTCGAAGCACCGTTACCGCAACGAGGACCTCGAAGACCCCGACATCTTCGGCCGGGCCTACGAGTATCTCATCCGGCAATTCGCCGACGACGCCGGGAAGAAGGGTGGCGAGTTCTACACGCCCCGCGAGGTCGTTCAGTTACTCGTTGACTGCGTTGACCCGGAGCCGGGGGACCGCGTCTACGACCCCGCGTGTGGCTCCGGCGGGATGCTCATCTACTCCGCCCAGCACGTCGAGCAAGAAGGCGGCGACCGCGACGACATCTCGCTCTACGGCCAGGAGAAGAACCTGAATACGTGGGCTATCGGCCAGATGAACGTCTTGCTGCACGAGCTGCAGGATGCGAAGATCGCGAAGGGTGACACCATCACCGAACCGAAGTTCGTCACCGAGCACGACGAGCTGGAGGTCTTCGACCGTGTCGTTGCAAATCCGCCGTGGAACCAAAAGAAGTGGAGCAAGGAGTGGGTCGAGGAGAACGAGCCGTACAACCGCTTCCCGTATGGACTCCCATGGGCCAACCGAGGCGATTGGGCCTGGGCTCAACTGATCATTGCAAGCCTAAGCGAAAGTGGAAAAGCTGGACTCGTCATCGATCACGGAATACTGACTCGTGATTCTGGACAGGATATCCGTGAGAAGGTCGTTGAAAATGATTTAATAGAGGCTGTTATCACTCTTCCAGAGAAGTTATTTTATAATACTGACTCGCCGGGATGTCTCTTGATTTTTAACAAGGACAAGTCCCCAGAAATGGAGAGGAAAATACAGTTTATTTACGCTGAAGACCAAACATTGCGTGGGTCTGGGGTCAAGATTTATGAGGAACTCTCGAACCAAAATCTGCTTACTGATGAAGCAATAACGAAAATTTCGAAGACCTACCTTACAAACTCTGAGGAAGATCACCATAGCCAGATAGTTGCCGTAGATGAGGTTCTAAAGAATGATAGTAACTTGAGTGTTGAACGGTATGTTGACACCACGGAGCCAGAAGAGGAGATTGATGTCCCATCTGCGCTTCGGCATCTTAGCACCCTTGAACAAGAACGAAAGAAATCTGATGAGCGGTTCTCCGAATACATCACCTCTCTCCCAGAGCTGGGATTAGACCACTCAACGTTCAAATCCATCTCACTTGGACCAAGAAAGATGGAAATACCGGAACACTGGGAAAAGGTCCGACTAGATAGTGTCACAGAAATAATAACCCGTGGTAAGCAGCCCGACTATGTAGAAGAAGGTGGTGTTCCTGTTCTGAATCAGGCGTGTATCTATTGGGATGGTTTGCATGAAGAGGCACTGTCTAGTTAAGCCAGTTTGAGGAACGAGCAGGTCGTTGAGTTAGTTGGTCAAGATGCTCGCAGACCTGCTCAGCGAGTGCTTTGCGACGGATTTAGAAGAAACTTGGGAGCGTGAGCGGA
>NZ_JAMQOO010000009.1:0-127993 GCF_031624535.1 Haloferax sp. S2CR25
CGAGCGATTCCGAGCCAAACACATCCAGCGGAATCATTCGTGTCGGACACCGCTAGCGCGGTGTCCTTGCCCTCTTCGATTTCAGAGCAGCAGCTGAACTGAATCAACAATCTCCTACAGAAGAGCGTTGGATCTAACTTCTCATACACCTTATCATCTGTCACTTCTGGAGTTTCACCAGGCATCCGTGCGTTCTTCGGCATACCACCATAGGTGAGGCCCACAACCTCTCCATTCATAGAGAAAACAGGAGAACCACTGCTTCCTTGTGTTCCCGGAAGGGTTGACCCGAGGTCGTCGGGGGCTTCTTCGTAATTAATGGCTCCTGTGAATTGACCGAGACCGATAATCCAATTCCCAACGGAGGACGGATGACCGACGCTCACCATCGGTTGATCGACCTCTAGACCATCGGAGGAACCAATTGTGAGAGTAGGCTGCTTCTTTGCTTCGATCTTCAAGAGCGCCACGTCCGGTGATTTGTTTTTACCAACAACGGTAGGGGTGTATTCGTCTCCGTTGGCCGTCCAGAGTGTCAGCTCTTTCGCCCCATCTACGACGTGGTGGTTTGTCACAATATACCCCTCTGAGTCTACGAACCACCCGGTAGCACCTCCGAACGAGTATCCACCAAAACGCGCCTCGATGAACACCACGGATTTCCGAACCTGGAGACCTAGTTGCTTCGCCTTTGAGACGACTTTACAGGAGAACTCTTCTGCATCGCACGTCGGGGTCGAAGTGGTCGTGGTGGTTGTCGTCGTGGACTCTGGAGTTGTAGTCGGTGTGGTAGTAGTCGTCGGGGTCGGAGTCGGGGTTGAGGTCGACGTTCTGGCACTTGTCGTGTGAACTGCACTCGTCGTCGGCTGGGGCGCGGGGCGTGGCCGCTTTCCTGAAGGCTCAGTAGACGTGGTGTATGCGTACGCACCACCGCCGGTAACGGCACTTCCGCCAAGGATACCGCCGATGCCGGCTAACAATTCTCTGCGGGAAGGCATATCAATTCATTGGTGACTAGTCTATACGGCTTTGGTGAATCACTAGACGGCGTCGGATTCGTTCGGTAGTTCAAAGGAGTTGAAGCGGAAGATTGCCGATGATCCATGTCGAAAATCTCCCGCTTCACGAGCAAAGCGGTCACGTTAGCTAAAAATGTTGTTGGTGACCGAGGCGAAGCCGCCGCCCCCGAAGGGGGTGGCGGCTTCGCCGACTACGCCCTCGTTTCGCTGCACTGTCTGCGGGTTTACCTTGATGAATCGTACCGCAACGCACTCGATCTGCTGAGCGAGATGCCGCATATTTGTGGGGAGATCGGCCTCGAAGAGGGCGATCTCCCTGACCACTCGACGCTGGTTAAGGCGTTTGATAGGTTTGAGATGAAGGTCTGGCGAGTGCTGCTGCGCCTGTCGGCGCAGCTGCACGACCCCTCGGGTCACGCCGCCATCGACGCCACGTTTTTCGACCGTGAGAACGCCAGCAAGCACTACTGCCGCCGGACGAATTATCGCGTTCAAACACTGAAAGCGACCGCTCTCGTCGACACAGAAACTCAAGCGATCCTCGACGTTCACTGTACGACCGAAAAAACGCACGACACACAGCTCGGCTGGCAGGTCGCCTACCGCAACGCAGGCGACCTGCACAGCCTCGCCGCTGACAAAGGCTACGACTGGATGGGTTTACGCGAGAAACTGCGAGAAGAGGACGTGAGACCGCTGATTAAACATCGCATCTTCCGGCCCATCGACCACGCGCACAACGCGCGCGTCGATGGGCCTCGCTACCGCCAACGATCGATGTGTGAGACCGTCTTCTCGTCGATCAAGCGCACGCACGGCGACGCCGTGCGAGCGCGAACGTGGTACCGAGAATTTCGTGAACTCGTCGTCAAATGTGTCGTTCACAACATCAAGCGTGCCGCAACACAGTGAAATCAACCGCCGTATGGCGATTCACCAGAGCCGTCTATACATAAACCCTTCACACATATCGGCTCAGGGGGGTTGATATTCGTCGTCAAATTGTCTGACACTACCCCTGAATTTAAATATCGTCTATGGAATATCTCGACCTATGATGGACGGTAGAGAAAGCAACACGTCCACTTCCTCCTCCACGCCGACGTGGGGTACAAGAGCGAAGGATACCACTCTTCTTGGTGTGACGGCGCTTGTTGTCGTTGCGACGCACATCTACTTCCCCCTACTCATCTCGAGTATCATCCTGGACGCAGCCAGCTGGAGCGGGTGGGGCGGTCACATCATCATTACGGGCATCGGTCTTGTCCTCGGGCTCGCCGCCGCCGCGGTCATCTGGCGGGGCTCATCCTACATCGCGATGTACCCTCTCGCCCTCATCGAGGGAATATTCTACAAGGATCGGGATTGGAGCGTCCTCCCGTTCGCGCACAACGTGATGTACCTCTCCATCGGCGCTACGTTCATCATTTGGACCGCGCCGATCTGGCAGGGCACTATCCCTGGAGCCTATTCGGTCATCCGGCCTCTCACGGTTGAGGGAACCACGCTCGGCACGTGGTTTCTCCTGATTGCCCCGACTGCGTACATCTCCCGTCTGGCACTCCCCCGGGCCGAAGACTTCGAGGGGGACGCCACAGAAGACGGCCACTCGAATGCCACTGATGGGATGTCGACGCAGGTCGAACCGTCTGAACCGGCCGAAACGACACCGCAGAAGAAGCAGCGCCGGGCCTCGAAGGAGGCAGACTCGACTCGGTCGACCGACCGGAGCGACGAACTGACCTACGACTGGGAGAGTCCGCCCGACCTCACGTATCAGGACGTCGGTGGCTACCGGGACGTGACGAGTCGTCTTCGTCGGCGCGCGATCACGCCCCTCACTGCGAGTTCGGATGCGTACACTCGATTTGGTGTCTCACCGCCGACCGGCATCCTACTCTACGGGCCGCCCGGGACGGGAAAGAGCCATCTGGCTCGCGCAACCGCGGGTGAACTTGGGTTCCCGTACTTGGAACTCAGTCAGGCAGACCTCACGAGCAAGTGGATCAACGAGAGTGCGGGGAAGGTTCGACAGCTCTTCGACGAGGCCGAACAGTTCGAGCATTGTGTCATCTTCATTGACGAGATCGACAGCCTACTCCGCACCCGACAGGGGAGCGGCCACAGCGAGGACACGAAGGTCGTGAGCGAGTTCCTCGCTCGCCTCGAGGACGAGGACACGAACTACCTGCTCATCGCGGCGTCGAACCAGCCGGACCTCATTGACGATGCGATTCGCCGACCGGGCCGATTCGACGAACAGTTCGAGATCGGGCTCCCGGACGCGGAGGCACGAGAAGAAATCTTCCGCGTCCAGCTCCGGGAACGTCATCCCAGCCTCTCCGACGAGGACTATCGGGCGCTCGCGCGCAAGAGCGACGGACTTAGTGCTGCGGATATCGAGGCCGTCGCCAACAGTGCGGCATTCGACGCCGCCGAACAGGACGCGCCCACGCTCACCTACAACGACCTCAACGCTCACCTCCCCTAAGCGCCTCACTCCTTTCCAGTTGCCGTCACCATTAGACAGAGCCTTCAGTACGTTATGGTGAATTGGAATGATTCAATCACTTAGGAAGTAGGAACAGTAAAATTCGACTTCCGTACCCCAATTTTGTCTAACTATGTTGATGCACTAAAACTTTTAAACCTGTGAACTCATGGGGGAACTATGGCATCCAAAGCTAGATCCGCGGGCATTCTGGTAGCCCTCGCTGTTCTGCTCCTCGCAGCGACGGGACCGGCCGTGGCGCAAGATGGCTCATACTCAGGAACCGGCGAAGCGGAAGGCATCATGGATCGATTACATGAGGTTATCTTCGACCTTCTCCTCCTTCGTGGAGGAGTGATCGTGATGGGCATTGGAGCTGTGCTTTGGTTCACCGCGAAGAACAGCGCCGACCGCGCTCAGTGGGGTCGCTGGTTGGCGATCGGTGGCGTTAGCATGATGGGGTTTTCCATCGGTGTGAAAGCGGTCATGGGTGTCATCCGGTTCATTTTCGGCGGATAACCCCGCTCTTCGATGACTGTCCAACTGTTATCGTCTCGTAGACGTCTATTCGCGTTACTTGCTGCCGCTCTCCTTCTTGTTAGTGCCATCCCAGTAGCGGCCCACGTCAATTCTGCACCCGACGACGCGAGAGTGTTCTTCGCAGATGACAAGGACCCAAAAGAAAAGGAATACCCGGACTTCGGGCACGCTGACATCGGATGGGTCACAAATGTCGATGAGGAGACTAGTACCCTTGCGAAGGCGTACGACTTCTACTACTACTCGTCTCGTCCACAAACGGAAGTCGGGAGCGAGAACATTACCCTCTCAGAGTTCCGAGAGAACCAGCTGGAACGAGTCTCCCGGAACAGCTCCTCTAGCAAATGGCCAAATTCCGCCCCAACCCCAAAAGACGGTGAGTGGGTAAAAGACGCATACGTCGCATTTCTTGGCGTCGACGGCGGCGCGGAGTACAACGGCCCGACCGCGACCGACGGCGCGTACTTCATCGCCTCCGACGGAGCCGTATTGAATATGCTCGACTACCGCGTGGAGATGCCGACCGGGGACTGCGACGTTGACTATGACCGGAGACTCGTCAACGGAACTCGGCAGATTGTCGGTGGGACGAAAGACTGTATCGCCTACGACCTCGCTGATAAAACGGTCACTCGACGACTTTCTATCGGCTCGCAGACGTGGGTCGCCGTCGGGGACGACCGCCGAATCGAGTACCAGGGCGCAGCGGCAACCGGGGAAGCGGACGTCCGACTCGAAGCGACCATCGGCGTCGAGGTTGACAAACTTACGCGGTCGTTCACCTACGACGCGAACAACTCTACGTGGTTGCTCCAATCGCGAGACGTCGACCGAATTACGAAGTCGCTCACTGTCAGTGACTCAGCTCGGGCGTATATTACCTCCAATCAGGAACTCCAGGTACATCAGCGTGTCATCGACATCAGCGAGGACAAGAAAGCCATCGTCCTCACGTTCAATGGCCCGGACTCGCTGACGGAACGCCGGCTCTGGAGTCGGGCGACATTCAACGAGAAACAATCCCTCCGAAACGTTTGGGGGATCTACTCTATCCAACGGTATCAGGGTGGGAAGGTTGCGACGAACGACCGCCCCTCACCACGCGAGTACCATTTCCCCCACGCCCTTCGGATGCAGTTCACCGCACGGACGGACACACCCGCGGCGCAGTACAACTCGAACGGCGAAATCGGATACGCCCGAATCCCAGAGGTCGTCGATTACCAGCGCCATCAAGTCGGGACCGGGAATGCGTCACTCCCGTCGAACGTGAATCTCCCCACGAGTAAGGTCTACCTCTACGACCAGCTCGTCCTGGAGAACGCCCCCGACCGCATTCAGACCGTCTACGACATTCACGGTGAGCCGATTCCGGTTACCACCGAGGTTGACCCCTACCACCAGACCCGGTTCACATTCACACGTCTTGAGGACGACAGGCTCCGAATCCGACTGGTGACATCGTCGGGAGAGGGCGTCCCGAATCGGGACGTACTCTTGAGTGGCGTCTCGGTAGAGGCAGCGACGACGAACGAGAACGGAGCCATCGTCGTTGAGAAGGAGCGGAACGTTGTCTCTGCTGAGTTCGCGGGGGATAATTGGCGTGTTGACCAGAACCAGTACTATGGTGCTTCTCAGGCAACCCGTGTCATCCAATCACCGGGCCAGATTTCTCACGTGATTAACGATCTCCTAGTCTCGATGGGGTACGCCCTTCCGTGGATTCTCATCGGAGTTCTTGCCTATTCGATGCGACGACGGGACTGAATTACGTTCAGTCAAATTGAAACTCTTAGCTCACTCACTTTGAACATTCACTGAAGAAATGCAGTACGTGAGTGGGTATGTCGCTTCTGTATTTGTGAACTAATACTACCATAGATTTTTAAGCGTTGAATGGGTTGGGATGATTAACTGCTGCATCATCAAGTGATAAAATGACGCCAAAAGAGTGGTTGGCCCATCGGGGAATCGTACCAGTCTTATCCCCGGGAATGATTCAGACTACGCTTACACCGACTCCTTTATTTGTCGGTGCGGACTGGATCATCAACCTCCTGAACACTATCCTGCAAGGGCTTACCGGCGCGATTGGCGAACTGTTCACGGCGGGACTCGCGGAGTTCCTGTTCTTCCCGAGCCCGTACCATATGTCAGCCGCCAACGAGGCGTTCTACTACAGCCGCGAGCTCGGACTCAAGCTCTTCCCGATCGTCATCGCTTTCGGCATTCTTTCTATGCCGTTCTCACAGATGGAGAAGGCGCGACCATACCGGCAAGTCTGGCGTGGCGTCACCGTCATCTTCGCGATGGCGCTCGCACCCCCGATGCTGGATATCTGCCTCCAACTCGTCAACTGGACCGGTCAGCAACTCTTCCCCACCTCGTATAGCCTCTCGTTCGCCGGGCAAGGGATGCTTGATCAACTCGCAGGCATCGGGCTCGCGGGTGTCGGTCTTGTCGTCGCTGGCTACCTAATGATGGGCGTGTCTATCCTCGGCGTACTCGTTCTCCTGTTCTTCCTCTTCCTCCGAGAGTTCCTCTTCCAGCTTACCTACCAGCACTTCGCGATTCTCATGGTTATGTGGTACATCGATTGGGGGCCGTTCAAAGTCTCGAACCACATCGCTAAACTCGTCTTCCGGACGACTGGGTATCTCCTGCTCGCCGGGATTCTCATGTCCGCCGCGCTCGCGACGGGCGCGGCCCTTGCCGGTGGCGACCCGGGAACGGTTCAAGCCTCAATGCAGGGTGGCCAATTCGCTGGGGAACAGGCGACGATCTCCTTCTGGAGGCAGTTCGCCGGATGGTTCATGG
Organism: Haloferax sp. S2CR25; assembly: GCF_031624535.1. Classification (NCBI taxonomy): domain Archaea; kingdom Methanobacteriati; phylum Methanobacteriota; class Halobacteria; order Halobacteriales; family Haloferacaceae; genus Haloferax; species Haloferax sp. S2CR25. Next base: position 6,868 of record NZ_JAMQOO010000009.1, read on the forward strand.
GAATTGCGCTCGCCGGCGTCGTTGGGGCGAAGGCCGCGACGATGGGTGGGGTCCCGATGAGCCAAGTCGCCCGGGCGCGGGGCGCTGGTAGCGGTTCGGGAAATACCGCGTCGGCATCGAACGGAGACGGCAAAATCACCCGTCTCCGCGACCAAGGGCGAGAAGCCCTGTCGGACCTCGGTAGCCGTGCGGGAGGCCGACTCGACGAAGCCGGTGGTCCGCTCGCCGGGATTTCTGTCGGTGGGGCACAGGGATACATCGCACAAGGTAAGTCCTCGTTGAACGAGACTGCGTCGTCGATATCCGATCGCGTCGGCCCGCGAGGGACTGCGGTCGCAGCTGGTGTCGGGTCGGTCGGGAAGTTCGCCGCAACGGAAGGAATGGCTGGAACCGCGTACGCCGCAAAGAACATGAACCAGTCTCCGATGCAGTGGGCGACGGCAGCCCGTGACCGCTACCGGGAAAGGCCCCTCGTAGACACGGGGAAGTACTCAGATGGGCAGTACAAACTCGATTCCTTCGGGTCGAGTGGATCAGGCGCATCCGGCGGTGCTACTGATTCGACGCCCGTCGACGGGTCCCGCGCTGCCGCGGCGGGCGCGACTGACCGCGAGTCGGAACAGGCTGGTCTCTCTGATGAGTTCGATGAGGCGTTTGACGAGGCATTCGAGAACTCCGATCTCTTCGAGAGTGGCAACAATCAGTCCAAGAGAGGTCTCGTTGACGACAACGCTGGTGGGTCAGGTACATCTCCCAGTGGCTACTCCGACCGTGCAGACGGGGAGACAGATACCGGATGGGAGTTGAAGCCCCGCTATACGCTTCGGCGGACAGGAAGCGAGGGAGACGGTGAAACGAGCGCTCCCGAATCGCCGCCCGCAGGGTCCAATCCATCGGACAACAGCGAGGACAACGGTGAAGACGACAGGGATTGGGGAAACCCTGCTGACTTCATGTAACCACCCGGTCGTTCCAGAAGCCGGTGCAGTCGGTCGGTTTTGAAAACATTCTAATTCTTCAAAGAGTAGAAAACGCAATACGGCAAAGGGTATCCAATATTCATTTCGCCACACAAAAATTAAATGTCTATACGGATAAGGACGCGTTATGCGTTCGTTCCCCGTTGCCGGGAGACTACTAGAACAGAAGTTCCTGTTCGGCCTCTCGGTGAAGCATCTGGAAGTATTGGTGATCCCCTTCGCGTTCATGGTGATCCCGGAGTTCCTCGGCGTGCCCACGATGTACTACCTCTGGTTGGGACTCGTCGGTCTCGTCTTCGCTGGATTGGTACTCCACTACACACCGCCCGTGCAGCGCCCCCGTGAGTGGGTTATCGGCTGGTTTCACATCAACTACGGAACCACAACCTACCTGAATCGACCAACTGAGCGCGGTCGAGCGCACGGAAAGATTCAGGATGTTGTTCTCACGTACGAAGATAGCTGGAAGACAGATTCGGAGGGAGAGTAAAATGGCTGTTCAAGACCCCGAGAGCCGGAACCTTGGCCCTGCGCTCGACATTCTCCGCGACCAGGAAACCCCGATGAAGCACCGTCTCGAAGCGACGATGGGTGCGACTCAGGACGAAGCGACGGCACGGGACGCGATTATCCAACGTGGCGTCGAACTCACAGAGGGAACGGCCAGCGATGCGGAACGTGCGGAACTGAAGGCACTCTTGGAGACCGCCGCGAACGAGTTTGGAATTGCGGTGTCCCCGAAGGAGATCGCCGCTGCTCGAAAGCGCGACGAGCAAGAACAGGCCGAGGACGAAGTCGACGACGAGCCCGACGAGACCACGGAACGAACGCACGTCCCGTCGGGAGGTCTGGCCCCAGAGCAGGCGGAAGACGCCCGCGAAGAGATCGAGGTTGACGAGGCGTCCGACGTCGACGAGGGGAACGACGCCGGCGACGAGGCCGCCCTAAGCACTGCCGACCACGACGAAGCGGGAACCTCCAACGACACGGGGACGCCTACGACGGCCGGAGAAGCGCGTGAACACGACGCTTCGCCAGCCAACGTCCAGCACCCCCTTGGTCAGGATAACGGCAGGGACGACGCCGAGAGCGGCGTGACGGACAACGCTCCCGGCAACGGAGACGCCGAGAGGGCAACGGTTGAGGCCGCCGACGTAGAACCCCCGGTCGAGAGCGATGACCCCGACGACGAGACATCCAACGAGCCGGACGGGGAGAGCTTGGACCACGAGGGCGAGATCGGCGAGGGAATCCCTACTGCGCAGAGTGTCCTCGAGGGTCGCCAGACGGAGTCTCTCGACTCGCCAGCCAGCGAGCCAGCTGAACCGAAGACGATTGACGAGGAACGCATCCAGCGAGATATCGAGACGGGCGACGACTCCGCCCGTCCAACGGCGCGCGACCGTGTCCTCCCCGACGACGACTACGTCATCTACGACCGCCTCACGCGGCGCAGCACGCTCACTCAAGACACGCTCGGGTTCGAGTACGTGCGAGACGATGGAGTCGCGGTCGATGACGACCACTACATCGGCCTCATCCACGTCACCCCCCGGAACTGGCTGGTACTGAACGACGAGGAGAAGCAGAGCGTCTTCAGCGCCTTCGTCTCGTTCCTCCGTGGAGCCGTCCAGTTCCCCATCCAGATCGTCGCGATTCCGCGGGACTTCGACGTCACCCACCATACCTCGAACATCAAGGACGCCGACAACCGAGCGAACCACGACAAGGAAAGCCCGTTCCTCGCGCACGGACGACGACGACAGGTCATCTGGACGCAGAACGCCATCGACAACCGTCACGTCAAGGACCGTGACCACTACATCGTCGTTCGCGTCCGGGCAGAGCAGGTCTACTCCTACATGAACAAGTCGGGGGCCTTCGACGGCATCCCTATCCTTGAGAACCTCGCGAAGAAGGTGAAGCGAACCGCCTCCAGTGATGAAGAGGAGGACCAAGTCGCGAGCGAAGACCGCTGTGTCGCCGAGGTCAACCAACGTCGGCACTCCCTTCGAGAGAAGCTCGCGAACACTGGTGTTCGGACGGAGCTGGTCAACGACCGCGGCGAGATGATGGATATCTTGTACCGCTACTACAACCACTCGAACTCCCCCTTCGACGAGTACAACCACGCCACGTACACGGAGAAGTTGTCGAACATCGTCTCCCCCGGAGGTAACCACTAATGCCGATCAGTCTAGGAGCGATTCAACAGTACCTACCCAACGCCGCACAACAGATCGTACAGCAACTCATCAACCAGTACGGTGAGGCTGCCGTCGCAGGAGGCGCGATAGCCGCCATCGGTCTCATCATCGTATTTCTCTACGGCGGCTACCGTGGCGTTCGAATCGGTGTCGAAAAACTCCGGAACACCGAGCGAAGTGTCGGACGGTCGCAGGGGTTCGGCTCCTTGGACGACGTCGACGAGGACACGTTCGACCTTGCGGTCAGTATCCTGAAAGCTGAGGGTGAGGAACCGACTCGGAAGAGCATCAAGGAGAAGGCGGAACAGATCCGGGAACTGGAGACGATGGACGAGGACGACCTCCGTCTCGGAATCGTCCAAGACGACGGTGAGAGGAAGCGTGCCGACCAGCGCGTTGTCGCGCCTATCCGTATTGAGGAAGAAGCCGACTACTTCGAGCGGAACGGCCAGTACGTTCGAGTGCTCACCCTGAGCCAGCTCCCCGACAAGGTTCCGATTGGGTGGCTCACTGGTCTGTTCACGACCAACCTGGACGTCCGCGTTAGCTACCATATCACGCCGCGTGACACGTCCACGATTCTGGGAAAACTCCAGAAGAAGCTCACACAGGTCATGGTTGAACTCATCCGGAAACAAGAGAAGAACCGGACGGACACCCACGAGCAAGAACAGGAGAAGGCGGCGATCAACCGGCTCATCGACCGCATTGTCGAGGGCTCTACGAAACTTTACGACTTCGCGATTTACATCGAAGTTGTCGGGAGCACGAAAGAGGAACTGGACACCGCGACCCGCGACATCATCCAGCTCTTTAGCGAGAAGAACGCCGAACTCGTCCCGCTGGAGAACATGCAGGTCGCTTCGCAGAACACCGTCGCACCCGTCGGGAAGGACAACATCAAGAACACAGGTCTGCTCCAGGAAGAAGCACTCGGGACGACGTTCAGTTTCGTCGAGCCCGCTATCAGTGACCCCGACGGCATCCTTCTCGGCTTCGACGATACGTCGCGACCGATCATGCTGGACAAGTTCAGCCTCTCCGGCTACTCGAAGGCTGTCACCGGGAAGATTGGGTCCGGGAAGACCTACGACACGAAGAAGTGCATCTACCGCCGCCTCCAGATTGACCCTGGGATCGAGTGCATCATGTTCGACCCGTTGGGGGACGACTTCGTCGACTTCGTAGAGAAAATGGACGGACAGGTCATCCGATTCGGTGGAGACTACGTCATCAACCCGTTCGCTATCGCCCCGTCCGACGACGACGTCATCGAGGATCCCTACAACGACAAGATTCGGTCGCTTGTCGGGATGCTCTACACGCACTTCGAGGAGAAGGGCGGCCTCGAGTCTGCAAAGGAAGGGCTCTCGATTCGTGTCTTCCACCTCGCGTACCTCCAGAATGGAATTACCCCGGACGAGAGCACGCACCACCGCGAAAACCCCACGTTCCAAGACTTCTTGGACATTCTTCAGAAGCTCGCCGATGGTGAGGAACCTACGGAGTTCATAGAACTTTCCGACGAAATCGACGACAAGAAGCAGATCATGCGGCACATCCAGCGGATGGAGGACAACCTCCGTCCAGAGCAGCGTGCCCACGCCGACGACCTCTTGCTCGGTCTCGAAGCCTTCCAGAAGAACGGGCCGAACTCCAACCTAAACGGCCACACGAACGTCTCGCTGGACGACCAGCTCGTCGTGTTCGACATGTCGAACTTCGCGGACGGAAGCGAGGCCCCTCTCTTCATGCATGTCATGCTGGACTGGGCCTACAGGCGCACGCAGACGACGCCCGGTCGGATGGACGTCACGTTCGAGGAGGCGCACTATCTCCTGAAGCAGGAGGGGACGCGCTCGCTTCTGAACCTCTGGTTTCGGCACGCGCGCCACTTTGACGCCGGACTTACGCTCATCAGCCAAACGGCCGAAGAGTTCGTTGACGGCGACGAGGTGCAGGAGATCTATGATCAGTGTGACATTAAGCAGATGTTCTATCAAAAGAACGTCTCTCATAAAGTCGTGGACTACTACGACCTCAGCCCGCGCGAGAAGCAGTACATCGAGCAGGCAGCTCGCGGACAGAAGTCGGGTTACTCCGAGTGCCTTCTCTCCGTGACGGGCCACGGGCGGCGTCGGTTGGAAGTTCGGACGGGTGAGTTCGAGAACCACATCCTCGACGACGATGAAGACCCGTGGGAGTACCTTGTGGAACACAAGGACATCACCTACGACGACCTTGAGTACCTGGAAGAGAAGGGAAAACTGGACGACTACGCTATCCCTGAGAACGTGAAAGCGCAAGTGAGGGCCTAAGATGTACCGGAAGGGGCATCAGGGCATGGCGTTGCTGTTCGCCGCGCCGCCCTCGGTCTTGCTCATCCTCACGACGGGGAATCCCGGAGCCGGACTCCCGTTCACTGCCCTCGCGTTCACGGTCGCGATGCTTCCCGACACCGACCAAAGAATCCCGTTTGTGAAGCACCGCGGAATCACGCACACCATTGTTTTCGCGGTCGCGGTCGCACTCATTGGGGGCGTGCTGCTGTTCCAACTCGTCCAAATCGTCCTCCCGTGGAGAGACCTCCCGGCTGTACTCCTCTTTGGGTACGTGGCGAGTGCGTTGTTCGTCGGACTACTCAGCCATCTCTTCGCGGATTCGCTGACTGTCGGGAGTGGGGACTATGCAATTCACCCCTTCTGGCCGATCAGCGACCGTGAGGCACGGCTTGGTCTCACGACCGCAAGTTCAACCATCTGGAATGTATCTCTCCTAGCAGCGGGAATCGCCGTTCAAATCGTTGTCTACGCTGTCGTCATCTAATTTCCCCATTCGAACGTTTCTGGCTCTGTACTGCTCTCTGAAGCTTTTGGAGATTCAATGTGATTTCCTAATAGGATTTATTAACGTCACGTACATGGGTTCTTCATAAACAGTTCGGAGAACTAAGGAATATGAACCAGACCAATCACAAAACGATACGGAGGTGTCGCAGATGAAACGAGAATACATAAAAATCGAGCCGTCCCGAGGAATCCTCGCACCGGAGACAGTCGTCCGATACATTGCGGGACTCCGGAAACTCGGCGACTCGGGGATGCTCAACAAGCTGATGGGGAGCGCTGAGACCCCCACGTTCGAGTTCATCATCTACAGTTCCGGAGCCGACGAACAGATCGAGTTCTACGTCGGATGCGAACCTGACGAGATGCTTGATCAGCTTGCCCGAAAGCTCCGATCGATGTATCCGGACTCCTTCGATTATCGAGAAGCCGAGTTCGACCTCGCCACTGCCCTCATACCACGGTTAGACGAGTTCGACTACGATCCGGACGAGTACGACGAGCAGACACTCTACACGATTGAGGGTGACGAGCCGGAATCCGAGGATGACAACCTCCCGGACACTCTCAAAGACCCCGAAGAGATCCGTCCTGATATCGATGAAATCGACCCCTTCGTCACACGATGGGGCGGTCTCGGGCAGAAGTCGAAGGATTGGATGACACCGCTTCGTCGGTTCACGCAGCGCGAGCAGGTTGAGGACGAGGAGGCTCCTCCCCGAAGCCCGCTTTCGGACATAATCGAGGAAATGGCGCATACCGACTTCCCCATCGCTTACCAAGTTCTGTTCCAGCGCCGTCCTGATTGGTCGGGGGCCGCGTCGAAACGGAAGAACGACATTCGACTTGGACAGGACGGCCTCCGCGCCGCTGTGTCGCAGACGTTCAACGACGCGGTGTTCGGTATGTCGACCGAGGAGAAGCGCGAGCGATACAAAAGCGACACCGCGACCGAGGTCGGGGAAGGAAGCCAGCAGAGCGAGACCGCAGTAACAGGCGACCTCGCAGGACGGAAGACCCTCATCGACTTGAAGTCGCCCGGCCAGACGTTCACCGTCAACGTTCGCGCGGCAGCAGTTCCACGGCGAGACTATCCCGTCGACGTGATTGAGCCGACGATGAGTAGCATTTGTAGTGCCTTCGACCACTTGGATGGGTATTTTTACTCGATACAGGGAGACGTTCTCAAAGGTTCTTGGAAGGACAAGGCCGTTGAGTGGATGCGTCGAGGAGAGAATCGCTCCGAAATCGAGTTCCGACGGATGCTTGATCGGGAACTCGTCACCTCGAAAGCCGGGAAGAAACGGAAGCATCTCGTACTAAACGCAGACGAGCTCGCGAACCTCATCTCCGTCCCCAGCTCTCGAACGCTCACCGTCGCCGGTGAGCGCGGAGCAAGAGGGAAAGCCGAAGCCCGCGACCCGCTCCCCCGACCCGACCCGGACGTGATGGAAGCCTTCGAGGAACCGGGTATGGCCATCGGGTACGCGATGGACGAGAACGGGAAGGTCGTCAACCCACCCGTCCAACTGGGGCCGCGTCACCTCGAACGGCACTACCTCCGAGCCGCGTCTACAGGGTCCGGTAAGTCCGTTGCCGTCCAAAACGACCTGCTCACCGCACACGCTAATATTCGTGGGCCGACAGCCATTGTCGAACCAAAAGGCGACGGTATGTGCATGGAGTACCTCCGCGCCCACTACAAGCAGTACAACACGCTGGACGACGTATTGTACTTTCACATTCCCGATGTTCTCCCTGCATTCTCCTTTTTTGACATTCGACCGGCACTGAAAGCGGGTCGTCGTCGTGAAGACGTCATTGAGGACAAAATCAACCACTTCCACGAGATTCTGCGGATGGTCATGGACTCCGAACTCTACGAGCAGGCGTTCGTTGCGAACGAGATTCTCGACTGGCTCATCAAAGCCCTGTTCGACGAGAAGCATGGGAGTGACGCCTTCGGTATCGACGATCTCTCAGAAGCGGTACGGACAATGCTGAAAGAGCAGAAGACGCCCCCAATATCTGAAGAGAATCGAGACGTTGAGGATGAACTGTCCGCGCACTTCGAGAAGGACGCCCAGCAGTTCACGCAGTCTATGGAGGCGGCCCGTCACCGTATCAACCAGATCAAAAAGAACACGCACCTCTACAAGATTTTCAGCCACGTTCCAGAGTGGGATTACGAGAATCAACGGTACGCGAGCAACGTATTCGATTTCCGTCACTTCCTCGAAGAAGATGTTGTTCTCCTGTTCGACACGGGTGATCTTCGTCCCGAGGCGCAGCAGGCGTTCACGCTCCTCCTACTTTCGAACGTATGGGACGCGGTACAAGTCCGCCGTCGCGATCCACAGGCGGAGTACGACTACGTCGCGAACCTCATTCTCGAAGAGGCCGCTGATATTGCCTCCAGTGAACTCGTCTACAAACAACTCCTCCCCCAAGGTCGGTCGTTCGGTCTCGCAATAGGGCTCATCATGCAGTTCTCCGAACAAGTCAACCTTGGCGACGGCGGAGACCGCGCCTACCGGGAAATACTGAACAACGTGAAGACGAAGCTCGTCGGGAACGTCGAAATCGACTCAGACCTCGCGGAAGCCCTCGCACATGAAGGTTTGGAACCCGTCGAACTCAGGAACCGTCTCACCGCGCTCCCGACGGGCGAGTGGATCGCCCAGCTCCCGAGCCCGGGATTCGGGAAGACTGCTCCCGAACTGTTCACCGTGAAACCGCTCCCGATCCCTCCGGGAACTACTGAAAGCGACGATCCGCTCCACCCTGATCAAGCGTCGACCTTCAATAGCTCTGCACTCCCCCGCGTCGAGACACGAACAGCGACCCACTACGGAATTGACGCACCTGCTAGGGACGACGAGAATATGGGCGACGGCGACAGCGTCTTCTGGGGTGTCGACGACGGTGAGCAGGTTGCCGAATCCCAAGCCGATGAGGTGGGCAGTAGTATTCTCGCAGCGAAACCAACGCACGCGTCCTCCGGAGCTACGGAAGAGGCGACCACGGACACATCGGAGGCGGCTCCACAATTGACCGCCGACGCTACCGAGGAGCCTGCTGACTCGGCTGGTGGCGGCGACTTCTTGGACGAGATCGACGCAGAGATGGGGCTTGTACCGGGTCAAGACGGCGGGGAATCTCCGTCGACGGCCGAAGAGACTACGGACAGCCCAAACACCACCCAAGCGACTATCGACTCGGACTCGGAGAGCACCTCTGAAGCAGGATCGAAATCGTCCTCCACCGGTTCGCCGATGACGGAATCCGTGTACGCTGACGGACTCCCTGCCCATATCGAGGTGGACAAGGAAGGGAACGTCTACCGCTGCACCATCTGTGAGGCCGAGTACGCGAGTGCAGACCGCAGTGCCGCGAAGCAATGCTGCCAGTTTGAGACAAGGGGCGACGTACTCGCCGTTGTCCAGCACCTAATTGACGAAGCAGAGAATCCTTCGACTCTGTACGGGAAGTTCGGGGCCATCGTCGGCCACGCGGAAGGTCAGAACGTCGACGTTGAGTTTAGTGAGATGAGGTCGCTGGTTACTGCCGATGAAGAAGCCACGGTCGAGGAGACAGAAGACGCCGAGAGTGCTACCGAGGACGATGGGCAGGTCGAGGATGAAGACGAACTGGACGCAGAGACGTTCCATGAAGCGGTCGCTGGCGTCGACGATGCGACACTCGAAGAAGAGGGCTTCACCCGCGACGAGGCGAAGTTCCTCGGATTGGTCCTGGACGCGATGAACGACGACGTCCCCGGGTACAATCTCCTGAAATCCATGACCAAGCTACGGGATGGGTTCGAGGAGATCGACACCGGGAGTCTCGAAGAACGAGGGTTCATCGAGAGCCACCGAGTATGCCGCCGCCGGTACTACACCGTCACTCCCGACGGTCGGAAGCTCATCGGGAAGAAGCTCCGTGCGATGCCCGGTCGCGGCGACCTCGGTGAGAAGACTCCCCACAAGGTCGGCGTTGAGATGCTACGAACGTGGTTCGAGCAGAAGAGCGTCATCCAACGGGCCGAGAAATACTACGAGTACGACCCGGACACCATCATCGACGCCGTCGCGTTCGACGAGGATGACGGGATCGCGTGGGTCGGCGAGGTCGAACGCTCCTCGAATAATGCCGACTCGACTGAGAAGGACTACCAGCAACTCCAGAGCGTCGACGCGTCTGCTGTCTGGGCGTTCAAGAACAAAACGGAGGCCATCGAAATCCTGAACGTACTGATTGAGCGTGACTGCATCGACCTTGAACTGACCACGACTATCACGAAGTCGTTCCCTAAGATGCAGGAGGCGGTTGAGAACATGAACGACGACGGTATGAGCCGCATCCTCCGGTTTAGCGACCTAAACGAGGAACTTTACTGATGACCTGGAGACAAGCAACCTCAGACGAGATATCCGCCTACTACGACGGTGAGTTCCAAGACCGCCTCGGCCAGCTCCCAGAGCACATCACTCCTGCCGGGCCGAAGCAGTACGCCATCGCGTTCCGAGAACCCCATCCAGTAAAGAAGGACGATATCCCCGACCGCGACTTCATCCGTCGCGATACTCGGAACACCAACTGGGACGGGGAGCCGACGAGCAAGCAGTTCACATCAATGCAGGAGATCGTCGACTTCATCCGGTGGCCTGCACGGAACGACCCCCTCCGGAACACAAACGTTGGTCTCGCCGATCCCGACATACCCGGCGTGTCAAACCCGACAACCGACGCAGTCTACTACGCGCTCGATAACTGGGACCGGCCGTGGGTCATGCTCGTCGACATCGACGCGAAAGACGTCGCGAAGCAGCGCGCCGAACGAACTCTCGGCGACCGCTACGACGACCAGGAGACGCTACTCGCACACGCCGGGGTCACGCCCGGTGCGCCCGAGGACTACCCCTACGAGTTCAAGGATATCCGGAAGGCTATCGAGTATGGCTTCAAGACGAAGCGCCTCTTCGAGGACGTCTTCAACGCAGACGAGACGCAGGTCGTCTACACCGGACAGGGCGTCCACGTCTACCTTCTGGATACCGACCTCGAACACTCCTACGACGCGAAATCGAGGGAAGTGTTCAACGACCTCCTTCAAGAGAAGTACGCCATACCAATCGACCCGGTCGTGACAGCCGACCAGCGGCGAGTCGCCCGGCTCCCCTACAGCCTCCACACGGACGTCTGCCGGGTCGTACAGCCCATCGAGAGCCAAGACTTCGACTTCCGGACAGACGCCCGACCAGAGTTTCTCCAGCAGGAGGCTGAAACCGCATGACTCGGAAGAACCCCTACAACAACGAACGCGAGGCCCTGCGCGCCGCTGCACTCCCGCACGACTACCAGACTCGTGGATTCAACCAGCTGTTCCGGCGCGGCTACGGGCGCTGGAAAGCAGACGGTGAGGACCAGACAGACAAACTCATCAAGGATATCGAGACGTTCGCGAAGGGTGCGTTCGACGAGGACGTCCGGGAACGTGCCCTTTGTCGCCCCTACGTCGATGAACCGGGAACGCTCGCCGTCCTCGCCACTCTCGCCGCAGTCTGCGTGCAGGAACACCCTCGGCTGAAAGACACGCCCACGGGTCGACTGAAACTCATCGAGAACATCCAGGAGCTATATACGAACAACGTCCTCTCACTGATTCACGACTTCGACGACCCCTCGTTCGCACAGGATATCGCCGAGACCATATTCGGGAAAGGCTCCGTCGACGGTGTCCCACACGCCGGTCGCGTTTGTACCGGGATCGTCGAGCGCCCCGACCTTGGGGACGGGCTCTACATCGAGATCCCGATGGTAGCTGCCTCCCGGAAGTGCCTCATCCACGTCGACGACGAGGCGGGCGGACACCTCGTGACCGAGGTCGCGGACAACAACCTCTACATCCCTGCCAAGTACCTCGATAAACGCTACCGGGAGTACGCAGGCGGTGCGTTCCAGCGCATCCTCCACGCACAGGAGTCCAGCCTCTCACCCGACCAGCGCGATTGGCTCGCGAAGAACGAGGAAGGCGTCACCGACCGTATCAACCGATTCTTCAACACCGGTCATCACGACCGTATCTGGAAGAACTGGAGTCGTGAGGAGCAACAGGTCAAGCTCATCGTGAACGTAGTCGAGGCCGCCGAGGAGGACGACGTCGCGCTCGGTGAACAGCTCACCGCGACCGAGATCTACGAAGCGGTCGCGTCGTACTCCCCGGAACACCGCTGGGAGTTCGATATCGCCGACCAGTTCTCGAGTGCGACCGGCATCGCGAACATCCTCCGTGACAACGAAGACCACAAGAGCGTCAGCATCGACCGCAGTGGTCGTGTCAACAAGTACGAGCTCTCCGGCTACGGCGGCTCCTCGAAACAGATCACCGTGCAGGGCTTGGAGGACCTCTTCGAGCTTCCCTGTATGGCTGCGATGGATGAACGCCTCCAGAACGAGAAGCCCGTTCGGAAGGACCTGTTCAACTTCGCTCGCATGGTCATGTGGCTCCCGAAGTACCAGCCGAATTCAGATATCGACGTCATCGTCGAGGACCTGAAAGATGTGTTCAGTCGGTGGCCGTGGTACGACGAACAGGAGACCGATTACCAGGTGCGATATGAGTTCGCCCACGGGAAGAACTCGGACGGTGACGACTACCTCCCGATGGGGTGTGACAACGACGATATGCAGCGCTACTGCATTGGTCAGAACGAGTGCGAATATTCGATCTGGGGGAGCATCGATTTCCCCGATCGGATGTACGATCAGGCCCAGTCTCAAGACGGGTTCAACGGTTACTACTGACCGACTATCGATCTCTTTCTTTTCGAGTCCTCGAACCGCGTTGAGCTACCTCTCTCGCGAGGGCTACGAAGCACCGCATGATGATGGTGTAAGGAACGGCCACCCTTGCTTACCTACCAGACTTATTTCACATCGTATTTCGCCAATCTGCCTGCGTCGTGGCCACCCCATTGGACGCACCCTTTCGCGCCCAATTTAGAGCCTGTCGCGTCCAATCGTGGCCATTTCAGCCGATTTTTCGCACCCAATTTCTGAGTGCCGCAGAGACCGTGGAGTCCAATTCTGCTGTATTCTCCCACTACAACTGGTGACGGCTCAGAATCGACTCGTCGATTTTCCCTTTCCACACCTCTGTTCGCACCAATTTATACACAATTAAAGATTAACTATTTGTTAGGAGGGTGATTTCTGCGTCTCAGGCCATATCGCACCGATTCGTGGCCAATTAGCGAGCTCTCACAACTCAAAATCTCTTTCGTACCCAATTTAACGGACGGAGAGGAGACGATAGATTCTCTAAAGATATTTGGACTCATAACGGCCTCTTGCATATGGATTTTATTGTCCAAAGGAAAGGGGCCATATGCAGAAAGAGGAGAGAGGGGTTGGCTCAGGCCGCGGGTGGACGGCCGAAATCTTCTGCCGCCAGATAGGCAGTCTATCGGATTGTTGATACAGGAAAGAACACCTGCTTGGGAGTGGGTGGTCGGCCCCTTGATGAGCGTGAACTGGTGGAGGTTGAGGTGGAGCGTATGAGCAAGTCACTCTGCCGCCGTTTGGGCGGGTCACTCTACGCCGTGACAGGCGGTCCACTCTATCGCCGTGGAGGGCGGAGTCATTCAGACGTCATGACGGACTTGGCGTCGGGGTATGGACGGTTGCCTGCTGGGTGTGAACCGCATCGCGTTGCGGGGCCGGTGGCCCCACGTAGACATACACACCCAGCAGGGACCGCACGGGCCGCCGGGGGCGGCCCGTTGTCCATCCCCTCCTGACGGGGTGTGGGTGGTGGTAGGAGTAGCGGTGAGCCGAGCGCGGCTGATAGCCGGCGCGTACCAAGCCGAAGGGAGTTGGCTTGGCGAACGGGGGAGACGTTGGGGGCGTGTCTTAGGGGGCGATGGTGTAGAGGAGGCCGAAGTAGGCGATGATGACGGCGACGAACAGGAGGAAGGTGAGGATGAGGGGGCCGATGAAGACAGGTGCGCCAGAACGTTCAGAGCGGTCTCGTCGGTAGAGGGTAGGCGTAGGGGGACGGTTCGAGTTCTTCTTCGAGTTCGCGAGGCGGACGTGGGCGACGAGGGAGAGGGCGAGGACGCCGAGCATGGTGTGGTACTGGTTGGTCGTCGACCACTGACTGACTCCAAACGTTACGAAGATGACGAGGACGGCAGAGACGAGAGCGACCACGATGTCGACAACGCGAGCGTGCCTACTGAGGTCGAGGTACGTATCGAGTCGAGTGGCCGCGAGCTTCGCGATGAAGTGCTCAGCGGTGACGTCGACAAAGTCGGTAGTGGCGAGGGCGAGGGCTGCATAGAGGAGGAGGCGGACGTTCTCTCGAGAGAACGAGCTGTCGTAATAGAGCGCGATGATGACGCCGGCAGTGATGAGGACGACGAGCAGGCGAGTCCCTGTATGGGGGAGGAGGTCGTCGACACGATCTTGCCCAGTGGGGGACGGGTTCGAGTCAGTAGCCATTACACGAGCGGAGTGAGGGAACCGGTTTACGTATGCTGGTCCGTTGACGGGTCTCCGCAGTCAGAATCGGAGTCGACTACCCCCCGAAGCCCGGTCGCTCTCGACGACCCGCGACCCGCGCTGCGCTCCGGTAGGTGCTTGCGAGGTCGGGGGCCGGTCGAGGCGCGCCCACCCTTCGGAAGTCCACCACCGCAGCGGTGGTTGGAGGGCTCGCGTCAGACAGGAAGGTGTGCCTCTGCGTTCCGCGATGAAGGCCGGGACGTTTTTTCGTCTTGCGATTTCCAGTCTCACGTACCGGTGGACTGTCGGGGGCCGTCGTGCCGCTCGCCTCCCCACAGGGGTCGGCGCGCGTCACTCCGGCAGGTGTCCGAGCGCGCCAGCGCCCGGTCTCCTGGTAGAGCCCTTAATGGCCTCCAGTCGGGCCAGCAAACCGCACTGGCCCGATGTAACCACTAAGGGACTACCAGCTACCGAGGCGCGTATGGCGCGCTACGAGTGTCCCACGCACGGAGTTATCGGCTACAAACAGACGACGTCCTCGAAGACCCCGCCCGGTCGGAACTGCGCCGAGTGCGGCGCGTCCGTCGCTCGGTGCTGGGGCCGGCCGTAGCCACCCCGGCTTCTTTTTGCTTCCGAACGGCACGTCGGAAGCGAGCGCCGATGTCGTCCCTCCGCGTGTTCGAGGCGGCCCGTCCCGCTCGACTCCACTTCCCGCGGCCCGCTTTACCCAGAAGAACCATCACCCGCGCGTCGGAGTCACGCGGGGAAGCTGCACGCCGGGTGGGGGCGACGGCGTCGTTGAGGGATGTCTGTTCGGTGTGTACGCAACGATCCGCACCGCTCGCCTCCAGTCGCATCGCCCGCTCGTCACCGACCATTCCGGGCATGCGGGGCCGCTCACTCACTGCGTTCGCGGCCCCGTTCCGGGCCGGGCTCCGCTCGGGGTCGCCGGGCCGCTCACCGCCGGGTTCGACACAACCACCGTGTCAAACCCCCGCGGCCCGACCGGCGCTCACTCGATGCGTTCGCGCCGTCTCCCCCTTCGCTCCGTATGGTTTGACTCCAGCACTAAGCGCGCTTTCGGTCGCGGCGGCGCAAACCGCACGCCGCCGGACACGAAACCGGCTTATGTGCTGGACGCGGGCTCTGCTCCTTCTCGACGCGCGCCGCTGGATTCTGTCCGGCACAGTCGCCCGCGTCCCGCGCGCCGAGGGCGCGCGTGAAGCCCGCGGGACGCGGGCTTGAAGGTGTTCCAACATGACGGAAATGACAGCAGTAGAGCCATTCGCATCGGAGTTCAACTACACGTTCACGGTTACGGAGAAGCGTCCAGTGATGGTTCCCACGGGGCCATCGAAGGTCATCATCTCGGAGTTCGACTCGGCGGACGCAGGAGTGAGCGCGGTGTCGCCTGAAAACTACCCTCACGTGGAGCGGATGGAGGTTGAGACGGACGTCGGAACGCACGAACGCTGGAAGCCGGTGGACACGGTCGCACCAGAGGCATCGAAGCACGTGACCCTCGAAGAGCGGAAGATTCGTCGGCGGAAGTCGCGGTATGACGGTGGTGCGTACAACCTGTTCCTGCGGTTGATTCGGCAGGGTGAGCTGGTCCACTACGGCTTCGAGACCGAGGACGGACCGGAGATTCGGAGCGCACGGTCGGTGTGTGAGTTCCTCGCGGACAGGGTGAAGATTCCATACCGGACGGAAAGCGGGCGGGCGCGGACGTCGTCGTACGGGCCGTTCATCGACGACGTTCCAAGTGACAGGGAAGTGCGCGCGATGCAGATGCTCATCAACGGTCACACACAGAAGACTGGTGGTGCGCCGAGTCCTCGGGTGGTTCTGGGCATCGTCGAGGCGGTTGTCGAGAACGACATGGAGCGGTTGAACGGGTACGTGAACGACCTGATGACCCCCTTCATGGACTCGGAGTGGGTGAAGATCCCTCTCAAAGAGCAGGATGACGACCAAGTGCCGCTCATCCGGTCAGTTACCCCGGAGAGCCGGCGGAAGGTGAAGCAGCGGTTCACCCTCACCCTCGAAGGCACGAACGCGTAACCCCGAACGCGCCCCTTTTTTGGTTCGTTTCTCTGGTGTGTACGTTCCCCACCTCCCACCCACCTCCAGGTTCCGGACTGCTCACGGCGCCGCGGTGCGGCGTCGTTGCGCGGTCGGGCTTTCCCCTCGTTCAGCTGCGCGCTAACGCGCCGGGCGATCGGGGCGCGCGCCTCGAGGCCAACCTCGTGACGACGACCGTGGCCGGGGGTGTGCGCGGTCACACGCCGTCGCCGCAAGGAAAGGTTACCCGCGCTCCTGGCCGGGGCGCGGAAGCGGTGGGTCACTGGCCGTCACCGGCGCTCCCCACGTCGTGATATCGCTCGCGAACAGCCACTTCCGTCAGAGGCACACAGGCACAGCCGGCGTCCCCCGACACCCTTTTACGTTGTTACTTGAGGCAGGTCCCACGTCGAGCGACGAGGTCACTCGGTACGAGGAGTCTCTACCGCACCGCAGAACTACCAGTCGCACGCGTCGAGAGTCGCGTGCGTCGACGACGTTCCCGCACCGCGGCGGCCCGCGTCGCTCGGAGCGTGCTGTTCCCTCGCGGCCTCGTGGCTCCCCGCCACGCCAGCACCAAGCGCGCTCCCGGTCGCTGCGCTCGCGTGGCGTGCTCGCGACACGGAACCGGCTTGTGTGCTGGACGGCCGCTCAGTCCAGACTCCGCGCGCCGCTGGTTGGTCGAGGAGAGTGCGCGGCGCGCCCGACAGGGTCGGGCGGAGGCGCGCCGCGGCAGGTGCGGTTCTGATTGGAGGCAGTACACGGATGAGCAAAAGCACGGAAGTCGAAGCATCGATTCTTGAACGCATTCGACACAAGGGCGCTGTGGACGTGGACGTCGTTCGGATGTTCACGACGCTCCGCACGCACGTCTGGTTGGACGAAGACGAAGATGTCGCCAGCGCCCGGTTCGCGCGCCGGCTGGCCACCGTGTGTGACCAGGAGGTCGTCGAAGTGCCCGACGAGGTACGCAAGGCTGCGGTCGTCCGGTTCGAGCGTGGACGGTTCGAGACAGTCGATGAGGCGGTCGTCGCCTTCATCAACTGCTACACGGACTTCCACTTCGGGCCGGACGAGGAGATTCCGGTGTGGTTCACCCGTCTCCTGAAAGCCATCGCGTTCTTCGTGCAGGCGCTCACGCTCCTCGAACTCGTCATCCGGCTTCTCGGCCTGCGGTAACGGCCACTGAACGACTGCCGCAGTCGCGTCTCCATTTGCGGTACTTCTTTGCTCCCTCGCGTGTCCGTCACCACCACCCACCCGCCTCCACGTTCCGGACGCCCCCGGGGGGTGCGTCGGGCTTTCGCTCTCGTACCGCCCCGCACCGCTTCCGGTTCACTCCCTTCGGTCGTTCACCGTCCCGCGCTCGCTCGCTACGCTCGCTCGCGCGGTTAACGAAGCTCTCCCCACCCCTCACACTCGAACCTCTCTACGAGCACGTCAGGGCCGTCTACGGAGAACCAAGCGAACGCCCGCGGTCGCTCGGCATCCCGCGACCCGCGCTGCGCGCCTCACATCTGTTCGGTGCTTACGGGGTCGGGGGACGACCGAGACGCCCGCCCCCGTCCGAACTCCCCGCCAGCAGCGGCTGATCGGCATGTGGCCATATGGCCAGATGCGTTTTATGTTCCTCCAGCCACAACAAGCAGACGCCGGGACGACGATCCGGCGTGAGACCGCACGGAGTCGCTTTGCCAGAGTCGCAACGTGCGTCCCACTTCCGTCCTTTCGTGTCGACGTCAGAGGCACACCCTATTCGTGTTCGAGCGGCACGGGCCGCTCGTCCTTCCGCTCCTTCTCGGCTTCCCGCCGCGCGACGACTAAGCGCAGTTTCGGTTCCTGCGGTCCAGTCGGTCCTTGGAACACGAAAACTGGCTTATGTCGTCGCCAGTCGCTTCCGGCGCGCGTCCCTGGTTGGTCCGGTGAGCGGTCGGCGCGCCCGACAGAGTCGGGCGAGGGCGCGCCTCCGACGGAGGTGTTGCCTGAAGGTGTTCGACATGACAGGCTTATGGACCGACTGTCGGCGACAGAATCGTACGGGAAACCAGTGCTGTCTGTTCAGCGAGGACGTCCTCGCAGAACTCGAGGCACGCGGCGTCGACGCCGATCCGTTCGCGGTTGGCGAAGCACTAAACGAAATGTACCCTGTCCACATCCCCGAGCGCGTGATGTGGATGGTGCAGTTCGAGGTGAGCTCTGCGCCTCTCATCACCGTCGAGATGGTCTTCTACCAACTGGAGGTCGAGTTCATCCACCTCCAGCAGCGGTACGAACCCACACATCAGCGCACCCCCGAGGGCCGTCTCGCGAAGGCACTCATCTCCTTCGGAGAACGGCGCGTCGGGTTCCAGGACCGGCTTCGATCCCACGCTCGAAAGGCGTTCGAGCGCGGACGAGCGCTCGGTCAGAAACTCGTGTCCGCCTAACCACCGGCCCCTTTTTTGCGTCCCTGGTTGGCCGATGTGTACGCGTCAGCTCGGCGCACGCGGGGCGTGCTGGCTTTCCCTGCCCTCGCGCCCTCCCGGCGCGCCACCACCAAGCCCGCGCCCGGTTCGCTCCCAACCACGGTCGCGAACACAGAACGGGCTTGTGTGCTGGACGGACCAGCTCGCCAGATCCCCGCGTGCTTCTGGATGGGTAGGAGAGGGTCGGCGCGGCCCGACAGGAGTCGGGCGAGGCCGCGCCTCCGAGCAAGGAGGCGGGTCAGAAGGTGTTCCATCATGTCTTCGTTCTCTCCCAGTAGCAGCAGTAGCGTCGCCCATCAAGTAGCCGCCGCCCGTCGAGCGGACTACATCGCGTTCCTCTTCAGGATGCCGTACGCGTTCGACGCTCACCAACTCGGGTTCGCAACGGGCGTTCGGGAGGACTACTCGATGCAGAACAAGTACGACACGGCGGACGTCCCCGTGTTCATGCTGGACAACGACTTCAAGGACCCCGACCTGGAGCGCTACCTCGAAGTGTTCCGCGAGTACGAACCCCGAATTGGCGTTATCGGTGATGCCTACGACGTCGACGATGCACAGCAGCTCGTCGACGCGGCTCGTGAGTTGACGGATGAACTCGAGTATTTCGACCCCATCATCGTCCCGAAGTGCGAGGCGGCACTGGAGGCGATTCCGAAGGAGATCATCGTCGGCTATCCGATTGGATATTCGGACATCCACGCGCCGGACTTCACGCGACCGAGCGACTGGGCCGGTCGTCGAGTTCACATCCTCGGCGGGAGCCCGCCGAAGCAGTGGACGGCGATCCAGGAGCTCGCACCGGGCGGTGACGCAGCTGGAGACCAGTCAGGTCTCAGCGCGTTCGGCGTGACGAGTGAGCCCGCGTGGGACCCCGCGGATATCGTCGGCCTGGACTGGAACGGCCTGCACGGGGTCGCGCTGAAGGGTGAGTATTGGCATCACGAGTCGCCGCACTGGCGGCGAGCGGACGACCTCACTATCCGCGGGACGGTTCGACGGGGTCTCCAGCATATCCGGCGGTTCTGGAGGGATCGTGGCGTCTGGCCGACGCTCACATTCGCCGACGCCGGCGTTCGTCAGAAGGAACCCCTCTCTCCGACCGACCCACTCTGCACGGGGTGCGGTCGCGATCTTTTCGACCCGGATGAGATAGAGGTGCTCGTTGAGTACGAGGACCGCGTCACCCGCGCGTACTGTTCGGAGTCGTGCTTCGACCACGCGGAGTACCATACGGGCCTCGTCCCGCTCGATATCTCTCGCGACACCTCGTTCTACACGATGAACCGCGCTCGCATCAGCGGCTTCAAGGCTGCCTGAGACGGGCGAATCCCGGTGTTTCTCGTTACGGTTCGCACCGCTCGCCGCTCCAGTCTCCGGCCGGTCGCCGCCGGAGGCGGCTCCCGACCCGCCGCTTCGCTCGCGCCTTCCCGGCGCGCCAGCACTAAGCGCGTTTTCGGTTGCGTCCCTCAGCGGACTTTCGCGCTCCAGCCTCCGGCCACTCGCCTGCGACGGGCGTCTGCGCCGCCCGTCGGTGCTCGCGACCTTCGACTGTTCACGTTCCGCAGTCCGGGACGGACGCGAGAAACGGCTTATGTGCTGGCCGCTCGCTCTGGACTGGTCGGCGCGCGTGGCTGGTTTGGGGTGTTCACTGTTGCCCGCGTCCCGCGGCCCCAGGGGGCCGCGTGAAGCCCGCGGGACGCGGGCGAGAAGGTGTTTCTAACATGAGTAGTGCAAGCAACTCAGGAGCGAAGTACGGACGAACTGAACAGAACGAACAGACGACCCTCGGAGACTCGAAAGCGGTTTCTCCCCCTGAGCGCGTTCTCGGACGACGTGAAGGCGTGACGTACCGGGCAGTCGGCAAGGGCGTACCGCTGGGGATTCACATTCGCTTCGAGACGGTGAAGCCAGCGAACAGCTGGGATCCGACGAACGAACTCGGGAACAGAGTGGTTGACAAGAACGACGCGAGCGATGTCTACGTGGAGGCGTACCACTCCCCGGTGTGTGCGATTAAAGACGGACGGTTGGTGACTGAGGGCGACCTCGATGACCCTGATGACGAAGATACGATGAAGTTCGGTGGCGTGGCGTCATTCCTGGAAAACGGGGTGGTCGACTTCATGCCCACCGAGGACGTGAAGTGGTACGTCGTCGACGATCCTCACCGATAGACGGCGGCTCTCTTTTTTGTCGTCACTCCTCTATTAGCGTCTCTCTCCTCAGTTCGCCCCGCTCGTCTCTCCGTCGCGATACTCCCTCGCGGCTCCCCGCCGCGCCAGCACCAAGCGCGTTTTCGGTTCGACTCCCTCCCACGGTCGGTCTCGAACGCGAGAAACGGCTTGTGTGCTGGACGGTCGTTCTGCTCCGTTCCGACGCGCGCTGCTGGACTGGGTCGTCGCTGGTTGCCCGCGTCCCGCGACCCAGAGGGGTCGCGGCGAGCCCGCGGGACGCGGGCGAGTAGGTGTTCCAACATGTACGAGAACGTCAGTTTCGAGGCGAAGCAGAGTGCGCTAATGTACCATTCCCAAGTGTCGCAGGATATCCGGCATCCGAGTTCGGGGACGGCGGTCGTCGTGAACCGGCACTCGGACGGGTCGCGGTTCGAGTCAGTTGACGCGATGATTCGGCATCTGGTCGCGATGGGCGACACGGAGATCGTGGAGTTCCTGGAGGCGGCGCTGTAAAATGGTTCGACAGGCATGGGAGGATCCGCAGGCGCGGGCGTCCCTCGACTTCCGGAGCGGCGCGGCGGCGCGAGAGTTCGAGCGCGAGCAGATGCTCGAACGCGCACCGGCGGAGTGCGCTCGGTGCGGCGGGGACGCGGCGCGCGATGTCGCGCTGTGCGGGACGTGCGAGGCCCTCGTCAAGGACGAGTAGCCCGCACCGTCGCCTCGCTTTACGACCCACCATCCCCACCCACCTCCACGGTCCGGACGCACCCCCGAGGGCGTCCGGCTTTCGCACAGCCGCTTCCGGTTCACTCCCTTCGGTCGTTCACCGGCCCGCGCTCGCTCGCTACGCTCGCTCGCGCGGTTAACGAAGCACCGTTCCTGCCGTCCATACGGTGCGTACGGTGCGTACGGTACAGACGGTAACAACGGTGAGCCCGACTACGCGTCCGAGGTCTGCCGACGCAGGAGTTCGAGCGGGGCTTCGTACGCCAGTCGAATCGCTTCGATCAGCTCCGAGACCTGCTCGGGACCCTCGCGATACTCGGTCGCGTGCATCTGGTAGACGACGTCGTCCTCGTCGAAGATACAAACCTCGTGATCGGGTGCGACTTCGGGGTCGTCTGGCCACGAGGCATCGTCATCGAGGACAACACGGAGTGGTGGCGTCTCGTCGACGTCGATCCCAGCTGGTGGTTCCGGAAGTGGTTCTGGAGTGAACCAATCCGGCCCGTTCGCCCCGTCCGTCCACATCTCGCGCTCTTCGTACTGCCCCTGCATCCAGGAAGCGTTCGTTGCGAGGAGACTAGCGGGATCTTCGTAGGCGTCGACGAGCGCAGAGACCATCCGAGGGACCATCTCGTCGCAGGGACCTTCAGGACCCCAATCGTGGTTAGTGAACGGGACGACTTCCGCGCCGTTGGCGTCGTACACGACGACGATTCCGTCGTTCGAGAGGATTTGGAGGGGGAGTTCACCGTACTCGATTTCGGTGTCGGTGTTCGTAGCCATATCCTACATTTCGGGAGATAGGGCCTTCATATTCCCGAACTTAATAACTCTAAGCAGAACGGTGACACTTCCCGGACGCCCTCATCCGCTCGGCATCCCGCGACCCACGCTGCGCTCCAGTAGGTGCTTACGGGGTCGGGGGACGGCCGAAGCGCCGAGCCCGCCGGACGTCCACCCGCGGCCGGCGCTCGCTTCGCTCGCTCAGGTGGATCGCAGAGGATCGTCAACACCAGTGGCTACTCGAGCTCGTAAGGGCAGTAAGATGAGGCAGCGCGGAAACGCTGCCTGAAGGTGTTTCCAACATGTCGGTGTCGACATGCGGATGAGAGCCATGTTCCAATCCAGCTCTCGCGTCGACAGAGTTCCAAGCCGTCGACGTACTTTACTGTTCCAGTCGGACGTTATAAAAACGTTATCCGTGCAGTGTTCGTCAACGCCGTCTCGGTACAGCCCGCTCGGAGCGTCCTACCATCCAGTCGTTCGCGGCTTCCCGCCGCGCCAGCACCAAGCGCGTTTTCGGTTCGACTCCCTCCCGCGGTCGGTCGCGAACGCGAGAAACGGCTTGTGTGCTGGTCCCTCCTTCCCGGCAGATCTCCGCGCGGTCTTCGTCTGGGTCACTGTCGTTGCCGCGCCGGGACGCGCTCCCGGGGGAGCGCGTGCAGAGCGCGCCCGGCGCGGGCGGGCCTGTAGGTGTTTCCAACAATGAATCGGATGTTCGACACTGGTACTGGTGAGACGCTGATGATCAACGACGTCGATGCGCTGACTTTCGAGCGCGAGTGCTTCGAGGAGACGTACGAGGCGGTGCGGGCGAAGGCGAAGGCGGTGGCGGACGAGGACGACGACGAGCAGGTTCGGCTGGCGGTGCTGAAGGCGCTGATGGATGAGGTTCTGGACATCGCGCTGGAAGACGTCCTGGAGCTGAAGGTGCTCGTGACGCTGGACGAAGAGGTCACGGGGTTCGAGTGGGTGCTCGCGCGGACGGTCGAGCAGACGCTGAACACGGTGGCCGACTGGAAGACGGGCGTGTCGGAGCCCAGCTGGGAGTCGGAGACGGAGCGAGAGACGGCGTTCGCCTGAACCGGCGGCCTATTTTTTGCGTCGCTTTGGGAGACCGGTGTGGACATCTCCGGATCGAGTGCTCGCCTCCCGTTCCCGTCACTCCCTCGCGGCTTCCCGCCGCGCCAGCACTAAGCGCGCTCCCGGTCGCTGCGCTCGCGTAGCGTGCTCGCGACGCGGAACCGGCTTATGTGCTGGACGGTCGTTCTGGTCTCTCTCGGCGCGCGCTCTGGTTTCTGTCAGGGTTGTTGCCGCGCCGGGACGCGCTCCCGGGGGAGCGCGTGCAGAGCGCGCCCGGCGCGGGCGAGCCTGCCTGTAGGTGTTTCCAAAATGAGTACCACTCAGTCCAAGAACGGTAGTATCGAGATTCGGTCGAAGAAAGGCGCGCTCGACGAACGAGATCGGTTCGACGAGACGGTTGAGGAACGTATCGTGACGAAACTCCAGTACGGTGCGGGCGTCAAGGACACGGACGCGGACGGGCTGATGGCCGAGACCGCGTGGGCGGCGAAGGTCGAGTTGGTTTGGATGCCGAGTGAGGTCCTGATGGACGTGCGCGAGGAATTGGAGGCCCAGGTCTGGACGGACGAGTCTCTGGAAGACGTCGTCGAGACGTTCATGGTCGCGGTCGAGCGTGTGTACAACGCGTGGCTAACGGACGACCGGGCGGACCTTGTCCTGAAGAAGGAGAAGGCGGTGAAACGCTTCGAGGAGGAGTTCATCGAATGGGACCACATCTGTCCGACGACGTGGACGCTCGTGGACAAGTATCTCACCGAGAACGAGGAGAATTTGGTTGCGGTACGCGTAGCAGCGGAGAACCGGTAGGCCATCGAACACCCTTTTTTGCCGTGGTAGAGACGGCCCGTCACGCGTTGAGGCGCTCCGTCAGTCCATCCCGGACTGCGCGGACTAAGCGCGGTTTCGATTCCTGCGGTCCAGTCGGTCCTCGGAACGCGAGAACCGGCTTATGTCCGCGCCCATCACGCCCCTGACGCGTTCCTGGATGTGTCGGGGAGTGGTCGGCGCGCCCGACAGGAGTCGGGCGAGGGCGCGCCTCCGAACAGAGGCGTTGCCTGAAGGTGTTCCAGATGGAACGACAGATAATCGCAAACCGCAACGACAGAGCAGCGTTCATCAAGCAACTTCGAGCACTCCCAGAGGGGAGTGCAGTCCGTATCCGCGGGCCGACCGAGGACGAAGAGGCGTACGCAGACGGGCCGTTCAACGCGACGTTCGTCGGTCGCGGCCAACTCACGCTTCGCGATCAGGACGGCGAGATCCTCTTCATCCATCTCCCCGTCGAGTGCGCGCAGGACTGGTGGCCGTTCCTCACCCACTCCGAGTACCGGACGTCGACGAACAACCTGTGTGAAGTCGAGGAACTCGACATTCTCACGACGAATCGCGCGGAGGCGTTCGCGACGGTCGAGAACGGCACTCGCGTTTCCGGAGGTGTCTAACGTGGCGACTTACCAGGGCTACACGGCGTCCAACTGCGTCCTCGTCACCGACGTCAACGCGGTCGCAGAACTCCTCGAAGTCTACGGCGTAGAGATGTTCGTCGACCAGTCGGAGTGGGAACGCGGACAGCTCCGGTTCGCCGCGGACGCGACGTTCTCGGCAGAGAACCCCGGTGCGGGCGAACAGGCGACGACGGAGGGCTTCTTCATCGCTCTCAGCGACCACCTGCCGGAGGACGTGACCCTAGTCGTGCAGAGCATCGGCCACGAGCGGACGCGCTTCCCGCTGAACGCGTACCAGTACACCGTCACCGACGACGACGTCGAGTTCGTGCAACTCGATCCCGAGGGTAGTCTGTAGTCGCCCCCGGTTCCTCCCTTTTTGCTTCCGGACGGCACGGGCCACATCGGCCTTCCACACCTCGCGCCCTCCCGGCGCGCCACCACCAAGCGCGCTCCCGGTTGCGTCGACGCAAAACCGCGCGTCGACGGACGCGGAACCGGCTTGTGTGCTGGCCGGTGTTCCCGGCCGCGTGTCCCTGGATGCTTAGGTGAGCGGTCGGCGCGCCCGACAGAGTCGGGCGGAGGCGCGCCTCCGACAGAACGGAGGGCGTCAAGGTGTTCCAACATGTCCAGTAGTCAACCTACGATCGAAGACAGCATCGAGCGGAAAGAGCAGGCGGAAGCGGCGGTCGCGTTCGACGACAAGGAGACGCGAAAGGACGAAATGCACTCCGAGATCGAGGAGTGGGTCGAAGAGCTCGCCGAGATGACAGACGAGGCGGCGGCGTCCAAGCAGTTCCAGGAGTGGCTGGATATCCAGTCGAAGTTCCACGACTACTCCGTGAACAACACGCTCCTCATTCTCGCACAGAAACCAGAGGCGAGCGCGGTGGCGGGCTACCGGGCGTGGCAGAACGACTTCGACCGTCAGGTCTCCGAGGGCGAGAGTGCCATCTGGATCTGGGCTCCGGTCATCGCGAAGCAGTGTCCCGGGTGCGGGAACGCGCCGAGCTACCACGAGCGGATCGAGTGTGAGTACGACGAGACGCTGCCGGAGGAGTGGTCGAAGGGCGCTGTGGCGTTCCGTCCTGCTCCAGTGTTCGACATCAGCCAGACCGAGGGCGAGCCGTTGACGGACATGGACACGGCAGCGTACGGGGACGGTGCGTCGCTACTGCCCGCGGTCGTGGACACGGCGACCGACTTCGGAGTGGATCTCGAACTGGTGAACGTCGAGGACTGGTCGCGGGGGAGCGCGCTCGGTGTCGCGAAGCCGAGCGACGACGAGGAGCATCAGGCGGAGGTGAAGGTGCAGAAGCAATCGAACCTCGCGGACGTGGCGTCGACGACGATCCACGAGTACGCCCACGCGCTCCTACACGTCGGTGTGTCCGATACGGAGGAACGCGGCATGCGGGAGGTCGAAGCGGAGTCGACGGCCTACGTGGTGGCGCGGTACTTCGGGCTGGACGCGTCGAACTCGGCATTCTACATCGCGCGGTGGGCTGACCAGGACGCGGACGCGATCCGAGAGCGGCTCACGCGAATCAGCCGGACGAGCAAGCAGCTCATAGAAACCATCGAAGGCCACCTCGAAGACGACGAGGCGGAAGACAAGGACCAGTAGCCCCTCACGGGCTCTCTTTTTTGTCGAACCGCCATCCCCACCCACCTCCACGGTTCGGACTGCTCGCGACGCCTATTGGCGTCGCTGTGCGGTCGGACTTTCGCATGAAGAACGCACAAAAACGGAAAGGTCGTAGACGAACGAGGGGTTACGCGGATGCCGTGAGTTCGGCAATCTGTTGATCACTTTCGTCGTCGATAATGAGCACCTTGACCGGGTCGCTCTCCAAGTCGAAAGTGTTCGACGAGGACGAGTACGCGGCAGATCCGGCGAAGCTAACGGTCGTCGATGTATCGTCACTCTCGATACTAATCGTGTCTCCCACACTGATGTCGACGTCGTTCCCGTTCGAGAAGGTGGCGAGCGTTGCGCCGTCTCGCTTCACCTTAATCATCGTGTCCTGTGCGTTGAGCTCTGTACCGCCCTCGTGGGAGACGTGGATAGTGTCCGTTGTTCCGGACTCTGCGTCTTCAACTGCGAAGTTCGCTTTGGGGGCTGTCTTCCCCATCTGACTGTTAAAGTCGAGGACGAATGCCCCGACACCGGCCGCCATGATGACCACGAGTCCGATCATCAAAATCACGGCGATGACCGGGCTGACTGCTCGGTCCTCGCGGCGAAGGGCGGCGAACTGTTCTTGTACTGAGTTGAGTATTCCGCGTTTCATTCCTTAGTGCTTTGAATCGTTTTGTTCTTAATCGTTCCGTTTATCCGAATTGAATCTCTTGCTCACCACCCCGTATGGCGTTTTTCTTCTCCTTGGTGTTCTGGAATATCACCTTTCAGGGTATGTTTCGTAATTAGAATGACGTTGCATAAACCTTTCTACAGGAGGAATGGCCCGGAACGAACGCTGTCCCTTATTCGCCCAATAACGGGCGCGACGGTGAATACAGCACCCGATTCGCTCCCCCGCGGTCGCGAATACGGGACTGGTTTCAACCGTCGCCAGTCGGTCCACGCATTCGTTCCTGGTTGCTGGAATGAATCGACGGCGCGCCCGACGAGGTCGAGGCGAGGGCGCGCCGAAGAGAACGCCCGTGAAAGCCCATGAATGACGACATGCACACAGATGCTTATCGAACCGCAATCGAAACCTTTCAAAAACATGGAACGGAAGACACCGAGCCACCAGGAGCCCCAACGGGGCCAACAGGTGAGTGGATCTATTCGTTCAGCGAAGATCGCGTCCCTGTACACCCGAACACCTCCCGGAACTACGAACGGGCAAACCGTGCTCACTTCGAGTTCTGGTGCGTGGCCGACACTGGCTACCGATACGACGGCTACGTCGTCGTCTCGTTCCTCAACGACACCCGCGAGGAGACCGAGGGCGTCGTCGTGAGACCGGATGTGTACGCACGCTGGTACACGGTGAAGCCGCCCGAGAAGCGAACTTGCGAGGCCGATGTGAAGGAGATCGATCAGCAGTGGGTGACGAACGAGGACGACATGGCCTTCGAGGTCTCCGTCGACGAACTGGTCGAGCTCTTCGAGGAGGGAACGCAGTGGCTCCTCGAGTACGCCGAAATCTGTAACTCCGATCGACGCCAGGAGATCGCGCGTGCCGCAGAACACTACTGGAACGACACCCCCGAAACAGAGACGACGTCGCTCACCGACTTCTAGTTACTACCCGAAGGAGTTCGTCAACGCGCCGAATACGGTTGCAACAACTACACTTAGTACGGCGATGACCACATAGGCAATCACTTTTTCAAGAGGATTTAGCGGAACGAGTACAGCGGCGATCACATTCGTAACTGCCATTGCCAACAGAAATTCCGTAGGGTTGACCATATGCAGAATGATTCAACCTCTCTGTTTAAGACTCAGGGAAGTCCTCTACGGTTCGTCGCGCGCCGAGTCGAGCAGCGGCTTCGGCCCATCCCGGGCCGCCAGCACGAAGACGCGTTCCGGTTCGACTCCCTCCCCGCGGTCGGTCGCGAGCACGGAAGCGACTTCAGCGCTGGACAGCCTCGCTCTTGCGCGCTCCTCTTTGTGTAAGCAAGCAGTCGGCGCGCCCGACAGGAGTCGGGCGAGGGCGCGCCTCCGAAACAGGAGGTGGCCCAGAAGGTGTTCCAACATGAGTCTGGAAGTCATCGACCGACACAGCGAATCGCTCTTCGAGTTCATCTGGTGTCCCGTCTGCGGATACGACGTCTTCTCGCACATTCCGTTCGAGGGCGTCTTCTGCAAGCGGTGTAATACCGAAGTCGAGATCCGGGAGTCCCAGCAGAACGCCGGCTACGACGAGAACGTTCTCGTCGACTTCGACAGCTCACACGCGTGGAACGTCCACGTCGAGGAGAAGAACCGACGTGACCTCCCCGATCAGCGAGCCCGAGCGAAGGTCGTCCACGGCGCAGACGGCTACGAAGTGAAGTGGTGGAGCCCAGAGCCCGGCGAGGACTGGACGCCGGTCGAGAAAGGCGAGTTCGACGACGTCGACGAGCCCGCCGAGGTCGCGCACTTAGCGTAATCCACCATCTCCGGCCCCCTTTTTGTGTCCGGCACGGCCTGCTTCGCCTCTCGCTCCCTCGCGGCTTCCCGCCGCGCGACGACCAAGGGCAACCCCGGTTCGACTCCCTCCCCGTGGTCGGTCGCGAACACGGAACGCCCTTGCGCCGTCGCCGGTCGCTTCCGGCGCGCAGTCCTGGATGGGTCGGTGAGCGGTCGGCGCGCCCGACAGGAGTCGGGCGAGGGCGCGCCTCCGAGACAGGAGGTGGCCTGAAAGGTGTTTTCAGAAATGGCAATTCGAGTTGCACGCCGGAACGGACGTAGCGCATGGGTCAACATCGTCAAACCGACGACTGCGGAACACGAGCTCGCACTCCTGAAGCGGCTCGAAGAAGCTCAGGAGCAACTGGACGAGATGGAGCCAGTCGAAGACGTGGTACTCGCGGCAGTCCAGGATCTCGAACAGCACATCAAGGGCGGTTACACGGGTGAAGTCGTCCTCGCGAACATCGACTACGTCCTCCAGTACCTCTACGACACATTCGCGCTCTGCATCCGGCGGAGTGACATCGTCGAGTCCTCGGACGAGTTCGTCAGGTTCGGCGAGTTCGACGAGCTCTGGACCGGTGATGAGGACGGAGAGCCGTTCGAGACGAACTGGAACAACGTGCAGAGCATGCTTCGGACGTTCCCCGTCACGTTCGTTCCGCTGGATGCCGACGGCGTCCCCTTCAAGGTCGACGACGGCGACGTCGACGAGGAAGCCGCGAAGCCCATCCGGCAGACGTGGGAGGTGACAGGGCCGGAGACGGCGGCAGAAGCCGAACTCATCGTTCGCGAGGACTGGGACGGGATGAACGCGCCGTGTCCGGAATGCGGTGGGACGGAGTTCGACCACTTCCAGATGGAGGGCGGCGACTACGGACAGACCACCAACGGGGCGGTCATTCTTCGGACGGACTACGGAGCGTCGAAACAGACGCTCCTCACCGTCTGCAAGCCCTGTGGTGCGGTGCTCCACAAGCACCCCGCAGCGGATCTCCTCATCGACTGGAAGGACGTGACGAACACGGACGCGCTCATTCGACCGTAGCATCGTCTTCCCCTTTTTGTCTCAATACGGCACGGGGTGCGCGTCCATCCGCTCCCTCGCGGCCTCCCGCCGCGCGACGACCAAGTCCGCACCCGGTTCGTTCCCACAGGTCACGAACGCGGAACGGACTTGTGCCGTCGTCGGTTGCTCCTATCGCGCACCCCTGGATGGTCAGTAGAAGGGGCGGCGCGCCCGACAGGAGTCGGGCGAGGGCGCGCCTCAGACAGACGAGGCGGCTCTAAAAGGTGTTCCAACATGGAAGCAACCGTCGACGCAGTTCAGACCAGTCGATGTATCGCAGCGCGCGTAACTACCGAGATACAGACGGAGGACGGCGATGGGGAGTAGGTGCATCGCCGTGGTCCTCGCCGAGGACGGCCGCCGGTTCCGCGTGAAGAACTGGGTGAAGGGTAGTCACAGCACGTCCGAGCCAAAGCGGCCCGCGACGATCTACGGCATGACCCCCGATGAACTCGAGTGGTCGTACCTCGACTCGTGGAATGTCGCTCGAAATCGGGGGAAGGGGTACTACAAGGAAGCCCCCGACGAGGACGTCCTGAAGGACGCGATCCGGCGACTCCGTCTCGAATACGGAGTCAAAGTCGAGACCATCGTCTACCACAAGTTCTCCGGATCGAAGCTCAGCGAATACCCCTCGGAGCAGGTGGCCTAAGATGGGGACGCCCGAACAGTCGATAATCGCGACGCTCATCGCTGGTCCGATGGTCACCCTCAGCCTCCTGGACTATCTCTCCTACCGAGAGGGCGGCCGCACTCTCGTCGGGATGATTCGAAGCCGTTTCAGTTCCGGGAAGTAGCCCCTCACGGGCTCTCTTTTTTGGCGAACCGCCGTCCCCACCCACCTCCACGTTCCGGACGCCCCGAGGGGTGCGTCCGGCTTTCGCATGACGGCACGGGTCGCTCTCCCTCTTGCTCCTTCGCGGCCTCCCGCCGCGCGACGACCAAGGGCGGCCCCGGTCGCTGCGCGCCGCTGGTGCTCGCGACGCGGAACGCCCTTGCGCCGTCGCCAGTCGCGTCCGGGTCGCGTCCCTGGATGCTTAGGTGAGCGGTCGGCGCGCCCGACAGGAGTCGGGCGGAGGCGCGCCTCCGATAGAACGGGGGACGTCCCGACAGAATCATGACTGAAACCGAAATCCCCGGCCAGAACCCGGTAGAACAGCGTATCATCGACTTCTTCGCGACCGAAGCCTTCGGAGACCGAAGCCTCGTCACGGGCCTCGCCGTCGTCGGCGCGACGTCTGAAGAGTACCCTAGTCTCTCCGAGGTCGCCGCGGACGCCGACCTCGAGGTCACCGAACGGTCGGAGCAGAACATCGTCGGCGAGTGGGTTCGCTACGTAGCTCACCGCGTCGTCGAGGCCGCCGCCAACGACGAGTTGGACGCCCTCGTCGAGGATGCAGGACTGACGCGCCCCGGACACCAGATTCCGAATGAAGAACGCCCGCACACCAACATCACCGAACAGAAGGTCAGTGACACCATTGAAGCAGCGGAGACGCTCTTCGGCCCGAAGAGCGCCATCCTCGAACAGATGATGAGCTCGCTCCAAATCGTCGACTCGGATGAGGTCGTCGACGGTGCGGTCGAACACATGAACCGCGAACTCGCAGTCGAGGGCGGCGTGGACGCCGCCTTCGCTCGCGCAGGCTACTTCACCGCGGGGTACGTCGACTACTACGCTGATTCCTACTCCAACTGGAAAGCCGACCAGAACGCGTAGGCCACTCCAGACCCCCTTTTTACCGTGTGCTCCGGTTCGTCGCGCGCCGAGTCGAACACGTCGCTCGCGGCTCCCCGCCGCGCCAGCACTAAGCGCGGTTTCGGTTCAACTCCCTCCTAGGGGTCGGTCGCGAACGCGAGAACCGGCTTATGTGCTGGCCGCTCGTGTTCTTGCGCGCTCCTCTTTGTGGAGTCCAACGGTCGGCGCGCCCGACAGGGTCGGGCGGAGGCGCGCCTCCGAACAGAGGCGTTGCCTGACAGGTGTTTCCAATATGGAAGTCAACAACTGGACGCAGACGACTGACGAAGAACAGCTATTCGAGTTCGAGCACGACATCTACGGTGCGATCCTTCGGGGCGAAGACCGGGAGTTCGCCGACCAGAAGGTGACGCAGAGCTGGGCAGTCACCGTGCAGTACCGGTCGAAGACCCTCCTCACACTCTTCAAGGGGAAGCCGCACCGGAAGCAGGCGATGCAGCGCGCCGTCTCGTGGATGGAGGCTCACCCCGGACTCGCTGGTCTCCGCGTGAACGACGGCGTCGAGGACGAGCAAGATGGCGCGAGCCCCACCACAGCGCTCCGGCAGTACACCGAGTGGACGGACGACGAGCGCGCGTCGGCGGTCGAGGACCTCGAAGAGTGGGGCTTCGACGTCGGTGACGTCTACTTCGACGAGGAGTCGAACACCTACTTCGAGGTCGAGGAACTCACGACAGACGGGTTCGTCGCGCGCCCGTACCACGAGGGCGTCGAGGAGACGTTCGGCATCTACAGTACGTACCTCGCGAACATCGCAGTTCGCGCGGAAGACGGCGTCGTGACGCCGGTTCCGGAACACGTCGTCCGGAACCCGACGCAGATCCTCGAACGGTTCGCGGAGATGGAGGTCTCGAAATACCTCCAGTCGCTCGGGGCAAGCCACGACTTCAACGGCATCACCGGGGTCGACACCGTCGGCGACCTCCGGGCGGCGCTCCACTTGGGGCGAAGCGCGCTTCGCGAGTAGACCTCCACAGTCTCCTTCTTTTTACGAACCACCGTCCCCGCCCCCCTCCACGTTCCGGGTGCTTCGCACCGGACTTTCGCTCCTCGGTGCGTCGCGCGCCGAGTCGGCCTCCCTGCTCGCACCTTCCCGGTGCGTCACCGGGAAGCCCCTGTCACCACCGGCGAGCAGTGACTTCACCGGTGACCGTGGTCGGCCTTGCGCGCTCCTGTCTGTGGAGACAGTGGGCGGCGCGGCCCGACGAAGTCGGGTGAGGCCGCGCCTCCGAGAGGAGACGGTCCGAGAAATCCACAAATGACCAACGAACACAGTACGACAACATCAAACCGAGTCAAGGTGACAGACGTCGAAGGAGTCGAGAAACTGATTGACGACTACTACTTCCAAGAGATCGTTGCACATCTTAACCCGAAAACCAGTGAGCTACGATTCACCGGATCGAGAAGCTTCAACGCTTTCGAGGACCAATTCTATGACGAGAACGTAGATATTCAGTTCTTGAAACACCTCCAAAACTACCTCGAAGAAGGAGAGAAGCTCGTTATCCAGAGTGCAGGATTCACCAAAAACCAGTATCCGATCCGTGTTTTTCAGCTGAGCGTTTCACAGGAGAGCATAATCCTACACCAACTGGGGAAAGAACCCAGGATCTACTAAAACTCTCTCTTTTTTATATCACGGTACGTCGCGCGCCGAGCCGACCTCAGCCTCGTGGCTTCCCGCCACGCCAGCGGGAAGACGATCCCGGTTCGCTCTCACGAGTCGCGAACACGGCTACCGACTTCACCGCTGGACGGCTTCGCTCTTGCGCGCTCCTGTCTGTGGCGGGAGTAAGCGGCGCGGCCCGACAGAGTCGGGCGAGGCCGCGCCGCCGACAGGGCGCGGATAGTAACTATGGAAGAAACAGACGATTCTCCACTCGATTCAGTTCCCAGTAGTGTCGACGTGTCACCGATTACGAACCGGCTCGAAGGCGTCACTCACCAGACGGGGTTGTCACGATACCGGGCATTCCAACAGTGGATCGACCTCATGCTCGCGTCGTTCTCTCGCGACGACGACCGACACCAAGCGATCCTCAAGGACGTGGCCGACCTCGCCAACGACCCGCGGGCAATCTTCGAGACGTACGCCGAGTGCCTCGGCGAACTCGTCATGCTCAGTGAGGAGCACATGCACGACGTCCTCGGACAGGTCTACGAGGAGTTCGGTATGTCATCGGACAACTTCGGACAGTACTTCACCCCGTACCCGGCCGCCGAACTGCTGGCCGGGATTGGTGGCGTCCCGGGCGACGGCGAGAAAGTGTGCGACGACAGCTGCGGGAGCGGCCGGCTTCTTATCGCCGCCTACCGGCAAGCGGTGCGCGAGCCGGGTCGTCGACGGTACTTCGCGAAGGACAAGGACCCGATGTGTGCGAAGATGACCGCGATTAACTTCGCTCTCTTCAACATCGACGGCTACGTCGAGTTGGGCGATTCGATCAAGATGACGACGCAACGAGCGTGGGAGACCGGGATGCGCATGGACGGAACCGTGATTCGAGAACTGGACCTCGACGAGGACGGGGAGAAGCGGCCGGACGACGACGTCTTCGAGCAGTCATCGATCGGGACGTTCGCGTAACCCGACGCCCCCCTTTTCGCTCACGGCACGTCGCGCGCCGAGTCGGGCGGCGGCCTCGCGGCTTCCTGCCGCGCCACCAGGAAGACGCTCCCGGTCGCTGCGCCCGCGTGGCGTGCTCACGACACGGCGGCCGTCTTCACCGGTGGCCGACCTTGCCCTTGCGCACTCCTAGTTCTCCGGTCAAGCGGTCGGCGCGGCCCGACAGAGTCGAGCGAGGCCGCGCCTCCGAGTTAGAGGCGTGGTTAACAGGTAACTATGAATTTCAACGAACCCCTCATCCGAACGCAGCAGGATGCACAGGACGCCTATGCAGTCGACCTCCAGGCCCGCGACGAGACCGAAATAAAGGCCGTCATCGAGGCTATCGACGACCAACTCGAAGCGATGGACAACTCGAACTCGCTCGAACTCGTTCATGCTCCCCAACTGGAGACGCTTCAGCGAACTCTCTCGAACGGGTGTGAGGAGTCAATCAACGCGCTCACCCTTGTCGACGGGCTTCGTACGCTCAGTCCCGAGTTCGTCATCGAAATCGACCGCTCGGAAGACCACACACCAGCCGAGTACGTCTGGCACAACGGTTTCCGGTTCATCGGCATCTCAAGCCCCCACGGAGACACGCAGACGGATCTGAACCTCCACGACTACTCCGTCGAGCGGCTGCTCCATTTCACGAACGTCTACCCGGTGACGTTCTACCGAATCCAAAGCGAGGACGTACCCTTCAAAGCCGAACCCACCTCGGAAACCGACGGTGAGTGCCACGACCACGACGTCATCAAGAACGGGCCGTACGAGGAGTGCCCGTACTGCGAACTCCGAGGTCTTGGCGTCCTCAAGCTCGCCGAGTTCGGCGACCATCCCGACGTTCGGTTCTCCGACATCCGCTTCCACGGCACGCTCGCGCAGTGGTGCGTCGAGTGTGACCGGACGATCTACCGCCACCCCATTCTGGAGAACCTCAACGGCCTCCCGGGATGGGTCTTCGACAAGTAGCTCACTCCCCCTTTTTGTCTCAGTACGGCACGCAGTGCGTCACCTCCACTCCCTCGCGGCTCCCCGCCGCGCGACGACGAAGACCGCCCCGGTTGCGTCGACGCAAACCGCACGCCGACGAACGCGGAGCGGCCTTCAGCCGTCGCCAGTCGCTGCGGATCGCACTGCTGGTTCTTTGGTAGAGGAGTCGGCGCGCCCGACAGGGTCGGGCGAGGGCGCGCCTCCGACAGGCGAGGCGGCTTTGAAAGGTGTTCCACATGACGGACGATGTTCTGGTTCAGGAAGCAGTAGCGCTATTCGACGACTATGCGAATCGGTTCTACGAGGCTGCACGGTACGGCCAACCAGCTCCGAAAGGCGTCGAGCGGACGGATGAAATCAAAGAAGAACTCATTGACCGAGGGTTCCTCGTTGCGGGGAACGGCGACGCACGGTACGCGTTCACCATCCCGGACGAGTTGAAGACGACCGACCGGGAACTCGTCGTGAAGTTCCCTCTGAAACCGTGGGACGGCGAGGACTGCCGCCGGACCGATGGTCGTCATCAGAATCGCGTGGAACTCGAACTCTACCAGGACGTCTCCGTCGACGACG
Source organism: Haloferax sp. S2CR25 (assembly GCF_031624535.1). Taxonomy (NCBI): domain Archaea; kingdom Methanobacteriati; phylum Methanobacteriota; class Halobacteria; order Halobacteriales; family Haloferacaceae; genus Haloferax; species Haloferax sp. S2CR25. The sequence continues at coordinate 43,286 of NZ_JAMQOO010000009.1, forward strand.
AGTACCTCGCACCAATATACGCATTCGACCCGGACGCTTGGTGGATCGTTATGGCGTACGCGCATCCCCTCGATCCGTTCGAGGACACCCCAGAAACGTGGGAACCAACGCTCTCCCGGCGTATTGCGGGTAGTGTCCTCCAAGATCGGGATATCCATCGGAAGAACGTCGGATGGATAGACACGAATGAAGAGGTAGATCCGTACGACGACCTCACCAAGGACGGGCGGCGTCTCGTCATCATTGACTACGGCTTCCAGCCGGCACTGTAGACTTCCTTTTGCTGTACCAGTGGCCCACTCTGTCCAGTCTCCGCGTCTACGCCCCTCCCGGGCGTTCAGCACCAAGCCTGCGCCCGGTTCGACTCCCTCCTCGTGGTCGGTCGCGAACACGGAACGGACTTGTGTGCTGACCGACGCTCCCGACTGTCCGCCGCTGGATGGTCAGTAGAAGGGTCGGCGCGCCCGACAGGAGTCGGGCGAGGGCGCGCCTCCGATAGACGAGGCAGTCCTGAAGGTGTTTCCAGTATGAGTGTTCAAAAGATTTCGACGGACGAACGACAAGTAGAGATCGCGCTCCTCGAGGACCTCATAGAGGAGGTCGATGGACAGATGGACAGAGCGGACGAACAGGCACGGAACGCAGCTGGGTCGGTCCCGATGCTGAAGTCGTCAGGGGCAGCGAGTGCCTACCAGAACATCCGAGAGCATCTGACGGAGAAGAAAGTGGCGCTCGAACATCAGCAGAGGCGGTCGAATGGAGCCAACATCAACCGTGATTCCGCAATCCGAGATGAGAATCTTCCGCAGTGCGAGCTATTCTCCGGCAAGTACAAGGTGTACTGGTGTCCGAAGTGGAACGCGTCGATTCGGTACGGCGGGCGTAGCACAGAAGACGTCGTCGAGGATGGACGTGTGGGTCGGACAACCTACACGACAGAGGTCACGTTCGCAGTTCGAGAATTGTCCCGTCAAAACGGCGATGTGGTGTACGAGGATGGGCGTCACCGAATTATGGACGCGAAGACACTGCCCGCGAGGGAAGCGGTTGCGCTCGTCAAAGACGAGTGCATCCCACTGGAGCGCGTCTCGGCGTCCGCGGAAGCCCGTGATCCGTCAGCGCGGTATCACGGCGTGAAGAAGTACCACGTCGTCGAGCCGTAGCCGAACAGCGGTTCGGCTACTACCGCCCGTGCCGACCCCACCGCGCTCGCTCCACTCGCTCCCTCCACGTTCCGGACGCCCCCGGGGGCGTCGGGCTTTCGCAATACCGGCTCGGGCCGCGCCGAGTCGAGGTCACCACTCACGGCTTTCCGCCGCGCCAGCACTAAGCGCGCTCCCGGTCGTTGCGCCCGCGTGGCGTGCTCACGACGCGGAACCGGCTTATGCGCTGGACGGGCTCCCTCTTGCGCGACCCTGGATGCTTAGGTGAGCGGTCGGCGCGCCCGACGGGGTCAGACGGAGGCGCGCCTCCGAGAAGGGGTGAGCCAGACAGGTGTTTCCAACATGGATGAACTAGAGCGACCGACGATTCACGACGATACATCGAACGACCACGAACGCTTCGAGCGCAGGCAGCTCGCCCGAGACCGAGATCGGCGAACCGAGGACATCCTCTCCATCGACGAGTCGGTGGCAAGCGATCTCGTCTACGTTCTTCGCGATGAAGGCGTCGTCGACGTCATCCCGGAAGATGAACTACTCGTCCACGTACCGTCCGGGCAGAAGTTCCGGTCGAACCTCGGACTCGCCTACTTCCACCAGGGCTGGGAGGCGAACGAGTAGTCGCCATCGAGGCCGTTTCTTTTTGCTTCCGAACGGCACGTCGCGCGCCGAGTCGGCCTCTCCCCTCGCGGCTTCCCGCCGCGCCAGCACCAAGCGCGTTTTCGGTTCGACTCCCTCCCCGTGGTCGGCCGCGAACGCGAGAAACGGCTTGTGTGCTGGACGGGGTCGGCCTTGCGCGCTCCTGGTTGTCCGGTCAAGCGGTCGGCGCGCCCGACAGGAGTCGGGCGAGGGCGCGCCTCCGAACAGAGGCGTTGCCTGAAGGTGTTCCAATGATGTATCTTCGACGAAGAACCAGCCTGCACGGACAGCCTATCGAATACCGAGCTCCCATCAACCTCGCGACGAGCGTCGAACGGTCGATTCAAAACGCGTGGGAGGAGGCGAGCCGGCACGAAGACCACCTAGACCGGTTCAAGATGTTCCTCTCGGTTCGATTCGAGCGCCACTTTCCGGACGCGGTCGTGGGAGGCCCTGACATCGACGAACTTCTCCAGAACGCGGAGGGAAAAACAGCCATCGAAGTGTTCGCGTCGGTTGTGACGCAGTATTTTTCGGAGTAGGCCATCCGATACCCCCTTTTTGCCGGTCTGTAGTTCACCACCTCCCACCCTCCTCCACGTTCCGGACTGCTCACGACGCCGCGGTGCGTCGTCGCTGCGCGGTCGGGCTTTCGCCCATACAGTTTTTATACGGTCCGTCGAGAAATCCCATGTATGAACGTCCGAGAACTGTCCGTCCGGGTCATCGACGAGCAGTCGATGCAGTGGGCGCTGGGAACCTTCATCCTGTGTGCTCTCGCGAGCCTGTACTTCGGAGCGACTGCCGCAGGCCGAGGCTCTCTGTACGCGGCTGGCACGACCTTCGGAATCTGCATCGTCGGCGGGGTTCTCGCAGCTGCCGTCGTCTGGGGCGAACACCGGTCGTAACCACATCCGCACCGCTACCGCACCGCAGTCACGATGGGTCCTCCCGTCGGTCGTCCCCTGCGGGACAGCCTACGGGTCGGGGGCAAGCCCCCGCGTTCCGTCCGCTCCGCTTGGAGGTGTCCGGCGCTCCGCTCTTCTGTCCCTTGGGGTGGTTGTGTAATCTGCCGACTCAGGGCTCTTGACGTGTGTTTTCGCGTGCTAACCTTTATGGGGGGGCGTTACTCTTTTGAAGAGGAGGCAGTACGAATGAGTGAAATCGAATCCCCGAGCACCGGAACACGAACCGACCCGTCGGAACAACCCGACGCGGAGATCATCGAGACGGCGAAGGAACTGCACGCGACACTCCTCACATACGCGGGCTGTACTGCGGCAATCGAAGCGAACACCTACCGGATGGAAATCATCCCGAACGAGCTGACTAACGCGATCCGAGGCTGGGGCGACTGGACGGAGGCAACGGCCGAGCGGTTCGTCGAGGACTGCGTCGACGTCGCCAGCGCGGAGATCGAGAACATGTGGTGGAAAGCGCTTCGAGATATCGACCATCCCGCGGTCGCGAACTGACTCGGCCAGTTACTCGTCGCGACGACTACCGGACACCTTCTCTGGTGAATCGCTCCCCGTGAGCGTGGCGTAGGCTGATGCGTCTCTTTATGTCCTTCCCGAGGTTATTGTAACGTGGAGGCAGTCAGGATGAGCAAAGCACAACCTGCGTTCGACCTACCGACGGAGATCGACAAGGCCGCCGCTGACGGGACTCGGCACGCCCTGGAACAAGCCCCGTCCGACACGGAGGCGCTCGCACTCGTATCCGGATGCCACGACTCCCTAACGGCGATGCACGTCGCCTACGAGGCTCCACAGGTGAACCTCACGGGAATCGTCCACATCAACACGGGGATCGGGATTCCGCAGACCCGTGAGTTCGTGAAGGAACGTGCCCGCGACCTCGGCCTTGAGTACCACGAGATCGGCGGGGCGAACGACGGCGACGAGTGCCACGACCTCCGGTACTTGAGCGAGGAGTACGTCTCGCTTGTAGTCAAGTACGGGTTCCCGGGGCCAGCTGCGCACAAGTGGATGTACGTGAACCTCAAGGAGAAACCCCTCCAGCGGTTCCTCAGCGAACGCGACGAGCCCGTGACGTTGGTCTCAGGCGTCCGGAAGCACGAGTCGAAGCGGCGGATGGTGAACGTCGACGAGGACGGCGTCCAGGAGTACCTCGGGAAGACGACCGTATCCCCGATCGTTAACTGGACGGGGATGGACGTCCGGCGGTATCGACGCGCGCGAAATCTCCCGATGAACCCCGTCGTTGAGATGTTGGAGATGTCCGGAGAGTGCCTTTGCGGTGCGTTTGCGAATCGAGGGGAGCGGCGGATGATTCGGTTGTTCTTCCCAGAGGTTCACCGCTACCTGCTCTGCCTCGAAGCGAAGGTCTCTGCGGCCGCGCACCTCGAAGACGGCCCCGCTGAGAAATACTCGCAATGGGGCCATAACCAGTTCAAGGACCACGAGCGAGACGCGATGAACGACGCGAACCAGATGCTCCTGTGTAGCAGCTGCGAACAGCAACAAGAGTGTTCGCGGAACGGGAACTGAACGAGCGACCCCGATACGGTTCTTTATATCCTATTGCGTTCTTAGAAAGAAGAGGAGGCAGTACGCGTGAAAGACGATACCGACAGTACGAACCCGGGGTCGAAGAGCGAGCGAGGGAGCTTCAACCGTGAAGCGCATTTCTCGAGTAACAGTGACGAATGGGCAACCCCCATCGAACTCGTCCGACAGCTGAAGCGCGCCATCGGCGGCGAGTTCGACCTGGACGCCGCGAGCGGGTGCGAACCGAGCCCTGTCGCGACCAACCGCTACACGGAGGCCGAGGACGGCCTCGCTCAGCCGTGGTTTGGACGTACGTACTGTAACCCGCCGTACTCCGCGATGGACGACTGGGCCGAGAAAGCCGCGACAGAAGCCGCAGACCCAGCCGGCCCTGACCTCATCGTGATGCTCATCCCCGCCCGAACGAGCACGCAGTGGTTCCACAACCACATCCTGAAGGCGGAGTACATCTGTCTCGTCGAGGGCCGCCTGAAGTTCTACGGAGCCGAGAACAGCGCACCGTTCCCGAGTGCGCTTGTGGTCTTTGACGGGACGACTGACGGAGCCGGTGTGCCCGAGACGCTCCTCCAGGTCCTCGAACACCGTGGTGCGGTCTACACCCGAGAAGAGGTCGAGGACGTCGGCGAACAGGCTCGCTTCGACGAACTGTTCGACACGGGTACAACCGACCGGCCAGCCCCCGACATCTCCCGAGGAGAGCCACCGCTCGCCAGCGTGAGCCTCGGTGACGACCTCCGCCTGACCCTCGATGATTCGACCATCGGGTTCCCGGCCGGGGTCGACGCAAAACCGACCGTTCGCGTCGTTGGGGGAGATCACGATGGCGATGTTCGAGAAGTTCTCGCTGTTGCAGACCACGGGCCAGCCGGGAGTGCCGCGCTGGAGACGTACTACGCGCTGTCCTACCGGGTGGAGTCGCCTCACGAGGTTCGGGTCTCGGTCTGTGCGGATGGGAACGGAGGGTGGCAGGACGCCGTCCTTCGCGAGGTCGAGGTGGTGAATGGAATTCCGGGCGGTCTTGCTCCTGAACGAGCGGTTGCGTAGACACCTGAATCGCTAGGCGAGGGCGTTTCCCGGATACATCCTTTTAATACTAGAGAGCTATTAAAATGAAGTGGAGGCAGTTAGGATGAGCCAAACACAACTGCGACAGTGCGACTTCTGCGACGAGTTCATCGCACCCGACGAGCCACTCGGAACCGCCCACACGTACCTTCGCTACCCGGACGACCGGGAAGACGGCGTCGAGCACGTACGCGTCTGTAGTACCTGCGCGCTCTCCCGGACGGACGCCAGCGGCTACGACGACGACCACGACGTCGCCGCGTGCGATATCTGCGACCGAGTCGGCTACACGGGCGGCGGGAACAAGGACGGCGAACTCTGGCGGCTCTCGTACGTCCAAGGATGGAGCGTCTCCATCCGCGGACTCAAAGGTGGGCTCAAAGTCTGCCGTGAGCACAGCCCGATCCGCGGCATCGACATGTTCCCCCGTGCAGACCGAAACCCCGACGACTGGAACGAGTGCTATGGCCCCGAGGGGACTGCGGGTGGAGACGTCGACGTCGCGACCATCGAGCGGGTCTGACCATGCCCGGAGTCGACTACCGTATCGGAGACGCCCTCGAAGCCCTTCAAGAGCTTCCCGCAAAATCCGTCTCGTGGATTCACCTCGATGATGCGTGGGCACGCCCGATGCGAAACGGAGCGTTTGGCGTCGAATACAACACCCATGCGTTCGACGAGAGCGACGATCACTTCGAGGAGCACGACACCAGCTTGACGACGGCCGCGCTCGTCGACGAATGTCACCGCGTCCTCGAACCGGGCGGACTCCTGGTCGCGGACACCGACGATTGGCTCTTCCCCCGGCTCTACCAGTACGTTCGGGAGAAATGGGGCGAAACGCAGGCCGCAGCGGGCAACGTCACGCTCCTCGCGAGCAGCGGCAAACCCGACCGTTCGACCCCAGGGATGTACCTCTCCACCGGCGGGTACAGTCTCGTCCTCGCGTGGAAGCAGGCGTCCCCGTGGTTCCCGAATGCACCGCGGTACTTCCAAGCCGACCGCCAGCGCGAGCAGTACGGCTGGTCGAGCGCGAAGCCGCTCACGCCCTACCGGCGGCTCCTCGAAATCTACTGCTCGTCGGGCGGAACCGTCGTCGTGCCGTGTGCCGGGACGGCCCCGGCCGCCGTCGCCGCCGAGAATCTCTACGGCGAAACCGTCGACGTCATCTGCATCGACACCGAGCCCGAGGCGAAGACCGCCTACAAGGAGCGACGGCGCGATGAACTGTTCGGACAGCAAGGACTCCAGCAGTTCACGGGAGAGCAGTGAGGATGGAGACTGTTCACGAGTTCAGCATGGAGGAGGCCGCCGACCTCATCGACGCCGGCGCGATCAACGCTTGCGGCGACCGACGGATTCGCGTCCTGGACCTCTGCTCGGGGCCGGGTGGAGTCGGACGAGCCCTCCATACCATCTTCTCGTCGTCCCGCATTCCCGGCTGGTTCCTCGGCGTAGATATCGTCGATTACAGTGACCACTACCTGGGAAACTTCGTGCAGGGTGACATCCGCGACGTGACGCTCGCCGACCTCGGTCTCGAAGAGCCAGTGGACCTCGTCTGGATCTCCGCACCCTGTCCGGCGTACGCGAAGACGTCCCACATCTGGTACGACGACCCGAAAGAAGTGCATCCGACGTTCGATGACCTCGGTGTCTACGACGCAGCCGAACGACTGGGGAAGGAGTTCGTCATCGAGAACGTGGTCGGATGCGACGATCTCCGTGACCCGATTAGCCTGAACGGTGCGCCGTTCCACCTTCGACTGAACTTCGAGCGGCGGTTCGACGCGAGTTTCGCCGTCGACGGATGGGTGTCGAGCCCGCCCGAGGACTTCGTCCGCGTCGGCGTGGACAGCGAACGGGAGCTCGCGAAGGCGAAAGGAATCTACGCGGCCGGGTGGTCGAAGACGGAGATCAGGAGTGCGATTCCGAGTTCATACGTGGGCTATCTGCTCTCGCACTGCCCGACGCTTCCCGAGGTCGAGCCCCCCGGAGGCGTCGACGAGTACCGACGGTTGCGCGTCGATGACAGTCAAGGCCAGCTCACCGATTTCTAATCCGGGGGCTACCGGCCCCTAAGAGTCTCTCTGCTGGATTGAGGATTTTTCCGGACGACCCCGGGGGTACAAGGTAGTATGTTGGAAGTAGACGGCCCTTATTCACCGTATAGCGAAGGTGACGACAGTTTGGGGTACTGGGGAGTTTTCCGGACGCACCCGGGGGTGTCGGGGCAGATCCTCCGCGGACGTACCGCGACCGCGCCGCATTCTCGATAGGTCCTCTCGTCGGTCGTCCCTGCGGGACAGCCTACGGGTCGGGGGCAAGCCCCCGCGTTCCGTCCACTCCGCTTGGAGGTATCCAGCGCTCCGCTCTTCTGTCCCTCGCGGTGGCTCGGAGAGGGTATAGATTCTGAAGGGAGAGTTTTCGAGTGTGCTCGTCCGTACCTTTATTACCTTTGGCGTGGTTAGAATGAAGTGGAGGCAGTACAGATGAGCATCACTCAGGAACCGGCGACATCAGAACCCGGACCGGCAGCTCAGCAGGACAGCCCAGACTCGAACCCAATCACGGACTCGATCCAGCGGCATATCCTCGTCCACGATGAGGAGACGCCCCTCGAGGAGCGCGAGGCCGTCGGCTTCGGAGCGGTCACCGCAGCCGGGCTCGACCCGACCGACCACTGGAACTACGTCGTCATCGTCGACCACGTCGAGGCCGACCGGTCGCTCGTCCTCTTCGTCCGATCGTACGACGCCGGTGCAGCGAGTTGCCGCGCGCACGACTGGTGTCAGAACAGCAAACTCCGCTGGACGCATCAGTTCGCGAACGTCCACTACCGCGTCTTCCAGCTTGGGGTGGGCGAGATCGAGGCCCCAGGCGGAGGTTCCTGGTGATGCGCATCGAGGGTACAGACAGCGACCGATACCAGATCGCTGGCGACAAGCACGACTGGGCAGTCACTGCAACCGCGACTGAAGCCCGTGCAGAGAGTCTTCGAAAACACGGACGTGATAGCCCACTCGTTGACCGCTACGAGTACATCCATCGCCTCGCCACGGACGCTATTCAGAAGGGGGGGACACTGCTCTTCCTCTCCGATATCGTCCTCGCGAAGGAGGCGGTCTACTGGTTCGCTCATGTCGCCGAACGCGATGGCGACGACAGCAACAAGAAAGCTCGAGAAGACGTCGGAAAACGATGGGTCGCGCTCGAAGACGACCTCGTCAAGCAGAAGGAGAGAGACGATGCCGGACAGTAATCAGACTCCGGATGAGGTTCTCGCGGCGCTCCAGGAGGGCGACCAGGAACGTTCGCGGGCAATGGGAAAGACGAAGGAGAAGAAGACTTCGTGAACAAGCCCTGACCGCACCGTCGGGCGGTCGGCCCGCCCGGTCGATGGAACACCATCCGTGTCCCCGGTCCACGCCTGGTTGGCCGGACTATCCGTCGCGTTCGATTCGCGAGTGGACGCTGCCCGTGACCGTGCGCACGGGCGTCTGTCATCCCTACAATCGCACGGTGCTCATCCATCGGAACACCACAAGGATCGGCCGCGTAACAGGTTAGCGGTCATGCTCATCCACCGCTGACCATTGCGCGGTGCTATTCTTTTCAATTGAAGTGAAAGCTGAAATCACCATACGTAAATGGAGCCTATAATTTTATTTTACCCTATTACAATTTGACTGGTAGGATGTACGATTTGACGGGCTTCCAACGAGACCTTCTCTGGGTGATTGCAGAGATGGACGACCCAAAGGGACTGGATATCAAAGAAGAACTCGAGGAATACTACAACTCGGAGATCAACCACGGTCAGCACTATCCAAATTTAGATGAGCTCGCAGACAAGGGCCTCATCAAAAAAGGAAATCGAGACCAACGAACGAACTACTATCGGCTGAGTGGACGCGGACGGAGCGAACTTCGACGGCGGCACAGATGGGAGGCGGAGAAAGCAGAAGCTGTCCTGTGAGTCTATCGCAAAGCGCTCTTAGAGATCTCACACCGTATTCTCTTCTGTAGCCGTTGCGCACCGTACCGCACCGCAGTCACGATGGGGTCCTCCCGCCGGTCGTCCCCCTGCGGGACAGCCTACGGGTCGGGGGCAAGCCCCCGCGTTCCGTCCGCTTCGCTTGGAGGTGTCCGGCGCTCCGCTCTTCTATCCCTTGGGGTGGTTGCGTAATCGAGCGCGTTGAGCCCAGTATACCCTGTTTTTCGTGCCCGTGCCTTTATGTTAGTGGCGTTCTTAGATTTGAGTGGAGGCAGTTAGGATGAGCAAGACCGAAGCCACCGACGACGACGAACAGACCACGACCGAGAAACCGACGACTGGCGAGTACGACGACTTCTGGGCCGAGCGCGTGCGCCAGCAGAACATCGCCGAAGGCTATCCCGAGCGCAACGACCCCGCGTACGTCCCCGACGACGGCCAGATCAGCCCGCACACCATCGGCCTCTGCCACCGGAAGGCCTTCTACCGCCGGTTCAACGCCCCCGAGGAAGAGCGCGACCCGCACGGCATCTTCTGGCAGGGCAAGACCTTCGAGACCGACGCGCTCCAGCCGTTCCTTGAAGAGAAGCACGGAGTGGAGCACATCACGAACGGGCTCGAAGTTGAGTACAGCCCGGCGGGCATTGAGGATATCCTCATCACGGGGAGTGCCGACCCGACGCTCCTGGACGCCGACGGCACGCCCCGCACGCAGTACGAAGCGAAGACCCAGCGCAGCGGCGCGCTCAAAAAGGACTCGCCGAGCGACCACCACTACAAGCAACTGCACGCCTACATGGCCGGTCTCGGCGTCACCGACGGCATTCTCGCCTACATGGACCGGACGACGAACCGCACGAAGTTCGTCGACGCGCCCTTCCGGGCCGACGTCTGGCAGGAGGTCATCGAGTGGGCGCGCCAGCAGACCGACTACGTGCGTGGCCGCGAACTCCCGCCCGCGGAGGCCGAACAGAGCTGGGAGTGTCGGTACTGTGACTTCAAGCACCGCTGCGGCGACACCGAGAAGCCAGCGTCCGACATGGGGTGGCAGGGCTTCGCGCCGCTCGTGAAGTACCCGCGCCCGAAAGTCGAAGACCACCTCACCGCATGGGACAACGTGAAGCTCACGCCGACGCTCGCTCACGAATTCCCCGACCTCGCAGAGGAACACGACATCCTCCCGTGGACGTGCGGTGAGTGCGGCGGCGAGTTCGAGCACGACTCGGTCGAGTGGGACTGCGACCTCGCGAACACGCCCTACTGCCCGACGTGCCGGGCGGAAGACGACCTCTGCTACCCCCTCCGGGGTGCGACGCAGGCCGAACAGTTCCCCAACCCGGGGACCGGTGACGTGAACGCGTAACGACCCCCCGAACGCCCTTCTTTCGAGCGATACTGATGAAGCAATCCGAACTAGCAGCAGAGCCGCCTCACGCGAACAAGAGTTGGCACACCGTCGAGGACGAGCGCTGGCAGCTGGAGAACGCAACGTCCGACCGCTGGCACGTCGCGAGCATCGCCATCGTCGAGAACCCCGGCCACGCTGGAGAGATCCCGCTGGAAGCAACGCTGGAACACGACACTGGCGCGGTGGTCGAGTGTACGGCGCTGGATCCGTGGGAGCATTTCGGGAACCGGCCCGTGATTCGAGCGCACCGCGTTCGACTCGAAAGCCCAACCGAGGATACCGCGTACTACCTCACGATCGACGAAGATGGTATCACCTACGTTGAGGCCGATCGGGTTGAGAAGGCCGACGCGTACGTCAAGCGCGTCCAGCCCGACGGTGGTCGACCCCACTTCGTTCGGCACGTCGATGAGGCGAAGCAGTGTATTTGTGTAGCAGCACTCCGTGTATCGCGAGCCGTCGCGACGGTCGAGGCGCGCGCCCCGGCCATCGCCGACTACGGAACCGGACAGGCCGCCCTCGGGACGTACGGAGGTGGGAACGAGTAGAGCGCCGACACCACAGCGACAGCCGAACCGTAACCGCAGTCACGATGGGTCCTCCCCGAGGTCGTCCCCGTGCGGAACACCTTGCGGGTCAAGGCGCAGGGCCTCGCGTTCCGCCCGCTTCACTCGGCGGGGGCCGTCGCTCCGCTTTTCTGTTCCTCCCGGTGATTGGTCGAGTCTCCTGAGTGCTGTCCGTACCTTTATGTCCTGTGGAGTGGTTGTTTTGAAGTGGAGGCAGACAAGATGAGCGGAACCCAACACGCCCGAAACGTACCGACACAGACCGAGACCGAACACCTAGAGGGCCGGTAGATGCCTGTTGATTTGCGTGATACGTTCGAGGACAGCACCACGGACCATCCGGCGCTTGCGGAAGCGGCGGCGGCCCTCTACGACGACGACGAGTTCCGAGTGGCCATCGAGGAAACCGCCGTCGCCCAGCTCGAAGAGCAGGTCGGGGACGACATCGACCCTGAAGCGATCCAGACGTTCGCTGCCCGCGCAGCGAAGGAGAGCCAGAGCGGATTCTTCCTCTTCCGGAACGGACTGCTCACGAACGAGGAGGCGGATCTCCAGAAGGGCGACCGAATCCACATGGAGAGCGCGCACCCCGACCACGAAGGGAAGGTCGTCAAGTACGAGATCTACTCGGCATCACCAGACAGGACCTCAGTCTCCGCACGCCCACTCGATGAAGACAAGAAGGGAGTGAGCCGCTTCGGCGCAGGGCAGGTCTTCTACGACGAGCGGTTCGAGGTCGAACGTCGCGACCGCGAGAATTGACTACGTAGCACTTTCCAACGCGTCCCACTATTTCTGCGGGCCTTCCAGCTGTTCTGAGCGATATCTTGGTACTAGCCTTTATGTCCATTCCGTTCTTAGAATAAAGAGGAGGCAGTAACGATGAGCGAAACGGACGACACCACGAACGGGACAGAAACGATCCCCGTGTACGCCGTCGAACGCGGACGGCGACACCGGACGGAAACACGACTCGCAACCCGCGAACACGGGTGGCCCACGCACGCCCCCTCGAAGACCGGGTACGAGACGTGGGTCGAGACGATGCAGGAACTCGAAGTCGTCATTGACCTGGGGGTCATCGGCCCCGGTGACCGGGTCGCGACGATGACCATCGACGCCTACACGCGCGAAGTCATCGACTACACCCTCACCGTGGGCGTTACGGACGGAGACGAGTAATGTCGGCCGTCGGTACGCAGTCGGAGTACCCGACCGCCATCGACCTCTGTGCAGGCTGTGGCGCGGCCTCGTTCGGACTCCAGAACGTCGGCTACAACGTCCGCGCCGCGTACGAGATCGACCCCGCCGCCCGCTACACGTATCAAGTCCATGTCGGCGATCACGACGACATGGCCGTCCTCGGTCATGACGTCACCGACGTCCGACCCGAGCTCATTGAGGACGACATTCGTCTCGTCTTCGCGGGACCGCCCTGCCAGCCGTTCAGTGAAGCAGCTGGGGAGATCGTCACCGACGACGAACGGCAGTTCGTCGCCTTCGCGATCCCCGAGTGGGTCGCGGCGCTACAGCCCGAAGCGGCCATCATCGAGAACGTCGGCGGCCTCGAACGCAACCACCCGGACGCACACGGGAAGATCCTCGACAACCTCGAGGACGCGGGCTACCAAGTCGAGACAGTCACACTCCTCGCCGCCGACTACCGTGTCCCGCAGACGCGTGAACGCGTCTTCATCATCGCCGTCCGGAACGACCGCGCGCCGCCAACCAAGTGGGAGCCTCCGACGGTTCGGAGCGACGACCCCGACCAGCTCACGTTCGACCAGTTCGGCACGAACCCGAAGGAGGGACCGAAGGGCTACCGGACGGCAGGCGAAGCACTTGGTGACCTCCCACAGCCGTTACCGCCGATGCGACCGAAGGACGACCCTGTCCACAGTGTCTCCCCGTACGACGAGAATCGCGTCCGTCCGCACTCGTGCGGCGAGTGGCTCTCCCGCGAGGAGTACCACGGAGACTTCGACGCGCTCGGACCCGACTTCCGGGCCGGGGGCGCGCAGGCCGGGAAGGCGATGCTCATGCCGCCGAACCACGTCGAGTCCAATCACCGAATTAGCACACGGGAGAAGTACGCTCAGTGGGTGCTCGGCTACTGTGGCGATTCGACGACTGACCGGCGGCTCCACCCGGACGAGCCCGCACCAACCATGACTGTCTCGAACGGGACGCCACCTGTTCACTACGTGGGCGCAGCGCCGGGTGTTGACGCGCCGGTCGAGGGTGTCCGGCGGCTCACTGTCCGAGAGGTCGCGCGACTCCAGACGTTTCCCGATCACTGGTGTTTCGCGGGGCTGAGAGCCGAACAGTTCCGACAGGCCGCGAACGCCGTCCCACCGCTCCTCGCGTCCCACGTCGGCGACCACATCCGCACCGAAGTTCTCGAAGCCTAACCCGGTCACTCCTCCGTCTGCCGCAACCGCACCGCGTTCACGGTAGGGTCCTCCCCGGGGTCGTCCCCGTGCGGATCGGCCTTCGGGTCGAGGCGCAGGGCCTCGCATTCCGACCGCTTCGCTCGGCGGGGGCCGTCGCTCCACTGCTCCAATCCTCCCGGTGGCTGGATGGGCTTTCTGAGTATCGTCCGTACCTTTATGTCCTGTGGCGTGGTTGTTTTGAAGTGGAGGCAGTAAGGATGAGCAACCCCGAAGACACACAGAATGAGGAGGACGAATCGGCAACCGTTCGCGTCACCTATCGGCCGGTTACCCAAGATCTCGCCGACCAGTCGATGTCGTTCGGCGACCCGGAAACGCTGACACTCTCCGACCTGGAGCACGTCGAAGCCGGAGAGCACACTGGAGAACACGTTCGCGGCGTAGCCGACGACGGACGCGACGTTGTTGTGTTCACCGGGACAGGCCGCGTCCGAGCCCGCGAGAGCGACGAAGGCGCGTTCGACCAGTATCTCGGGAAGGTCGAGGACTCCGTGGAGGCGTGGCTATGAGCAGCGCACGTGACGACGTCGGGTACGTCCCCGTCGCCGTTCCCGGCTTCGTCTCTCCCGGACTAGTCGATACACTCCGGTCGGGAGTCGAGGGCACTGTAGGAGAGGGCGGTCGCATCCAGCTGGACGACCATGACCACACCCTCTGCCTCTCGGACACCGACGAGGTCGAGCCCGGAACCCGCGTGTACGTCCGGTACTTCGACCGGCGGCGCGCGACCTACTGCCGACCAAGCGAGGAACGTGAACGCGAGCAGCGCCGGAAGGAGCGCCGTCGAGAACTGAAGCAGAAAGCGCGAGAGCGCGTGAAGGACTGGCGGCGACGGCGGGCCGAGGCATTCTGGGAGGACTACGACCTCCCCTTCGAGTACGACATCGCCCAGAAGGGACAGCGGTCGCAACTCCAGCGCGGAAGCACGGGAACAGGGACGACCTCGCAGACCGTGAACCACCTCTACGTCCTCGAGTCCTTCGAGCAGGGACGGCTCAAGCGGAAGGCGAACCGCTACCTCTGTGATAATCAGGCCGAGTTCCGGTTCACGGAGGTACGAGGAACGGACTCGGACGGCGAATCGTTCGTCCCGCGAGTGACGTGCAAGACGTGCCTCAGCCGGATGGAGAGGTTCCAGACCAATGAGTGACTACACCCTTGGGGACTTCGGCGTCACGGGCCACGTCCCGCCCGAGAACCGCTGTATCGCGTTCGACGCTAACGGCGACCAGTGTCCGAACTTTACTCGCGACGACTACTGCGGCAGCTGCGAGCCCGAGAACGCCGAGTTCACAACCGAGGACTTCACGACTACGTTCGATGAAGCCCGACACGGGGTGGTTCGCGATCTTCTCCGGGACGACTACGAGTTTCCGGCGAAGGACGCGGTCGGCTTCTCGATGTGCTGTGCGGCCGCTATCGACGCCGCGTACGTGCTGGAGGGGCGTCTCACGAAATTGAATACCGAGCCGGAGTCGGAGTCGTTGTCTCTCGTGGGAGTGGAGTACACGCAAGACGAGCTCTTGGAGCTCCACGAGCAGTTCCGGTCGAACGTGACGTCCGCGACCGTTCGCGAGAAGTGGGAGGGCGCGTGCAAGCTCGTGGAGCGGGGTCGACGATGTGCGCAAATTCGAAAGACAGCGACCGCTTGTGGGTGGCACACCCGTCGAGGTGAGGACGAGGTCTTGGTGTCGGTGGACGACGCACTCAGCGTGATCGGACCGGAATTGGTAGCCGAGGTGTGACCGTCGAGTCGGCCGCCGAAGCAGTCGGTGTAGGGGCGGAACGGCCTGATGACGATACGAAGACGGCCCATGCCGTGTGAAGCTCTGTAAATTTCATTTTGAATGAATGAATTTCAAATGTGCTGTTTTGTGGGCCTCTATACCGAATAAATGGGGTTGAATATTATTTCAATACACCTGAAAGTTTAAAGTGGCGTGGTCAGAACATACGAATAGACATGACCGGCGCGAAAGACCCCTCGGAAGAATCCGACCGTCCGAGTGAACAGGGGGCCTCCGTTCTCACGGTCTCGGAACGGCTCCTCCCCGGTGACGAGGATGGTTCCTGGACCGATTACGGAGTGGACGAAATTGAAAACCGACCGTACCCCGCGCCCGAAGACTGGGGCGTCGCGACGGTCGATGCAATCGAAATCGTCTGGCAACGGCCAGCACTCCCCAACCGATTCGAGATTCCTCACGAGGTTGAGGAAGAAGCAGTCCTCCGGATCGAAGACAACGGAACCGAGGTCGCGCTGGACGTGAACCACGACGCGATTTTCGTCATGGAAGACCCCGGTGAGGACGAACTCTGGGACGCAGTCGCGGAGGCTCTCATCAAAACGGCTCGCAACCAACCATATTTCGAGATTGCCGACGTCGAGACTGGGCGGGGACTGTTCAGCGAGGATTCGAGCTCTCGAACACTCGACGACTTCGGTGGAGGAGAACCGTGACGACCAGCTGTCCGAGATGCAAGAAGCACGACAGCGAGAGTGATCGTGAATGACCCCGACGCGCCGCCTCGAACCATCGTGGGCGTCCACTTCCAACCGGTGGATTGTTGCGCTGGAGTCTATTGAAGAGTGGTTCAAATCCGATGTCTACGAGGCCCCCGACAACACGTCGTGGATCGAAGCAACAACCGACGTCCTCGCGAATGCGCCGTTCGACGAGTCGAACCGTTCAGATTACGTCTTTCTCTTCCCGAAGGGCGACCTCCCCGTCACGGCTGCTATTCAGGGCGTCTCCCTCCGCGAAGCACCCTACCCAGACCCCAAAGATAGAGTGCTCCTCATTCATCCCGACGCGATTATGGAGCGCGACGGCTCGCACAGTCCGACGACGGTCGTGATTCGGGGACTCCAACTCTCGTCAGGTAGCCTCAGCGACCACACGTTCCATCGAGGAAGTCTGAATGTCTAACTCGAACTCGAAACGGACAGATGACTGGTTTAGACCGAACCGGCGACGTGTCCGATCGGCAGATCGAGATGCTAACGAGGGCCTCGTCTGCCCCAGCTGCGGAGCAGTTCTTGAGAACCGTGACCATCGAGAACTTCCAGTCGATGCGCTGGCCGACCCCGTTGTCGCCAAGCAGGTCTACGGCGAGACCGTGACCACGCTCGGGTGGTGGTGCGATGAGTGCGATATTGTCGTCCCTGAGTCGGGCGAACGGCCGGAGTTGGGATTCGAGCCTGAGACGTGGCGGGCGGTGAGCGTCAAGTACGACGCCGGTGACGCCTCACTGTGGGTTCCCGTCCGTCGCGACGACTTCGAGACGCCACCCGAGGCTGCGGAACCGGAGGCCAGCAACCAAAACGGCGAGGCGGCGACGGTGTGTCACCTTGAGGAAGACTACGACGTATATATCGGGAGGGGAGCGGGCGAGGAGGAAACCATTATCACGGTTCCGATAGAGGAGCGGGGTTGGTTGGGAAACCCGTTCGTGTTTGAGGAGGACGGCGGGACGTGGCCACGTGACGAGGGAGTCGCGATGTTCATGCACGTCCTGTTTCAGCGGATGGACGACGACCCCGAGCTCGTCAACGCGCTCGGCCACCTGAAGGGGAAGCGGCTCGCGTGTCACTGTCGGCGGAGCGATGAAGCGAACCCGAAGTGTCACGGTGACGTTCTCGCCGCGGTCATCGACCGGATATCGCCGAAATCCGGTGAATAGCCTGATGAGTAGGTATATGCCGAGGGCGAAGTTAGTAAAAAGTGGAAGGAGGTAGCAAATATGAGCGAGAACCCATCTGACCCAGACACCGGTCAAGACGAGAACGAACAGAAGGAGGCGCATCGCGTCGGCACGATCAACCGCTGGGACGCGCCCAACGCGTCCTGGGCCGCTGAGTACGATTGGACACGATATCGTGGCCCACCAACCTACCCCGTTCCTGGTGGCTGGGTACTCGGTATCGTCGAGGGCGACGGGACCGGCTGGCGGTACTACGGCAAGGACGGCATCGGCGAGTCGAACGACCCCGAAACCTCTGCCGAACCGACCGCAGAAGCAGGTCTGCTCTTCGACGTAGCGAACCCGGACGAAACGTCCCAACGAGAGGAGCCAGATATGGAGTGGCGGTTCACGCTGGATGGTAAAGTCGTCTTCCGGCGGGTTGAACCCGACCGAGACGACGCCTACGGCGCTATCGCGAAGGCACTCTCGGCATACCACGAGGGGACACCGCCGTCGGAGATCTCGGAGACGCCGTCGAGTGGACGGAAGCCCGCGGACATCCACGAACAGGAGAAACTCGAACGAAAGCAGGAGGAGAACCAGTCCCTCGATAGGTGGTCGAAGTGAGCGAGCAGTCTACCGACAACGCGGAGCGTGCCGAGTATGATGAGGTGGCCGACGCGTTGTTCGAGACTCTCGCTGCCCTTGAGGACATCCGCGAACGACTCGATGGTGGCGCGAAACGGAGCGGCGTGCCACCAGAGCAGGTCATCAACGAGGTGTGGGACGCATACGACCTCGGAGACGCAGACGAAATCTTCTCGCGAACCGGCCACGAGCGCGTTAGCGCGAGTTCGCCCGAAGATTGGGCGTTCGACGAGCGTGTCCCTCACGGTAGAGTTCCGGACGCACCCGGGGGTGTCGACCGATGAGCCAGTCGCCTACCCGGGCGACGGGTCGTGACGTCGTCGAGTCGGTCGCGACGGTTCGCGTCGACGATCACGAGGTACGCTCGAACCTGACGATTCACGTTGAACACCCTGCGCACGACGGCGGGACGCGGTGTTTCTTCCGGTCGCGAGAGAGCGCCCCAGCCGCGATTCGTTCCCACCTCCGTCGACTTTCAGACGAGATCGTTCGCGTGGAGGTCATCGACGAGGCCGACCTCGGTCTGAGCGAGCGCGAGCTCATACCGGAGTCCTGGAGGCACGCAGAGGACGATCCCGAGGTGGTCGTCTGTGCCTGAACCGCCGCGCGGAATCGACCGAGAGACGCTGGAGCGAGCCATCGAGACGTGGGGAGAGGAGGCCCAGCTCAATCTCGCCGGTGAGGAATGCTCCGAACTGGACGTTGCACTACACCGCCTCATACGTGGCCGCGCCGACGAGAAGGACGTCATCGAGGAGATCGCGGACGTGATGGTGATGATGGAGCAGTTGACCCTTATCTTCGAGGAGGACGCCATTGAGGCGCAGGTCGAGAAGAAGATGTACCGGCTGAAACAGCGTATCGCCAAGGCGAACGGCGAGACCTTGAACGTCTCTGCGACAGCTGAAGAAATCGCAGAATGGGAGGAGAAACACGACGAGCCCCATCCAGCGTTCGAGGTCGAGTATCGTCCGGAGCGGAAGTCCTTCCCGGAGTCTGAAGGACAGGACGGCGTTGAGTAAGGCGACCGGACTCTCTATTTCTTCTGCGGCCGCAACCGCGACCGTACCGCACCACATTCACGATGGGTCCTCCCCTGGGGTCGTCCCCTGCGGATCGGCCTACGGGTCGGCCCGCGAGGGGCCGCTTCCGTCCGCTCCGCTTGGAGGTGTCCGGCGCTCCGCTGTTCCGCTCCTTGCGGTGGCCGTTTGGTCTGGTGATGGGGGTGTACGTATCTTTATATTCTAAGGCGAGGTTATTCAAAAGTGGAGGCAATAAGGATGAGTGAACCCATGTACGGCGGTGACGGAATCGAGACCGAACGCGACGACGGCAGTACCCTGGTAGAAACGTCGTCCAGTATCCGAGACGACTCGCACCTCGTCGGCCCAGCTGACCGACCGCTCTACGAACTCCTCGTGGAGATCCTCTCGGACGCCCGTGTCCCCGACCTCGTGCCCGCACGACTCGCGACCGAGTGCCGCGACCTCGTCGACGCCCGCAACACTGCTCTCGACATTGAGCGCGGCCACTGCACCGTCGCGAACGTCAGCTACGGCCTCTCGTACTGCTACGAGATCCGCGACGCCATCGACGACTACCGCGACCGCGACCCCCTCACGCTCGTCGCGGTGGGCTGTTCTGGCTCGAAGCACGACGTCGACGAACCTGTCCCGGCAGCCGACCTCTACAAGCACGCCTACTGGTCGTGCAAGCGCGACTACGGCGAGACCGTCGGCGACGACTGGATGATCATCTCCGCGAAGCACGCCGTCCTCGCTCCCGACGAGCGCATCGACTACTACGAATGCACGCCCGACCACTTGGAGGGCATCCCGGTCGATTCCGACCTGCGCCTTCCGAGTGGTGACCCGGTCATGACGCTCCTCGACCAGTGGGCGCTCCGCGTCTACAACGGACTCCAGACGTGGCTCACCGCAACCGCAGGCGGCGTCGACCCCCGCGACGCGGAACTGGAGATCCTGCTCGGGACGAAGTACCGGAACCCACTGGGGGAACGCGGCGTCTTTAATGCGCTTCGCGCAGCCGGTTCTCTCTCGATTTCGTTCCCCTTCCAGGAAGTCGAGCAGGCACGCGGCGGGAACGGGAACCAAATGGGCTGGATGACCGACGAGGTCGAGGCCGCGACAGGGACGAAGGCGTAACGAGCGCGCTCACCCCATACGTTCCTTTATACTCTCTGCGTTCTTAGAAAGAAGAGGAGGCAGTACGCATGAAAGACGATACCGACAGTACGGACGAGGTGGAGAAGTCGTGACCCGCGTCGACCGTCCCGACTATCTCCGTGAGACACCCCGGTTCGACCGCAGCGGCGTCGGGATGCGATGGACGAACCGCTGGCGACTCCAGATCGTTGACCTCTTCTGCGGACGCGGTGGGGTCGGCTACGCCATCGCGAACTGTCCAGCTCCCATCGACCCGTGGATGCACGCCGGGTTCGACGTCGAGGACTACAGCGAGACGTACCCCGGCAAGTTCGCACAGCGCGATCTCCTACACGACCCCTCACTAGATGATCTCGCCCGCGCTGTCGACGTTCCCATCGTCCCGAGTGGTCGGTCCATCCTCGTCGACGCCGGTGTCGTCGACGACCCCTACGGACTCCCCGACCTCCACGGCCTCACCGCAGACGTTGTCTGGGCGTCCTTCCCTTGCACCGCCTACTCCAGCTTGAGCGCGACCTACTACGGCTCACGAGACGCCGCCCTCGAAGCGAACCCCCGTATTACCGACGAGTTCCGCAAACTCCTCCTGAACATCGCCCCTCACTACGTGATCGAGAACGTACCGGGGGCGACCCGCGTCGGCGATCTGGACGCGAACGTTCGCGTGAACGGCCTCGCGTTCGACGGCCTGAACTTCGACTTAGAGCGGCACTTCGAGACGACGTTTCCCTGTCCAGACG
Organism: Haloferax sp. S2CR25; assembly: GCF_031624535.1. Taxonomy (NCBI): domain Archaea; kingdom Methanobacteriati; phylum Methanobacteriota; class Halobacteria; order Halobacteriales; family Haloferacaceae; genus Haloferax; species Haloferax sp. S2CR25. Next base: position 64,372 of record NZ_JAMQOO010000009.1, read on the forward strand.
CCTATCTGGATGGCGAGCCTGAGGTCACGATCGACACGCGAGACGACCAGTCGATAGCGGCACTCGCCGACGCGAAAGGCGTGCCGAGGACGTGGGGGAAGCAGGGCGTTCGGAGCGCAATCCCGTGGCAGTACGTCTACTGGGTCCTCCATCACTGCCCCGCGTTTCCAGGTCCGGCCCCGAAGCGCACCGAACAGATGCTCGTCCCGCAGATGCAGAACGCGTTGGGTGTTGACGAGCGGATCTGTAGTCGGTGAGTTGAGCGCGCCGTTCTACTGATACGTCCTTTTAATACATTGGAGTGGTTACTATATAGAGGAGGCAGTACGAAATGAGCAAGGCCGACGAAATCCAGCCGCTTCCGGAGAAAGCACTACACCTAGTCGACGACACCTACGCGATCCAGATTCAGCCACCCCGAAGCGACGGACATTACTGTCGATGGGAGGCCAACGGCGCGGCGGTCGTCTGTGGAAACGATGGCTCCGGCAAGCCGACGAGCCGAGACGACCTTATCGACCAGCTCCGAACGCTACTCGAGGACTGGAAAGACGCCCACCAGAGCGGAACTTCAAGCCGGGATGCGCCGCCGACGCCGTCGAACACGACGGTCTACGCTCACGAGGACTACCGCGAGGACTTCACGTTCCGCGAAATCTTCGGAGATGCCACCCTCGCGCAATTCGGCATCGAGAACAACTCCACGTTCGAGGACACGTCATGGGCGGAAACGAAGCCGGAGTATGACGAGTGGGTCGCTCCGCTCTACGACGTGCCGGGTGAGCGCGTACTGGTTCTCATGCACTACGACCGGGGCCACAGGACGTGGTGGGTGCGGGCGACCGAGGACTGGACGCTCGAACGGGTCGCGTACGAGGACGTTGGCCACAACTGGAGCGAACCCGAACAGCAGGACATCACGAAGCTCGTCAGGCAGTTGGGCGGCTACGGCCTCATCTACACGGAACCGCGCGAGGTCGAGTTCCGCGGCGTCAAGGACACGCCCTTCGACGAGGACTACAATCACGAGTACCTCGACAACCATCCCGAGGAAGTCGCTGGATGGCAGTTCACGACTGACGCGCCCATGCGGAGCGACTCGTGGATCACGCCGGACGGCCGAGCCGTCGTGCAGGTCTACGGGGGCGGCGGACAGGACGCACGCGTTGAAGTCGTCGACCCACGGCTCTCACTTGACCTCTCGTCGGCGCAGAAAGTCGTTCCCGACGATTCTCCTGAACCCCGCGCCGACAGCGACCTCACCCGCGATGAGGCTCGCGATACCGCAGTTGAGTGGATGAACGCACACCCAGCAGACGAGTTTGAGCATCCTCTCGCGGAAGTCGGCGACGTCTGGGACGCATTCGAGATCCCCGACGGGTACAGCGCCAGGAAGATTCGCGAGCGGAAGGGCACGATCTCTCTCAAGCTCACCGAGGAGGACCCCGACGGCGTCGAGAAGCGGTTCTTCCGCGTCGAGGGAGAGTTCGACTCCAACGGGTACAGCATCGTTCGGAAAACGCGCCCACATCGAGGGGGAACGCGGCCAGCTTCGTTCGAGGAATGCGAGTACGACCTACCCGAGGACGCGACACTCGTTGACGCGCTGGTGCGTCTCCAGCAGATTATCATCGAACGGGAAACCGCAGCGATCGGTGTCGGCGATTTCGATTCGTTCTTCGCGGAGGAGGTTGCGTAGGTAGGACGGGCGATTTCATCGGGAACCGTGCAGAGAAGGGGTTGAACAGTCTGTTCTTGGCGTTTGGTGTGAACCTTTATGCCAAGAGAGCGGTTATTGTTGAGTGGAGGCAGTACGATGAGCGAACAACACCCACGAGAGACTGAAGAAGAGCCGAGTCGTACAGATTGGGTAGCAACCGCCGAAGAACGGTGGCCGAGCGCCAACGCTGTCGGCGTCGTCGGTGGCGACGTTCACGAACCGGATGGCCGCTCGGAAGCAGCGGAGAAAGACACAGAACCATGCCCGTAATGCTGGACAGTGATCGAGAAGTCGCAGTTCACTTCGACCAGCTCGAAGCGAGCGACACTTACCGAGAGTACGTGACCCGGATTCGGAAGAACCCCGACCGCTACGGAAACCGCCAGAAGGCGCTCTCCGACTACGAGGTCCCCGCATGAGCAACGACGACTGGAACCCCGGCCCGAAGTACCAAGCGTATCTGCGGAAGATACAGGACATCCTCACCGACGAGAAACGGACGGTGCGTGACGTTTACTACGCGCTCGAAGCGCGTGGGTTCGAGGAGGAGCTTCGGCACGAATCCTATCAGGCAGCTCTCCGACGCCACGAAAACGATCCCGAGAACCACGCCCACCCCGACGCGCTCCCAGCATCGGAGTGGCAGTGGAAGTTCGAGTACCGATACGTCAAGAGAGCCGTCAAGAAGGGCCGACGGGCCGGATACATTGACCCTGCGCTCATCATCGACGCATCCCGTCGGGCGGAGACAACCGTCGACAACGGCCACTCGTCCGCCGAGAGTTTCGTTGACGCGCACATCCGCGGAGTCTGGCAAGCGTACTACGAGAACTTCTGGAACGAGCAGAACGCCTATCTCGAAATCTGGTTGGAGAAGCAGTCTCTCGCGTCCATCTTCCGCCCGATCGCCGACGAGTACAACATCAGACTCGAAGCGACTCGCGGCGACTGGTCAGACAGCAAGGTCTACGAGGCGACACAGCGCCTCGCGTCGAAACTCGAGGAAGGGAAAGACGTGACCATCCTCTACTTCGGCGACTTCAACCCGAGCGGATTCCACGCTCCAGTGAGCGTCCAAGAGACGATGCGGCACTACGGGATCAGTCTCGGCTTCCGAGACCCCGACCGCCAGCGCTCATCGTACTACTTCGATATCTGGCCGCCAGGAGACGGCGAACGCGCAGAGTTCGAGGGGATCGACGGGACGCTCCTGTTCGACAGGTGCGGAATCAGCCTCGAACACATCAAGAAGTTCGACCTGCCACAGAACCCGAATCCGTCGAGCACGGACAAAGACCGGAAACTCCGAAAGCGGTTCCAGAACCACATCTCCGAAGGTCGCGACGTGAACGTCGAGTTGAACGCCTTGAAAGAGTACCAGCGCGAGTACCTGGAGTCGCTTGTTCGAGAGAGCATCGAGGAACACATCGACGAGGACGCCCGCCAGCGTGTCGAGGAACGCATCGAAGAAGAGCAGGCGAAGATCCGGAAAGCCATCCACATCGACGATGACGTCCTCGGAGGGAAGGCATGACCGTCGCGACCGCGGACAGCACCGACCTCACGTACAGCCGATACCGTACAAACGGTGTGTACAGTACGCACGGTATGAGACGTGAGAACGGTACGCGGCGTATAGAGGTGGCCGCATGAAGCTCGTGAACACCTACGGCGACGACGACTACGAACGGGACAGCTGGGCCATCGTCGACGAGAACGGCGACGTTCTCGAAGACTGGATGAACCAGCCGACACTGGAGACGATTCGTGAGGGGAGCCGGAAGCACGGCGTCCCACTCGAACGAGTCGACCTCTGGGATAGCGACCTCCACTGCTTCGGCCACGGCGGATGCGGCGAGCCGATCAGCGGACGCTTTGGGGCCGGTCCCGAAGGCCAGCCACTCTGTTGGGACTGCGTCGAGGACCTTGCTGAAGATGGGCTCACGCTCACTGACCCGACAAAGACCATCGTCTCGGACTCCGCGCTCCACGAGAAGAGCCTCTGCGACTACGTGCTGAACGTCGCGACCGGCTGTGGCTACGGATGTCGCTTCTGCTACGTGCCGTCGACGCCGAACATCTGGGCGCGCAGCGGGATGCTCGAAGAGCGCGCCGGCGTCGAGGAACCACAGGCCGAGTGGGGGTCGTATCTCCTCTACCGCTACGACGCCCCGGAACGCCTCCGGCACGTCGCGTCGGCCCGTTCACCGTCCGGATGGGACGACTGGGAACGGACCCGTACGGGGCGTGGAATCGTCGGCATCAGTTTTCACACCGACTGCTACCAGGACAAGGCGACCGCGCAGATCACGCGCGAGTGCATAATCGAACTCGTCACCCACGGGCAGAAGGTTCGGATTCTCACTCGGTCGCCGTCCGTCGTCCGTGATATCGACGTGTTTCAGGCCGCCGACGGAGACGTCATCGTCGGGTCGAGCATCCCGACCTTGGACGACGGCGAGAACGCGGCCATCGAGCCGAACTCGCCGCCGCCGGACGCACGTCTTCGGGCGCTTCGCGAGCTCTCGGACGCCGGCGTTCCAACCTACGTCTCGATGTCGCCCACGTACCCGACGCAAGACCGTGAAGACCTCCGTACGCTCTTGGAGACCTTCGCGGAACTGGAGACGCTCCAGTGCGTCTACCACGAGCCGATCAACCCGCGCGGGCAGAACATGGACCTTCTCGTCGAGGCCGCTGAGGAGGCGGGGGAGCGGGACCTCGCCGCAGCGCTGGACAGTATCCGTGAGACTGAAGCGTGGGCGAAGTACGCCATTCGGCAACTGGAGTGGGTTCGTGATGCTGCCGACGACGTGGGCGTCCCGGTGTGCCTCTGGCCAGACAAGAAACTCATGAGCACGCTCAGTGGCGGGTACGCAGAGTTTGCGCGGCGTGAGTTCGAGCGCCCCACGCCGGAGTCCTTCGCGGGAGGTGTCGAGTACAGTCAGGCGTCGACGACGCTCTTCGATTTCGAAAGGTAGCCGAACCGCCCGATTAGAAGCGGCCGTGGTCCGTCCAGAAAGACTCAATTCGCTGCTGGAGTGAGGCGACGTCGACGACGTCGTAGCGGTCGCGCTCAAAGTCACTGAGGTACTGCCGAACCGACCCATTGTTCGCATACCGTTCGTCGACGAGGACGCGAACACCTACGTCCTCTTCCCCACGAATCACCCGTCCAAGAGCTTGTCGCGTCTTCCGTACTGCCGGGACGAACATCGAGTACGCGAACCCGAGACTCCCGTACTCTAACTCGTAGGCGAACTGGAGTGCCCGTACGCGCGGCGAGCCGACATTCGGAATCGGAACGCCGGCGACCACCACGCCGTGTAGGCGGTCGCCTTTATAATCCACACCCTCGGTCAACGTTCCACGGATGGACGTGACGAGGATCTTCCCGTCGCCCTCGAAGAATTCCTCTTTCAGCCGCTCAGTCTCGTCGTTGCTCGAACTGGAGTCGCACAGCACCTCTTTGTCGAACTGGGAGGTACGTTCGAGGATATCGGCCGCCCATTCCGCCTCCACGTAACTCGGCATGCAGACGAGGATGTTACCAGGTGTCCGGGCGACCGAGAGAATCGCCCGCGCGTACTGCTTCCGAACCTCCGTCCACTCGTCGGGATCTCCACGGTTCGTCGAAGTGAATTTCGGCGCGTCGATGATGTAGGACGCTTGGTTCTCGTCGGGGAACTTCTTAATGAAGGTGTCCGTGACGACAAGTCGGTCGTGCTGGTGTTCGAGGTAGTCGAGACCAACGACGTCCTTGTAGACGTTGAACGGTTTGAGGGTCGCACTCATCAGGAGGCCGCCACCAAACTTCGACAGTTGTGTGGCAATCAGACCGCCCGGTAGGCAATTGTGGAGTTCGAGGGAGACTCGCCAGTGCTTCTGAAACCCGTTCATGTTTTGGTTCCATCGACGTTCGAGCGTCACCTCGCGGAAGTGCTGTTCGTGGTCGCGTTCACGCCACTGGTCGAGGAGACGAGCCACCTTCGGAAATGAGAGTTCGCCGGGGACGTCGTCGAGGTCGCTTTTGGTTAGGCACTCCTGGACTGCGCCGGCGACCGCTGCGAAGGAGAGGTCAAAGGTGGGGGCGAGCCCGGAGTCTTCGATCTTTTCGGTAAGTCGGTCGGTCTCGGCTACCTCCGGGTCGCGTAGTGGTGCTTCCAGCTGGGACGGCATACTGTCTCCTCGTGACTCCCACTTCGGATACTCCCGGTTCAGGAAGTCTTTGGCGTGCTCTTCGGCCGACTTCTTAACGAACTTGAGAAGTTCGGCGACCTGCACGAGGAGCGAACCGGGAATGCCGTGTTTCCCGAGTACCTTGTTTACGAGTTCGGATTGTGGACGACCCCCGATCCGAACGGGGAAGTCGCCCCCGTGGCCGGTCGCTGCCGCAATTTGGAGGAGTTCGCGCATTGCCTGATAGAAGTCGTACATCGTGACTTCGTGGCTTAGGACGCCGCGAACGCGAGGTTCGAGCATATGTGCCTCGTCACAACAAAGCAGCGTTGTCCCGTCGATTAGGTCGTTCGTTAAGCGAAGAGTATTGAAATCAAATGCATGATAGTAATTTCCGATGATGAAGTCAGCATCGTCAAGGAGTCGAGACATAGCCGTGTGCGGGCAGACACCGTGTTCGATGGAGAGCCGGACGAGCTCGTCAGTGTCGATCACGTAGTCTTCAGCGTCTGAGAAGTCGAACGGGACGTATCCCTCTTGCTCGCGGGATTTCGCGTAGAATGGACAGACATCCTTCCCGTACTCAACAGGATGTTCAGCCGGGTACGGAGCTTCCGTGCCGTCCACCTCGAGTGCTCGCGAAGACAAGCCGAGACCCTGTTGTTCTAGCTCCCGTTCGGCACTCTGCGCGACATTGAAGAAGGAGTCGTTCCGACCGGCTTTCGAGGTGTTTCGTCGGAGAGAGTTGCATTTCCGGTTCGTGTTAGCGCCCTCAAAGTCGTTCTCGCCAGCGAGAGTGTACGGACAGATGTTGGATTTTCCCAGGAGGACGACCGTCTTGAATGGTTCGACGTCGTCAGGGAGGTTGCGGTTGATGATGCGAGCGTCTGAGACAAACTGCTTGACCTGCTGGATGACGCTCGTGAGAACCATCGCTTGCTGGTGGATGGTGTTGTGATTGCGAATCGTATCGCCAGCGACAGTTAGACCCGTCATCGTCTTTCCGGTTCCACAGCCGCTTTCGACGACGTAGAATCCGCGTTCCCGGATTACGTCGCGCGCAGTCTTGATCGCTCGTTCTTGATGGGCGTAGGGACTGGGGTGTCCGAATATATTCTGCCAAGATGTAGAGTTGAGTTTCGGGTTAGACCCCATTCAAGGTTTCACCCCAATAGCAAGCCATATCTGGCGATAGTTCTGGTCATAGGTATTACTTTTGGTGATTGAAATTTAGGAGTTGAACAGAGGTTGAATCCGCAGACACGTCTGGGAGGCATTAATTCATCGATAAAATCATTTATTCGTCAAATCTTTCTGTCGAAATGCGAGAATAGTATTATGAGTCTACACATGGTTCCGCCGGTATGACCTCCTGTTCAATGCACGTACGCCGCAAAAATCGCGAGGTACAAGTCCAGAGAGATTGTAGAAAACGACTATTCATAATCTCTAATGAGTGATCCCGATCTCCCTACCTCTATTATTCGGCAAGCGCCTTCCGGAGAATATCCAATTACAATCCCTCGCAAGCGCGTTGAAGACCTCGGAATCACCGACAAGCAGAAGCTCGGGCTCCGCCCGGATTGCGACGAGACTGGAATGGCGCTGGACTTCATTTTAGAACCGGACGATGGTGCGAACGTCGTCACTGTCAAGATGCAAGGCCCTCGCGGCCGCCAAGCCATAATTCGACCTCCGCGGAAACTCTGTGCTATCCTCGCATTGAACGGGGCAACTGCTGCATGGGCCATCGACGGAGATAGGCTTCGAGCGAAACTCAATATCGAACCAACGCTGAACGTTGGCTACCTCGGGGCGTTCGTCGAGGCCATCGAGACAAGCATCTTCCAGCGAACAGCGGGGAACTACACCGCGAACTTGCCCGCAGAGAAGGTGCGGCCCCTCAGGCTTTCAAAAGGAGATCTACTCCGCGTTAAGTTCGAGTGCCTGCGTTCGAACGATATCTTCATCCTAGAGACGAAGGACGTCGACCCGGACGCTCCGAACACCTACACTCTTCAAATGAGCGGCCCGCAGAACAACCAGCCACGCTTTACCGTAACGCGCTCGCTCGGGGACGGGCTTCAGCTCGCACAGAAGCGAGTAGGGTGGGTCGTGAACCGAGAGAACGCGCGTCTCGTCGGTCGCGTCACCCAGTAACCGATACCAACGCTTTTCTAGCTCGACATTCTTGTTTCTGAGTGGAGGCAGTACAAATGTGCGAGACGCAGGGAGCCACATCCCCTAGCCCGATCAGCGACAGCATCGACTTCACAGACCTACTCCGCATCGCAGAGACCGGAATCCATCCCGACAAGTGCGATCCGATCGATGGCGAAACCGCGAACGACGCCTACGAGCGCTACCTCGAGACTGGCATCAAGAACCCCTTCCACGCAGAGACTATCGACGAACGACTCCAGAACGGCTACGGATCGGGGGTGGAGTGAATGTCGTGCGCGACCTCGACTGAATCCCCGTCGAGCGCGTATTCGCTTCGTGAACGTGCTCGAACTGGTGACACCGGATGCGCCTGCCCGAACTGCAACTCGAACATCGCGAGCACCCACGGCGTGCACCAGCTCCCAACGACAACCATCGAGGACGCGACTGTCCAGGACGCCGTCGACGCCCTGACGGTCCTCGTGAACGGCTGGGTCTGTCACGACTGCGATATCCTCGTACCCCGCGACATGGAAGCCTCGAACAGCTGTTGGGCACGCATGACCAACGCAGACCAGGAGTTCGTCGGTATCCGCATCCGTCGAGCCAACGAAACCATCGTCGCGCCACTCCACGTTGAATATCTCCCGGCGACGGTCGTCGACGCGCTCGGAGAGTACTGTCCGGAGTGCGGTCGAGAGTACGGAGGCTGTGTCTCGAAGGCCCGTTGTCCGTGTCGGCCCTGCCGAGGCGGTCGCGACTACTGGTCCTGGACGAAGACGGACGACGATCAGCCGCGTCGCCAACCGAAGACGACGCCGCTCCAGTTTTACTTCGGGTCAGCCGACGAGACAGGGAGGAGGCTTTAGGGGTGGACGTCCAAGCGCTCGGCATGACTGACGACCCGCTCAGTGGAACGTCTGACGAGATGGAGCGGATGGAGGCAGGGTATCCTGAAGTCGACGAGCCGACCGGACGGACGCTCGCCGGCGAGAGCGGATTTCGTGACCAGCTCTATCGCGAACTCGAACGTCTCGCCGATGACGGCTACGACGTGGAGCCGTATCTCTCCGATCAGCGGCGCGTTGACGAACTCCTCCGGGAGCACGACCTCGCAGAGGAACACGACAACATCGACATCGTCGTTGAGCTCATCATCGAAAACGTCGAACAGTAACAGTAGTTAGCAGCACGAAATGCAGAGCATAAGTTGGTCGCATAACTCGATTCCCTTCTGACTAACACACGATGGACAACAGAAGCGCTGATGTGTGTTAGCGTTCTTTCGGGGACACCGGCGTGATGTACTGATAGCCCCACGAATTGTTGTCCTCTCGCCACTGCCAGTAATAGTAGCCGCGGCCGTCAATCTCCTTGATAACGACGTAGGCCCCGCCGGGGACATCCTCGTACTCTTCGGGATTGGTGGCGACCGCCCGTTCTTCGAGGGCCTTCTTGTTCTTCCGACTCTTCCGACGGCGTTCTTCGTTTTCGCGTGCGCGCGTGGACTGCTTCTCCTTGATCAGGGTCTCTGCGTAGTCGACGATCTCCTTCAACGTCTCCGGCGACTGCTTGCCGAGGCCCTCGTAGATGTACTTCGGGATTCGTTCATAGGCCATCTCTGACTAACACACATTCACCAACACAATAGTCGTTGTGTGTTAGCGAGGCGGCGCGGAAAACGTAGCGACAATTTCTACCGCGCCAACAGCAGATACCGTGAGAGCCGTGCGTGCCTTGTGTACCGTGCGTACTGTATAGACCGTGAGTACCGTTCGAGAAATGTTGAAGCAGCCGGGCTACGGGAGATCGTCGACGTCGTCCGGGTCGTGGCCGCGCGATTCGAGGATGAGACGGGTTACTTCGCGAGGGTTCTGGTGAGCCAGCCGTACCATCGCGTCGTGCGCTTCGCGCTTCTCGAAGTCGTCGTACCCGAGCGCCAGGAGATCGTTCTCCACGGCGTTACAGAGGACGGTGATGAACCGTGAGTTCGAGTTGTGAGGGTAGATCGACGTCTTGTCGCTCTCTGAGGATGTGAACCACGGGCCGTCTTCGGGCTCGTCGACGACCGCTCCCTCGTCCTCGTCAGGTTGCTCCGGTGGCTCCTCGTCGCTCTTGGACCCACCTTTCACCTCGTCCAGCTGGTTGCGAAGGTTGCTGCTGTCCATAGTTATGCACGCTCCGCGACGATCTCCGCCAGCGTGTCGAAGTGTTCGATCTGGTCGCACGAGGGGTCGAAGTGGGCAACGGGCATGTTCTCGTCAAACGAGTCCGAGAGCGCGTCCCGCTCTCGAATCCCGGGGAGAGGGATATCGCCGCGACCCTTGGAGTCGATCTGTTCCCACTGTTCTTCGGTGATGCGCGCGTAGGCCGGGACGTAGTCCGACCAGTTCTTGTTCAGATCCTCAAGGAGCCGACGGTCGGGCTTGTGGGGACGGATGGACTCACTCAGCATGTTCGGCGTGATCGCGAGGATATCCGCAGCGCCGTCAGTTGCGTCGATGATCGGAAGAATTTGGGTCTCCATGATGCGTTCGAGGCCGCTCACGCTCCCCTGTCCGGGGATTACCGGGAGGATGAAACTCTGGGCGGCAACGAGCGCGTTGTCCGCAACCTTCGAGGGGTCTCCGGGAGCGTCGAGGACGACGTAGTCGTAGCCGTCTTCACGAAGGGGCTCGATAACCTCTTTCTTGAGGATGACGTCGGCGTTCATCTGGTTCTTCATTCGGTCGTTGATGGTTGACATCTCCGACGAGCTGGCGATGACACCGAAGCCGAACTCGGTCTCGATGACGAGCTCCGAGGGATGCTTGTCCCGGAAGATGACGTCCTCAAGGTCGCCGTTGTTCTTGTACGCGTCTCCGAATCCGAGGAACTCTGTCCCGTGGCCGTTCTTGTCGATGTCAATGTAGACCGTGTCGCCGTGGTTCTCCTGGAGGCGATCTGTGAGGTTGATTGCGATTGTCGATTTACCCATTCCGCCTTTGAGGATACAGACGGCCACGACACCGTTCTGCGAAGTTTGTGCTTTCATGGAATCACCGTGTTTTCCCATACCGTGCGTACCGTGTGTACAGTAGATACCGTACCAGCAGTTTACACCGCACAGGGGATGTGAAATACTTCGATGCTGGAGACACTATAAACTATACGGTAAGAACGGTTTGAGAATCACTCACCGTCTATACGGTATAGACCGTATGTACAGTATTAAAGATAGGAGGATTCTCGCGGTATATCGGCCGATAGGAAGAGAATTCCGACCATAAGAATAGTCTATGCAGTACATACTGTCCATACGGTGTGAACTGTGTACACCGCATGCACGGCCGTTGCAGTCCTCGCAGTATTCACCGCATATGCCGTCCAAACGGTGCCCATCGCACGCGGTTCCGAAGGCCGTACCGTACGGACAGTACGTACAGCTAACACAGTCTGTACAGTAAACGCAGTGCAATCGGACGGGATTTACGGGCCGCAACGACCAGTTCGCCGCAACCGTACCGCACCGCAGTCACGATGGGTCCTCCCGTGGGTCGTCCCCTGCGGGACAGCCTACGGGTCGAGGCGCAGGGCCTCGCTTCCGTCCGCTCCGCTTGGAGGTGTCCTGCGCTCCGCTCTTCTGTCCCTTGAGGTGTTTGTGAGGCAAAGAGAGAAAGGCCGATATTCAGCCATATTGGGTGTTTCAATTCCGTTGTTTTCGCCGCCTATAACCACTCTATAGTGTCGAATCCATAATTGAATGTTCGATAGTATTAATATGCGGTAGCACGTACCAAAAGGTGGAAGAAAGGTGTTTCCAACATGACCAAGTTCCAGTTCCAATTCGGCGATTCCAGCCAGCGAGGTGCGTTATGAGCGCGCTCGTCAAAGCGATCAGCGAGATGTTCGATCCGGAGTTCACCCGGTACAACGGGCAGCAGCTCTACCCGACGAAGAAGTCCATCGACCGCCTTACCGAGAAATACGGAACCGCCGGTAAGGAAGACCACCGAACCGTCCGGTACTACCTCGTGGAGGTCGAACTCGGCGTTCTAGAGGACATTCGTGCCGACCCGTCCGTATTCCCGGCCGCACGTATGACGTACATGACAACGGGCGGGCGTCTGAATCGATGTATCACTCGTGCGGAACCTGAAGAAGACGGCCAGTTGGATCCAGTTGGTGAACTCTGGCCCACAGCTATTCGGCCGTGGATAGAGGGCTGGTCGGCAGACGAAGACGAGTGGCAGAGATACGCGCCGGTTCTCCAGCGAGCCCACGGGATTCAGTTCGACAACTCGAACAATGACGACAACGACGACAACGACATTGAGGGTGGGATCGAAATGGAGATCGGAGACGTAACCCGAACCCCGGTAGAAGCGTAGCGCGGCTGACCATCAATTCTATTCAGCAAGCACAGACACAGATGCTATTTCAGGAAGATCACATCGAGCAGATCCGGAGCGGCGAGAAGACAGCGACGCGGCGGGATTGGTCGCGGAAGTCCGCCAAAGAAGGCGGCGTTTACATGGCGACGACGAGCCTGTTCACGTCCCACGACGAGTGCGATTGCTACATTCGAGCGACCTCGGTCGAACAGCAGACGCTTGGTGATATGACCGAAGAGGATGCGCAGAAGGAGGGCGGGTACACACTCGCCGAGTTCCGCGAGACCTGGGAGGCGATTAACGGCGAGGGCAGCTGGAATCCGGGGGCGGAAGTGTGGATCGTCGAGTTCGAGTACGTCGGAGAAGATCAGCCCGACCAGTAACGTTCACTCACTTTGAAACAAATATTGGTTTGTGTTAATAATCACCCTACGTGGACGGATTTTGAAGAAAGAAAATGTTTTAACGTAGTGTAATAACGGAGTAGATGGGCGAGAAGGGAATTGGAGCGTGTGACAGGCTTCGACGGGGTCGATCCCGACCCAAGACGCCCCCACCGTGCTTGCCGGGCTCGACACCGACTGGGCCTCACCAACCAACAGTCAGAGGCACAAGAAAGAACCCGACCCGCCCTATTTCACTTCTAACGTCGTATCTGTGGCGAATAGTTAAGTTACGGTTTCTCATACTTCAATTCGGTAAGGTAATTGATGGCGACTGAAAACCACGGCGGCGACGACCGAGCGTACATCACGGTCCACGAGGTCGCCCGCATGAATCCGAACGAGGAACCGAAGCTCTCCCGAGAGCTAATGCAATCACGAACCCAAGCGTCCAGCGAGACCGGCTACATGATGCGATTCGGGGATGAACGCCACAGTCGGCTCACCCCCTTCGACGTCGTCCAACTGCCTGGGAAGAGTTATCCCGTCCCACGAGCGGCGCTCGAATCACTCCCGTCCTACGTTCGCGCCCAGCTCGATCAAGACGGGGCCGTCCAGGTCATCGCAGAATACGACTCCGAGGACGGCGTGTTCAAGAACATCTCCTTGGACTGGGACGACCGATCATTCATCGAGCGCACGGTCGAACTGATGGCGTTGAGTGACGACGTGTCGTTCCTGAAAGCCGCCGACTACGTTGTCGTTGTCGAGGAGGAGCGGTACTCGAAACAGGACTGGGGAACGGTCCGGGGTGACGTGAGTGAGGGAGCCATCGCGAACAGCATCCGGGCTGTTGAGCAGGCGTTGGAGGCGAGCTCCGAGAGTCTCGGAGAACGCCATCGACCCGACGAACCCAACGTCCAGAAAGGGGGACAGGGCGGAACACCGATCCCCAGGAACAGTAGTGAGACGTAGCGAGCCGTCGGCCTTCACACCGTGTTTCCGATGTAGCTCGTCCGCTACAACCCCACCATTTCCGCTGCAATTCTCCGCGTAGAACCCGTTACGGCGTCGGATGCTGATGTTAGGCTTTATACTCCCAAGAGTGGTTAGTATTACTTGGAGGCATACAGGATGAGCAAGACCGAAGCCACCACCGACGACGAACAGACCACGACCGAGCTCACATTCACCGTTCGCGGCAGCGACCTTCCCACCGACCGGGACGACCCACTCGTCGAGGACCTCACCGCCGAGATCGCGGCGCTCGTCGAGAACCAGACCACGGTCGCGACCGAGGACGTGGACGTGAACGCGCACGCCGGCCCCTTCTACGTTCGCGTCCGAGACAGCTGCCCGATGTGCGGTAGCGCAGTCGAAATGACCGACACCGCCGCCCACACGGACGGGTTCGCGAGCGCGTCTTCATCATGCACTGACGACGAGTGCCGCTGGCACGGGAACGCACAGTTCGCACTTATCGACTTCGCGGGCTACGATGGTGAGGGGGATGTAGTCGAGGCCGTCAACAACGGACAGAAGCGCCCGCTAAAGAGGTCCTACTGAACGGTTCCCACGACTTTTCGACGTGTTTTCACCGCCGAAATCGGAACCCTGAAACGCACGTTTAAGGCGTTTACAAGCGTCCTATCGCCCGTTCTCGTGTCCGTACCTTTATACTGATACACGCTCTTATTTCTGAGTGGAGGCAGTAAGGATGAGCAAAGCACAAGCTTCCAACAACGAACAGACCAACGACCAGCTAACTCTCACCGACGACCAGACGTGGGAGTACGACACGACGGGGAACCTCCCCGAAGACATCGTACGCGAGTTCGAGATCCCCGAGAACGCCAACCTCTACACGCTCTTCATGGACATCGACGAACTCCGCGAAGCGATGAAGACCCCGGTTGAGGAGGCCATCGACCTGATCGAGACCACGGACGGCCGTCCGCCCGCGTTCGAGGGCCGCGTCTGCCAAGATCTCCTAGACCTCGTACACCGCCACCTCTACGGCGTCATCAACGAGTCTCGAATCGCCATTCACGACGACGGGTGGCTTATTCGCGTCGTGGACTCTGCGAACGTAATGATGTACCACATCTGGATCGATGCCGGCGACTTCGAGCACTACACGTGCAAGCGACCCGGCGTCATCGGCGTGAGCTGGAAAGATGGCGTCTCCGACGCACTCGCCGACTTCCGGAAGGGAACTACCATCGACGTCGCTGTGCGGAACGAACTCCCGGGTTCGCCAGCTAACCCGCCCGAAGTCGAGTGGACCGACGGCTTCCAGCTCCTGGACGTCTCTCTGAAAACGCTGGAACGCTCAGTCGAGAAAACAATCGAAGCACTGGAACGGCGGGACACGACGCTCGTGTTCGACGACGGCATTGAGGCGTCGGTTGGACTCATCGAACCCGGTCACGTCCGCACCACGCCCGACCTCCCGGAGATCGACCAAACCTCCCGTGTCGAACTTCCCGGTGTAGATCTTAACGAAATCTGCAAACGTGCAGACCGGAACGCGGCACACCTCTCGGTCGAGGCCGATGAGGCGAACCTGACGTTCACGGCCGATGGAGGCCGAACTACAGTGTCGAAGACCTACGCGGGCGTCGAGGACCTCTTCGAGTACGACCCGGACGACACGAACGACCGGCTACAGTTCGAGGCCGACACGAATGACGGCGACCACTCGATTTACAGCGGCGACTACTTCGCGAACTTCTGGAAGAAGGTACGGAAAACGTCGCTCCGGGAAACGTACACGATGCGGTTCGGCGACGAGCTTCCCGTGACCGTGCAGCGAGATCTTGGTGAAAGTGGAACCATCCAAGTGATGCTGGCTCCACGAATCCAGTCGGACTGAGCCTCACCCCCCGGGGTCGTCCGGAACTTTTGATCACGGAGACGAGGAATGTCGAAAGAGACCGTGACGACACCCACCCCCGGGGGCGTCCGGAATTATTTTGCGAATAAGAGAGGGTGTCCGAGATGGAAGAGGACACCCACCCCCCCGGGGGCGTCCGGAATTATTCTGTGAAGGAAGGGGAGGGGTCGAGTGGACTCGACCCCTCAATGAATCCCGGTAACGCTGGGATTCAGGCGGTTGCAGCATTGACTCTGATGATAGACTCTCTACCCACTACCTAGCTAACTAGTTCTAGTAAGTATAGTATTATATGTTACGGTTAGTTGGAGTTAGTTTCCTGTTTCTACCGCTCTACCTTATGTTTTCACTTCATTGATCCGCTTTATTCTATCGCTTTATAACTAAACGTGTGTTCTCAGTGATTCCTTCGAGACTCTTTTTGGCGATAGTTCCGGACGTACCCGGGGGGGAGGGGTATATAATGAAAGGGAGTTCCGGACGTAACGGACGTAACGGACGCAGGGGGTTTTATATAGTGCGGGTCGTGTGGGATTGAATATGGAAACGCGGTATGGGAACCCGTCCCCCATCTTCGAAGATGAACGCTACCTCTTGGAGGACTATACTCCCGAAACACTCCCCGAACGCACTGAACAACTGGATGAATTATACAACGCCCTCGAGCCCGCCTCTCGCGGGATTGGCGCTCAGAACGTCTTTCTGTATGGGAAAGCAGGGCAGGGAAAGTCGGCGACTGCAAAGGTCGAACTGGGTCAGCTCCAGCACTACGCGGAACATGAGGCCAACGATCTGGACTTAACAGTCGTTGAACTCTCCTGTGAAGACCTTGCGGGCTCCTACCAAGTCACCTGCCGAATCGTCAAGGAACTCACGGGCGAACATCCGAACGGCCACCCCACGGACGTCGTCTTCGAGAAACTGTGGGACGCCCTAAACGAAGTCGGTGGATCAATCATCCTAGTTCTCGACGAGATTGACAACATCGGGACGAACGACCAACTCCTCTACGCACTCCCCCGCGCTCGCGATAAAGAGTACGTCAACGACAACGTCTTTCCGAGCATTCTCGGTATCTCTAACGACCTCCAGTGGCGCGACCACCTCTCACCCAAGGTGAAGGACAGCCTCTACGACGAGTCCGTGTTTTTCCCACCCTACGACGCCAACCAACTTCGAAAAATTCTGTCTCGCCGCGCGGTGAAGGCGTTTAACGACACAGAAGCCATCACCGAGACCGTCGACGACGAGGAGGTCGTGGTTGGTGTTGAGAGCGACGTACTCACGGAAGACGTCATCCCTCTCGCAGCTGCGTTCGCTGCACAGGATACCGGCTCTGCGCGACAAGCGATTCGCTACCTCCGGAAAGCAGGTCGGCTTGCATCGAGTGCTGGAGACGAAGCCGTCACCGAAGAGCATCTTCGCGAGGCTCAGAACCAAGCCGAGCGAGAACGTGTTGTTGAGGGGATGGAGGCACTAACGACACAGGGCCACCTTACATTAGCCGCGGTGACTGCCCTCGAGTTTGCTGGCGAAGCACCCGCAACGACTCGTGAGGTCTATCAAGTTTACCGGCAGATCGCCGAGGACATCGACGCCGATCCATTAGTCATGCGTCGGATGCGAGAACACCTCCAAGAACTGGATATGCTCGGCATCATTCAACTCGACTCGAAAGCAGCGGGATCACCAGGCGGACCGACGTACCACGCACAACTCCGCGTTGATAAGGAGACAGCGAGAGAGGTACTCAGCAGGCAGAGCCGTGTTGCAGACGCGGGCGACCTTGATACCTACGTGAGTCCCCGTCAGCAGAAGCTCTAAGCGAAACTCCGAGAAGACACAGACGCTCACATCCAGAAGAATTGGAACTAATTCCGGACGCCCCCGGGGGGTCAACAGTGAATATCACGCTCTCAATCCTACTCTCCACAATATTCGTTCGACCTCTACTCTCTTGGTGTTTTGAGGATTTTTCCGGACGCCCCCGGGGGTGGCCCTTCTGGAGAAAACCGTGAACTCGGTTTGTCCTATCCGAGACCTCTGCTTTGGTGATCTGAGGGCTCTTTGGGACGTGCTCCGAGAGTTGGACACGTTCGAAGGGTGAACTTCAAACAAAGTTCAAATTTATTCTATTCAGTAGAATTGAAGACTTTTCCGGACGACCCCGGGGGCCAACGGATGAATATTGGCATTAGAAGGCTGTAATTTGATGTATAGAGAAGGTAGCGACAGTTTGGAGTGTTGGGGATTTTTCCGGACGTACCCGGGGGGTGAGGCCGCCTTAGAATCGTTCAATCCCTCATATCTCGATCTTGAACCGGATTTTAGGCGTTGGGGGGCTTTTCCGGACGTTTCCGGTGGTTGATGACGGCCAACTCTTTTATACTATCTGTAAGTTACTTTCGAGTGGAAGCAAAACTGGATGACCACGGCCTCATCTGGAATACTCCCTACCAGGAAACACCGGACACCGTGTGAGTCCTCTCCGCGACTCGAATATACAGCATGACCCAGGAAATCGAAATCAGATCCGATATCGAACCAGCACGCCCGTTGGAGTGGGACCTCCGCGGCGGTCGTCTGTTCATTAGGACGACCGACGGCGAGCTCGAAAACGTGTTCGTCGACAAGAGCCAGCGCGTAACGAAAGAACAGGCCCGTGAGATTCTTCGAGAGGAGTTTGGATACGACCCGGAAGCCATCATCACACCGGAACTCTTTGAGGAACTTCCCACTAACCTTGAGAGCAACGACGACTACGAGTCGTTCGTCGAATCTCTCGTCGACGCCCTCCACAGCGTCGACGTGATCGAAGCGAAGCACACCACTATCGGAGGTGACGGTCGCGTCTGGACGTCTACGGACAACATCGGCCGAAAGGGACTCGTCCTCGTCGTCCTCACGAACATCGACGAGGAACGCAACCGTCCGCGCAGCGACAACGTTCTCAGCCAGCTCACCTCGACGATACCCGATGCCGTCAAGAATGTTCACACTCAACTCGAAGCTGGAGACACCGCTGCCTTTGACGCACTCGGCGACCTCGTTCGAGCAATCGGGGATGCGGATTCGCACGCGCTCCTCGCCATTCGCGCACCGCAGGCGGGTGCAGGTATCCCGACTGGATCGCACTACTACGAGGGCATCGACGCCGAGTTCATCTATATCCCGGAATCCCTGTTTGACGAGCCGTTGGATGAACCACAGGCGATTAGTCCGATACGAGATGCCCTTTTTCGAGAACGTGTTGGCGATGAGAACGGTGTGCGAGTGAAGCCCCGCGTTCCAGTTGAACTCCTGGATGCCGCAAGCAACCTTGCGGGCTCCCTCAACGAACATCTCCAAGACGTTGCACCGAAGGTCTCGCAGAACATGCTCATCCAGCTCGCAATTTGCGTCGTCATGGACGCCCCCAACGCCGTCCGACTTGACTCTGATGTTGACAAGGCACTCCAAGAGGCGACCGACGAATCGTTGACGTTAACGACTGCGTACGTCCCTGACGACCTCTACGGTCGGTTCTACAACTACGTTGAGGACGCTGGGCTTCGAGAACCCGAGTTGATACGTCTCGGTCTCGCTGCGGTCGTGCGTGTGCTGGCAGACGAACTCGGGGCTGAAACGTGGGAACCGACCAAGGACGCCCCTGCGGACGTCAACGCGGTACGGGTCGCTATTGAGAACACGGGGATGCTTCACGATCTCGAAGCGTAGACGAGACCACTCTTCGTGCGGTGTATTGAGAAGGGCGAGCGCCAACTTCATCAGATGGGCTATGACGCGAACCAAGAGCTTCTCGAGGAAAATGATGTATGAATGTGGCTTCCGGGAGTTCCGCGTTCTGATTGGAGGCAGTACACGGATGAGCGAGTTCTAAGAACTCGTCCCGGAAGCCGTGTTGGAATATGGCCGGGTGAACACTTAAACTCTCGGCATCGCTGTAATGGGGGCACTTGATTCTGCGAGGGGGTGGAGTGAAGATCTGTCTTGTAGGTAATAGTTCTCACATGAGTGAGAATCTATACAGTACTATTCGCGGTCAGACAATAGGAGCCGTGCTCTATGAGGTAATCAACACAAGAACACAAAACGAACTCTTCGTCAACCGGTACACCTCTGATCAACGACGTCACCCCAGAACGCTCTGGAGGTCTTGGGAACGAGAACTAATCGTGTTCACTGCGACGTCGGCGACCTCAGCAACATCTTTTTGAGTAATCGGTTGGTCGACGAACTTCGCCGCAACATAGACAGCTGCGCCCGCAACGCCAGTCGGGGCGCAGCCGGAGAGAAGGTCTTCGTTTCTGGCCGTGTTGATAATCTCCCGGGCAGTTCGCTCAATTTCTACGTCGACGGCGAGCTCGGAGCAGAACCGGGGGAGGTAGTCGCGGGGGTCGGTTAGAGGGAGTTCGAGGCCGAGTTCCGTAGCAAGGTGTCGGTAGCCACGGCCGATTTTCACCCGCGGGACACGGGCAACGGTGACGAAGTCGTCCAAACTCCGCGGAACATCCTCTTGTCGGCAGGCGAGGTACGTCGCGGCGGTTGCTATGGTCTCGATGGACCAACCGACGATAAGGTCTTCGTCGAACGCACGCCGGTAGATTACGCTGGCGGTCTCACGAGTCACGTCAGGGAGACCGAGTGAGGACGCGATTCGGTTAATCTCGTTGAGGGCGGTCGAGAGACTCCGTTCTTTTGTGGTGTTCTCTCGGATTCGCGCTTGCCACTGTTGGAGCCGCTTCCCGAACGACTCGTAGCTTTGCAGCTGTTTCGTTTCTTGGTAGTGTCGACCGTGCCACTCGATGTAGGTTGTTAGCCCTCGCTCTGTGAGTGTTGGATCGGTCGGCGTCGTCGGGTCATTCGTACTGCTGGATGCGTCTTGTTGAGGACGTTCGTCAAGGACGAGACCACAGTTGTCGCAGAGAAGTTCTGAGCCGGTGTAGATGATGTCACCACTACACTCCGGGCAGCCTTCGATAGAGTGTGGGTCCTCCGAGACGCGACTCATCGTTGCCTGTATTTTCAGAGGAATGTAATTAATCCTTCTTTTGGAAAGAGTGGTTTCGGAATATTGCGGAATATATGTATTTAGGGGCGTCTGAAGTCGTTATAGGATTCTTTTCGTATGCTCTAAAACAGTTTAGAGTATTGGAACAAAACTTTATACTCGCTTGTGAGTTAGTAAGAAGTGGAGGCAATAGACGCTCAGAAATGTCCACTTTCACCATATTTCCCGACCCGAAGGAGACGATCAAAGCCGCTCTGGAGGTGGGTGTCGAGAGTACCCCGCAAATCGTCGCCCAACTCCAAGCGTCCGATGACTCGGAGAAGACGCTCGAAGACTGGATCGAGATGGTTGAGGCGGTCAAAAACGACTATTCGACAACAATGATTCCCGAGGCGTCTCACCAGACTGACGGTGACGAAGAGGAGACTGACGACCAGAATATCTCAGAACGAGAGAACGAGGCTCCCGTGACGAACGCGGAACTTCGAGAAGCCTTGAAAGCCGCAGATGTGACGGGTGAAAAAGCCGGAGAACTCCCAACATAGGCTGGCTTTGTTCCGATTAGATCTACGAAGGATAGACTGCTATTAGAATATTGGATAGATAAAAACGCAAGACAGCAGTTCTCCATTACAGTTAAGTTCACTGATTCGGAAAGAAGCAGTATGTCACAAAAGGTGGCACTCACCCTACTGGTGGCAGTCCTCGTCGCGCTCGCTGGCTGCGGCGGGAGCGCCAACCAGACGACAACGGCAGTACCTAACGACACGACGTCGAACCTTGGAAGTGGGATGTCGACGTCGACCGAAACACCCACGACCACAAAGACGCTCTCGAGTATCACCCTCCCGAAGGGGGTTACTCAAGATTCCGTCGAGGAAACAACACTTTTGAAGACCCATACGCAGACGCTCGGCAATACAACGTTCACCGAGAAAATCCGGGTCGGTATCGCGACGGCGGTCAACCTGGATGACCCGAAAGTCATGGCGTCTACACACACGGCCTACGCGAACCCGAGTTCCGGCGAGGCGTACGTCATGCAACAGGCCGATAACGGCCCGGGAAAATCGATGTACTCGGACGGTTCGACAGCTTACATCAAGACTACCAACGAGGGAGGTTCGCAGTACGCGGTTTCGTCACGTCGACTCTCCGCTAACGAGATCGTCGCTCCCTTCATGGTCGAATCGTATCTGAATGCAGCCGGGTTCACCCCGCAGGAAGTCGTGACCAAGGACGGCCAGACGTTTATTAAGCTCAGCGTCACTGGCGTCGAGAAGCCGGGACTTCTCCGTGACGAGATGAAAGCCCAATCGGTTGGGAACGCGACAGGGACCGCACTCGTTGACACGACTGGACGGATTCACAATCTTAACCTTTCGATTCAGTACGTTCCCAAGCAGGCCGATGTTACGAACGAGATTCGTGTCTCGATGAACCTCGAGAACGTCGGTTCGACGAGCGTCGAGAAGCCGTCGTGGGTCTCGCAGGCGAAGGAGAAGGCTCTCGCAACGGATATTTCGTTGGTAGACCAGCAGTATGTCGAAGTCACTCCCACGAACGGACAGATCAAGGGGGGAACGTCCTTCTTTGTCTTCCTGAAGGGTCATGGGGACTCTAAGGTGACTGTTTCGCAGGAGGTTGCGAGTGGAGAGAGTGTCTTCCTCTATGCGCAGGGCGGTGAGATTAAGCTCTCTACCACGAAGCCCAGTAACGCACAGAAGACCGACGGATACTCGCTAGTGGCGGTCGGACCGAACGGTAACGAGCTGTTCCGGTCGAGCGCGTAATCGGTCGTTCTGACTCTGTTTCTTCTCCGGAGGTCGCGACGACGAGAGGTATCCGTAGATTTATACTTGATGAGTGGTTATTGTAGAGTGGAGGCAGTACATATGAGCGAAAGTATGCGAGCGCAGACGCGCACCGCCATCACGACGAGCACGAAGATCCAGACCAATACTCCACAGTCCACGTCAACTCGAGAGACGGTCTGCCCCGAGTGCAACGGCGACCTAATTGCAGACGAGGCCCACGGTGAGACCAGCTGTGCAGAGTGTGGTCTCATCATCCGGGAAAACGAGATCGACCACGGCCCCGAGTGGCGATCGTACAGCGACGACGACATCAACCGGAAGCGGACGGGCGCAGCCCGGACGCACCTCCGTCACGACCACGGGCTCTCTACCGAAATTGGCTTCGGGAAAGACGGTGCAGGCCGCACGCTCTCGGGCCGCCAACGCTCAAAGATGCGACGGCTCCGGAAGTGGAACCACCGGTTCCAGAACGACAGCAGCGACCGCACGCTCCGACACGCCATCGGAGAGATCCGTCGGATGGGTTCAGCGCTCGGACTCCCGAAGACTGTCCAGGAGACCGCAGCGGTGACGTTCCGCCGCGCACACGGGGATGGCTTGCTCCCGGGCCGGTCGGTTGAGGCCGTCGCGAGCGCCTCGCTCTACGTTGGCGTGCGGATGGCCCAGCTCCCAAACACGCTTACCGGCGTCGCCGGCGTCAGTCGCGTCGACGAAGACCGGATCATCTCGGCGTACAAGTACATCCAGCGTGAACTTAGTCTGGAGGTTCCCCCGGCGAGCCCTCAGCAGTTCGTATCTTCGATTGGAAGTGAGGTCGGTGCAGCGAGCGCCACCGAACAGACTGCCCTCAAGGTTCTTCATCTGGCTGCGGACTCGTGCTACATGTCGGGAAAGAACCCTGAATGTCTTGCTGCGGCGGCGATCTACGCGGGAAGCCTTCTCGAAGACGACAACGTCACGCAAGCGGCGCTCGCGAATACTGCGGACGTCACGCCCGTCACGATCCGGAACCGCTACCAGGATCTCATTGACCTCTACCAGGGCTCGGAATAACGTGCGGCAGTTGCGGTCGACCTCGACGACTATTCTTCCGGTTCGTATCTATGTTACAGTTCTGTAGAACGCTCTCATTAGCGAAATGAAATAATAGCTGGAGTTTAGATTTCTGAAATTAAAAAAATGGCATACGAAACGGGGATTTGGGATGATAGGTCGACACCTCACCAACGCAGTAGACCTGTACATTTAATTGAGTCCTCGTGATATACACCCGTATGGCTGAACAGACAGAAGGTGACTCCCCCACAGAATTCAGAGTGGACTTCTCGAAATTCGACGTACCTAAAGACCTCTCTGGCTTCCAGCGTGACCTTCTCTGTGTTCTTCGAACTTTGGACACGCCGATTGGATTGGAGGTAGATAATGCGATGAAATCGCTGTATCGCAAAGAAATCAACCACGGCCGTCTCTATCCGAATTTAGACGAACTCGCAGACAAAGGCCTAATTGATAAACTTCAGAAAGACAAGCGGACGAACGAGTACGTCATCACCCGACGCGGAGAATACGTTCTAGACGAGTACCGACGATTCGTCGATGGAACCGTTACTGAAGAAATCGATGCTGAGCAGGGTCTGGAAGATATTGACTACACGGACTACGACGTACCCAAAGACCTCATTGAGTTCCAGCGTGACCTGATCTGTATTCTTAACTCGATGGATCGCCCGGCGGGGAAAGATGTCAAAACAGCGATGGAGGACCTCTATCGCGAGGAGATTAACCACGGCCGTCTCTATCCGAATTTAGACGAACTCGCAGACAAAGGCCTGATTGACAAGCGCCAGAAGGACAAGCGGACGAACGAGTACGTCGTCACCCGACGTGGTTCGTACGTGTTGGCCGAGCTCCGTCGGTTCGTCGACACTACGATTCCGCTGAACTGACGCTGGATTCTTTTGAGTGTCGAAACCGCTTGAGAGCGGTTGCTATGTCACCCCTCGTCAGTAGCATTCTGCCATTTTGAAGGGTTTGGATGACTCGAACGACTTTCCCGAAATCGACCGATATTAGCTACATTTGAGCCTATTTCTGGCATAGCCAAACGTTTAAGGAGATTTGATACAAACGAATTCCTTAGCGAACTGGATAATAATTCTATGGCGACCTCAACAAACACCGAATCAGCGCTCACTCGGCCAGAGGACTTCGACCCGGGCGAGTTCTTCCGTCACGACGGTGAGCAGGCACTCGTTGGTCCGGAGGACCTTGAACGAATCATCCCCAAAGACGAAAAACCGTTCCTTGATGAGATTGAACGCTACTGGCTGAACAAGCCGTACTCGTTCGCGGTCGTGTACCACTCTCGTCGTGAGAACGAACTGGTCTACTACGCGATTGAACCATACCTCGATGAAGACGAGTCCAAACTCCTCCAACTGCTTGACGAGCAGGTCCGCATCGAGATTGAGTACGACGCAATCAGCGTGGACACGCCACTCGAAAAGCGAATCGAGCTCATACAGGATCAAGCCCGTGAACTCCTCCGGCGCTGGAAACTCATCAGTCGCGTCGACCTTGATCCGGAGGAAGCCTCTTGGAAAGACCAGCTCGTCTACCGTGCTGCGTCGTTCCTGGAGAATCACGCAGAGAAGCGGCGCGAAGATCGAGAGGGGACGGAGTCAGACAACGAGACCGTCCGAACCGCGCCCGTCATCCGCGACGAAGAGGGTGAGCGTACCACACTCACCCCTGCACAGATTGACAAGCTCACGTACTACCTCGTCCGGAACTTCGTCGGGTTCCAGCGCATCGACCCACTCAAACACGACGTTGCCATCGAGGACATTACCTGCAACGGCCCGGACGAGGAAATCTTCGTCGACCACCAGAGCTACGAGACAATCCGGGTCGCGAACATCCAGTTCTCGAAGGACGAACTGGACGGCTACGTGAAGCGGCTCGCAAACTCCTCTGGGAAGGGTATTTCACGACGCCAGCCGTCCGTGGACACAACTCTTCGAGACGGTTCCCGTGCCCAGCTAACTCTCTCCGAGGAGATCTCTACGAAGGGATCAAATTTCACCATCAGGCAGTTCCTTGACATCCCGTTCACCCCCATCGACCTCGTAAACTGGGGGACTTATTCACTGGATCAGATGGTCTATATCTGGTTCGCCATTGAGCACGGACGTTCGGTCATATTTGCGGGCGGCACGGCGTCCGGGAAGACCACGACGCTGAACGCGGCAAACCTGTTCGCCCCCTCGAACGCGAAGTTCGTCACCATCGAGGACACGCCAGAGTTGGAGCTCCCCCAGAAAAACTGGACAGCCAGCATCACTCGGCAGGCAGTCACGCAGGAGGGGATGGACGCTATTGAGGAATACGATCTACTCGAAAACGCACTCCGGCAGCGCCCGACCTACATCATCATGGGGGAGGTTCGTGGTGAGGAAGGCCAGACCCTTTTCCAAGCGATGGGTTCCGGTCACACCAGCTACACGACCTTCCACGCGACCAACCCAGACCAGCTCATCAAGCGGTTCTCCTCCGAGAAGATTGGCGTCCCGAAGTCCTACCTAGACATGCTGGACCTCGTCGTCATGCAGAAGGAGACCCGTGTAAACGGTAACAAAGTCCGGCGGTCGCCCGAAATCACGGAATTTGGGGACTACGACGACGAACGCGACGCCATCGACATGGAGACGCTCTACAAGTGGGAGCCGACAACGGACGAATACCAGCAAGTTGCCGAGAGTGACGTTCTTGAGGATATCCGCATTCAGCTCGGGTGGTCGGAAGACCGCCTGATCCGTGAGATTCAGAAGCGGAAGTCCGTCCTCGCGTACCTCATCAAGCACAACTACAATACCTATGGGCAGGTGGCTGGGACGATTCAGGCGTTCATGCGAGACGAGGAGGCCATCCTCACGCTCATGGCGAACGAGGAGTTGGGCGACTACCTCCAGAATTTCCAGAACTCGTCGACGCTCGAAATCGACGTCGACCCCGAACGCGAGGCACTTGTCCCACGCCCCGATCCGTCCGACAAATCGCTCAGGCAGTCTGAATCTGCTCTCAGTGAGGCGGCCCCACTGCTCGAAGAGTACGAAGGCCGGGATATCGGAGCGTCCTTCACGATGTTCGAGGACGTTGAGAACGTCGAGACGGACGAGGAGTCGCCGGAACCGGATGCCGTGGAAGAGCTGCCGGAACTGGAGGCCGCTGACGAAGGGCCGCTGGGACTGGATGCTGCGGAGGAGCCACTAGAACTGGAGGCCGCTGACGCCGACTCCCTACACGACGTGGGAGAGGACAGCGAAGTCTCCGTATTAGAACCCGCCGAGGACGGCGAGGAAGCCGACCCTGCGCTGGAATCGGAAACCGACGACGAACCCGTCACGGTGGGAACCGAGAATGATGAGGTGGACGCCGAAGACACGATGGAAAATATTGAGGAAACGGAATACCCCGAGCGCTGTGTCGCACTTACGCAAACCGGTCGCCGCTGCAAGAACAGCGCGGAAGAGGACGCCCACTTCTGCTACCTCCCGGCGCACAACGTTGACGACGTTGACGAGACTGCCGAGGGGTGGGACCTCTCTGAAAGTGGCGAATCGGACGAGTCGGAAAACAACGATGAACCAGACGCTGAATCCCTCGCCGACGAGGATGCCGAGGACGGGGCTGACGAAGCCCACGCGGACGAGGACAGCGATGATGCTGCGGAGGGGATCATCGAGGACGGCGAAGAAGTCGATGAGGGGCCAGCCCCAGTCGCGACCAATGACGAGGAAGAGAACACGGAACCCGTCGAGATTGACGGCGAGGAACACGGTGAGTTGGAGACGGTCTCCAACGATGACTCGGACGAAGCGGCCGCCGCCGTCGACGAGAATGACGGTGAAGAACCGGAAGCTGACAAAGACGATGAGGAAGACGGATTGTTCGAGGTTGACGACGAGGAATTGAACGAGCTCTTCGCAGACGGGAGTGGCCGAGGTGAAGACGAGTGAGCTACCAGTTCGAGTCGTTCGCCGACCGGGATGAAGACGGGGTTGGAGAGTCCACGGACAGGTCCGCATTCCGAACGGGGATCGTCTCTCTCGCAGAGTTCTTCTATCCGCTCTACCGCTTTGTCTTCGCAAACCAGAAGGACTTCGTGGACAAGTTCGACCAGAAGATGCGCGAGGCGAACATCGACACCACGACCGAGGTTTACCTCAGTGGTGCGTTCGCTGTCGGGTCGATTATCGGGACGGTCTTCGCTATTGCAATGCTCGCTGTCGCGTACTCCGTCATCGTCGCCGGAGGTATGACCCTCCCTACGGTCCGGTACGACTGGTTCCCGCCCGCCATCCGCAACGTCATCATGATGGTTCCCCCGTCGGTTATTGGGGCTCTCTCGATGCTGAAGGTCCCGGCCGTTCTTCTATTCGCCGGGGCGATGGGTGCACTTCTCGGACTCGCCTTCGGTGGAGGGACTGGGGTTCTCATCCCGTACCTCCGAGCCCGCGACCGCGACCGCCAAATCGGACTCGTCTTCCCGGACGCGGTTGGAATGATGTACTCTCTCGCGGAGGGGGGAAGTGACCAACTCACTGTTTTCGAGAAAGTTGCGAATTCCGAGGACGCCTACGGAGAACTCTCGGTCGAGTTCCAGCGAATCGTTCGCGAGACCGAACTCTATCAGGAGGACTACGAGACTGCGATGCGGCGCGTTGCTCAGGACACTCCGAACGAAGAACTCGAGAAGTTTCTCACTGATATGCTCGGCATTCTGAACTCAGGGGGGAGCTTCAAGCAATACCTCTTGGAGGCAAAGGAGCGCCAAAAGCGTGAACGGAAACGGAAGCAGGAAAGCCGTCTCCGGATGCTCGAAGCACTCGGTCAGACCTACATCACGCTCCAGATCGCGCCGATGCTCGGCGTCATCATGCTCGTCGTTATGGCGATGGTTGGATCACCTCACATCGGTCTCCTCATCGCCATCGTCTACTTTGGCATCCCGACACTGAACGGCATGTACGGACTGCTCATTGCCGGGATAAAAATCGACGAGCCCGGCGACGGCTACATGGAAATCAACGGGGAGGTTCCGAACACTGCCACGAATCAGCTCTCTGTCGGCCCTGCGGCGAACTATCGGGGTGGCGGCGACCTCTTCGATCAGATTTGGCGGAATCAAGCGAAACACCGTATCAAAGAAATCCTCCGTGACCCGTTCGCGTTCTTCCGTGAGGAGCCGGACTATACGCTCTTGTTCAGCGTCCCGCTCGCTATCCTCACGGTCTTCGTGCTTCTCGGGTCAGGGCAGATTGAGCCTAGTATGTCGGCGTTCGTCGACCGACCTGTGCAGCAGACAATCGGGTTCTTCTTCGCACCGTTCTACGTCATCGTCCTCCCGTATCTCATCATGTACGAGTGGGGGTCGCGAATCCGTGGCGGCATCACAGACACGCTTGCCGGCGACCTTCGAAAGCTCGCGAACACGAACCAGACAGGACAGCCGTTCCACGAAAGCCTCCGAATGACCGCACAGGACAGCGATACGCGATTCGGGGAGGAACTCGGCATCATCTACAAGAAGCTCACCAGCGCTGGTGTCCCGATTGACCGCGGTCTCGTTGAATTCAACAACAAGTACCACATCCCCCAGCTGGCCCGAACGGTCAAGATTATCGAAAAGGCCCAAGAGGTCTCCAGTGAGATTACCGAAGTCCTCCAGACCGCAGCAGAAGCTGCCGAGATTCAGGAGGAACTGAAGAAGGAACAGAAGTCGCGGACGATGATGCAGGTCGTCGTCGTCATCATGTCATTCTTGGTGTTCCTCGCAATCCTCGCAGGGATGAAGGTGAAACTCATTGACATGGTCGTCAACATCATCGGGAGCGACCCCGCGTGGCCGAACTTTCAGTCGGTTAACCCACGGATGCTGGGGGTCTTGTTCTTCCACGCCGCGCTCATTCAAGGCGTCACGTCCGGCATCATCGCGGGATACGTGCAGAGTAACGATCCCCGAGCGGGGCTGAAGTTTGCCGCGTTGAACGGAACACTCGCACTTATCGTCTGGATTATGGTATCCTAATGATGGCCAAGCAACCACCGAAACCGGAACACGACCGCATGAACACTTCGGAGTCCGGGCTTCGCCGACACCTCCACGAACTCAAGAAGAATGACCGAGGACAGGCGTCTCAGCTTGACTTCCTATTCTCGATGACGATCCGGATGGTCGCGATCACGATGTTCCTCGCCGTGTCAGCTGCACTCGTCTACGGGATGATTGGACCGAACTATACTGACAAGATGGTCGCTGACCGCGCCGCCGACCGCCTTGCCGACGACTACCTCGTGGACACGCCGAACGATGCACTCCTCGAGCGAGAGTGTACCAAGGCGTTCTTCGCGAAGACGACACCCGGTGAATGTGGGTTCAAGGACAGTTGGACGAACGTCGACCAACCAGAGGAGTATCTGAATGCAGCACTCTTCGTCGACGAGAAACGCCAGATCAACGTCACCATCGAGAACACCGCTGGGAGCATCGCCTCATTGGACGAGACGAAACTCGCACTCGGCGAGACGCCGCCACGGGACCATAGCACTGTCTACAACTTCCATCGGCAGGTTGGGCTCGATGGGAATAACGATGGAGCGTACGAGTGGTACACGCTCCGGGTACAGGTCTGGTGAGACTCATGAAGGACAAACTTCACGAACGTCTGAAGTCGTTCCGAGGCGACGAACGGGGGAGCTTCTGGACGCTGGACGCAATCGTGTTCGCGGCTATGCTGATTGCGGGCCTCATCATCGCCGCACAAGCCGCGCCGACACAGCAGCCACAACGTCTCGCCGCCGACATGGCGGAAACGCAACTGCAAGCGGACGCTGCGGATCTCCTCGCGGTTGCGAACTCTACAGGTGATCTCCGAGATGCGACGGTCTACTGGAACGACGACATGAGCCAGTTCGTCGATTCCGGCGGTGACGGATACTATCTGAAACCGCCGGACGGGCATCCCCTCGAAGTTCCACTGGAAGAGGTTCTTCAACGGAGCAACATCGTGTACAATGTTGATGTCGTCTACCAGACGCCGAGCGGGACGACTGAGACGGAACGGATGTTCTATCAGGGGACTCCTGGAGCGCATGCTGTGACGGCCTCCTATACGGTCGTGTTGTACGACGACACATCTCTCGTTGGGCCGAACAGTGGCAAAACCCTTAGTGAGGCAGATAATTTCTATGCTCCTGACGCATTCCCCGGAGGTCGCAAGTACAACATTGTTCGAGTCCGGATGATTCTCTGGAAGATCTAACTCTATCAGTGGTTCTGAAGTCTTCATTTTCCACGACCGTTCCCAACGTTATATTCTCGGAGTGTTTTAGAGGAAATGATATGCGGGGAAAAATTCGCTGGCCGGGTTCTCAGTCCACCAGCGACGACCGCGCGATGAGCACCGGGGGAACACTCGGGATGCTCGCCGCCGTCGTTGTTGTCGTCTCGGTCGTCACGGCCGGGGTCTCGGTTCCGTCCGGGTCAAGTGA
Organism: Haloferax sp. S2CR25; assembly: GCF_031624535.1. NCBI lineage: Archaea > Methanobacteriati > Methanobacteriota > Halobacteria > Halobacteriales > Haloferacaceae > Haloferax > Haloferax sp. S2CR25. The sequence continues at coordinate 95,467 of NZ_JAMQOO010000009.1, forward strand.
CGCTGGGAGCCCTCAGTCAGAAGTGCAAGTAGTAGCGAACGGAGTTGAAAGCTCCCTTGAAGACACAAACCAACAGGTCGTCAATAAGGACGCGGCCTCAGATAACGACCCTCGAAAGAGGTTCGTGGCGAAGGTCATGCAGGCGATTCCTGACCACGCCTGGAAGAATATGCCGCCGGAGACCCGTAACCGCCTCCGACAGCACCTTGGTAGCTTCATCGGTCAGGTCGAAGCACAGGCCGCAGTCGATGGTGAGCTCACTCGCGTCCAGCCCGCCGGAGAAGGTGTGGTGCAAGGCGTGACGCTCAAGCAGCACGGGACCGGACAGCACACTATCACCGACACCGTCGAGGAGCAGTACACCGTCCAGGAGACCGTATTCGACCACTGGGAACGGTATCTCGATGGGTACAACAAGGTCTTCGACGGCTGGAAGACCGTCGTCTCCCACTACAAGAAAGTCAAAGTCGGGACGCGACTGAAGCCTGAATATTACACAGTTCGGCATAAGGTTCTAGAGTATTCGACCCGCACGGTCGTTGACTGGGAGAAGGAGTGGTACACCTACCGCGAGCGCCATACGCGACGAGTACAAGAGTGCGGTTGGGAAGGTGGGTGGTCGTGGGGTCCCGGTAGCTATGAATGCAGCTGGGAAACGGAGGTCTACTACACGACCGAGCGTGACTACCGCTGGCAGAAGACCTACAAGAAGGAGACTTACGTCTCCGGCCACCACTACGAAACCGAAGTCAAACACCGGTTGGTGAGCGTGCCAGTCTACGAGGAGAAGCCCGTCTACGAGCAGATACCGACCTATGACTATGTCCCGGACTACGACAAGCGCGCCGTCTACAAGACGGTCGATGTCCAGAAGACTCGGACGAAGCAGGTCGACCGAGAAGTTCAGACCGCACCGTTCGTCGTCGAGGAGGGCGAAGGTGACTGGACGCTCGCGAAGGACGTGACGAAGTACCGTGACGCCACCATGCGCATCGAGAAGACGATGCTCTCGGAGAAACCCTCTGAGGCGATGGTGTTTCGGGCCGATAGCCAGCCGAACGGTGACACCTGGACGCTCACCGCCTACCGCGACGGCGACCAGATCGTCCTCCAGACCAGCGACGGCGTGACTAAGCGAGTCAGCTCGGAGTTCGCGAAGATTGACTTCGATTCCGGGACCGTGAACGGAGACAACGTTGACATCCACCTTGCAGAAGACGTGGAGGGGCCGTACACCCTCAAATTCCGCAACGGCGACAAGGCCCGCGGAACCTACAAGATGAATATCGTCGGCAATGCCAGCATCGACGCGCAGACTGCTGACATTGCGAACGACGAGGCTGGCGTGACCGTCGTCGACGGTGTCATCTACTCCGCCACCTTCGACGTCACCTACGAGACCGCCGACACGACCTACACCGACCGCATCACCATCGAGCCCGACGTCGTCATCGGGGATCAGACCTCGAGTGAGGACGAGAACGGCAACGGTAACGGCCACGGGCGGTCGTAGAATAACCCCGCACTTCCTCTTCGGAGCACAACAACTCAAATAGTCACTACTATTGAAATCACTTCTAAGAACTAATTCTAGATTCCCCTATAACGGCTTACAAATGCCTCAAAACGTCGTTCATTGAATCACCCGTCTCATTTAAGTGGATTGAATGATTCATTTGAGCCAGTCAACTATGGACTGGTCAGAATACCCCGATCGCATCCGTCAGTTTACGACGGATCTTCGAGACGATAACCGAGGTGTCGTTGAGGGCGTGAGCATCGTCGCGTCTATCGCGATCCTCTTGCTGTTCTCGGGAGCAATCATCGGGTCCCTCCAAGTCACGTCCCAAGGCTCTGAAATTGCCCAACGGAACCAGATCACGTTCGAAGGACAGAAGGTCGCGGGTGAGCTCGCAAAAGTAGACCGCCTCGTCCGGAGTAGTAACAGCAATGGACAGATCGGCCGCCATATCAGCCTTAGTGACCGAATCGGGAACCGCCAATACCAAATCACGACCGTCACCGAAGGCGATGGCGACCAGAAACTCATCCTCCAGACCGTCGACGAGGAACTGAAAGTGACTATCCCGTATGGAACCCGAACCACGGTTGAGGAGACGACCGTTCAGGGCGGCGATATCTATATCGTCAGAAACGCGGGAACGAACACCATCACCATCGTCTCGGAGGAATAATGAGGACGAAAACCACCACCTCGTCGACGACGCGTCGCGACAGAGCTCAGTCCAACGTCCTCGCGTTCATTCTCTTTTTTGGCCTCATCACGACTTTCGTCGGTGCAGGTGCGTTCTTCGGAATCTCGTCTCTTGATCAGGTTTCGGGGAGTAATGGACAGGCAGCCGCGCAGTCCTCTATGATGCAGATCCGGGGGGATATGTACGATCTCTCCAGCGGTGCACCTCTCCGGACAACTGAACTCGAACTCCTGGACAGCACCGTCAAGTACGAAGACCCCATCACTATCAGCATTTCCGCGACCTCAAGTAACGGCACGATGGAGACTCAGGTTGTTAAGCCCCGCCCGATCGTCTACCATATCAACGACGTCCAGTACGTCTACGTTTCTGGGGCAGTCTTTCTCCAGCAGGACGACGGCGCAGTGATGAAGGAGGGGCCATCATTCCGTGTCGATCAGGAGCAGGCGATTATTCCGCTCATCAACACGACGCACCATGACGGTCCGCCGACTCTCAGCTACGCCGGCGACGGCACAGGGTACGTTGTCAGTCACAAATGGGAGTCGAATGTCACCCGATATGAGCCCCAGGAAGACGGCGATCCCATCACGGCGACCGCGACAATGACGGTGAAAACACCGCGGACGAAAATGTGGTCGAAGTGGTTCGAGAACAACCCCCGGTTCTCGAACGTCCAGGTCGATAACGCGCAGAACACCGTCTCGGCCGACTTCCAGACGAAGCGGCTCTTTATCAAGATAGTCGACGTCCGAGTCAAGTTCGACATCTAACCTCGACTCTTCTACTTCCGTCTGTCGACCAGCAGAGAGGAGCAAACGACTATTACATCCGCCTCCCGCTTCGATTGATAGACATGGACGACGTAAGCCGGGAAGAGTTTGACCGAATAGCTGCGGCGGACGGCGAGCGAGAGCGGTTCGAGTTCTATGACGGGGATGTTCTTCTTCTTGCCCGGTTCGCAACTCTGGACGACCGATGCAACCCACATAGGATCTACGTCAGCGGCGAAGACAACGTGACGGAGGCATCGACGTACATCGGCCTCCCCGACTACAGCAAAGTGTTTGACGGAATCGTCTTCCACCATCTTGATGTAACGATACAGACCGCGGAGCAGGGTGGATTGGCAGTCGAAGACCGAATCGCCCTCCAAGAAATCCACGAACTCTGCCACTGGGCGCTCTCCGATGAAGAGAACAGCGCGCTCGATCCTGACGGCCACAGCCGTCCCTGGAACATGAGAATCGTCGCGGAACTGGAGTTCGTCACCGGCGAGGAACTGCCGCATCCGACTCCAACTCCGACGGACGAAGTTCCCTTTTAGAGCGGAACTTCGCGTTCCCTTACTGGACGGGACTCGTTCGTTAAAAGAGTGAGCGGCCTCGTTAGTTCTCGTCGACCGTGACCTGGTACTCGGTTACGTGCAGGTAGGCTTCCGTTCCTTCCCCGTACGTGACGGTCACGGTTTGAGTCTCTGGCGTGGTCGTGACGTCGCTCTCGGGGATGTTGAGGTTGTCTGTGAAGTACCGCGCCCACGCTTCGTAGTACCGACTCTGAATCGTAATCGTCGCCGTCTCGTCTGTCGCAACCTTGAGTTGGGAATACTTTGAGGACTCGGACCCGGCCATCACCGTCGCACCGGAGTTGAGGGTCGCATTTCCGTTGACAGAGATTATCGGTATTGTCAGTGTGGGCGTCGAGTAATCGTTGTTCGAGAACTCGGGAGCGTCGACCATCGACGCCCCGTTCACTCCCTTCCGCCAGACGCCGCCGCCCTGGTAAGCGACGTAGGTCTGCTCGTTCTCGTATTCAACTGCCCCGAAGTACCCTTGGTGGATTGTCGTTCCTCCCACAGCGATCTCGATGCGACCCGTCTGTGGTCTCACGAGAGTAGAACCTTCGTTATCTGCCGTCTGGAGGTTCAAACCGACCGTTCGAACATTCGCGTTCCCGAAGGCGACGTCGTACACCGCTCCCGAGAGCCGATTCATGTCCTGTTCGACCATCTGGATGTCAATACCGGTCTTCGCGCTCTGGAATCCTCCGAACCCGCCGAACGCAGCGGCGGAAATCGTGAGGAGGACAATCGCGATGAGGAGGACAGCTCCGATGATTTCGGATTGTCCTCTCTGATCTGAAAAGTCTGTACGAGGCATCTTTGCATATTAGCTTGACGCACGATTACTTAAGTATGCGGCTGAGTATGTTGATTATACCATTCACTGGAATTAGAATGAACTGGAACTGTACTTCGATTCTCGTTGTCGTTCTAATCCTCTTACTCGTTGGAGTTGGGTCATGGGGGTACGGCGAACACTACCGCGCCTCCCAACTCGCAGCAGAGAACGAGAACCTCGAAAAGGAGATACAGGGGCTCGCAGTAAACTCAAGTGCACCAGACGAAGCACTCGCCACTAAATATGGCGCTCAGGTAAGCGTCCTCGCTTACTCGGCGACAGAGCGAACCGCAACGACGATACCCGTCCATGTCGGGTTCGTACCGGGTCGAGGAACCTATCTGAACGTACAGGATGTGGTACACACCGTTTCAGCACAGCAATCCGCTCAGCATGCGCACACAGTGCTCGGAACGACGAACGCGACACCGCCCTTCGACGCCGCAGTCGTTTCGATCAACGCGCCCGAGGACTGGGACTACGTCTCCGGGCCGAGCGCGGGTCTCCCGCTCGCCGTCGGGATGTACGTCGCGAGCGATCCTTCCCTCCAGCTGAACGAGAGCATCGCGATGACCGGCGGTATCACGGCAACCGGCGAAGTGACCACAGTCGACGAGATCCGGCCGAAGGCTATCGCTGCCCGAGAAGAAGGCAAATCTATCCTTCTGGTTCCCCCGAAGCAGGACCGGCCCGTTCCGGGAATTAGAGTCATTCCGGTTACGAACCTCACGGAGGCGTTAGACTACGCAGTTAGCGACGCTCAGGCAGTAGTTCCGAATGCTGGTCTCTGTGCATTGGATTGCCTTCTCGTAGGATATTTGATGATCCATTGAGATTATATGGAGAGGTAAGAGAATGCAATTTCAGTTTGAATGTGGCTGTGGTGATCAACTCTCAGATTATACACGAGGAGTGGGTGATGAGGTCACAACTCAGGTTCAGTGTCAGAGTTGCGGCACGGTGTACGCGTTAACCATCACATCAATTGTGACACGGTACGATTGACTGGTTAGAAACTCAGGCAGAAGGTGTACTCAGTGAGGAATTTGTTGTCTGTGAAGCCTTTCCACATCTCCGCGTTGACGGTAGCGCGATTAGCCACGCTTCGTCTCGCAGCTACTGAATAGGCACCATTCGTATGACGACATCATTGATATGATCGACGGAACGAGGATCTGAGCCGTACTATCGATGTCATGTCAGTAGGCGCCTTTCGGTATGTGCGAACATACGCTTCGATGGGTACAAAAACGAACCGTCATTTGCTTGTTGCGGCTGTATCCTAGAGGTCGTTCAGTCGCTGCTCAAAAAGGCGCTCATCAGTCTCGTCACAGGAAACCGTAACGACATCGTGTGACGAACAACAGGACTCTACGGTCTCCTGACTCATGCTCACCGACTCATCGGTTCCCGGACACTGATTGAGGAATAGGCGGAGACCGTTGAGAACCTGTCCTTTCTGTGCCGGTTTGAGGTCGCCCCAGTAATCCGACCACTCGTCCAGCACACGAGCAGCTCCAACGTCGGCGACAAGTGCCTTCTCCGACGGCCACTGTCCAATCGTTTGGGAGCCAGCGACTACTGTCCACGCGTCTCCGTACTGTTGAATTTCGAATGATTCAGCGTCAGTCTCGATACCGAGGATAGAAACTGCCTCACTCGCGTCAAGATCTTTCTCGATCAACTCAGCCATCTCGTCGTTCCACGCTGTTCTGAATTCGTCGACAAGGCATAGATCGTCCTGATCGTCACACGGTTCAAGAATTCCCTCAGTAAGGTAGTAGTCGTGAATGTTGACTTTTTCAGCTGTGTCAATCGGCGCTTCGTCCGATCCCTCCGTGATAGGTTCGCTCGAAACGGTCGTCGAGGCAGCGCCAGCTGAGCTGAGACCGCTTCGGGTGTCCAGCTCTGGTTCTTTACCGAACCACCGAAGCACCGCTGACGGAAGATAGCGCTTTGTCAGCGTTGGAGTTCCGGGGACGAGATATCCACGGAGATAAATCAAACCGAGTGATACGACGAAGAAGGCGTAGCCAGCGACACGGGATCTTCGCAACAACCCGAAGCTAAAAAACATTGCTATGACAAGGTTAAGTGCGGTGCATGGCTCGCATCGATTTTCTCCAGTATATTCGGGTTGGCCGAGTTTCTCCACCAAGTTCACATTCATCGGTTCGACATTGGTACAAATCAATATATGTTTTGTGATAATATTTTGTACATTTGAAACGGATATGTGTTTGGCTACCTCTCGTCCGAATTCGGACATCTTGTAAGGAAAACTGTCTAGTTTCCCTCCTGAGCTGGCGTTCGACCATTGAGCGATTGATGCGGTCGCTGAAAATTATAGTAATGAACGAACACTGCAAGTCACTGGCGGACGCTCAGCCGACTGCCCACCATGAGTTGTAGAACGGCCAACCCTCATTTTGAACGTGTGGAGCCACTTTTCAATCAGTCCTCTCTCTCTCTGTAATCAACCCGGCAGTTCACACTTCTCGCACACGCTGTGGAGAAACGCAGCCGCCGGATCAGTCCCATGACTCTTGAGCAGTGCAACGTCAAGAACTACCTTTGTGTAGAGGTCTATTGCAGCGTATAACCAAGAGCCCTTGCCGTTGATTTTGATAGCGGTCTCGTCAATCGCGACCCGCCTCGGCTGCGCCGTCGGCGGATCTGCAACGCTGTCAGCCAGCCGATGTACCCACTAGAAGATTGCTTGAAACGAGCGCTCTACGCCGAGAAGACGAAGAATCGATTCTGTCACTCTAATTCAAAGTCCCGCTGCCAACATTCAAGCGTAGCGGTGTATAAACCTTGCTTGAGCAGGTCTCTGAGTAACATGAACCCTAGCTCTTCGACCTGCTCGTTCCTTATCTAGACAGTGCCATCCGCACCATTCTCACTAAAATTCTGTCCCACTGAATTGAATTCGAGACGAGCATTTATTTGGAGAAAGTAATAATAGCCTCAAGAACAAATATCAACTGATGAAAACCGAGTCAAAAACGGATATAGTGAATATGGTAATTGGAGCGGCGTTGGTGATCGGTTCTGCGATACTTATCGTAATCAACGGAATGCTTGTCACTCCATTATTATTTCTTTTGGGCGGGGTGTATTTAATACTTCGAGAAATTAAAAAATTGAAAAGAAACAGCTAGATTAGACTGCGCAATTTTTCCGCTGACACCCTCGCCATAGATAGAGTGCCGCGCTCTGCCCTGGGACATATGCCCAGATCCGAGCATACAGGCAGAGTGCACCGTTAGGGTCCGAGCATCTGCCTAAGCAGCAGGCACCGGTGAGTGAACAGGCGACGCATCCAAGACAAGTGAGAACTATCGGAGTACGGAGGCACGACCCGCAACCGAGAACACACAGCGCACCGGTAGCGGTTCCTGCACACTGAGTCACACAGTCTACACTTGCAGATGCCTGCACATCGCTCGTAACGACGTCACCGGTTTCCAGATTAACCATCACCGGTTCGTCGTAATCGTATTCGGATTCAACAACGCCAGCCTCTGTAAGCGACAAGTAGTGAGCGTCCGGTGCGATTAACTCAAGCGAATCAATACCTTCGAAGAATGACGGACTCACTTTCTCTCCAAATTCGTCTGGTGTTATTTTCCCAACTTTCTTATCTGTAGAGTGGGCAATTGTGCCAGCACCACCTACTCCGCCGCTAATCCATGAAATAAATGCAGCTGTTGACGGGTCACCAGTCTCAAACGGAATCAGAACGCTTACTGGAGAAGGATCTTCAGAGTTTCCTTGTATTTCCCGGACTAACGACTCTGCAATACGCGGCTGGTACCCTTTCTTAACAAGTCTCTTTTTAATGTCACGCACATCCTGACTACGCAGAGCCTTGGCAATGAATTGATTGCGGTCTGTTTCAGTGACCGGAACCGTTGTAAATTCCGGAGAAGAGCTCTCTGTCTCATTCTGTTCAGACGCTGTCGCGACTCCACTTAGGCTCCCAAGTGCGATACTAGTTGAAGCCATCTTTTTTAAAATTTGTCTTCTATTGTTCATCTATTAAATCTGTTCTGTTCAAAGCCATATATAGGTTTTCATAATAATTATTATATAATTCATTGCACGGCACTGTCTAGTTAACCTCCTGAGCTGGCGTTCGACCGTCGAGCGACTGATGTGGTCGTTGAAAATTATAGTAATGAACGAACATTGCAAGCCATTGGCGGACGCTCAGCCGACTGCCCACCCATGAGTTGTGGAAACGGTCAACTCTCATTTTGAATGTGTGAAACCACTTTTCGATCTGGTTTCGCTCTGTGTAGTTGACTCGACCGTTCACTCCTAATCGAGAGAAGGCAGTCCGATAGCCGAAAGCATCGGCCAGAAACACCGTGTCTGAACAGTCGTGTTTCTCGCAGACTCCGTGAAGAAACGCAGCCGCCGGATCAGTCCCGTGACGTTCGAACAACGCAACGTCAAGAATTACTTTTGTGTCGAGGTCTATTGCAGTGTACAACCAAGACTGCTTGCCGTTGATTTTGACAGCGGTCTCGTCAACCGCGACCCGCCTCGGCTGCGCCGTCGGCGGGTCTGAGACGCTGTCAGCTAGCCGATGTACCCACTGGAAAATCGCTTGAAACGAGCGTTCTACGCCGAGTAGCCGAAGAATCGTTTCTGTCTCTCTAAGAGAAAGACCGGCAGCATGGAGTCGGACGGCGAACGCCCTGACGGGCGTCGCCGTCCGCTCCCGCTGCCAACATTCAAGCGTCGCAGTGTCTAAACTCTCTTTGAGCAGGTCTCTGAGCAGCATTGAACACTAGCTCTTCGACCTGCTCGTTCCTTATCTAGACAGTGCCCATTGCACTGTCTAGTTAGCCTCCTCAGCTCGCGTTCGTCCGTCAAGGGCTTGATGTGGTCGTTGAAAATTATAGTAATGAACGAACAGCATAAGCCACTCACGGACGCTCAGCCGACTACCCATCATGAGTTGGAGAAACGGTCAACTCTCATCCTCAACATCTGAAATTACATCTTATTACAGTTCGCTAAATAGTCACGAGTAGATAATACTACGAAGAATTTCTATTTTGAATAAGGCAAATCCTATCGATAACAAAATGTCTTTTCAGAGGTCCAGAAGAACAGAATGCTTAGACGTCAGACTCTTCCAGAGATAGTCCTCCATAGATTGAAACTCGAATTGCAGTATCGAATATTCTATGAAGAAATCGCGTGTGTAGATGTGCGGCATATCGATGCACAATACCTCATCTCACGATGTTTCAATTCTGGAGAATATACTATTCCGATGAGTCGAACAGTCCGAAAGGCTCAAACGAGTATCGAAAAGCAGGCGTTCGATCTCCTCGAAGCTGTCAACGATACAACCACGCTCGTGAGCCAGTTCAAGTTCGGCTCATTGAATATCTACGAGGATCGACGAGCTGGCTGGCATCACAAATACTCTCTCGAAGCACTCGTCCGCGTGATGTACGTTCGAGAGTTCACTGGCTATACCTGGCAGAAGCTCCACGACCACATATCGGAAGACGACCGAGCAGTCGAACTCGGGTTTGACCCACAGAAGTTCGCTGACGGCCAATCAGCACCCGCTCGCACGACTCTCTCGCGTGCGTGGAATGACTACTTTGGCCCGGAACTCAAGCGCTACATCTCGAACACAGCCAAGTGGATACTCGAAATCGCTCACGAACAGGGGAACCCGCTTGGAATGCGCTCGTTAGAACCCGAAGACAAGAGCAACGTCTCAGAGGTAGGGGAGAAGCAGTACACTCGCAAGAAGATTCACGAGGTCACCAAGGAGATGAAGAAACTCGCCTACCCTGCAATCGAACTGGGGCGACCCGACGAAGGGACGAAATATCACGACAACGCGTTCCTTGACCTCTGCGTACTGATGAGCCTCCAGAACCTCGCAGCCGAAGATGGAACCACAATCTACGGTGACCAGACGACTCGTGAGAACGGTTCTCCTGATGGCGATACAGTACTGCACTGGTTCAAACAGCTCAAGCACAAGAAAATCGCTAGCTCTGTCGACGACTGTATTGGCCGGATGATCAAGCCCGCAAAGCGCCATCTTGAGTTTACTCGACCGGCCGACGTAGCTATTGACATCACCTATCTGGCGTACTACCCAGACAAGGATGAAGTCGTCCTCTTCACCGAAGACGACGAGGAGATGGTCCAAGGGACGCCGGACTCGAAAGAGTACGAGCTGTGCTATAAGATTGCGACGTGCTGCATCGTCGGTGAGAACGTCAAATTCACCTTGGGAGTGGAACCAGTACCGCTCGGTCGCTCGAAGGGTAAAATCGTTCGGTCGCTCGTTTGGAAAGCCAAGAAGCACGTCAGCATCGACACGGTGTATGCAGATCGAGGATTCGACGCTGCTGATGTAATCCGGTCGCTAAACGAGGCTGGCGTGGATTACGTGATTCCTCGACGGAAGACGAGTCGAGTCAAGAACTTCATCCGGCGGATGGAGCACGAGGTTGAAGTCGAACAGAACTACGCGATTTACGGAGATATCGACGGTGAGGCGACGAATGCGCGGGCAGAGACGAATTTTGTGGCAGTGCCGAAGAGGAACGCGAATGAGGATGACGACAAAGTCGAGAAGACGATTGGATTCGTCACGAACAAAGACGTCGACGATGAGATCCGCCTTGACCGCGCAGAAGCGAAAGGGATCGTAGACCGGTATCGGCGACGCTGGGGCATCGAAAACTCCTACAGGTCAATCAAGCAGTTCCTCGCATGGACGACCTCCAAGGAATACTCAGTGCGGTTGTTCTACTTCGCGTTCGCCGTGCTGCTGTACAATATGTGGCTGCTGGTCGATTTCTTGATTCAGGTGAGCCTGGACAACCCTGAGGAGTATCGTCGAAAGCCACGAGTGACTGCGAAGCGCTTCCTGAACGTAGCGATAGAGGAGGTCGGCGTCGACTAGGCGGCCTCACACCGGCGCGTTCGCCCGGTCGATAGCCGCAGCACTAACCAAACGTCCGATTTTTCAGGTCGATTTGATACCTATCCTTCACTTGCCGGACGTAGAGCGACAGCGAGCGGTTCTGCATAATGTACTCACTCACTGAGTACATTGAAGAAAGTCGAGCTTGACCCAGTCTCGTGCACGTTCGGAACTCCACCTCAGGCGGAACATATAGCAGAATAGTATTCATGTCCGACTCTTTCTCTGAGGAACGTACTCCCCCTCCACCGTTTTGGTGGAGGGTTTTCGGTACTTCTTGAGTAGGTGTTCCGGTGGCCGCGGTCGTCGCCCCAGGTGTTCGCCCCGTCGGGCGGCCCGAAACCGTTGACTGGGTCCGACGTGAACGGTGCAGCCCCCGATTCAGCCCACGACGGGTCTGGTCGGTTTCGCACCTCCACTCTGCCGGTATCCCCGAAAGTCCGCATTCTTGGATTTGTCCCCCTCAGCGGTGGGTAAGGTTGGATAGGCCAGCTACTCAGAGAGGATGGTTACACCATCCGAGCACATGTAAATACGCCTTCGACTTACAGTTGTTTGTTCGAGACAGAGCTCAAAGATACTCGTCGAAGATATCCGCGAACTCGTTCTGCACGAGGTCACGCATTGCGTTGGCACGCGCCTGCCGACGCGTTCGTTCGTCGAGGTAGTTTCGTTCGGATACCGATGCGTCTCGGCTCCCCTGTGAGGCTGCAACAGCCGCTGTCCCTGCTTCAATGCGCGGGCGCTGCTGGCGATAGAGCCGATACCACGTTCGACGACCCATTTTCGGGAGGGGGTGGCTGCCGGCGATCTGGACGTCGGCGCGTTCGCCGAGGTCGCGGAACCACCGCCGTGCCGTATCTGTCGACATCGGACGCTCAATCGACTGCCCGGGGAGCAGGTAGCCCGTCCAGTCGTCGTGGTCGCCGAGAACGTCGATACGCCTCTGGATGGCGTCGATACCGACGAGAAGTTCAACTGTATTCCGTGTACGGCGCGCGTTTTTACGCTCTCCGGCGGCGAACTCGATATAGGGGACGTCACCGTCGTCGGGGTCGAGTACCAATTGGGAAACGTGGAGTTCGCACGCCTCCACGGGCCGGAGGCCCCACCCGGCGAGCGCGAGCAAGAGAAAGCGCTCGTCGTCGTCGCCGGTGGCGAGCAGCTGGTCGAGATCGTCGCGACCGAGGGCGGGATGGTCGTACTGCGGATCTTCATCCCATCCGAATCGGTTCAACAGGTTTTCTGCTGGGTTGTAGAGCCCGCGGCCCATCTCTTCGATGAACGTGTACCAGCTCTTGACTGCTGAGACGTACTTCTTCTTCGAGGCAAGCGTCCCCAGCTCCTCGTCGAGGACGCGGAACGTATCGCGGACGCGCTCGATTTCGTCTGGTTTCGTGGTCTCATCCAGTAGCGGTGATAGGAGGTCGCCTGTACCGTTGACTCTTCGGTAGGTAGTAACGTAGGTTTTCAATCGCGAGCGTCGGGGGTCGACCGTGGTCTGGGCGCGCCCGCGGTCGCGCTTGAGTTCTTCGAGGTAGTCTTCGAGCCCACGGACAGTTGGTTCGTGGCAGATTCCCCATGCATCGTCTGTCTCATCGGGATTCGGTGGGAGGCCGACGGCGTCGTAGAACTCTCCGGGGGAGAGGTCATAGTCGCGACGGAGGCGTTCAACGAACCCCGAGAAGTTGCCCTTCAACCACGCATAGGGAGGGGTGTCGTGGTCAGGATCAGTGTCGGCGTCTGGGTCGGCCCGGAGCGCCGGAGCGATTTCCTCGCGGTAGAAGTGCTCGAAGTCGTCGAGACCGTCGAAACGTGCGTAGTTCGGCATCGTTAGTCAGAGGAGGCGCAGAGGGCTTCCATGTCGGCGACGAGCTGTTGGGTTCGTGAATGGAGCGCGTCGACGTTCTCATCGAGTTCGTTGTAGCCGTAGTCCGCTTGCTGGCGTAGTTCGGAGAGTTGGCTGAAGAAGCGACCGTCACGACGTGGGGCGTCCCCGGTAGCGATGATTTCGGAACCGAACAGGGATCGCACGCCGCCGTGAGTCGTGGGCTCGAATCCGCGGTCGTAGAGAGCCGCTTGGACAGCGTGGAACGCGGCGTAGTAGAGGCGGTTTATGACCGCGGCGTCGGAGAGGCCAGCTTCTCGCGCTTTTGTGGCGTCGTCGAGTGCTTGCCGTGCCTGTTGGAGCTCCTGTTTGACGGGCGGTTTCGAGTCGTCGTCAGGCATACGATCGCCCCTCAGTGACGACACTTCGAATGAATGGGTTCCCCTCTTGCCGGTAGCGGTTAAACGTGGATTCAGAGAGGATGTGGAGTTCGACGGCGGGGCCGTACTCGATTGTCGCGTCGAGGGCGATATCACGGAGCGAATCGGAGGTGGCATCGCGATCGGTGTCGTCGTCGAGGACGATGAGAACGTCGACGTCGCTTGACCGCCCGCTCGCTTCGCCGCGGACGGTGGAGCCGAAGACGTACAGTTTGATGAGGTCCTCCCCGTGTCTGGACCGCGCGCGTTCGACGAACGCTGCCGCTGCATCGGCGTGGGCGTTTGCCGGGAGCGACTCGTGCGCGGTCTCGTTGCTCATGTGAGAGGGTACGTGCTTCGGTGACATTTATATTTCCCCGGAGTGGTGCTGGAGCGGCGAAAACGTGTGGAGAAGGCCGCTTGCTTGGTGAGATGGTGATTCTGAAGACATGGTTTTGGGTGGTTAGAGCGATACAGTCAGTTTCCTTAGTATTTGTGGTGTACGGTTGTCTCGTCTGGACAACCGGGCAACACGGCAAATCGGACAATACTACCGGTATAGTGGTACACCATATAACGCTATACAAAAATCCAGAATATTTTGTCCTATTTGGACCAACAGAATGGGGTCAATTGGAACGGTAAACGAATCTGTGAGAAAGGTCTTTTAGGCGGCAACACCGCAGATGGCTCATGAATACTCAAACGAGGGAGTCACGATGAGGACGATAACTCAAGCCAAGCGGATCGTCTCAAATATCGATCCCTCTGAACACGGGACCATCTACACCGGGTTAGCCCAGTGGGACACAACCCTCTCGGATGCCCTTGAACAAAGTGAGTCTCTCTTCCGCGACGTCTACTGGGAGACGGTCGAAGAGATGAGCACTGCCGTCAAGCAACCGATGCTCGGTGACAACCCGGACTGGGAATATGCTCAATCGCTCACCGATGCCTACAATCCCGCAGACCGAAGCAACGCCCACCTCCCGATTGTAACTGTTGTCGGCACAGGTATCCTCGAAGAACGCTTCCATGGCAACCTCCACAATATCCCCAAACCTGTCTACGAGTATCTCCTCGGCGTCGGCCGTGAGCATCCGAGTGACCCCGCGTGGGAAGATGCATCGGTTGTCGGCTGGCTAATCGACCATCCTGAGTGGGATGTCGCTGGCGACTTCGCGAGTCTCACTGGGTCGCCCCATCTGTTCCTCATGATGACGCTGAAGAAGTCCTGGCGGGCAGACCAAGATGCCGCCTTCACCGTGATGACCGAAGCCATCGAATCGGACGATAATATAGAGGACATCAAGTGGTTCGAGGGACCTGACTTGATCACGACGGACTCCTCTACACGCTCCATTCGCTACCACGACCCAAGAAAACACTACCCCATCGAAACGACGCTTAACGAGGACGTCGCCGAGAAACTCAGAGACTACATCAAAGAACGCGGGTTCAAAAACGCACTCCAGCATCACGGCCTTCTTCAGTCACTCTGGTAACCCGCAGCGGTTCATACTCTGCGGCTTCTCCGTTGATTCCGTTCTCTCTCAGGTCAAAGGACACTTCCAACACTCTTGTGTAGCACATTATTGATGGCGAACAGCTTTGCAGTTCTGTAGTACGAATAATAAAACGAGAATCGAGTAGTTGGGAACTCAACCAGCCAATCTTTGTTTCGATTTGACTGGGGAAATAGTATAAACACCCATCTGCGTAAGTGAAACAAACAAATGAACAGTAAAAGACGAATAAAAGAAAAGAGATGGTGATTATCTATGCGTACGAAAGGCCTTGTTGTGCCTTCAAGCGGTAAGCACCAAAGCCAAATGCATTATCATTTAGTGGGTCAAACCCTGCATTCATCGATAATGCGCCGACATTGCTACCGTTATCGATGAATGCAACTGAACCACTGTCTCCACGCTCGATATCCCACTCCCCTTTCACCTGATATCCTCTATTTGGACATCCCTTATCAACCGCACCGATGTAACCATTCGCTGTATATATCTCTCCAGAGGTCTCACAAGATGAGATTCCTCGTTTCGTACCATGCGCTCCCTGTCCGATCTGGTCGTTGATTCCAGATTTCGTGTACTGGAACGTGACATCTTCTCCTCCTGCGACGATCTTCTGCTGTGGAGTATGATTGTCCGGATCGCCTAGCGCGTAATCAAGTTGACAGTTTGCTTCGATGATATCAGCGACCTTTTCGTTTGAAGAGTTGTGATTCATATCGTACGACGTAGTAGGGTTACTCGCCCCAGCCCAAAGATGAGCATTCGTGGCAAAGTAGGGTCCATTATTATTCTTGAACATCGCTGATGAAAATGTTCCCGAAGACCCAACTCCACTTCGACAGACAGCACCTCCAGGAATCGTACTACCGTAATCACCTGTATAGCAGGCCATTTTCCCGACTCCTACTTCTTTTAGTTTAATTTCCACGCCACTGTGTGATTCAGGGATCGCACTCTTAGCCGTTTCTGGAACTAACCCGTTGCCACGAGCTAATTCAGGCGAAACGCCAACTTCGATGTACGAGCTTCGTCCCCCATATTTTGCGGGTCGTACGTCGACTTCGTTTACACCTGCATTCTTATGGAGGTCTAAGGCGTCCCGAACCTTCTCTGCGTGCTGCACATCGTTGTACCAGTCTGCTGGCACATTCTTTTTCATCGGAACCAAATCCGTCTTGGGGTTCCCTAGTTCTTCACGCTTCAGACCGTACACGATCGGTACCTCATCGCTACTCGCAGCCTTGACATCTTCGGAAGTCAAGTAGGCAGTAGAAAGCCCACCAACTCCTGCGACGCTAAGAGCTTTGAGGACTTGTCGCCGGCCCATAGATGAGAACCGGTTGTTGTGTATCTTTTCGGCCTTCTGCCGGGAGATGTTATCTTGAGCCATCCACGAACAAAATTATGTCGGCTATAATTAAAACTATCATGAGCTGCAATTTTCACCTCCTTGACTAGTACTATATAGTTAGAATACATACATTTTAGATTCTATCTGTCAGCAATTCTACTGGGATTCGAACAAATGTCCCTACACTGGGCGACTTATGTGTATTATTAAATGTGTAGGATATTGTTGATGGCGAGCTATCTTTCGATTCCGTAACTACTCGGTGAAGTGAGAACCCTCTCGTTGAGAAGTTAGACAGTCGACCTTTGTCCCGATACTATCAGAGATAGCCGTCTCAACAACCTCCTGCAAAAGAGTGACCATGGTTATATTATCCTTGCTGATGACAATTCAAAATAGAATACAAAACCCATGTCCTTGCTTCCGTCCTCAAAATCCGACGCCAATTCTCGTCAAGATGGGAATATTCAGGTCGTTGGAGTCAATGACGACCGAACGAACGAGATATTGAGTGCAATATCGTCTACCACAGCCCGTGAGATTCTATCAGAGGTTTACACTGAACCTGCTACACCTTCTGAGATAGCGGAGAAAACCGATGGGTCAGTTCAGAATGTCTCATATCACCTTGAGAAGCTCAAGGGAGCAGGAGCCATCGATGTTGTGGATATTCTCTATTCCGAGAAAGGTCAGGAGATGAAGGTCTACGCACCTGCTGACGACCCAATAGTTCTGTTTGTGGGGACGGAAGAGCGTCAAACTGGTCTAGTGTCTCGTCTAAAACGTCTTGTCTCTACAGTTGGTGGTTTAATAGTGACAAGTTTCGTTATCGGGTATGTAGTCGATGATTCAATGCTGTTAGGAATATCTATGACCGCAGCTGGTGGTGAATCAACCGGCTACCCACTCGCAATTGGGTTCCTTGTTGGAGGTTTGTTCACGCTTTTATTAATTGCTCTGTGGGCTGGATGGGACTGGTATTTGAGAGAAAAGAGCAGTTGAGATAAGTGGCTCGCCGCCAAATAAGAATGTCCACATTTATGAAATGGTTGTCATGAACGCGTTCCATACGCTGCCTCTTCTATAGTAGCGTTTGAAATTCTTCGCAACTGATTGTATCATTTCTGTGCATCTAGTAGGTGTACAATGATCTTCACAGACCGAATGAGCTTCTGGAACAAGACGTTGCCAACTCTTTCGAGCGTCTCCAAATCGAACTTAGTGCGGAGGTGGTAAAGTATCGTATTCGAGGGAAGAGCGTCTTCACTCGTCTCGCAGAGCGTGGAGACTGATGTCCTCAGCGTCAAATTGGGTGTTTGCTGCGAAATCAAGCTCAACACTCTCATCAAATGAGTTGACGAGAACTAACCGGCTTTGTAGTGTACTGAATCTAAATCGCCAGACGTGGACGCTCTTAATTGATTTTGAGCCTACCAAGTGCTCAAGTAATCATACGACAATATTGATTCATGGTATCCCACCAAGTTCGCTCTGCGTTAATTGGCCCGAAGCAGGATAGCCTAAGCCGAATACTCCTCTTTGCAGTGGCATTGTTTGTTTCCTCAGCTACTGTGTTGGCGATAGTTCCCCAGTTTGAACCTCCCTTTGCATCACCAGTCCACCAGATATTACATGGCATCAATCATGCTCTCTGGTGGGAGTTTTATGCCCTTGGCCTTGTCGCTAGTATTGCTCTTGTTACGGTTCACGAGCAAAGTCTCTTGAGCGCTTGGATACTTGCTTTCGCCGGAGGCGCTGGTGTTGGAATCAATCTGGGTGGAATTGGGCTGTTGGGAGGTACTCCGAACCTCCTTTTCCGACTCCTCTGGATGGTCGGACTCGGTGTTGTCACTGCACTCATCTTTGGCACGGTCGGTTATCTCATAGGAACTGGAATCCGGAAGATTAACCACTCACAGACCTAGCAACCGGTTCGATCGAATAATTGGTACTGTCTAGTTACTTCACTTCTTTGATGAGAGGTTCTTCCCTCAAAGGCAGCACCATTGTACGACTGAGCGACTGAAAAGCGTGGAACAGTTTTCGGATTGCCAAGGTGGCTATTGTCCATTTTAAAAATCAAGACGGTCAGGTTATTCGCAACCCCTCATCTACTTCGTAGAGGTATCCCTTCAGCAGCAATTGTTCAATGAGTTCAGTCGCTTCCTCACGCTCGAATTCCGCATACTTGAGCTGGATGAGGGCAGTCTCACGTTCGAAGTTATCACCCGAGTCGAACTGCTGTTCGAGACGGTCGAACGCTTCCTGTTCAAGCGGGCTAAGTGGCGTCTGTGGATTTCGCATTACTCGACAACATGGTGTCGTCCGATTAGACTATTGGGGTGAGATACGGTGCTGTACGTATGAGAACGCGGGCTCATCGAGTTCTCGTCGCAAGCCCGAAATAAGGTGGTGACGTCATGCGGAAATTCGATTGAAGGAAAAATAGCATGCCGCTGGAACTGATGGTGACGATGTTGATGAGAGTACTGTCTGGATGTGAATTGTGAGACGCCATAGATTTAACAGTGCCACAGTGGGATTGTGAATTAATGTCTGACACTCCTCGACAGCGAACCTCTGCTCGTGATCAACTGATAGAGGAGGATCAATCCGAGTCGACGACTCAAACGTGCCCGGAATGTGAGTCGCCAGCTCTCGTCCAGAGCGAGGAGATGGCTGAACTCGTCTGCGACGACTGTGGTCTTGTTCTCGAAGAAAGACAGATCGACCGAGGACCCGAGTGGCGAGCGTTCAATCACACCGAGCGAGATTCGAAGTCTCGGGTCGGTGCTCCAACCACAGAGACGATGCACGACCGCGGGTTGACGACAACCATCGACTGGAAGGATAAGGACGCCCACGGCCGGTCGTTGTCCTCGGAGAAACGCTCACAGATGCACCGGTTGCGTAAGTGGCAGGAGCGTATCCGAACACGAGACGCAGGCGAGCGCAACCTCCAGTTCGCGCTGTCGGAGATCGACCGGATGGCTTCTGCTCTCGGTGTTCCGCGGTCAGTCCGCGAAGTAGCAAGCGTGCTCTACCGTCGTGCCCTTAATGAGGATCTCATTCGTGGGCGCTCAATCGAGGGCGTTGCAACGAGTGCGCTGTATGCTGCGTGCCGTCAAGAAGGACTTCCGCGAAGTCTTGATGAAGTGGTCGAAGTGTCTCGGGTTGAGCGGAACGAAGTGGGTCGGACCTACCGATATATTTCACATGAACTTGGCTTAGAGATGCAGCCAGTCGATCCAAAACAGTATCTACCACGGTTTGCTTCAGAGCTTGAAGTGAGCGAGCGCGTCCAACAAAAAGCGGCCGAAATAATCGACGTGTCCGCTGAAGCTGGCCTCTTATCAGGGAAGTCTCCCACGGGGTTTGCTGCGGCAGCACTCTACTCGGCATGTCTACTCTGTAATGAACAACGAACTCAGCGTGAGATTGCGCAGGTCGCACAGGTGACTGAAGTGACGATTCGGAATCGATATCAGGAGCAAATCGAAGTGATGGACATCCACTAACAGTAGGAGAGAGGATATACGAAGCCTCCTGAGTAAGACGACCAATTCCTCACTATGCAGCATCCCCCGACTGAGTTTCCAACCAGTCAATCGTACCGTGTCACAATTGGTGTGATGGTTAACGCGTACACCGTGCCGCAACTCTGACACTGAACCTGAGTTGTGACCTCGTCACCCACTCCTCGTGTATAATCTGAGAGTTGAACACCACAGCCACATTCAAACTGAAATTGCATTCTCTCACCTTTCCATATAATCTCAATGAATCATCAAATCTCTTGCGAGCAGACAAACCAATGTACAAAGACTGACGCTCGGAACTCTTGAACAGTGCTACAGTGGGATTGTGAAGCAATGTTAGACACTCCTCGCCGGCAAGCATCTGCTCACGATTAACTGGGTTAACAACCCGATGCATCGCCATCGCGGTATCTCATCACCTCTTGAGGGGACTCGGTAGAAGCGCCGATATTCTCAAAGAACGATTCAAGAACGGTAGAGCACCCTCCACATAGAGAGTAAAGCTCCTCGACGACTTCCGTCTTTTCGTCATCGGGCTTGAATACTTCTATTCCTGCTCGCTCGTCCTTCTTGTCGAACGAAGACTTGCAGAAGGAACACGTCTCTTGACTCTCCCAGATTTCGATGAATGAAGCTTGCCGGGGAGGGTGTTCAGCCGGCTCAAACGAGGATAACAATTCAACAATTTCCGTCTCACATTTAACACAGAAATGTACTCCCCACCCGGATTCATCTCTAGAAAGCCAGGAGATGCCTATGTATCCCAGTGTAGTAGAGTCGCCGCATATTCCGCATATTGGTGAATAATGCCCTTGTTCCCTCTCAGCCGCATGAATTTGTTTGCGAATCTGATTCATCTGGTTGGCAAGGTCCACTAATAGCACTGAACGTAAGTGACGAGTCGTTGGTGATGAAGCTCTGCAATCCAAGTAAACAATGGCCTCGTATTTTTCTATGAGCGTAGAGTGGTACTCTCTGTCCAGTGTCGTCTCCCGTCCCGATTTTGCTGCCCAGTAACTTTTTGTCTCGCCAACCTCTTCGATGGTGTCAGTATCCGTATCAACCGAGAGTGGTACCAGTAGCATAGGAATCCTCGGCTGATTGTCCATGAGGCTGTACGTTTGAAATTCATTCATCACTGATTCGAAATTCGACGCAAACTGGTTGGGCGACAATTTGCGTATCGCATCATATGCCGAGGAGGTGTTCGTTAGCTCTATCTTCACTTGAGCCAGCCGTTCTTCAAGTCTCGGTCTGTTTGTCGCGCCAGTCATAGCTGAAATGAAACCGTCTCCATGTTACCCTGTTCCTCGATGGCATCTGCAAGTTCATACATCAGAAGCGCCCGTAGCTGATTATGTGTTTCCAACCCTGACTTCTGCGACAGATGAATCGCAAAGTCCGTTCCTTTGTGAGAATAAAACCGAGTCAGGTGACCGTGGGAGTCCCTCTCGTTCTTAATCGGCTCCCCAATGGATACGACCTCCCCGTTCTGAAGCTCAACACCGAATGCGAGTTCGACCCGCCTAGATTGTATTGTTTGTAACTCTGTTAGGCACTCTCGGAACAGATCCTCAAAATTCTCATTATTCATTCGTCTAATAGATCGATAGGTCTGCTTCAGTTGCTTCTCCGTTGCTACGGGATCGACGGGCATAGCCCGATTACTCTCTCTGATATGCATATATCTATGGGAGCCTCTTCCGACCATACACCTCAAAAGCTTATGTCGGTGTGACGAAACAATTTTCTACGATTCTTGGAAAATCTCCCACATGGACGGAAACAGATGTGAGACGGTCGATACACAGGGGACGACGGTTGACGATCTCGTAGCTATCGGTAGGCTACTTGACTCGCCACGATTGGCTTACATCTGGTTCACACTCTACGTCGAAGGCGGTATTGCTTCTGAAGAATCGGACAGTGACTTCATCTCGTGGGAGGGACTGACCGTATCCGACCTCTCAGAGTATCTCGACGGAGAGGTCCCCCAATCGACACCCTACAACGATATGAGCGAGATGGAAGAAGTCGGAGCGCTACGCGTGGAATCCGACGGACAACCGACCGGGTACAGCTCGAAGTTCTTCCAGACCGACGCTGAGAACGTCGAAAAAATCGGCGGGGGCGGCCTCGTTGGTCCACAGATCGTAGGACTCGTTGGAGAAGCGTTCACCGACAAAGCAGTTCTGAAGTTCATAGATGCGTACAGCTACGGTCTCCTGAACGATGTACTCCAGATGTACACCGCTTCCTTACGAGGGCAGCTCAACCACAGCTTCTACGAGGTGCTTCCTGACGTCGACTCGGACGATCTCAAATCAATCGTTCCCGCTATTGAGCGAGTCCTTCTCGGAATGAGCCGAGCCCCTCTATGGGGAGAGGACTTCCGTCCGGATCTGTCGACGATTGATACACGCGTAGAGTAGGCGACGAATCCGGCAGTTCATCTTCCTTCCTACCGTTGGAGGTGACCGGGGTCGTCGGCGGGTCGAAGCGGGTCAAGCGGGCTAGCGCGTTCAGTCTTTGCGAGCATCTCCAAATACTCTCGATACTGTTCAGCGAACTCATCGTCGTCGGGTGTGTGAACGTGCCGTTCCGAGCGCTCGTCGATGGGGAGATCGTCACCCCCCATCCAAGCGTCCATGCTCCGCTTACCTTTAGTCAATACGTAGCTAGCTTCCGGCCGCTGCATCGATTGCTCTTGGCCTTCGTGCCATGACATGACCCCGTCAATTCGGAAACTCGACAGTCTAATTTGCAGGCATATAAACACGCTGAACGTGTGCCGAGTGGACAAGGCACTCTTGCAACTTTTCGAGGCTCTCGGTGGCGGATCGTGGCACGACGCGCTGTGAGTGGCGTGAGCCGACTTCAAGCGCTGACGAACTCGGCGAAATTATTGCTCTTCATGGTCTGATTCCAGTGAATCGAACGTCATCTGGTTGTGGTCATCCGGACGGATGAACGACGGTTGGATTTTTCGCTTGTAACGCTCGTATGCAGGCTTCCACACTTCCCACAGCTCATCTCGGTGCTGTTCAAGAAACTCAGTGGGCAGTTTGACCGGAACTACTGGTCTCGTATCTCCGAGCATTGCGAGGGTTGGGACGTTATGTTCGTAGACGGCGACGAGCGGCTCGGGTAACGAATCGCGCACTCGTGCTCTTACGGGGTCAGTGAGTGTGACGTCCTTCCCGTCAAAATCATCTTTATCCAACCAGAAAACAGAGTATCCCGACTTGAGGAAGTCCTTAGTCACCTGATCGGTGTCCTTTTGTTCGTTCTTGTGCTGGACTTCAGCGACGATGCCCTCTCCGTACTTGGGGTGTGGATTCGTCTCCGGAAACGATAGTGCGACGTCTGCTCGCCGATTGCGAATTGTGAGTTCAACACCGGCCTCGGCATAGCCAGGGAACTCTTGTTTCAACTTCGAGAGAGCGATTGACTTCATCTGTCTGTGCTGTTCTGACTCGCCACCGTTACATACGCTGTCGTCACCGGGCGCGTCCGGTGCATGGTAGAAGTGCCTCGCGACGAACGTCTCTCCACCACGAGTATAGGAACTCCGAACGTACATCGCTCCTCGACAGGCAGGGCACACTAACTCGGCATAGCTCGGATCGGCGACTTCTTCGGGGACGACGGTCGTGCCGCCGCGATGGGCAAGGAACGGCATCCTACCGATGAATCATAGGTAATTGAACAAAAAGGTTGACCGCGTCTTGTGTCCGCTGAACGCCTCGGTCGTCGACCCCGACTGGCCTAATTCTATTAACAAGTTCCGGAGGTTCATTATGTTCTAATAGAATGTCTTTGTATGGGTCGAAGACACGATCGCGCTGCTATCGCGAAGGCCAAAGAGTACGATGACAAACCGACCGTCGACGAGGTGTACGTCCACCGCGTGAAAGGGTTCGACGACCCGCCAGACGAGTACCACGTCGGCGGTGAGGGATTCATCCCCGACGTGGTCGTCGTCTATGGGCGCGGCAGTCACGTCAAGTTCATTGAAATCGACTCTGGGAGTCCGGGGTCGCCACTCACAGGGCACTCCAAGCGACAAAACGAGGCTTTCAACCGGTCGGCTGGAGCAAGTGGAAACCGGAGCTACGAGCATTTCTACACCTCGACAGTGTTAGACTGACGTTGTCGCTCCCGGAGGCTTCACGAAACGAACACCGAGTCAGCAACATAGGCAAACTGATCGACATCGGAGCAGTGAAGGTCATAACAGAGGGCCAAACTACCAGCTACAGTGGCAAGTTCTTTCAGGCAGACACGGGAGTTATTTGGAATCTTCGTCGACGCTAGCGTGCTTCACACACCGGAAGTCGTTGAAAATGCCGTCCTTGTAGAGATAGTAGTCGGCAGATTCACCACAGGTCGAACACCTCCGGTCTGCGTTGTTGTATGTCAGTCTTCTGATAATATCGTAATCCAGTTCACCAGCGCCGAGCTTCCAGTAATCGCGTAGCTCCTCTCGGTGCTTCTCCATGAACTCGGGCGGCATCCTCAACGGTATCGGATACTGCGCTGGTTCTAAAGATCGAATCTCGACAACGGGTTCTTCGTAGCCGCTCCACTCGTTAGCTGACTGCAAAGCGTTCGGCCATGCTCTGACAATCTCCGGCAACTCGAACGTCCGGTAATCCTCGCCGAAGTCGGTCTCGTCGATCCAGTAGACGCTGTACCCCGCACGAAGGTAGTCCTCCGTCACCACTTCGATATCTTTGGAGGTGTTTCGATACTGTACCTCACCGATCACTCCGCGACCGAGTGGTAGCTGTGGATGATCGAACTCTGCGCAAACATCTGCGATACGACCGGTATCGCCGATTTTCACCTCGCGGTCCACCTCGGCGTGCTCGAATAGGTGAGCGAAGTTCCTCGAGACGACGTACTTCATCAGCTTGTGTTCGTCAGACTCGCCACCAGAGCAACCCTGCGAATCGGTGTCTGGATTGTGCACGAAGCAGCGGGGCTTAAATACGCCCTCATAGGTTCGATGACTTCGACGAACGTGCATCATCTCTCCACACGAGGTACACTTGAGGCTCGCGTCGTCGGCCACCTTATCGGGCCAAGTGACTCGGTTTCCGACGAGGGCAGTGAACGGCATTACGTTTCTCCGGATATCTGCCGTCTTTGGGCGTCTTCGACGCGATTTCCAGTTGTGTGTTGAGTGTGGTTCACGGAGAATATGAGTTCCGCGCACTACATAAACACCTAAACAAGTGACGTGAAAGTGAAACCCCGATCTTTAGCTCTCATACTGGGATTTTAGACGGGCCACACACTGTCACGGGCGTCGCAGGGTGTCACCTAACACTGCTGCGATAATTTCAAAGCGCTCGCCTGCCACGCTGTAACTCATTGTGCCGTTCCGAGCGCTCGTCGACGGAGAGGTTGTTTCCCCCACTGAAGTCGAAGACAGGCAGGCCGTTGAGTGTCCAGAGTGCCAAGGCGTTCTCTACCCCCGCGACGGCGAACACTGCGCCCGCCACTTCTTCCACGCCGGCGACGACGCCAACGAGTCGTGTTCGACAGCCGGGGGTGGTGAGTCGGAGACGCACGCACGGTGTACGGCACTCGCCGTAGCCGCTCTCAACGAGCAGTTCCCGACTGCCGTTCATGTTGGGTCCGAGGTTCCGATCGACGTTTCTGAAACGGCAACGACCCCTAATACACGCCGGGCGGACGCTCTGATCGAATTCGAGACTGAGAACCTCTACTTCGGGAGCGGCCTCATCATCGAGGTGCAGCACAAGCACCACAGCAAGGATATTGAAGGGACGACCCACGACTACCTCTCTGCCGGGTACTCCGTCGCGTGGCTCACTCCCGACGACTTCGAATCCGAGCAGCTCCCGTACACCGTCGTCGACGAGACGTTCCAAGTGGGGAGCAGAGAAGGATACAGCATTCGCGAACACGACGCCCACGAGTTCAAACCGAGCATCAAGCCGGCTCTGAACTGGGAGAGCTCAACTACTGGTTGTTCTTCGGTGGAAATAGATGGGGAGCACCGGTGGGGAACGGTCTCCGGATACGCGCACCCGGAGGGATACGAGTACGAAATCTGCTCCAGTTGTGATTTACGCCGACAGTACGACCAGGACCGAGGGAGGTTCGTATACGACTCGAAAGGGTTGCTCGCGCCTGACGTCGCTCCTGGAGTTCTTCGCGATGCCGTCATTCCCTATCCTGTGGGGACCGGCGAATTTGAGAGATGGAACTCGTCGAAGGCCGCCGGGGGCTCACTCGCCCTCGAACACGCCTTAGCTTTCAGGGACGACGTCGCGCCCTGTCGAGGTCCACAACGGATTCACGAATGGGACAGAGACGAGGTGATTGAACGGAAGCACGATGGTCGTCTGGAGGTCGTCCTCTGGGAGTGCCGTCACTGCCCGGTCCACCTTCTCACGAACTTCAGCGACCTCTGCGAGACCGAGGCGTACATTCTGTTCGGTATACCCCCCGACCCCGACTGGGGCCTTTGGCACCTCAACGAGAATCCACGGTCGTGTTGGAATCCATTACATGAACTGGACGATGACTGGGATTACTGCCCTGACTGTTTCCAGCGGGACCCGTAACCGAGTTTTTCTCCGGTAGTGACCCCCCTCCAGACGATTGTATGGACCCAGCTGACAGACTCGGCAGAACATTAGTTTAAGTCACCGTAACAAACAGTCGGTGATATGGGCGGGAACGACTTGGATGACGGTCCGATGCCGACAGAACCGGAGGTCTCGATGGTCACCAGCGATTATCAGATACAGCTCGCAGATGGCTGGACAGAGAAGTCCTTCGAGCGCGGGACGTACGGGTCGGAGGACACGCCCGGTGTCGAAGCACAGTTCACTGCGGCCGAGAATACGGAACTCCGTATCGATCCGGTGGAGTACGATGTGGTTGGTCGTCGACGACGCATTCAAGGTCTCGAAGCCGACTTCGAGTCACGCGTCCACAGCGACGACGTCGCCACCGAAGCCCGCAAGTCGGGCGGGCAGATCTACGAGCCCTGCTTGTTCGCCGTTCGCGCCTACTACGCGCCGATCAGCTCTCCCGAGGTATCGACGTACACGCTCACGACGGATGCAGACGACGCGCTAGCGGCGGTGTGCTGGCTCTCGCACGCAACCGACCCGATGAGTCTCGGACAGGCAATCGAGCGCGCACTACAGGCGCAGGCCGGTGAGGATCCCGACCACTACGGCATCGACTACCCGACCGACGAGGAGCGCATCGAGAACGTCTTCGTCGAGGACCCGAATCGATGCTTCTACTCTGGAAAAACTACGCGAAGTCATCTACTCCGTCTCCCATTCCGATATGCACCACTCCTTGAGGGCTACCCGGAGAACGCCGAGGCACTGCCGGCCGTCCCGTCGCGGGTCGGCGGGTTCGAGGTCGCGGTCTCGCACACCGAGTGGAGCGACCGCGGACTCTCGGAAGGGCAACTCGAAGAACCGATAGAACATGTCGATACGGGTGTGTACCAGCTCCCGCACGACGTTGCAGAACAGGCCGATGGGTTCCCAGTCGAGGCGACCAGTTTCCGACAGAAGTAGCGGCCGCGCTTTACGACCAGCTCCGGTACTCGATCCGAGAGTGCGGGTACACCTCGCAGATTCGCCGGAGTGCTTGGAGTCGTTTCTCCGGGAAGTGGGCGTCCCCACGCTCGTACGCTTCGAGGAACGCTCGGTCGAGGGCGAACTCGGCGAGAAGATGGTACACGCGATCTGTCTGTTCCATCAACTCCTTGTGGGTTAGCTCGGGCGACTCTACGGACTCGCGAAGGACGATGTGGCTAGCGAGACGGTTCGTCGTCGGGTGTCGTTCGGTTCCGAGATTGAGGAACTGCTGGAGCGCGTCGATACACTCTGGCGGATCTCCTGGTTCAAGAGTTACGACGAGGGTATCCCAGTCTTGTGACGTGGGCGGAAAGAGGCGTGATTTGGAGTTGGTGGCCGTAGCGGTTCCTTGGAAATCTCGGAGATCGTCCATTACGCAGTCTTGCTTCTGTTTCACTTATATATCTTCGCGGGATTCGCAATTCTCACAACTGATAATTATATGACAATGAAATTAACATTTCTAGACTTATGACGAGTCGGAAAAGCTGGCTACAAAGCCTGAAGTCCGCCCATTTATAAGAATTAAGAGGGTCTTAATCACACAGTGTATCCATGCTAAACTTTTTAACAACCTGAACTATACGGAGAACCAGAACATGGACCCCGATTCGGATGTACTCTACCGTGGGGGCGGAGGTGGATCAGTGCTCACCAACATCACTGAGTGTATTGCAGATCTCCAAGAGAACGGGTGTAATATGCTTATCACGGGGAAGGTTTCTGAGGAGACGATTACCACAGCAACCAGCCGATTTCTCGGAGCAGCTGATGAACCTCGTAAGAGAATTCTTGCGCTCACTGACTCCAGCACGCAGAATATCGACGACCGGTTCCCAGCTACAATCGGCCTTGGGGACCCCGACGTCTGGCTTATTGACCAACGCTACGGTCAGCGGACAGTCGTGTCCCCACCACAAACGGCGGCGGGAATGGAGTCGACTGTCGGACCCCATGCAATTGGGAAGTGTGAATCCGACTTAGATGCCCTCCGTCGAGATATTAGCGACGCCATCGCGAACTTCGCATCGTCGCCAACGGGGCTCACTCCTAGCGAACTCCGTCTCTCCGTTGACTCTCTGAATATCCTCCTTGAGGAGAACGACCTCCAGGAGGTTGAGACCTTTGTTAGACTCGTCTCCGCCGCAGTTGAGGAGTACGCTGGAATGGCCCACTACTTCCTCCCAGTGGATTCTGACGCCGAGCAAGTACGGAAACTCCTCCCGTATTTCGACGTGGAAGTCGAACTTCGGAAGCGAGACGGGCTCGAACCCGAACAGCGATGGCATCTCCCCGACTGTGACCAAAAGACTCAGTGGTTCAGACTACAGACAAGTTAGCAGCACAGATGGCCCCACAACGGCGAACACGAATAGAATCTACTGGGGTTTCTCCAACTGTAGTTCAACTCCAATCACGAACTGGTGTTGCTATCCGAGATCCTATCGAAAACACCCGGTTTGAGATTTATACTCACGGTCAGCCAGACGTCCTAACGGCTGATGGAGACGATTTTCATTTTCCAGTCGATACTGCTGTCTACGTCACGGAGAGCCGGTTTACCATACCGCTTGTAGCGAACTTTCTCGTTCGAGACGAACACGGAAGTCTTGTCACCGACCTTGCGGGCCGAGACAACGTTGAGCTCCCCAACGGTCAGTACAACATTGAGTTCGCGTCAGCACCGATGAAGCTCTACATGGGCGTCGAAGGGTCTGTCCGGCTTCGGCGAGACGAACAAGAACTTCACATCTCTGTCAGTAGTAGCCGCGTCACCCTCGGTGTCCGGTCGTTCCACGAAAACCCTGCTGGGATCGTCTACATCGGAGACGATCCGGAGGACTTGATGAGTGGTGTCTCGCTACTGGGTTCAGCTCTAAAGACGCTTTCTCCAGAACGGTCGTTTCCGACCTTACGCGGTCATCCTCCACTCATCCAGTTCGGAGACTCGTTCTCGGCCCCACCGGAAATCAAACGCCCCGACGTCGACATCCAGATCGTCGTCCCCCCAACCAGAACGAATATATTCTCGGTTGCGTCGCTTGCTTACTACCTCGGCGCAGAGGTCGTGCCGGGATCGAGCCCACGAATCATCGCAGGTGGAGTAGAGTATCCGATTTCAGAGGGGCAGTTTGAACAGGAAGTGAATCGCCTGCTCCGCCAACTCGTGTTCCTAGACTGTATTACTCGGACAGAGGGGTACTACCAGATAGACCTCTACGAGCGGCAGGAACTCGAGAAGCACCTTACCCTCCCGTGGTGTGACCTCTACGACCGCCCCCTTGAGGAGCGAACTCAGACGTACCTGGATGTCGAGTACGAAACAGTCAAGCCATACATCCCGACGTGGGGGCTCACCGCTGACCTCTCACCGCAACTTACGAACGCACAGGCGCTCCCGTTCCTTGCGAACGACCTTGCGCTCATCCGGGTCTCGGAGTCCGAATGTGAGTGGATACCACCGACCCCAGATAACGTTTCAGACCTTCTTCGAGGGTCCTGTGACCGGACTACCCGAACCACGGACAGCGAGAACATCTTCACCCCTACGGAGGCAGAAACGCTTGAGCACGTCTACCTCGGGAACGGCTATCCACTAGACTCGAGTAAAGCCACCATCGAGTCCTATTATCGACGGTTGGACCGATCTACGCCCTCGACTACAGATATCCAAGTGCATGTTGTCTGTAATGACGACGAGATGAGCGACGAGGAGGTCGTGGAGTCCTTCTATGGTGTTCGAGATATGTTCGACTTCGACGTCGAATTGCACTACGGTCTTACCACCTGCCAAATGCGGGAGCTACTCTCCGAACCGTCGGACTTCGTCCACTTCGTCGGCCACATCACGGAAAACGGAATACAGTGTCCAGACGGGTACTTGGATACGCATTCGCTCGCGGAGGTAAACACGAAGGCGTTCCTCCTGAATGCGTGCCGATCGTACGAACAGGGGATGGAACTCGTTCGGAAGGGCAGTTTGGGTGGTATTGTAACGCTCGCGGAAGTGAGCAATACACCAGCTGTTCGCGTTGGTCGCGCGTTAGCCCGACTCCTCAATCATGGGTTCCCGCTGCGGGCGGCGCTCGCCGTCGCGAAGAAGAAGTCGCTGACCGGCTATCAGTATATCGTCGTCGGGGACGGGTCGCTCCAGCTCGTGCAGACTGAGACAGGGAGTGCGATGACGGTCGAGGTTGAACGTCTCGAAGGGGATGTGTGCGATGTTTCGTTCAGGACGTTCCCGACGCCGGGCTACGGGGTCGGCGCGATCATGTCTCCAAATATCGATACGGATGGTCTTCGATTCCTTCATCCAGGCTCGACAAAGACGTTTGAGATAGCGATTGCGGAGCTACACCAGTTGCTCTCGCAAGAGAACCTCCCTGTCGAGATGGACGGGCACGTCTACTGGAGCGACGAGTTCATTCAGAAAACGCGAGAGTGAGAAAGGGTCCTTTGGGATGTCTACGGCCCACTGTTGATGCTTACTGCGCTTGCCTGGTAGAGGATCTGTGATCCAGCAGCCATAGCAGTGAAGGCGAGGCTGGTGATTTTTGGGTGATTCTTAAGCGTGGTCTGGAGTTTCGAGACTGTCTCCATGCCCTACCAGTTTAGTCATAGATTGTTCAAGTTTTGGATTCTGTGGGTCGAGAGCGTTCAGATACTTTGAAATATATCTCGAATAGGTGCTATTTATTTGAGTAAATCGGATACACGGGTCTCTAACTCCCCACTCTCGGCAACCCTCTCTCCTAAATATTTGTTTAGAGTTTTGAAAGCTTCTGCGCCTTCGCTGTCGGCCAGTTGATACGTGGTTGTTCCGCCCTCTTTGACGACTTCGATGAGGTCAAGCTCTTGGAGCTGATCGCGATGGGAGACGAACGCCGGGCGCGATATCCCAGATTGTTTCAGTATTTCTTTCTGCCGAAGAGGGTCGCTTGCTTC
This sequence comes from Haloferax sp. S2CR25, assembly GCF_031624535.1. Classification (NCBI taxonomy): domain Archaea; kingdom Methanobacteriati; phylum Methanobacteriota; class Halobacteria; order Halobacteriales; family Haloferacaceae; genus Haloferax; species Haloferax sp. S2CR25. The sequence goes on from NZ_JAMQOO010000009.1 coordinate 127,093, forward strand.
TGCGAGTATTCCAAGAATTGCGATTCGAACTGGGAACCGGAGTTCGCGAGTAATTGGGGGCGCGAAATTAGAGGAGTCTTCGTCGCGCATATACCACAGTAGTCCCTTATCATATATCCGTCTTATGCTATCGGATGTTAAACCAAATTAACGTGTGTTAGAGCGAGATTACAATCACTACCAAACATATGTCCAGAACAAGCCTGATATGAGTCGCATTATGAAAATATTCCCACAACCTTTTTAATCTTGTGGCTAATCGGATTGTGTATGGCGATAGCCTGTCACAACTCGGACAGCGAGACCCCCGTGGGGGATATTCGGGAAGCGCTGGCCGACATCTTTGAGAATCACAACGACCGTTCAAACAAGTCTGAATTTGCATGCGTCGAATTCTGCATCGACGAGCGGGAGAAGGGATCCCCTCGTTACCGCTACCTTGACGGCTCCCACTACCTCCGGAAGCTCACCAGCTCCCAACAAGACATCCTCAAGCAGGAGTTTGTCGAGAATGGCGACCTCGCTGTCCTCTCGGAAGGTTCGTCGTTCCTTACTCTTACCCAGCCGGACTCTACCGAGACTGGAGACGTCGAGACCGCAGAGGAAATCTTGGAGGAGTTCTACAACGTCTCGCTCGAAGAGGTCGAACTCATCGAAGAAGTCGTCGACGCAAAAACCCGACTCGCGCTCAACGTCGCGTAACCGCTATTTCCACTTTCTGACGTGTTCCATCGCCCGTTCGATAGGGACGTGTAACGCAGTCATCTTTGGATCTACGCTCTTCTGTAGGAGATTGTTGATAGAGTTCAGCTGTCGCTCTGGAATCGAAGAGGGCAAGGACACCGCGCTAGCGGTGTCCGACACGAATGATTCCGCTCGATGTGTTTGGCTCGGAATCGCT
>NZ_JAMQOO010000010.1:0-125198 GCF_031624535.1 Haloferax sp. S2CR25
TCGGCGAGGACGATGTCGTGCTCGTTCGCCCGGGCGCGAGCGTGCCTGCCGACGGCGAAGTCGTCGAGGGCGAGTCGTCCGTTGACGAGTCGATGATTACCGGCGAATCCAGACCAGTTGGGAAGGAGCCCGGATCAGAGGTGGTCGCCGGGACGGTCAACCAGGACGGGAGTCTCCGCGTCAAAATCACGAAGACTGGCGACGAAACGGCGCTTGCGGGCATCATGCGACTCGTCGAAGAGGCCCAGCAATCCAAATCTCGAACCCAGTTGCTCGCCGACAAGGCAGCTGGCTGGCTGTTCTACATTGCACTCGGCGTCGCGGCGATTACGGCCGTCGCGTGGGTCGTCGCCACCGGGTACAACATCACCGTCCTCGAGCGCGTCGTGACGGTCCTGGTCATCGCGTGTCCACACGCGCTCGGCCTGGCCGTCCCGCTCGTGGTCGCGATCAACACATCGACCGCTGCCCAGAACGGAATGCTCATCCGCGACCGCATTGCCATGGAGGAATCCCGTAATCTGGACACGGTGATGTTCGACAAGACCGGGACACTCACGAAGGGCGAACAGGGCGTCGTCGGTGTCGAAACGGCAGGTGACTGGAGTGAAGAGCGAGCGTTCGAGGTCGCCGCTGGTGTCGAGGGTGACTCTGAGCACATGATCGCTCGCGCCATCCGGGACGCCGCCGAGGAACGGGGCGTCCAGCGAGCGAGCGTTTCGAACTTCGAGAACTTCCGCGGTCTCGGCGTCAGAGCCACTGTGGACGGTGAGACGGTTCATATCGGTGGACCAAACCTGATTGAGAAATTCGGTATCGAACGATCGGACGGCATCGCTGCCTTCGCGGAGGAAGCCGGCTCGAACGCAGAGACGGTTATCTACCTGGTTCACGACGAATCCGAAGTCGTTGCAGCATTCGCGTTAGCGGACGTTATTCGGGAGGAAAGCCGGCAGGCCATCGAGGCGCTACACGCGATGGATATTGAGGTGGCAATGCTCACCGGCGACTCCGAAGACGTTGCACGGGCTGTCTCGGAGGAACTTGGCATCGACCAGTACTTCGCGGAGGTACTCCCCGACGAGAAGGATACGAAGGTCGAACAGCTCCAGTCCGAGGGGAAACTGGTCGCGATGGTCGGCGACGGCGTCAACGACGCGCCCGCGCTCACACGAGCCGACGTCGGTATCGCCATCGGTTCTGGGACTGACGTCGCCATCGAGTCGGGCGATATCATCCTCGTCGACAATAATCCGGTGGACGTAGTGCGGCTCATCAAGCTCTCGAAGGCGAGCTACCGGAAGATGCAGGAGAACCTTGTCTGGGCGACCGGCTACAACGTCTTCGCCCTCCCGCTCGCGGCAGGGATTCTCGCGCCTATCGGAATCCTCCTGTCGCCAGCGATCGCCGCGGTGTTCATGTCGTTGTCGACGATCATCGTTGCGATTAACGCCCGTCGCCTCCGCAACACCGATATTTCCGTGCCCAGCGTGAGTGCGTGATCGCCATGCCATTCGATACGTCACCGGTGTGGTTCAACGTCGGTCTCCTATCCGGGGGACTCCTACTGGGTGGCCTCCTTGCCACCATCGTCAGTCCGACATTCCGGTTCTGGCCGCACGGGACGCGAAACTGGACGTTCTGGGTCGGTTGGAGTGCGTGGACGCTATACGTCGTGGGTCTGGTCGGCGTTGCATACCTCGACTGGTGGCACTGGTACGAACCACCGGTGGTGGTGCAACTCGTCAGTGTGCTTGTTTTCGTAGCAGGCACAGCGCTGTCCATCTGGGCGATGTGGACACTCGGATTCTGGGAGAGCAGTGGTCTCGAAGGCCACCTCCAAACTGAGGGACCGTATCGCTTCTCTCGCAATCCACAGTACGTGGGGTTCATCGCCATGCTCGCCAGCGGAGGTCTCCTCGCAGGTTCGATTCAAACAGTCATTCTCGCCATCGGTGGAATCGTGTGGTTCCTGCTCGCACCACACGCCGAAGAGCCGTGGCTCCGCGAGCAGTACGGCGACGCCTACGAGGAATATCTCAGATCGGTGCCGCGGTTCCTCGGCCGAACGCACCGCGAACCACCGCGGCAGGAACAGACCGACCGAACGAAGCGAGGGAACCAATGACCAGTGATTCACCACACCAGATCGAAGTCGGGGGTAGGACGGTTCCATCCGGTGAGAAGTCTCAGTTCCGGTATGCCGTCGCGACCACGTTTCACGACGACGCGATTGAACTGCCAGTCACTGTCGTCAATGGTGACCAAGCGGGACCGACAGTCTGCTTGACAGCCGCAGTTCACGGCGATGAACTCAACGGGGTCAAGATCATCCAAGAGGTCGCAGCCGAGTACGAACCGAGCGATCTTCACGGGACGCTTGTCTGCCTCCACGTACTGAATGTCCCAGGATTTCTGGCCCAGCAACGGTACATCCCAATCTATGACGAAGACCTTAACCGCTCGTTCCCTGGCAGTGCTCGAAGTACGCTAGCAAAACGACTCGCGAATACGATTTACGAGGAGTTCATCTCGAAGTGTGACCTGGGGCTCGACTTCCACACGTCGACGCGCAACCGCACGACGATGTACCACGTCCGCGCAGATATGCGCGACCCGGCTGTGGAACGACTCGCCCGCGCGTTCGGCACGAGCATCATCCTCGACGGCGAGGGTTCACGAGGGACACTCCGACGCGTGGCCTGTCAGGACGGTATTCCCACGGTCACGGTCGAGATGGGGCGCGCCCATCGATTCCAGACCGCGCACCTCGACCGAGCGCTCCACTGTGTCGCGAGCGTCCTCGCCGAACACGAAGTGCTTCCCAACCAACCGATTTCCTGGCCCGGCTGGACGCGCGTAGTCGCTCGCGACGGCGAGAAAACGTGGCTCCGCGCCGAAACCGGGGGTCTCGTCGAGATGGAGTGGGGCCCACACCCACTCGTCGAGGATGAAGAACCGCTGTTCACGATTTCAGATCACTTCAAGAACGACGTCGAGGTCATTCACGCGCCATCGACCGGCCTCATCGTCGGCGTCCTCGAGAACGCGGTCGCGTACCCAGGCCACCCGCTGTGTCATTTCGTGAGTGTCGATGAATCGACCGCCGAAATCATTCGAGACGACATCGAACGTGGTGTCTTCGATGTCTATCGAGAAGGTGGCTTCCAGTGGCCAGAGCCACGATGGTACACAGAGCACGAACACAGACCGGATTCCGAACGTGGTGGTGAAACCCGTAACACGACGTAAAACCGCTATCCGATTTTCTGAGCTGGAAAATTGTCTCAGTAGGCTCTGTTGAAATCCTCAGAGAGTTACATGTTCGCCGTATGATTCCACGAGATGAAGGCCCTCCCGAAGTCGCAGATTCTACGGTTTACTGAGAAGGCGATCCATCTAGCACGCCGAGTGGTCTCTCGATACTCCTCGAAATTCTCCAAACACCGCTACACACTTCCCCAGCACGTTGTTCTGCTGTGTCTCAAAGTTCGGAAGAACACGACCTACCGTGGTCTGCTTGACGAATTAATCGAGATGCCACGCATCCGCCGAGCTCTTGGACTAGCCGAACTTCCTACGCCATCAACGCTCTGTAAGGCGTTCAACCGACTTGATATGGCCGTATGGCGTGTCATATTGACCCTCTCAACGACACTACTTCCGACGAGCGGTGTCGTTGGAGTTGATGCGTCAGGGTTTGACCGCAGTCACGCCTCGAAACACTACACGAAACGAGCAGAACTCACCATTCAACAGCTCAAAGTGACGCTGCTGGTCGATACGAAAGTGAACGCAATCCTCGATCTACACGTGACGACGACGCGGAAACACGATAGCCAGATTGCGCCGTCGTTGATCAAGCGCAACCCCGAAGATATTGGCATTCTGCTCGGTGACAAGGGCTACGACGACCAGAAGATCAGACGGCTTGCCCGGCAACACGAGGTTCGTCCACTGATCAAGCATCGTGAGTTCACATCGCTCCACAAGGCATGGAACGCACGCTTAGACACTGATCTCTACGGCCAGCGGAGTCAATCCGAGACTGTCAACTCAACGCTCAAGCGAAAATACGGTGCGTTCGTCCGCTCACGACGCTGGTGGAAACAGTTCCGTGAGATCACCATCGCCTGTCTCATTCATAATGTAGACCGATCACTCTGAACGGCCAATACAGAGAGTGGATACAGCAAGTCGTCGGCATTACCGTACATCTGGTCTGAACAAGATATTTACCCTTCACAATCGGAGAGGGTGTATGGAAATTGACCTCCGCACCGCACTGGTCGGAAGCGACCGGAAGCGGTCGTTAGAGGGGGTTCTCGTGGCGGCAGGAGTGTCCGCGCTCGTTTTGGTCATTTCGCTCTTGCCGCTTACTGCGGGTGCAATCGTTGAACCAGGACTCGTCATTATCGGGTTCGGACTGGCGAGCTGGTGGGCCTATGACAATAGTGGGCTCGCAGTCAGCATGACCCTCATGCTGGCACCGGTGGTCGCCAGACTGACGTACTATTGGTGGCTCTACCTCGACCAGCCATCCCCCGTAGCGCTTCCACTATCGTTCGGTGGAGTCGGAGCGTGGGAGATGTGGGTTCCGTTGGCGCTATTACTTGGCGTCATCGCGTTTGGGGCCGGCGTCATCCTCCGTTGGGGACACCGATTCGTTGCCAGAAAATCCCGTCCGGTCGCATGAATACCGGGCAGGCCACTAACAGTCGTGCTACATACGTATTCTTCAGCGATCAGCTGTTTCAGCCCATTTTGTGTCTGAAGAATAGGATTTCAACAGAGCCTCTCAGTATTATATACGAGCACATAGCGTACCAGTGAATCATAGGTGTAGTGATATGACGATGAAATCATCTGTCGAGCCGAGCGACTTCGAGAACTCTGTCGAAAACGACACAATCTTCGCGAAAGCGTATCCTCGTCGACGTGTGCTCCTTGCAACAGGAACCGTCGCCGCTGCTGGGCTAGCCGGCTGTCTCGGTGCAGGGGACCCCATCGGGACAAATCCACAGTCGGGGCCGGACGTCGGTCAACCCACTAATCTGAGTTTAGATGATCTTCGCCGAGTAGGTGAAGGTGGGGGCGTGAGTTTCTCCGTCTATTTCATCAACCCACTGATCGACGCTGGTGGGGATCACCCACTCCGTGTGGAAACCGAAGATTACCTAGTCTTCAAAGTCGAGATGGAGACCCACAGCGGGGATCTGAGGCCCGTCAACTGGGGCGAACGAGCGAGCCTTCGAACAAGTGGCGGCATGGAACTCGACAGGCTTGAGTGGGTCTGGGAGCGCGAATCCGACCACCACCCAGAAGGCTACTTCCGCGGTAAGAAGACGACCAACGCTGGTCAACCACTCCTTACTGATGAAGCCGAGTCGATCGAGGTAACGATTCGAGGAATCGATGACAGGATGGTCTCATTCACGTGGGATCTGAAGAACCTTGATAACCAAAATGCGCCTGTCAAGGCGTCGATTCGTTCGTACATCAGCAATTCCTATAGTGGAACGATAACCGTTATCGACCACGACGCGCAGACAGCGGTCGAGACCATTGCAGTAGCCGACCGGACGTCACACGGAATTGCCGCTCACCCGGATGGTAAGTATATTTACGTCGGCGACTACGAGGGCGGAAATATCTACGTCATCTCGACCAACGACTTCGAAGTCATCGAGACCATCGATGTGGGGTCGAATGCGCATGGCGTCGATATCGACCCTTCCGGAAAGTACCTCTACGTCTCGGGAGGCAGTGTTAACACGCGGGGGGATGTCGTCGTGGTCGATATAAATTCCTACGACGTTGTCAAGGGAATCGAAACCGAGGGAGCCGGACACATCCACTTTGGTCCGGATGGGAAGTACGCCTACGTGAGTAACGTCGATCTGAACCAGATCGCCGTTATCGATACAGAAGCCATGGAGCTGTTAACGACTGTCCCTGTCGGTGCCGGCCCCAATGAAGCAGTCGCCTCTCCTGATGGAGCGTTCGTCTATTCGGCTAACGTGAACGACGACTCGGTGTCCGTCATCAAGGTCGGTCGCTGGGAAGAAGTCGAACGGATTCCCGCCGGCGAGGGAACACACGGAATCGACATCTCTCCGGATGGCAAATACGTCTGGACGGCGAATCGAAACAGCAACGACGTCACCGTCATCGATACCGATGCGAGGAAAGTGATTGCGACCATCGCCGAGGGCGAGGACGCGAATCACTTGGCGATCACGCCAGATGGGTCGGCAGTGTACGTCACCGCCGTTCGATCGGGCGAGGTCTTGATCGTGGATAGCCGAACCTTCGATCTGATCGGTCGGATACCCGTTGGTGAGGAACCCCACGAGATCGCCTTCACGATGGACGCCTAAACGTACGATACAACTCAACACAGATCGGCAAAAGAACTACGCGACTGCGGTCGGTGTCGTTGGTACCCCTTCACGCAAAAAACGTCGCAGTATTTTATAAGCTCATCCCGTACCCGAACTTGCCGTGATTGATGAGCCGACGAAAACACTGTGTTCCTCGATCAAGATTCACTCGCAGATCACAGACAGGGAGCGTCAGTACCAGAATAGGATGACTTTCACCGGAAATAATGGCAGTTTTTGAACTCGAACCGATCTTCTTCATCGGATTCGGATTTCTGGTGGGTATTCTCTTCGGCTTTTTCGGCCTGGGCGGGAGCTTTTTCGTCACCCCAGCGCTCCTCGTGCTTGGACATCCTGCCCAGGCCGCTGTCGGCTCCGGTCTCGTGTTCGTTTTCGGAACGTCCATCGCTGCGGCGATAACTCACCGGTCTGTCGGCCATATTAACTACACACTCGGGGGCCTCCTCATCCTCGGGATGGCGGCTGGTATCGAGGCCGGAAGACGAGTGCTCTTTTGGCTCGTCAGAAGAGGGCTTGCGGACTTCGTCATCAGCATCACGTACGTCCTGTTGTTAGCTCTCGTTGGCGTGTTGATCCTTCGCCGGGCACGCGCAGACCTGGTCGCCGATTCTCGCACACCAAGCGCCTCACCGATCTTCGACCGGTTCGCTTTCGGGCACCTCCCTCCCTCGATCCAGTTGCAATCGGACGTCAGCGTATCTGTGTGGCTTATCCTCGTCATCGGACTCGCTATTGGGACGCTCTCCGGGTTTCTCGGGGTCGGCGGTGGGTTTCTGATGGTTCCGAGCCTCGTGTACGGACTAGGCATCTCCAAAGCTCTCGCGGTCGGGACGGATATCTTCCAGATCGCCGGGTCGAGCGCGTTCGGATCGGTTCGCTACCTCCAGCAGGGAGCAGTTCACTTCTCGGTCGTTCTTCCCTTACTCGGAGGGAGCCTTTTCGGGTCCTATATCGGGTCACGATTGACGGACATCGTCGACGAAAGCGCGTTGATGAGTTATTTCGCGGTGATGTTACTCATCGATAGCGTGGCGGTGGCGAGTAAGACAATCAGCCACACTTACGGAATCGAGTTTCTCCACGATCTCAGCATCACGCTTCTCTTCGGGACGGCACTCGTCGTTGCTGCGCTCGTCGTCTATCGGGGAGGGCGGAACGTTCACCGCGATTCAGCCGCGTAACCGTTCCCTGTCAGTACACTGAACGAGTACTCGTTTTCCACAGACCATTGTTCGCAAACCGACCTTCGGCGAGAGCGTCGTTCTATTACGGCCGGTGTCAAATAGCGCGTATGGAACTCTCCGCAGAAGAGATCGATATCGGGACGCGAACACCCACAGTATTGTTCAATTCGACCGATGCGAGCGAACTGGGCGTCCATCCTCTCGATCGGATTCGGATTCGATACGGCGACCAGGTCACGACCGGCATCGTGGAGATTACGGACGAACTCGTCGATCCAGGATCACTTGGCGTCACGCGACCACTCGGTCACATCACCGGCGACGTGGATGTAACGATCGCCCCGAAACCTGACTCCGTGGCGTACCTCACGAAGAAACTCAATGACGTCGAACTCGAGATGGACGAGATCGGTGCCATCGTTCGCGACATCAATCAGGACCGCTTGAACGATGTCGAGTTGAGCGCGTTCGTCTCTGGCGTCTACGCAAACGGACTCTCGCGTGAAGAGATGATGTGTCTCACGACCTGTATGGTGAGCGTCGGTGAAACCATCGAGTGGGGACGCAATCCCATCGTCGACAAACACTCGATCGGGGGTGTCGCTGGCAACCGGACCACCCCGATCGTGGTTCCCATCGTCGCCGCGGCGGGACTCACCATCCCGAAGACGTCCTCCCGTGCGGTGACCTCTGCAGCAGGTACTGCGGACACCATGGAGGTCTTTTGTGACGTCGAGTTCTCGGTCGAGGAGATCAAAACGATCGTCGATGCGACGAATGGGTGCATGGTCTGGGGCGGAGCGGTGAATCTGTCGCCCGTTGATGATAAAATCATCCGAGCGGAGACGCCGCTTTCACTCGACCCACCGGGGCAGGTCATCGCATCAGTTCTCTCGAAAAAGAAGAGCGCCGGAGCAACGCACGTCGTTATCGACATCCCGTACGGGGAAGGTGCAAAAGTCGAGAGTCTCCCTGAAGCACGCGAGATGGCCGAGGGTTTCAGTCGCGTCGGAGAGACTCTCGAGATGGAAATCGAGTGTGCGATCACTCGTGGAGAACAGCCGATTGGTCGCGGCATCGGGCCGGTCCTCGAAGCACGTGACGTGCTCTCGGTTCTGGAGGGTGCTGGCCCCCGGGATCTCCGAGTGAAGGGTGAGCGCCTCGCGCAAGTACTCCTTGATGCGGCAGGAATCGACACGACCGCCGCCGATCTCATCGAGACGGGAAAAGCAGCCTCGAAGTTCAGAGAAATTATCGCCGTACAGAATGGTGACCCGGACATCTCGCCAGACGATCTGGATCCTGGTCCCTACGAATCAATTCTCTCAGCTGACCGACGCGGGATTGTTACGCACATCGACAATCGACAGATGAACGAGCTCGCACGACGAGCAGGGGCTCCGAAAGACCTCCAGGCGGGCGTTTCTCTTCACTGTCGAGTCAGTGATGAACTGAGACGCGATGACGCTCTATTCACGATTTATGCCGAGAAGGAAGAGAAACTGGAGCAGGCACTATCGTTCGCCGCCGAGAGGGAGCCCGTTCGCATCCTCCCGCCCGATGAAGCGTTGATAGAGCAGATGTGAACGTCTACAGTCGGAAAATCCGATCGACAGCGTCTGCAACCGATTGGACCCCGATGACGCGCAGCCCTTGAACGTCCACGTCGACAGCGTCAGCGGGTGGAACGAGCAGTTTGTTCGCCCCGAACATCTGTGCAGCACGAGCTTTCTCCTTGATCCCGCCGACGGGGAGCAACGCACCTTCGGCGTCGACGATCCCAGTGATGAGCGTCTCTCGCGTGAGTGGTTGCTGGCGGAGACCGGCGGCGAGCGCTACCGTGAGTCCGGCTTCCCAGCTCTTCCCCCGAAGCGCGAGGATATCGGAATTGGGCGTCTCAAACGTGACGTGAGTGGCCGTGTTCGCGAGCGAGCTACCGGTGAGTCGTGTCGCTGTCTCCATCGCCTCCCGGAGCGCGAGCTGGAGATCGTGGCGAACCTCGACCCCGTTCAGATTGACGAACAACTCACCATTTCCTTCGGTGAACTCGAAGTCGACCGCGACGACGAGTCCGGTATCAGACGAATCGACTGCCGGAAGATAGTACCGCGTTCCTGCAGGGAGCGTCACCCCGCCCGCGAGCGTCGCCAGGGACTGAGTTCCCGCGTTCGACCGTGTCAGACCGATAACTGCGCCAGCGCCCCCGACTCCACCGAGTCCGACTCCGGCCAGAAACGCCCGCCGCGACAGAATCCGCTGTTCGAGACGGTCGACGATGTCTCCACTTGATTCGGGAGCGGTCACGGTGGCGGTGGAGTCGTCAGCAGTCATGATGGGGCGAATGTGCGGTGAGGTTCTGATCGTGATCCGTGTCACTCTATACCAGCCATGCGGTAATAAAGACTCTTCGGTGGGTGCGTCCCTTCGATAACAGACACGTCCATGGCGGTCACCCAACGATTATCTGGATTTACGCTCATCAGTGAACGATGACTACTCGATATCGGTCGCTCACCGGAATCTCGGCGTTCAGCGTCGTCGTGACCGGTATCGGTGTCTGGATCGCCTACCTGCTCGAGCTCGTACTGCTTGGAACCACGACGATTTCCGCTTGGACGTTCCTGGTTGGCTTCGTCGAGGAGGCGTTCGTCCGACTCGTCCCACTGATACTCGTCTTCTACGTCTGGAGTTACTGGCATGGCCAGCTCCTCTCGAAGACCGAGGGATTACTCGCAACCGTGGCGTCCGGACTGACCGTTGCGGGCCTCGAATTGGTCCTCAAACTCGAGTATCTCTCGCGCCTCGAGCAAGCCGTCCGGTTCGACTCGGTGATGCTCCCGATACTGTTCGTTCATCTGCCGTTCGCACTGCTCGCCGGGCGGTTCGCGTACGCACTCGGCGAACGGATTCACGGAACTGACGACATCGGACTTCCGACGCTCTCTCGGCGAACCGTGGTGGTGCTCGTGGTCGGGTATCTTTCCCTCGCACTGGCCCACGTCGGCTACAATCTGCTCACCTGAGATACGCTCGAACCGAGGGAGTCAGCGCGAGCACGACGATTCCCATACCCTGTACCAGATGGGGATACTGCAACCGTTTCCCGAATCCGATGATCGCTCCTTCGACGAGTACCCACGTAACGAGCGCGCCCCCGACGAGGATAGTCGCCGACCACGCCCACCGGATCCCTCGATAGAGTCCATAGCATACGACCAGTGGGTAGACTCCCAACACGACGAACAGGATGACGCCAGGGAGGAGATAACTCTCGAACGGTGATCCCAACAGGAGCGTGGGTGAGAGACCAATGAGATCTCCCGACGGTGCAAGGATGAACTGTCCTCCTCCGACGAGTCCGGAGATGCCAAGAACGCCAACCGCGGCCATCAGAACCCAGAGAGCGAGGGGCCGATCGCGCGCATCCGCGGTTCGTCGCTCGTCCATACAGTTCGCTCTCCATCCGAAGGAGAAAATTCGTTGTGACCTGCGGCTGGGTTCCTGCGAACGGTACGGTCACTCGTGGTCGTCGTCAAGTGCCGTCCTAACCATCTCGTTGAGTTCCGCGAGCTTCTCACGGACACGCTCGGGCTTGTCAGCGGGAGGCTCTTCCAGTGCGACCTGCTCGTGGGGGTCCGGCTCGCCAACGATGACGGTTCCGATCATGCCCAGCACCTCGTGAGGCGTGCAGTAGTAGTGGTAGACGCCCTCGGTCTCGAAGGTGTGTTCGAAGGTTGCTCCCTCTTCGGTGAGGATGCCGCTGTCCCAGGCGGCTGCGCCGTCGGGGACGAGCCGGGGCTGGTCGTTGTCGGGGTGATACGCAGTCGTCGAGTGCGTACCGCTCTCGTTGTGCCAGGTCACGGTCCCGCCGGCGTTGACGCGCACGACGTGGGGCTCGAAATGCTCGCCGCTGTCGGTGGACACCATCTCCACCTCGATAGCGTCGGCAGGAGCGCCGACCGCCTCGTCGTGGTCGTCCTCCCCGTCGTCGTGGCCGTCGGCTTCTGCCTCAGCCTCGCTCTCGTCGTGCTGATCCTCCTCGGTAGGTTGATCGGTCGCTGGTGCGTCCGCTTGTGAGTCGTTCGTCGGGGCACCCGTGCACCCTGCGAGTCCAATTACCGCCGCACCGCCGGTCAACTGGAGCATCCGTCGCCGCGTGAACAGTGAATCGTTCGTCATGGCATCGGTCACCTTACGGATGAACCTACACCACCGGGGCATATAGACCGGTAAGCAGATTTGCTGGGTCAGCAAATCGCCGTTTCTTTATATACCTCTCCCACAACATTCTCTCTGTGAGCGAGGAGCGACCCGACTCGAAGGTCTTCGCCATCCTTGATGACGACTATGCACGCGCGATCCTCGAGGCGACCCGCCGAGAACGACTGTCTGCGAAGGCGCTCAGTGAGGAGTGTAGTATGTCGATCTCGACGGTATCCCGCCGGGTCACCACGCTGCTGGAGCAGGACCTGCTCTTCGAACGAACGCACGTCGACCCGGATGGCCACCACTACAGCGAATACGAAGCCCGACTCGACCGAGTCGACATCCAACTCCTCGAAACCGGCTTCGATGTTCGCATCGAACTCCGTGAGGATGCCGCCGACCGCTTTACGCGTATCTGGGACAATATGAGGAACAAATAACTATGCACCCCGGACTCATCGTCGCAAAGCTCGTTACAATGGTTCTGGGATTCCTGATCGCCTACCAGGCGTACCGGGGCTACCGTCGGAACCACAGCCGACCGATGCTTTACGTCGCGATTGGCTTCGTCTTCATCAGCTTCGGTGCGGTCATCGAGGGTCTCCTGTTCGACATCGTCGGACTCACACTCTCCGACTCGGGTACTGTGGCGACCATCATCGTCGCTGTCGGTATGCTCAGTGTCCTGTACGCGCTATACGGACGCGACACTAAGGGAGTGGAGGACTAATCGGATGGTCGAGACAACGACGGCGGTTCTGATCGGCGTTCGATTGCTCGTGCTTGCACTTGGTCTCCTGATCACGTACTACAGCCTGGAAGCATACCGACGGACGCGGACCCACTACATGCGAAACGCCTCGATCGGCTTCGGGATTATCACCCTGGGAGTATTCCTCGAAGGGGTCCTGTTCCAGTTTGCCGGCTTCGACCTCGCGATTGTCCACATTATTGAGTCTATCGCCATCGGTCTCGGATTTCTCGTTCTATTGATTTCGCTTCGTCGATAGTCAGAGGGCCCACGTTACGTGATACCGTGCGTCGCTGCGCAACCTCTATAACCCGTCCGATGTATTATTGTACAGTATGCCCTATACAATGCAACGGGTAGTTGACAGTGAGTTCGACGTCGTCGTCGAGTCGACGATCACCGCGCTCAAAGACGAAGGGTTCGGCGTGCTGTGCGACATCGACGTCAAGAACACACTACAAGAAAAGCTCGGCGAGGAGTTCCGGAACTACCGGATTCTCGGTGCCTGTAACCCTCAGTTAGCCCATCAGGCGCTCGGCAAGGAACTCGAGCTGGGAGCGCTGCTTCCCTGTAACGTAATCGTCTACGAGACCGACGAGGGCGATATCGTGGTGAGCGCCGTCGACCCTGAACAGCTGGTCGGCGTCGCGGACAATTCCGCACTCGACGCGGTCGCCAGCGAGGTTCACGAGCGATTCGAACACGTGCTGTCCGCTGTTGAAGAGGAGGGGGTGAACTGACGATGGCAAATCAAAGCCATAGTGACCTCACGACCATCGTCCTCGTCCTCCTCGGCGTCCTCGTCCTCTGGCCTGTGCTGATGATGGGCTTCGGCGGGTTCGGAATGGGGTTCGGAGGAATGGGATACGGCGGGATGATGAGCGGTCCATACGGAAGCGGTGGTGGGGCCTTTGGACTCGTTGGACTGGGCATCCAGCTTGTCTTCCTGCTCGTCCTCCTCGGCGGCGGGTACTTCCTCGTTCGCCGGGTGCTCGACGAACGCGAGTCACACGATACGGCGCTGGAAGAACTCCGCCATGCGTACGCTCGGGGCGACCTCTCCGAGGAGGAGTTCGAAACGCGACGGTCGAAACTCCAGTCCAATGAGTGACACACTACGATGAGACCACCACGCCGCCGTGAGTTCTTACTTGCCCTGGGGAGCACAGCAGCGGCACTATCGGGCTGTGTCTCCACTCCATTTCCGGGGAGTGGTGGAGACGCCGACGTCACGCTCTACGTCGGCGCTTACCACTGGGGGTTCGTGTTACTCGATGAATCCGGAACTGAACGAGAGCGTGTGACGCTCGACCCGGATACCTCGATCAAGCTCGTGGCGTTCAACACCAGTGCGGAGGATGCACTGGATACGCTCCCGTCGGCGATCAGCGAGGCGATTCCGGACCACGAAGCCCTCGAAGAACGAAACGAAGAGCGCATCCCCCAACCGTCAAGCGGCGATTTACACGACGTTCTCGAGGAAGCGAACGCACGATATCCGAACCATAGCCTCGCCGTGATGCCCTCGGGGCGCAACCACATGGGAGGAGGGATGGGTGGCATGATGCTCCGCCCGATTCCGCTCCCGGCCGACGCGACATCCCCGACAACTGCGGGACTCTCCGCATCTCAGCGCGGGAACTACACGCTCAGCTGTCTCACCGACTGCGGATACGGGCATCCCTACATGGAGCTTGAAGGCGCACTCGTCGTTCGGTGACGTGGATGCGAGCTGAGTGCGCCGTGGCTTGCTATCGGAGAGACTCACCGAGGGATGCCTTTCCTCATCGGATGTGGAGAATTGCTGGGTGGTTGCGGTATAGCGGGGGCACCCCCGAAGGCACGTATTCGTTTTCGGCCGGCCAACGCTAGTGGTGCTACGGTAACCGAGAGGATCATGTAGACTCAGCGGTCCCAAGCGATCTCCCTGCTCAGTTGCCTACTTCGTAGAATTGTGTGATATTGGCTTGTTCATGCAAATACTTTTTTATCCGAATCACCTATACACCTCTCATGGGCAATTCGATGAGTGAACTTCTACGACAGGATCTGACCTGTGACGGACTTCTGGAGTGTTTCCACGGACTCAAAGAACTCGACAAGAACGTATTCCGGTTACTCACTCAAAGTGAAGACCCGCTCACCGTCGACGAACTCGCGGAGCAGACCGATCGCGAACGCTCAACCGCGTATCGGTCGGTTCAGCGGCTGATGCAGACCGGCTTCGTCCAGAAAGAACAGATCAACTACGATCAGGGCGGCTATTACCACGTCTACCGGCCGACTGACCCCGACAAGATTGCTGACGATATGCAGCGATTACTCAACGACTGGTACGCCGAGATGGGCCAGCTGATCGGCGAGTTTCGCGAGAAATACGACAACTCGGTTTCGCAGTCAGCTACCGTCGAAGGGTAGTTCTCCTAACGGTTGATGTCTGGTTCTGGAGGACCGATACGGTGATTTGCCCTCGTTCTGCGGGTCGAGTACGGCTAGAGGTTACATCTCATTTGGATAATGCGACTCCCCGCACCCGGACAGTCAGCACTGGGACGTCCGTGGGCATGAGGATGCGGTCGCACGTGATCTCTCCGTACTATCGAGCCCAGCACTGCTGTCACTCGTTCACCTGTCAGCCTCGGTTGCCGGCCCGTTCTCTCGGTCGACCTCACCGTGCGAAGGCGTTGTACAGCCACGCAACTCCGTAGGTAAGACCGAACGTGATGATGGCTGCTTCGATCATGCCAGCGATCGTGCCGACGACCGTCGGCTCGAAGAACAGGTGCCACTGCTCCATCATCCCAACGGCACCCTCATAGACGCCGATTGCACCGAAAATCCCGAGCAACAACATCACTACGGCCGCAACGACGGCTGCTGCCGACGCGAGTGCTCTTGAGTCCAAGAGACGGATCGATTCGGTAGGCGTTTCAGTGCGGTCGACAGTACCGGTGGTTGTCGTGCTCATGTCTATATGTACGCCGGGATGATTCAATGCGGTTGTTGTTCAGAATCGAAAGTGGGCTGCTCGGTACGTAGCTGAAAGCACGCACTTGCAGAGAATGAGGGTTCGTGGAAATCAGTCGTCAGATTCCGTCTACCGGACTGCAGGCGCTGAGCCCTCCTCCCTCACGGAGCGAGCGAAACGAGCAAGTAAGGGGAGCTCACCCGAGCAGATATCTGAGCCAGGGATTGGACTGAACCACGTTGAGCCGTTCGAGATAGACATCGAGGCCCAGTATCCGGCCAGCACCGAACGCCCCCAACCCGAACAGCAGGACTGCGTAGACGATGTGGTCGTCGACGACCCAGCCGTGTGCAACCGGAAGCCCTGCCAGAAGCCCGCCGGTCAGCGACGCAAGCCAGTAGAACAGCATCATAATCGCGCCCCAGAAGGCGCTCCACCGGACGAACGCGCCGAGGATGAGCGCGAGTCCGGTCAGCGTGAGGCCCCACATATTCAACTGGTCGATGAGGGGGCTGCCAGCCATGCTCCCCCAGAGCCCCATCAACGGATTGCCCGCAGGGACGGCATTCATCAGGAAGCCGGCAGCCGTCCAGTTGTTCGACGGATCTGCGTCGAGATAGGTGATGAGTTTCGTGACGCCTCCTTGGAAGAGCGTCCAGCCCATGACGATTCGCAGGAGGAGCAGCGAGTATCCGACCCAGTGCCCGGAGTAATCGAACGTGACTGAACGGCCCCAAATCTCCGTATCGAGTGTTTCTGTCGTTGCCATGGTTCAGTTAGAGATGACACACTCCTTACTTATGGTAATTGTGGGCACTGTCTAGTTAAGCCAGTTTGAGGAACGAGCAGGTCGTTGAGTGTGTTTGGGATGAAGCTCGCAGACCTGCTCAGCGAGTGCTTTGCGACGGATTTAGAAGAAACTTGGGAGCGTGAGCGGACAGCGACGCCCGTTAGGGCGTTCGCTGTCCAGCTCCACGCGACCGGATATTCGCTCAGAGAAACAAAACAGATTCTTCGATATCTCGGCGTTGAACGGTCTCATCAAGCTGTTTGGCAGTGAGTATATCGACTGGCTGACAGCGGTCACAACCCGCCTGAGGCAACGCCGAAGCGGGTTGCGGTCGACGAGACCGCTGTCAAAATCAATGGCGAGTGGTCTTGGTTGTACGCTGCAATAGACATCGAGACAAAGCTGATTCTTGACGTCGAATTGTTTGGACGACATGGTACCGATCCGGCTGCTGCGTTTCTCCATCGACTCTCGGAGAAACACGATCTCTCAGATGCTGTGTTTCTCGTTGATAGCTACGGCTATCAGACTGCCCTCTCTCGATTAGGATTGAGCGGTCGGCTTGACTATGTAGAGCGAAACCTCATCGAAAAGTGGTTTCACACCCTCAAAATGCGAGTCGACCGCTTCCATAATTCGTGGGTGGGCAGTCACGGAAGCGTCCGCGAGTGATTCATAGAATTTGTGCAATACTACAATTTTCAGAGACCGCATCAAGCGCTCGATGGGCGAACACCGGTTGGGGAGGTCACTAACTAGACAGTGCCTAATTGTGCTTATCATAGTACGATTCTCCGGGTGCGGTAATCTTCGAATCGAAACTGAAAACAGAGCCTGAGGCGGGCGAGCTGATTTAGAACAATCCAGCAATGAACCCAAGACCCATGATTATCAACACTGTGGTCGAAAATAGAGGGAGATGCGGGGTGTACTGTTCGACTTTTTCTTTGTAGTGTGTATAACCAGCAACCAGTAGCATCGTCAAGATAACGATACCGAGAATCACCGTTATCGCGTACGCACTCATCAGTTCGAGACAGTAGTCCGATCCCACACACAGGGCGATGATTTCGAAGTACATCGAACGCCACACGCAGCTCGAAGCGATTGACGGCAACGCTGTGGCGACGATTGCGTTCGATTACGAACACACTCTCGTCATCGGTGATCTCCATACGGTCCAACACGACTTCGAGGACGTCATCAACACAATGCAGCACATGCATCACGGGGACTGGTGTCTCGAGGCGATCTTCTGTACTGGCTCGGCAGCGCGGATTCGTGAGCTGGTTTATCACCTCCGTGATTTCGATGCCGTCGGGCGTGTGAACGTGTCGGGCACGGTCGGTCTGTCGGAAGGGTGTGCGGACGAGAGTGGTACGCACATTCATCAACGCATCCATAGATCGATGAGAGCTACTGCTGTCAGCAGCTTACGCGGTCGGGGAAGACGCTGCGGATTCGAGTCGTTCCTTGAAGAACACGAGCTCCTTGTTGGTGTGGTCGTAGAGCTTTGCCTTCCCGTCGAGAACGTTCGTGAACAGCCACTTCAGGAATCGACCTCGACGATTGTTTGGGAAATCCATCCAGACGGCGTGTGACATCCGGGTTCCCTCGTCAGTCTCATCGAGCCGAATGGTGCCGCCTTCGGGAATCCGAACGGTGACGAGGCCGCGAAGGAGCGGATAGTACGCCGTGCCCGTCCAGACCGCTACGTTCGGATGATCGATGTACTGGAATCGGCCGTGGAGGTCAGCGAACATCTCGGCGACCTCTTCGGCTTGGTGGAACGTCGCACCCTCACGCGGCCGATTGTCGGGCGTGTCGTATTCGAGCCCGTAGTGTTCCTCGGGGTTCGACGCCGTCCAGTGAACCGGGTCGGTCACGTACTCCCAGATTTTTTCGGGCGATGCATCGATGACGATCTCCGCTTTGTCGGTGACGTACATGGGATTTCTCTCCGTGCTGTAGAATAGGTTCTGTAGAATTATCACAGTATCTGCTTCGAACCGAAGGGTTTGCCCCCCGATGTTCTTCTGATGTAAGGTAACGTCGCGATGTGAAGGACATCGTATTTAACTGAAAAGGCGAGACGTGGTGCCGACTGGTCACGCTGCTTCGATTCGAGGCGTCGGGTGCGTGTGGAGTCGGCTTTTGCGGAGGAGTACGGTCGAGAGCGCAAAGAACGCCACCAGCGAGAGGTTGTACGCAGTGACGATGAGGAAGATCCGAATCTCGAGTGGGGCAACGAGGACGACTGCACCGGTCACCCCCTGGATGACGAGCGGGTTCGCCAGCGCGAACCAGCGGGGGTAGTACGTCTCGCTGAACGCAATCGCGAAGAAGATCAGCCCTAGCGAAACGACCAATCCGCCCACCATTATCACGGCCAGCGGTTCGAAGACGAGCGCGAACTGGTCAAGCATCGTCTGCGTCGCCTGTTCCCCCGCGGGCGGAACACCATCGGCTGCCTGTATACTGAACGTGATGAACGCGAACGTGCTGTGGAAGATTGTCCCGATGATGTAGGTGAGAACACCGATGAACTACGCCACACGTGAGAGTACTCAACCTGCGGGCTGGATGGCCTAGTACACTTACCAGAGGCCGAACAACCCGAGCGGGATACCGAAGATGGCCAAGTAGTGTCCAAAAACGACCTGGGAAGGTGGCTTCGACGCTAGAAACAACGAGATGTTATCCAGAGAAAGCACGGAGAACGCGGTCGTAATGGTCGCGGCACCCTCCAGTGAGTACCCGGAGGCGAGATCGGCGATGACGCCAAGTGTATTTCCGATGACACCGAGGAGTCCAGCGAGCAGAATCTTGTTTCGATCGATGTACCCGACGACCGAGCTGTTCGAGCTCTCCGTGTCTGTGAATTCAGTCATGGGATATTCCTCCTGACTAGAGATACGGCCGAATGTTCTTTCACGCTATCTGGTTCGATTCAGGGGGACGTTGCCCAAACGGAATCTCGTCGCGTTCGATACCTCACCGAGTGAAAGCGTTGTACATCCATGCGAACGCGTACACGAGGACGAAGCTGATGACAACAGCCTCCACCATGCCCGAAACGGTCCCGACCACGGTCGGTTCGAAGAACAGGTGCCACTGTTGCATCATCGCGACCGCGTCCTCGTAGACGCCGATCGCTCCGAACACGCCGAGCAGGAGCATTACGACCGCAGAGACCACAGCTGCAGCTCCGGCGAGTGCCAACGGGTCGAGGTGCGTCACACCGGCCATGGTGTCCATCTCGTACGCTTCTTGGTTGGTGGTCGGAGTGCTCATGGGTAGAGATACGTTTGACTCCTTCAAGCGACTTTCTCCTAATATTCAAAAGAGGCACCACCTCGACAACGTGCCCGGAAATACCGCGAGGCAATAGGACGACACAGCACTCCTGTCCGTGAAACGTTTCGTTGCAAGGAAGAGAAGCGATTGCCGACTGGAATCAATGTACACGGAGTGACTTCCTCCCCACCCTACTCGCTCGCGGCGTTCGCGGCTCGCTCCTTGAGGGTGGGGCTTCCTGTTTCCACGACGCGCTTTGCAGGAACCGAATGGGTCACCGTAGGGAGCGCAGTCTCCGCAGGCGTTGATTCGGGACAGCCCGTCCCTACTTGCTTCAGACCGCGTACCAAGATGTTGTACGCCGCGTTCCAGTCCCGGTCAGCGGTGAACGCGCACGACGGGCACGAGTGTTCGCGGACCCAGAGCGGCTTGTCCGTCGAGACACCGCACGCTGCGCACTCCTTGGTCGTTCCCGCTGGTTCGACCGCCACGAAGTGCGTGCCTTCCCGCTCGCACTTGTATTCGAGCATCTGCAGGAACGTTCCCCACGCCGCCCCCGCGCGGTTTCGGGAGTTGCCGGGGAGTTCAACCAATCCTGTAGTTCATGGCCTATTCGTCGTCGTGGTCGGGTTCGGAAACGCGAACGATTTTCACATCCGCGCCGAGCCACCGTCGCGGGACGTAGACGTGTGCGCCGTTGCCGGTGGCGCGAACGTCGCCGTCTACGACTTCGTGGCCGTTGAGTTCGAACCGTTCCATAGACGATGTATAGACGTTGTAGGGACATGAAGATACCGGACCGTTGGCCTGCGGGCCGAGTGTATCGGGCGAATGAACAGGCGATGACGGCGCTGTATCCCCTCCCTACTCGCTCCCTCCGGTCGCTCGTTGAGGGAGGGGCCTTAGCGCCTATCTTCAGGTAATTGATGACCGGGAACGCAGACCTCGAACGGTAGGCGACAGTCGAGAGAGGCGAACACATTCGAATGCACGGTCGGGCGTAATCATTGCTTCATTTTCGTAAGGACAACTAACAAAACAGATGGCTGTGATGGTCTAGATATGCAAGCTGCCCTCTTGGACGGGATTCTCGAGTCGTTACGGATCGGCGTCGGCTTCCTCTGGACCGCTGCGTGGGCGATCATCATGGGGCTGACAATCACGAGCCTCGTCCAGGTCTACGTCTCCAAAGAGCGCATGGCTCAGATCCTTGGAGACGCCGACGTCAGCGGACTCACAAAAGCAACCGTCTTCGGCGCCGCGAGCAGCGGGTGTAGCTTTGGTGCCGTCGCGATCGGCAAAGGGTTGTTCAAGAAAGGGGCGGCCGTCGTGAACTTCCTCGCATTCATGTTCGCGTCGACGAACCTCATCATCGAACTCGGCCTGATGATCCTGATTCTCCTCGGCTGGGAGTTCCTCGTCGCCGAACTCCTCGGTGGCATCATCCTCATCGCCGTGATGGCGCTTCTCGTCCACCTGACGCTTCCCGAGAACCTCTTCGAAGACGTCCGGGAGGAACTGAATCAGCACGATCACGACCAGGGCATCACCGAAGACCCAACCTGCGGGATGGAAGGGAAAGACGAATTTTCGATCGTGACCGATGGTGGTGAAACGCTAAAATTCTGTTCTGCGGGCTGCATGGAGACGTATGAGCAGGAGATTGCGAGTAGCGGCGGGTGGCGTGACGAGCTCCTCTCGTGGGGCGGCTGGTACAAGGTCGGCAACCAGTACCGCAAAGAATGGTCGATGATCTGGAAGGACGTTATCGCAGGTTTTCTCATCTCAGGGTTCGTCATCGTCTTCGTTCCACAGTGGGTGTGGAACACGCTCTTCCTGAAGGGTGATGGCCTGCTCGCGAGTGCGGAAAACGCGGTTATGGGTGTGACCGTTGCTGTTCTCAGTTTCGTCGGGAGTATCGGAAACGTTCCCTTTGCCGTCGCGCTCTGGGGTGGTGGCGTCAGCTTTGCGGGCGTCATCGCGTTCGTCTACGCCGACCTCATCACGATTCCCGTCCTGAACGTTTATCGGAAGTACTACGGCTGGAAGGTGATGGCCTACATCCTCGGTGTGTTCTTCGTGACGATGGCGTTCACCGGCTTCCTCATGGAACAACTCTTCGAGGTACTGGAGATCGTTCCGAACCTCGCCAGCGGTGAAACGGCCACGGAGAAGACGTATTTCGAGCTCAACTACACGTTCTACCTTAATTTGATCGCGTTCGCCCTCTCGGGGTTCCTCATCTATGTTTACAGGCGAGGGCTCGGTGCGCCTGGACAGTACCGTGATCCGGTCTGCGGGATGCGGACGGATGATGACGGGCCGAGTATCACTCACGACGGCGAGACGTACTACTTCTGCTCGAAGCGATGCAAGCGATCGTTCGAGAACAGTCCTTCCGAGTTTGCCCATCAGCACCCGCAAGTCTCAGGAGCTGGGGGTTCCCAGAGCCATGAGCATCACTAACCGCTCTGAGACAGCATTGAGTGTTTCAATCGTGCGTGGACTCCGTGCGGATGATACCCGCTACGTTATCCATCTGTGCTGAAACATGTGCGCTCTCGCCAGCGACGTGCGTAATTAGATCATCCAAGGTGATCATGCCGACGACGCTCTCGTCTTCAATGACTGGGACGTGTCGGGCACCAGCATCGTTCATTTGTCTGAGCACTTTTGGGATCTCAGCATCTGCTGATACGGTGAGAGGGTCACGCGTCATTATGTCATTGGCTCGTATGTTGTCTCCGCTCGTCTCGGCAGCGAGCACACTGAACTCACTCTCCTCGGTGAGTACGTCGGCGATCAGGTCCCGGTCGGTGATGATCCCGGCGAGCTGATCGGCCTCTTCCACCACTACATACCTCGCACACTTCGATTGAGAGATCATCGTGTGAGCGATCTCGGCGACCGTGGCATCGGGGGCGACACGGGCAACCGACTCATCTGCGATTCGCCCGATATCCATCCGGAGGTCCGTGGGCCTAGTTCCCATACTAGCCGGTACGATTCATAACGGGAAATATCTTAGTATTGGCAGGTGACTATGGATGCCTCACGTCCGGTCGTTATCCGCCAGTTGATAGCTCTGTCATCCCTGTACACATAAAGAACAGAGACGAACTACGGCCCACCGAAGCGTGTACAGTACGGGAACATACCGGCCGCGACAACCAGTGTCACCACGAAACCGACTTGTAAGATAATTATCTGTGCCAGTTGAAAAGTGTCTCTCAATAAGTCCGCCAAGACCAATCACAACTGCTACAGCAATGTCTCGCCAACTTTCACTCATGAACGGATGCCACGACATATCGAGGCGGGATGAATGAATCGTCGGCGAGCCGATACAGTAGTCGGTGGCCTGGTCGCTGCCGTCTTCATCGTCGGCGGTGCGCTCAGCTGGCAAGCGTACCAGCAACAGCAGGTCTTCGAGGAGATGGGATCGATGATGGGCATGTCGATGGGGTCAGTTCACGGAACGAACCCGCTCTGGTACGGCCTCGGGACCCTCCTCGTCTCGGCTGTCATCGGTGGGGGGTATCTCGCGGTCCGAGACGACTTCACCAGCACAGACGCAAACGACCGCTCACAGACGGAGATGGCGAATCCAACTGAGAGTATCGAATCGCAGGATGGGGCCGTTCAAGCAGAGGAAAAGATCAATCCGGAGTCCCAGCCACAGGCTCGCGTATTGGACCTCTTGCCGGATGACGAACGCCGAATCCTCGAACCGGTCCTCTCGTCCCCAGGTATCACACAGATCGAACTCCGAGATCGCTCGAACTTCTCGAAGAGCAAGGTCAGTCAGACGGTGAGTGCCCTTGAGAAGCGCGGCTTACTGTACCGCGAGCGCCAAGGGCGAACGTATCGCATCTATCCGAGCGACGACTTACAACAGAAACAGGCGAACTAGCGGGATGTTCTACGCGTGTCCGTGATCGTTCACCGTATCGCCGGGACTAAACTCCGAACGAGGACGGCCGTATGAACCTCCCTCATCGCGAGGCCTTTACTCGCTGACCGCGAAACCGAAGGCAATGACCTCCGTAGAACTTTCTCGGCGTAAGCTCCTCCAATTATCAGGATTATCGGCTCTCGGAGCGCTTGCGGGGTGTGCCAGTCAGCTCCCGGGGACCGACGATGATGGAGATCGTGCGGTGACCCCCCGTCCGACTGTCACAGCTGACCCAGATACATCCGTCAGCCTCACTGCGACGTCTGGGACCATTCGACCAGCTTCGGATGCGTCGACGACTACTTGGCTGTACGATGGACAGTACCCGGGCCCAGAGCTGCGCGTGCAGGAAGGTGACGTGCTCAGCGTGGAACTGGCTAATGACCTTCAGGAGGAGACGACGATTCACTGGCACGGAATTCCCGTTGCGAATCCGGTCGACGGAGTGCCGAACGTGACGCAAGATCCAGTTGCCTCCGGTGATACATTCACATACAAGTTCCGTGCCGAACCCGCTGGGACGTATTTTTACCACAGCCACGTCGGACTCCAACTCGATCGTGGATTACTCGGCCCCCTGATCGTTGAAGAACGTGACCCACACGTCGAATACGACCGCGAGTACGTTGTCGTTCTCGACGATTACCTCTCTAAAGAACCCCGTCTTCCGTCGGACGGTGGGATGGGTGGTGGCGGAATGGGTGGAATGATGGGAGACGTTCGACCGCCATACGAGGGGCTTTTGATTAACGGTCAACTGTCCGAGAACCCCCAGACGTTCGACGTAACGGAGGGCGATCGGATTCGCTTTCGGTTCGTGAATGCCGCCAGCGCGACAGTCTTTGGTGTGCGAATCGCTGGACACGAGCTGTCGGTGACGCATGCCGATGGCCAGCCCGTCGAACCGGTCGAGGCTGACTCGTTCGTCTTCGGAGCCGGCGAGCGGTACGACGTCGTGGTCGAAGCGACGAATCCGGGAAGATGGTTCGTTCAGGCGGACGCACTCGACGGGAACGAACCACCAGCTAGAGCCGTCGTCGAGTACGAATCCACAGGTGGTTCGGGCACCCCCCAGACCCCATCGTCCTCGAGTAACCGATTGCAGTACGGCGACCTTCGAGCACTCTCCTCGCTCGACGGTGTGAGCGACGATCCCGACCGGACGTTCGACTTGACGCTGTCTCGCGGTAGGGGTGAGTACGTGTGGACGATTGACGGACAGGCCTATCCGGACGCCGATCCGCTAAATATTCGACCCGGAGAACACGTTCGGATTCGGATGACCAACCAGAGTCCAGTCGTCCATCCGATGCACCTTCACGGCCACTTCTTCCAGGTCGGCAACGCAGTCAAAGACACCGTCATCGTTCCGGGACATCGAGGGCAGGTGACGATCGACTTCCACGCGGACAATCCCGGCCGGTGGTTGTTCCACTGTCACAATCTCTACCATCTCGATGCGGGCATGGCGCGTGTCGTGAGATACGTCGAGTGACTCGGTTGCAGGTCCGGGTTCCGATCGTTCAGGCTGTTGTTCCTGTGGCCTTGGTCCTCCCGGGAGAGGGCTTGAGTGCTAATCCATCGAATTCGAGCCGGAGAAACGCTCCTTGTCCTGAAAAACGATTAGAACACTCTATACACGTTCTCGAACGTTCTCCTGCGTGGATTCACACCCACGTCGATAACTCCCGAGGGGTCCTACGAGTAACCGAGGAGAAAGACAATGACCAACTTCAAACTCGGCGGCTGGCTGCTCGTGGCGCTCGCGATCGTCGGACTCGCGTTCGCCGCGCCCGTGGTCAGCGCACACGGCACCGACACGACCGCAGACGATGCGCCCACTGACAATGCTACCGCCGATGACTGGGCGGCCTGGATGGAGGCGCAGATGACCGAACACATGGGCCCTGGTAGCGTCGAGTGGATGGAATCGCACATGGGTGTGACCGTCGACGAGATGGCCCAGGACATGGCTGACAACGACTACAACGGCGGGATGTACGGGCAGGGCCACTGCTGATAGGCCCTGAGCGTTTCGACCGCTTCGACCGAATACCGAAACTCACCACCAATTCACAATTATGACGAAACCCACCACTCACCTCGGACGTACTGCTCGTCGACTCGCGCTACTCGCCGTCTCACTGCTGGTCGCAGCGACTGGAACAGCTGCTGCCCACGGTAGTGGAAGCTACGGCGGCGGTATGATGGGCGGCGGCTGGGGCGGTATGGGCGGACTTGGCGGCTTCGGGATGCTCGGGGGCGGGATGTTCCTCTGGCCGCTGCTCCTGATCGGACTCATCCTGCTCTTCGTGTACGGGACTAACCGCGAGGGGCAGTCCTCTGGGCCGGATACTGCACTCACCGAACTCCGCGAGCGCTACGCGCGGGGTGAACTCTCGGACGAGGAGTTCGAGAACCGACGAGCCTCGCTCACCCAGTGAGTGCTGACTCCCTCCGTTCACATCCTCTCGTGGCTTCCACTCGCATCCGTATCGTCGGCTGGCACCTCCGGAGGTGCTCCAGTGACCACGAGAGGGAGCCTTGAATGACGGGGCGATTTGCTGGGCCAGCAAATGGACTCGGCCGGTTATGTCTCCTGCAATCATCCATAGTATTGTGGAGAGAAGGAACGGACACACAAAATGCAGATGGGTTCCTGAACTACCCTGACGACAACGATCTCTCCGACTCCGTCGGGGACGAATCAAGCGATCTGAACAGAACTCGACGTGCGTCGACTCCGGTCACGTACTGACTCGAAACGCGCGTCACGACAAAACCGACCACCACAATGAACGACTCGCAACACACAGCCCGAATCGACTCACGAGAACAACGCAGACAGGCTGCCGAGCGCCGCCGATTCCGTGCCTTCACCGCACCGGAGGCGTGGGGCGGTGCTGGACTGTCGGACGCAGAAGCCGAGAGACTAATCGCGATCTTGGAAACCCAACACACGGCATAGAATCATGACGTACACCATCACTACAACGATCGACGCACCGTTCGACGACGTCGTAACCGCAGTCACGACCGCGCTCCAGGACGAAGGATTTGGCATCCTCTGTGACATCGACGTCAAGACGACGCTGAAAGAAAAGCTCGATGTCGACGTCGACCAGTACCGGATTCTCGGTGCCTGCAATCCCCCGCTCGCCCACGAGGGGCTCGTCGAAGAGCCAGACCTGGGAGCTCTCCTCCCCTGCAACGTCGTCGTCTACGAGACGGATGCCGGTGACGTCGTCGTGAGCGCCGTCGACCCACAGCAACTCGTCGCCATCACGGAGAACTCGGAGTTGGACGGGATCGCGACCGAGGTTCACGAACGCTTCCAGCGAGTGCTCGCAGTTGTAACCGACCAGCTTACCACGGAAAGTGAACTCCAATGACGACAACGAATCGAACCAGCACAGCGACGATCGTCCTCCTCGTACTCGGAGCGCTCGTCGTCCTTCCGCTCCTCACGATGGGCGGGGGGATGATGGGATTCGGCGGCTTCGGAATGCTCGGCGGCGGAATGTTCCTCTGGCCGCTGCTCCTGATCGGACTCGTCCTGCTCCTCGTATACGGCGTGGGCAATCGAGACCGGAGCGACGACACCGGCCAAGCCCAAGCAATCGAAACGCTTCGCGAGCGCTACGCTCGCGGAGAACTGACTGAGGACGAATACGACGACCGTCTACGAACGCTTCGCAACGAACAACTGGGTTCGTAGATCCATCGAAAGGCCGTGCCGACGACTACCCGAAGACTCCGACGACCCGGCGAACCCGATGCTGCTGAACAGCCACGGGTAGCGCTGACCAGCAGAGCGGCTCCGAACGACACCCAGACACGACCGTGACTTCCACACCACCGACCGACGCGCCGGCAGCAGCCAGTAAGCGCGCACAGGCGACGACGCGTCCGCGACTCCCAGCGAACAACTGGCGAGTCATCATCTGTCAGGGGCTCGTCTTTTGGATCGTCGTCTTCGCTGGATTTCTGGGCCTTCCACCGCGGCATCCGCTCCAGTTCGGGGTCGCGATCGCCACGATCTACGTGGTTCCACTGGTTCCGATTGGTCTCTACCTGGACGTGCGTCAGGCCCACCGCACGAGTGAGTGTCGGCTCACCGTCAGGACGTACGCGAGGAATCTGGCGCGCGACTTCGTCAACTGTTTCCCGCGGGACAGCTCGTTCGGCGACTCCCGACAGGACTTGGTCGCCTGTGGTTCAGGGACTCACGAGACGTCCGACACACCGGGACCGGGGTCTGCACTGACCGGTGACTCCGCAAGCAGTGACACCAATCTCACCGCAGTCCAGGGGCATCGGTTGTCCGCCGATCAGGTGGGAGAGAGCATCAGTATCCCCAATCGATGGGTGGCAGGTGTTGAGCGTAGACTTTCGAAAATGAATAGTAATTCCAATAAAGCGCAAGACCGTAGATTCGGTTGTAAAAGGGGTACCAACTCGCGCCCCACAGAACACAGATTGCACTCATGACGAGCTTACTCGAAGCGGTACGGACGGTCGGAGAACAGTTGTCGACCTCGGGATCCAGGAGATTCCTCGAGAGGAGCGGCCACGCTGGCCCACACGGCATGCATGGCGGTCGTGGGAGGAGTCTTGGGAGACTCTTCGGCGGTGGAATGATGGGGCACGGCCATGGTCGGCATAGGGGTCGATCTGGCTGTTCATCGCATCACTCGTCGCACGAGTCTACCCCTCCAACGGAGTCTTCGGAGGCGGGACCGAGCGAAGAGGCACCCGGTTCCGACCGCGCGCTCGCGATACTTCGCGAACGGTACGCACGTGGTGAAATCGACGAAGGGGAGTTCGAGACCCGGCGTGACACGTTGAGAGGTATGAGATGAGAACCGGTCGGAGAACGCAGCAACACGACCCAACAGATTCACACATGACTCGTAACTACACCAGGCGGAACTGGCTGAAGACCCTCGGTATCGCAGGGAGCGTGACCGCTGGCGTTTCATTAGCCGGATGCTCGACACAGGCACCGAACAATGGAGAGGTCTACGTGACCAACCAAGGAAGTAACACAGTATCGGTGATAGATTCAGCAGCAATGGAGGTCCAGACGACCATCGAGGTCGAGAAGCGGCCCCATTTCGTTGCCTTTTCTCCCGATGGCTCGCGAGCGTACGTCGTCAATAACGGTGCGGACATCATCACCGTGATCGACACGGCCGCTCGTCAAGTGATGAGTACCATCGATGTGGGACCAAATCCGCTCCACACAGCGATCAGCCCCAGTGGCAATTACGCGTACACTGCAACTGGGGGTACCAAAGAGGTACGGCGTATCGATCTCCAAAAAGAGATGGTAGATCAAAAGATTTCAGTTGGAACGATCGCCCACGTACCGGCGTTCAGTGCGGACGGAAGCCAACTCTACATCGGTGGTGGTGAGAGCCAGAAGACGATCGTCATCGACACTGAAGCGGGGCAGATACTCACGGAAGTTCAAATCGGTCCGACAACTCACGTGGCGGAGCCATCTCCGGACGGGTCGATCATCTACGCCTCCAGCCGTGGCAAGGACCAAGTCACCGTTATCGACGCTGCTTCGTTGGAAGTGAGCGACACGATCGATATCGGCAGCGGGACGCACGGAATCGCATTTCATCCCGACGGGAACTACGCGTACGCGACCAGCGAGTCGGCAAACGTCGTGTCGGTGATAGACACCGCTACGAAACAAGTAGAGGAGAAAATAAGCGTAGGAGAGATACCGCACATTGTAAAAGTGAGACCGGACGGACGCTACGCCTACGTGACCAATATCGGCTCCGGCAGCATCTCCGTGATCGACTTGACGACCCAGCAGCGGGAAACCGACGTGGAAGTCGGTTCAATGCCCACTGGCGTTGCGGTGCGCCCGTAAAATCAGTACCACGACTACAGAAGAATGACGACAGACGATTCCCCATCACACCCGCTGTTCGCGGCCGTGTACGATCCGGTGACGAAACACGCCGAGGAGACACTTCTCCGGGAGCACCGCGAGTTTCTCACCAAGAATCTGAACGGAGCTGTGCTCGATCTCGGGGCGGGGACCGGTGCGATGTTCCCGTACTTCGAAGCGGCAACCGAGTACGATCCATTGCTCGTCTTCCACGCGATCGAACCGGATCCACACATGCGACGACGAGCGGAACAGAAAGCGAACGACCTCGACCTCGACATCGAGATTCGCCCCGAGGGGGCGCAATCGCTTCCGTACGCCGACGACTCGTTCGATGTCGTCATCGCGTCGCTCGTGTTCTGTACGATTCCCGACGTCGACGCGGCACTCGACGAGGTCGCCCGGGTACTCAAACCAGGTGGCGAGTTCCGATTTCTCGAACACGTCCACGCTGACGGGTGGCTCGCGCACGTCCAAGACGCCGCAAATCCCGTCTGGCGGCGCGGCGCAGCCGGCTGCCATCTCAACCGCGACACGGCAGCGACCTTCAGAACCGACGATCGCTTCGAGGTGGCGGAGCTCGACGAGTTGGAAATCGGCATCCCGCCGGTGAAGCCGTTCGTTCGCGGAACGCTCGTCGCTCTCGACGAGCACCGGAATCCGTGGGAACGTGTCTTCGACTGCATTCCGTCGCGGCTTGGGACACTGCTCACCCCGGAGCGGTGACCGTCCTTTCGAATCGAAGATCCTGTCGGGTCACGGGCTATGATATTGAATAGTAAGTCCAATAACTACCAAGACCGTATAGACACCTGTGACCGAAGTCATCCTCTTCACCCAGGAGACGTGTGGGGCGTGCGCCACGCAACGAGAGAAGAACGAGGGCATCGAGGACGAGTTCCCCGATGTCGAGTTTCGCGAGGTTGACATCCAGAAAGACTTGGAGACGGCTGAAGAATACGGTGTCCGGAAGACGCCCACGACGCTCATCTACGCGAATGGCGAGCAGGTCGGCGAATTCATCGGCATCGTCGAGCGTGACGAGCTGGAGGAGGCGATTCAAGAAGCGAAGGTCCACCGCCTTGGACTCGCACAACGACTCGTCGATTTCGTTCGAGGATAACCACTCACAGAAGACAAAGCACACTGACCACTGATAATGAATGAAACCAGATCCACTCCGAATAGTATTGTACGATTCGAACAAATAAACGTGCGATCAATCCGTCGTACCACCAGAAACCACAGCCCATGACACGCTCCACTATCGACCCCGCTCTCACCTACCTCCGTGACCATCAGGACGACGTCGTTGACCTGACGAGTACGCTCGTCGGATTCGACACGCAGAACCCACCGGGCGACACCCGTGAGATCGTGACGTGGGTCGAGTCGTTCTTCGCCGACCTCGACATCGAAACCGAGCGAGTCGTCTCCGACCCAAAAAAGCCGAACCTCGTGGCGACCCTTCCGGGCTCGTCCGACCGGAGGCTCCTCTATCAGGGACACCTCGACACCGTACCATTCGACCCTGACGAGTGGACGTTCGATCCACTCGGCGAACGCGACGGTGACCTGATCTACGGCCGCGGCACAACCGACATGAAAGGTGCTGTCGCGGCGATGCTGACCGTGGCACAGGCGTACGCCGAAACCGACACAGAGCCACCGATGACCATCGACTTTGTGCTGGTGAGCGACGAAGAAGTCGCCGGCGATGCGGGGTTGCCGACACTCCTCGAGACGTGGGACGTCTCCGCGGACGCGTGCGTCATCGGCGAGACGACCTGCGAGCAGGGCCGACACTCGACGACGGTCGCCGACCGGGGGAGCATCTGGCTCACCCTCGCGGCGACGGGGCAGTCCGCCCACGGATCGCGCCCGATGCTCGGCACGAACGCGATTCGATGTCTATGCGACGCCGTCGACGACGTCGAATCGACGCTCTCCGAGACGACGTTCGATCTCGACCCGACCGTCCAAGCAGTCGTCGACGAGTCGGTCGAGTACTACGAACCACGGTTCGGTGAAGAGATCGCACGGGACCTGTTCGAGCAACCGTCGATGAATCTCGGCGTCGTCCGCGGCGGTGACCGCGTGAACGTCGTTCCAGGGGCCGCAGAGGCTCACCTCGACGTTCGGCTCACCGCCGGTGTGAATACCCCCGACGTGCTTGACAGCATCCGCGACATCGTGGCTGGTCACGACTGCGTCGAAATCACCGACGCGAACTGGTCCATCGGGACGTACGAAAACCCCGACGGGCCGCTGGTAGACGCCGTCGTCGCCGTGGCCAGCGGCGTCACAGGAGACCGGGTCTACCGTCGAAGTGCGACCGGCGGTGGCGACGCGAAAAAGATTCGAAACGCCGGCATCTCGACCGTCGAGTTCGGCCTGGGAACGGACACAGCTCACGCCGTCGACGAGTTCACGACGAGGGACGCGCTCGTCGGAAACGCTGAAGTGTACGCGCGTCTGCCCGCCGAACTCCTGAAACGCCTCGACACCGGGTCGGGACAAGCCAAGTCTTCGAATACGGGCACGGCGAGCACCCACGTCGTCCAGCGGGTCACGCAATCGGGTGACCAGCGGTGACGCCCGCCGAGCTGCGGGCGTCGATCCCCGCACTCGACGAGGCGACCTACCTGAACACGGGCGCGCACGGACCGAGCCCACGGGCCGTCGTCGAGCGAGTGGAGCGATTTCTCGAGTATCATGAGTACGAGTCTCCCGCAGACGATGGACCGTATTCGACGGCGTTCGCAACCTACGAGGACGTTCGCGCGGACGTCGCGGACTTCCTCGGTGCGGACGCGAGCGAGATTGCGCTGACCCAGAGCACCACCGATGGCATCAACCGGATCGCCACCACACTCGACTGGTCGCCGGGCGACGTTGTCGTCAGAACCGATCTCGAACACCCCGCTGGCATCCTCCCGTGGCGGCGGCTCGAACGCGAGGGCGTCGAGGTACGCGTCGTCGAGAGCGAGAACGGTCGGCTCGACCGAGATCAGTACACCGAGGCGGTCGAGGGTGCATCCCTCGTCTGTTTCAGTGCCGTGACGTGGAACTACGGGACACGCCTCCCCGTCGGTGACCTCGTCGACGTCGCACGTGACGCGGGAGCACTCACACTCGTCGACGCGGTGCAGGCCATCGGGCAGCTCCCCGTGGACGTCCACGAGTGGGGGGCAGACGTGGTCGCCGGGGCCGGGCACAAGTGGCTCCTCGGACCGTGGGGCGCGGGATTCCTCTACGTCCGCCGCGCGCTCGCCGATCGACTCGAACCCCGGGCGGTCGGCTATCGCGGCGTGACGGAGCCGACGAGTGAGACGACGACGTTCAAACCGGGCGCGCCTCGATTCGAGATCGGGACGACGAGTCCGGCGGTACACGTCGGCCTCCGCGAAGCCATCGACCTCGCCGAGCGCGTCGGACTGGACCGAACCGAGGACCACATCACGTCGCTCGCGGACCGGTTCGTCGATGCGGTCCCTGTCGACAGGCTGGTGAGTCCGCACACTCCCGAGTCAGGCCTCGTCACGATCGACGTGGACGATCCCGCAGCGACGGTCGACCGGCTCGCCGCCGAGGGTGTCGTCGTTCGAGCGCTTCCCGAGCCGAACGCAGTTCGGGCGTCGTTCCATTCCTTCAACGACGAATCGGACGTCGACACCCTGCTCGATACGCTCGCCAACGAATGGTAGGTGGCGTGCCTGCTGACAGGCTGACGATGAATACATCAGGAACACCGAAACCAACTCATGAACTCCAATAGACGACAATTCCTGCAACTGCTCGGCACTGGTGCCGTCGCAAGCGCGGGACTCACCGGAACGGCAGCCGCACAGGAGACGCCCGTCGTGAAGATGGGCAACAACTACTTCGACCCGATCGGCTTGTATGTGGAGCCAGGCACGACGGTTCGATTCGAGATCGAAGCTGGCGCGCATTCGGCAACGGCCTACTCGGAGCGGATTCCGGCCGACGCTGATACGTTCGACAGCGGGACAATCTCCCGAGGGAGTTTCGAACATACCTTCGAGACACCGGGAACCTACGATTATTACTGCATTCCGCACCGCTCGGTGGGGATGGTCGGCCGCATCGTGGTCGGGCAACCCGGCGGGCCAGCCGAAGACAGTCAGATTCCGGACGGCGACGTGCCCGCGAGTCAGACGATCGTCGAGCAGGGCACCGTTCCGTACGGCTCCTCGTCGGGGACAGGGAGTAGTCGAACTGACGACGGAATGATGGGATCTGGCGGGATGGGCGGCGGAATGGGTGGTGGGATGGGTGGTTCGAACACCGGGGTAGGCGGCGGGTCACTCGTCGGGGTGTTCGGCGGGCTGGTCGCCATGCTCGGCGTCGCTGGTGGAGCCGTCTACTGGCTGATGCGTCGGGGAGACGCTGAAACCGCTACCGATGCTGATTCGGCCATGGACGCACTCCGGGCGCGCTACGCACGGGGCGAAATCGACGACGAAGAGTTCCACGAACGTCGCGCCCGGCTCGAAGAGGGTGACGGCCACTTCGAAGAGTAAGCCAAATGCAGGTTTGTCGACGAAGGTCTTCGAATCGTGCGGTGTCAAATCGGTGCGGGTGAGGGTACTCGGCTAGCGGTATCGATTCACCGATGGAGGGAGAGGTCTACGAGAGACGAGCACGCCGCGTTTCGAATTCTTCCTCGGAGAGTTCGCCGCGTGCGTACCGTTCCCGAAGGAGTTCGAGCGCACGGTCCGAGCCGTTCTCGCGGGACTGACCTTGCGTCGTCACCCAGTAGACGAGAACGACGGGGAGACCGATGAGGAGAACTATCCAGACGAGGCCGAACAGCAGCATACCACCGCCCCAGACGCCCCATCCCCAGCCGTCCATGTGGCCGTCATCCCACATGTGATCCCATCCCCAATCAGACTCGCCATCGGCTGCGTGTGCAGCCACGCTTCCAGTGGCAGTCGACAGTACGAGAGTTGCGATGACGAGGATCGTCAGTGAGCGAGTCATCATCCAGCGCATCGTGTGTTGCATTTCGTGTCTCCTGTTTCGTGTGGTTGTGTTATTGCGTGCTTGTTGGCTCGTGTGGGTTACCCAAGGTTACCCAAGGACGTATTCGAGCGCGGGGTAGCGCTCGACGAGCGCTTTCCCACCGATTTCGTACTGTTCGAGGTACGCGTCGAGCCCGAGGATGCGTCCTGCGCCGAAGGCGGCGACGGCCAGGAACACGAGCATGTACGCGAAGTCACCGTTGACCAGGCCGTGTTCGACGCTCCAGTTCCCGAAGTAGAACATGAGCATCATGAGCGCGCCGAAGAACGCCGCGAGGCGGGTCAGCGCGCCGACGAGCAGTCCGAGACCGATGAACAGCTCGCCCCACGGAACGGCGAGGTTGGCGAACTCGACGAACCACGGGGTCGACCCCATCCACGCGAACATACCCGCGAGGGGGTTGCCGTTCGCCGCCGCGACGTTCGTCAGGTAGCCGCCAGCCGCGAACGGTTCCGGGCCGGTGAGCTTCGTGAACCCGGAGTACGCGAACGCGTACCCCATCATGAGCCGGAGTGCGAGGACGAACCACGCGCTCAGACTGTGGGCACGACCGCGGACGGTGAAGCGCCCGATACGACTCTCTAACTCGTTCACACCGGATTGAGGGGTGGTAGTAGCCATCTGTGATACACCTACAGATATCCATAGGGTGACTGAGACGATATACCCGGGAGACGATTTGCTGACACGGAAAATCGGGAGTGTCGTCGTCGCGTTCTGGCTGTTCGTGCATTTATGATCACTACGGTGATAGGTTGCCAATCTTCGAGCCAGAAATCACGCCGTCACTGAGTCTCGTAGCCGTCCCTATCGAACGCCATCGATCCCAGAAGTGATCGTGTCGCGCTCGAAGTAGAGAATCTCCAACCCGAGGACTACGGCGGTCACGACGAGAACCACACCGAAGACCGCAGGTTCCATCACGGCGAGATGGTATACCAGCGAGGGGAAGAACAGTATAGCGCCGAGGGCACCGATAGCCGGGAGGAATGCCGTCCACACCCCATCACGGTGTCTCAACGCGAGCACGCTCATCGAGCCGAATACAGAGATGAACGCGAGCGACGCGAACGATGTAATTCCCTGCAGGCTTCCGTAGGCGGTGAACGCAGCGGTGATCACACCCAACACCACGAGCGTTCGCGACGGGACGCCGTCGGCATCGGAATCCCCGATCTGGTCGGGCAACAGGTCGTCTTCGAGCATCCCAGTCGCGAAGTGTGCCGACGAGAACAGCGTCGCGTTAATCGCGCTCCCGGTCGAGAACAGCGCGGCCAACGAGATGAGGAAGAAACCGATTCGTCCCATGAACGGTTCGGCTGCAATCGCCAGGGAAATCTCCGGGTTGGCCGCGATCGTCTCCGGCTGGAGCAACCCCGTTGTCACGACCGTCACTAACACGTAGAGCCCGAGTGACGCCGGGATCGAGAGGTAGATTGCTCGTGGAATCGTCGTTCGCGCCTCTCGGAGGCTTTCCTCGTCGTAGAAGAGCAGCTGCCATCCCTGGAACGCGACGAACGAGAGTGCCGCAGACATGAGCAACCCGCCCGTCGCAACCGACGAGAGCCCGGTCGTCAGCTGGCCCGTCTCGAGTCCGAAATAGAACCCCCACACGCCGAACAGGACCAAGATCCCGACTTTCGCAGCAACGAGGAGTACCTCCGTCGATCCACTTGCTCGCGCACCGAGAATGTTCAGTCCCACAAATCCAAATACCGCCAGTACTGATACGACCGGTCGTAGTGGGAGACCGAAGGCTTCCTCGACACCGAGAAGCCGCGTCGAGAAGCTACCGAACGCATACGCGTACATCGCCATCGAGCCGACATAGCCGAAGAGAAGCGTCCAGCCGACCATCCCCGCTATCGTCATCGACTCCACGAACTCCTCGAGGAAACTGACTGACCCACCGCTCACGTCACCCAGCCGCTGGAGGCGAACGTACGAATAGCCGGCACACAACGCCACGATACCACCGCCGGTGAAGGCCAACCACGCCGACGCTCCAGACATCTCTGCGACGACACCGAGCACGGCGAAGATTCCGCCTCCGATCATCCCGCCAAGCGCGATTGAGACAGCACCGAGGAGGCCCAGCTTCTCACTCATCGTCTCTCTTTTCGGTCGCTTCGTTTACCCTGTTTGTCGTTACGAATCCAAATCGATTCGGAACAGCATCGAGGAGTTGCGTGAATCGATAGTCAGGTTCGAAAGAGCGAGTAAAACCACGCTTCGGTATCGGGGTGGAGCCCCCGATGGACGGCGTGAACCGCTGTAGCGACCGACACCGCAAAGACGGCGTGGACCAGATGCATCGGGATCCACGTAATCAGCAACGTGCCCACCCCAATTACCACTGTGAACAGCGCACCGACTCCAATCCTGAAAAAGAGCGGGCGCTGAATTACCAGGACAGACTCCCGATAAAGGAGCGCGTAACACAGAGCTGCAAGCACACCAGCGACGAGTATCGAAAGCACCGGGAGTAGTAGTGGATTCATCGCGGCTCACCCCCAGAGTATCCCAACCGTGGGTGAATATACCCCATCCCAGCGACCACAGCGGTCACACCGAGGATAGCACCCGTTTCAACCGTTGCGAGAAGGCCGTGCGGAAGCGGCGTGAGCATCACGAAGTGCGCGAGGCCGAACAGCAGGCCAACGAGCGGAATCCCGACAAGCAGTCGACCGTACACCCCCTGGTACTGCTGCCAGATAGCGGGCGTTTTCGCGGCTATGTAAGCGGTACTCATGAGGATAATGCCCGTCGAGAGTGTATCGCCGACTGTGGTGAGCATATGGCTATCTACTCCTGCCAGCCACAAGTCCGTTATCCCTCGTCGGCGACACACCGTTCTTGATTCCCAATTCCTGCCGGAGTGAGACAACGCAATCGAAAGAATCGAACACGATATATTCCACATGGGAAGCCACAATCGCATTAGGAAAGGGGGACGTATACACACGCCACCAAGACAATGGACAGATCAGATTACGCGATCCTCTCGGTCATCGCCGTAATCACCGTCGCCATCGGCGTCGTCACGACGACAAAACCGCTCGGGACGTTCGTCGTGGAGAGCACACGACAGGCCGCGACGACGACCGCCGCGATGGCGTGGATCACCTGGTGGGCGCTCGTGATCGGGTTCGCCATCGCCGGTGGCGTGGAGGCATGGGTCTCGACCCAGCAAATCTCGGAGCTGCTCGAAGGACACGGTCCGCGATCCATCGGTCTCGCCACATTCTTCGGGTTCGTCTCCTCGTCGTGTTCGTACTCGGCCATCGCCACCGCGAAGAACCTCTACAAGAAGGGGGCGTCCGCGGCGGCGGCGCTGGCGGCATTCCAGTTCGCTTCGACGAACCTCGTCATCGAGATTGGTATCGTCATCTGGTTGTTGCTCGGCTGGGAATTCCTGCTGGCCGACGTGGTCGGTGGCCTGCTGCTCATCGGGCTGATGTCGGTCGGCTTCGTCTACGTCGTCCCCGACAAGATCCTCGACGAAGCACGCGAGAACGTCACCGACGACGAGGGTATTACCGTGCAGGATCCCGTCTGTGGGATGGAGGTCGATCCTGAGGAAACCGACTACTCCATCGAGCACGATGGCCAGACGTACTACTTCTGCTCGCAATCCTGCAAGGACTCCTTCGACCCGGAGGAAGCGAACACGTCGATTCCAGAGAAGGCGACCTCTCTAGCGGGGTGGAAATCGCTTGCGGACAAACAGTGGAAAGAGTGGGCGATGCTGTGGGACGAGATCGCTATCGGGTTCATTTTCGCCGGCCTCATCGCCGGGTTCATCCCCGAGTCGGTCTGGACGAGCGTCTTCTCCGGGGCCGTGTTCGGTTTGCCGGTGTACGTCCTCTGGACGGCCGCGCTGGGTGCGATCATTGGCGTCGTCACCTTCGTCTGTTCGGTCGGCAACGTCCCGTTCGGGACCGTCCTCTGGACCAAGGGACTCCCGTTCGGCTCGGTGCTGTCGTACATCTTCGCGGACCTCATCGTCCCGCCGATTATGAAAGCCTACGACGAGTACTACGGGACGACCTTCGCGGCGGTGCTGTCCCTAATGATCTTCGTCAGTGCCGTTATCGTCGGGTTCGTGGTCCACTTCCTGTTCCTGGGGCTGGGCCTCATCCCCTCGCGGGCCTCCGCGCAGATCGCCGAAGTGTCCATCGAGCTCAACTACAAGCTCGTGTTGAACGTCCTCGCGACGGCGTTCTTCGCGTTCCTCTACTGGCTGCACAAACAGGATTCGGTGGCTGGCGGGGAACGCGGTGAGGAAGGGCACGCGGCGATGACGGACTGAACAACCAACAGCCACTCAACGTATTTTATTCTGGGGAACATCGGTACGACTGATGATTCGACGGCTCCTCCACGGGTTCGGATATATTGCAGCTCACGTGCTCTTTCTCGGCACGAATACACCACAGGCTGTCGTTCGACGGCTCCGAATCGCGTACCGGCTCGTCGGCGTTCGCATCGTCGAGACGCCGCGAGTCGATGCAGTCGAGCGAACGATCTTCCTGTGCCCGTACCGGAATCTGGGTGCCACGTGGTTCGGGGAGAAGTGGGTCTGTCACGACATCCTCGACCGCGTCGACGACGGCTACGTCACGTATCTCCGCAGACACAAGGGCATCAACTACCAGCGCCCCCGTGGGTGTGCCGATCTCGAGTACTGTAGCGAGTCGACGTACTGCTACTCGGAAGTCTCAGAACGATCGGAGATCTCGGAGTAACGGATGACGTCGGACTCGCTCCACGACCGGATTACGGACCAGTTCTCGTATCGGGGGGAGCAGGCCGATATCTGGCGCGGATTCGACCTGCTACTCGACACCGAGTCGTTTCTCAATATGGGGTATTCGCGTTGGTATCAGCCGCTCTTCCTCGGATCGAGTCAGCGACGTCTCGCAGCGAAGGTGGCGACCGAACTGGAGCCTCGTCTCCCCGACAGCGAGGATGTGCAGCTACTGGATGTCGGCTGTGGGCGAGGAGGTCCAACAATCGAACTCGCCGAGAAACTACACGTCCCTGCGATTGGAGTTGATCTCGTCCCGTTCAACATCGCTACCGCATACACGAACGCGGCAGATCATGGGCATCCTGCGGCGTTTCTCGTGGGTGATGCGACCAGACTACCGATTGCGACGACTTCGGTCAGTGTCTGTACCGCAATCGATTCGCTGGTCTACATCCCAGACAAGCCCAGTGCGTTCGCAGAGCTATCGCGTGTGCTCGAACCAGACGGGGTGATCGCGGTGTCGGACCTGCTCACGAGTAGTACGATAGGAGCGGCTGAAGCTGATGTTATCACTGATTTCGCGGAGGCGTGGGATATGCCGCCACTCTCGAACGTCGACCAGTATCTGACCGATCTCGAACACGCTGGTTTCACCATCGATACTGTGCAGGACATTACTGCGAACAGCGTCGGTCGGTTCAGAAAGTGGACAGGCCTAGTTTTGTTCCTCAACGCGTATGCCGACGGGATCGTTGAACGGGCTCTCTCACGCCGGGGAATAGATCGACAGGCGGTCATCGATCAGATTCGACGGGCGCATCGAGCGCTTCCGCATCTCAGACACCTGCTGGTCACCGCTACACGCCGATGAAAACAGGTGAGATAGAGGTCGCTGTCAGCAGTGGAAAGCCACTGCTTGGGGACTCCTACGTCAGCAGGGTGCTCATCGATGTCGTTCTAGAGAATTGACTCCCCAGATCATACCAACATCGATTATCGAGGCGCGAGTGCGTAGAGTGTCCCATCACCGTATCGGCCGGCGACATAGGCAATCCCGTCCGCAACAACGACGCGAGAAAACCCATCGCAGGTGCGTTTGAATCGCCACTGTTCAGTCCCGGCGGCATCGATGGCGTACAGGGTCGTGAGATCGTCTCGACTTCCTCGGTCACCTGCTGCTTCTGTCGCACTGACGTACAGCGTGCCGGGAGCCGCCGAGAGCGCACTCCACGTTTTCAGGCGACCGGGAATAGGTCTGGACCACAGTTCGCTTCCGTCGCGGGGGTCTACCGAATACACGGTCGATTGGGTCCCCTCGGGAGTGAAATCACCCGCGTACACAGCCTCACCATCGGTGACAGGCGCTGTTTTGACACCCCCAAACGTCCATCGAACATCGCCCGAGGAGGGATCAATGCCGACGAGCGACCCACCCGAAATCGCGACGAGCGTCTCGCCAGCCATTACGGGGCCTTCGTACGCTCCGCCACGGCCTGCAGGCATCGGTGTGTGCCAGATCGTCGTTCCGTCGGTGGGATCGAGCGCGTACACGTCCGAGGATTCGACCTGCGCGTAGAGTCGCCCGCCAGCAACGAGCGGGTCGCCCCCCAATTCGTCATGATCCCCCAGCGATCGCTTCCACCGAACCGATCCATCATCGATAGCCAATGCGAACAGGTCCTCGGGATACGACGAGGGGTCGTGGCTGAGTTCGGGATCAGTGTTACCGACGAAGACCGTGTCGCCATCGATCGTCGGCATCGAGGAGAGCCACCCTTCCCACTCGTGAGTCCACCGATGGCCACCATCGGACGTCGCTCTGGCCAGCAGATCGTTGCCAGCGGGACAATAGACAGTCTCGTCGGCCACTCGTGGACCGAGATACGATGCGCCCCCGGTCGAGACTCGCCACCGTCGATTACCACCGGTCCGGTCGAAGGCTGAAAGACCGCCCTTGGAACTCGTTACGTAGACCGTGTCCTCGTCGACGGCTGGAATCGGAATGCGCCCACCAATCGAGGCTGTCCACTGGACGGTGACTCCTGACTCTCCCTCGTTCGCCTCTGAAGCGGTGGCTGTCGTCTCCGTCGTGGATGATGTGGTTGATCGAGCTTCCGTACCCGTCGACGAGCGTTCGGGAGTAGTTCCCCCTGGGTTTTCCGTCGTACAGCCAGCAAGAGCCGCCAATCCGACGGCACCGAGGTGGAGGGCCGAACGTCGCGTACAGGGACGCTTCATGACAGCATGTGTAGCAGTGTCGGTAAGTGCTTTCTCGTGAACTCCTGCCTCTGTGATCTCAATCGCGTCGACGGAGTAATGACACTGCTACATCAGCCTACTGACGAACAGGTGTCGATCTGGAGTTCTCGTACTCGGATTCACTCGACGCAACAGCTCATGGTCGAGGTATCACGTCGGAACGCCTGACACGCGTGCTTGAATCCTTCGGAGAACGTCGGGAACGGATGAACGGTATCGATGATGTCGTCGACGGTAAGTCCGAACTTGACGGCGAGTGTCGCTTCGGGGATCATATCTGCCGCCCGTGACGCGACCATATGGACGCCAACGATCTCGTCGGTTTCGTGGTGCTTGACGACCTGAACGAGCCCGGCAGTATCCTTCACGGCCTTGGCTTTCGGTACGTCCTCCATTCGGATCGTGCGACACGTACAGGTCCCGTACTCGTTCATGTACTCGCGTTCGGTGGTCCCTACGGATGCGACCTCGGGACTCGTGAAGACGACCGCCGGGACGCTGCTGTAGTCAATCGTCTTCCCCTCTGCACCGAAGGCGTTCGTGACCACGTGATTCCCCTCCTTCGCGGCAACCGTCTCCAGCATCGGCTCGCCGATGACATCCCCCGCCGCGTACACGTCGGGGTTCGCCGTTTGGAAGTGCTTGTCGACGACGACCGCACCGCGCTCGTCCGTATCGACGCCGATCGTGTCGAGCCCGATATCCTCGCTATTGGGCCGTACACCGGTCGCCACGAAGAGTTCCGCTGCGTCGAAGGTTTGCTCCACACCGTCAGCGATGGTTCGGACGACGACGCCCGAGTCACGTGCTGCCACTTCGCCGTTCACGGCAGCGGTCACCACTTGCTG
This sequence comes from Haloferax sp. S2CR25, assembly GCF_031624535.1. Classification (NCBI taxonomy): domain Archaea; kingdom Methanobacteriati; phylum Methanobacteriota; class Halobacteria; order Halobacteriales; family Haloferacaceae; genus Haloferax; species Haloferax sp. S2CR25. The sequence goes on from NZ_JAMQOO010000010.1 coordinate 42,379, forward strand.
GACGTTGTTCCCGGTGACGACTTCGATGCCCTCGTTGCGGAAGCATCGTTGCATCTCGCGGCCGAGTTGGCCTTCCATCCCAGACAGGACGTGCTCGGAGCGCTGGAGGATCGTCACGTCGACGCCGATTCGGTGGAGGATCTGTCCCCATTCCAGTGCGATGTAGCCGCCGCCGAGGACGATGATGCTCTCGGGAAGGTCACGGTGTTCGAGAATGGTCTCGCTGGTGTAGTAGTCGATTTGATCGAGCCCGTCGATAGGCGCGGCCCACGGAGAACTCCCGGTTGCGATGAGGGCCTTCTCGCCCGTAATATGCATCCCTGCGTCCTCGCCGTTGACGACCTCGATGATTGTCGAGTCGACGAATCGGCCGTAGCCCTCGTAGATGTCGGTGTCGAAGTGCTCTGCGACATCGACGTAGTTCTCCTGGTGAAGTCGTCCGACGAGTTGGTCTTTCTCGTCCAGGGCCGTTTCCCAGTCGACCGCTGGCTGGTTCTCGCCGTACGTGATGGCCTCGAACGGCGTATGTGGTGGTTCGTACGCCGTCTCGGCAACCGCAAGGAGGTGCTTGCTCGGGATACATCCGACGTTCACGCACGTCCCACCGAGTGGCAAGCCGGTATTGACCATCGCCGTCGAGAGGTCACGGCGATCCGCCTCGGTGATCGCAGCGAAGGCAGCTGCGCCCCCACCCAGAATCACGAGATCGTACGGCCGAGCGTTAGACATGCCTCTACGTTCGAATGTGGAGTAGTTATACTATCGAGTATAAAGCCGTGGAGTCTCTTGCAGGCCGTACAGCTATGGCCGACGCAACCGCATCCGCCCCGATCTGCGACGTTGACGGCACGTGTTACTGTCCGCTCACCGGTGTCATCGAGACGCTGAGTCGGAAGTACGCGATGCAACTCATCAGTATTATTGGAGCCCACGACTCGCTCCGGTTCGCCGAGATCGAAGAGCACCTCCCGACAGCGAGCTCAACGACCCTCTCACGACGATTGACTGAATTCCAGGATGCGGGATTCATCACGCGGACGCAGTACAACGAGATTCCACCGCGTGTCGAATACGAGCTGACAGCAACCGGCTGTGAAGTCAGCTCACGGCTCGAACCGTTGCTCGAGTGGGCGACTGATCAGGCGACGACGCCCCCCTCGTAATCGAAGAGTGATACCACCGAACAGCATCCCGAGGGGACCACAGGACATCTCGAATCAGTGCCGACCAGACTACTCGGAGATCGCCGAAATTGAGTCAGACACCCTGTAGCCGAGGTCGACGATCACCTCACGGAGTTGCTCAGCGCTTGTGACGTGGGGATTGAACTCGATCTCGACTCGCTGGTGGGTCGCGTCCGGCTTGATAGACCGTACGCCGTCGAGCTCACGGAGTGTCTCTCTGACGCGCTCTTCACAGGCCCCGCAGTGGAGATCGACGTCGAATAGCACCGACTCGCGCGCCGGCTGTTCGTTCGTCATCTCGTCCTCGTTCGATTCGGCTACCAGATCGGTTCCATCGTGCTCCTCGGTACTCTCCGAGTCGACGGTCTTGACCGAGAAGTCCGTCTTGATGCCCTCACCCGAGAGGAGCTGGCCGGCGAAGCTGTTGGCCAGCACCGCTGACACCGACGCGATCATCGCGATCATGGCGAACACGGGGTGGACGAGGCCCGTGGTCGCGGCTGTGACACCGATCCCGTTGAACGAGAACGCCGCGATCAGATTCTGCTTGGTCTTTCGATAGCTCGTTTCGCCGATCTCGTAGGCATCCATTACGCCGCCGAGACGGTCACCCATCAACACGATGTCAGCCGACTCGATGGCGATGTCCGTCCCTGCACCGATGGCAATCCCGATGTCGGCCTGGGTGAGTGCGGGCGCGTCGTTGATCCCGTCGCCGACCATTGCGACGCGGTGGCCTTCGTCTTGGAGTTTCGTGATTTCCTCGCGCTTGGCGTCGGGTAGCACCTCGGCCATCACACGTTCGATGCCGACCGCTTCGGCGACCGCGTGGGCGGTCCGTTCGTTGTCACCCGTAATCATCACCGGCGTGATCCCCCGTTCCGTCATCCGATCAACCGTCTCCTTCGCGTCGGGTTTGAGTTCGTCGCCGATACCGACGAGCCCGACGAGTATCCCATTACTGACGACACCGACGGTAGTAAGCCCCCTGCTCTGCAGTCGCTCGGTCTCCTGCTGGGCCACCGTGAGGTCGACGCCTTCAGCTTCGAGCCAGCCGGGCTTGCCAACCAGCACGTCGTCGCCGTCGATAGTCGCACGGACGCCCTTGCCGGTGACGGAGTCGAAGGACTCGGGGTCCGAGAAGTTCAGGTCGTGGTCGGCGGCGGAGTCGAGAATTGCGTCCGCGAGCGGATGTTCGGAGAACGCTTCTGCGCTCGCCGCGATTCGCAGCACGTCGACCTCCGCGTGGTCACCGATTCTGACGGTCGTATCGACGGCGGGCTTCCCCTTCGTGATGGTGCCGGTCTTGTCGAGGACGATGTGGTCGACGTCTTGGAAGACCTGGAACGCATCGCCGCTGCGCATGAGAATACCCCGTCGGGCTGCCTCGCCCCCACCGCGGATGAGCGCGAGCGGCGTGGCCATCCCGAGCGCACACGGATACCCGAGCACGAGCACTGCGAGCGCCGCGAACGCTGCCGTTTCGAACTGTGGGCCGGTTCCCAAGACCGTGCCGGGGAGGACGGTTGGGACAACCGTCCAGAAGAGGAACGAGGCGACCGAGATCGTGAGCACACCGGGAACGAAGTACTTCAGGATGCGGTCAGCCAGCTGGACGATCCCAGGTTTCATCGCACGGGCCTCCTCGATCTGTCGGGCAACCTGATTGAGGAACGCGTCGTCGCCGACGGCGGTTACCTCGATGAGGAGCGTCCCGGTCTCGTTGACGCTGCCGCCGATGACCTCGTCGCCGGGCTGTTTATCGATGGGTGCGGACTCGCCGGTCGCGACTGACTCGTCGACCGCCGACTCGCCCTCAACGACTTCGCCGTCGATAGGCAGGGTTTCGCCGGGCTTGACACGTACTTTGTCACCGACTTCCAAGTCGTCGACATCCACCTCTTCGACCTCGTCCTCGGCGGTGACGCGGCGGGCGGTGTCAGGCTGGAGGTTCATGAGGTCGTTGACGGCTCGAGAGGCGCGCGTCCTGACGATGAGACTCGTGTACTCCGAGAGGATGTGGTAGGTGGTGATGAACGTCGAGACGACGAAGAAGTGCACGACGGGAAAGCCCGACCCGGCGAAGACGAACCAGCCGAGGAAACCACCGGCGAGGCCCGCGAACGCGCCCGCCTCCAGAAGTACGTGCTGGTTGAAGATGCCCCGGCGGAGGCTGTTGTAGGCCTTCGTTTTGATGTAGATCCCCGGCCCGAACATCGTGACGAGCGCAAGAGCGAGCGATCCGTACCACATCCACTGCTGGTCGGTCTCAGCGAAGATGTTCCAGTCGTTACGCGCGACCATCACGCCCATCAGCACCAGCGAGAGGAGAGACGCGATTCCGCTGATGAGGAGTCGTCGCCTGCCATCTTCGAGTTCTGCTTGCTGTTGTTCGAAATGTTTCTCCTTATCGGGGTCGCGAATCGTGTAGCCAAGGTTGCGTAGCGTGTCCCGTAGCGCGACCTCCGAAATGACGTTGTCCTCGTACTGGATCAGTATCTCTTCGTGCGCGAGGCTGACAGTAGCGTCCTCGACGCCGTCGGTCCGTTCTAACGCTTTGTTGATCGTCTCGGCGCAGAACGAGCAACTCATCCCGCCGACGTTGTACTGGACCTGTGTCGCCGCCATGTATTCGCCTATGGGCGGAGTATTCTTAACCATTATGACGAATATTGTAGCAGTATAACGTGTTTCCCGCTATTCTTATGTTGATAGACCGGCTACACGCTCGTAATGAGTCTCTTTGAAGTGGACGTGCCCGTTCGGAACGTCATCACGACCGACCCGAAGAAGGCGAAGGCACTTGAGCAGGACGTGCGGGCCAAAATCCTGGATATGCTTGCCGACGAGGAGCTGACGATCGGCGAAATTCACGAGGAGCTGCAGCGGCGCGGTGAGGAGAAGGCGGAGACGACGGTCCGCCATCACGTCAACGTGCTCAAAGACGCCGGGATGGTCGAAATCGCTCGCCTCGAAGAGGCAGGCGGTGGGACGCGGAAGTACTACAAGTCGAACACTCGCGTCTTCTCCTACGACCTCCCGGAGGATGCGGAGAAACGCCTCGCCGGGGCGAGTGCACAGCTTCGCGACGACCTCGCTACCGTCATCGACACGCTCGTCGAGGAGCACGGAGACGACATCGAAGCAATCGCCCGGGAGATGAAGCCCTGTGAGTACTGTGAAACCCAGCATTACGAGGAGTTCATCATTCGTGAATTACTGAATCGGGCGCTCACCGACCTGAGTGAAGTGGGGTGAACACTCCTCAACGGGGTCATACACCAGAAGAACTCGAACAGCGCCTCACTGTGGTAGTCGATGACTTCCAGACTTACTGTCAGAGTATACCCGGTCGAGCCGGACCGCTCTCTTCTGCCCCGATACAAACACCACCGTTGGAGGAGTCGTCATTCCTCAGTAGGCTTCTTCTGAGACTGTTCTGGGGGGTGGATCACGAGCCGTTCGATTCGCGCGTTGTCGATGGCGTCGACGCGAAGGACGTATCCATTCCGCTCGATCTCATCACCTATTTCGGGTTCTCGCCCGAGCTGGCTGAAGACGAATCCGCCGATCGTCTCAACCTCGTCGGTCTCGAACGTGATGCCGAACCGTTCGTTGACTTCCTGAACTGGTACCCCGCCGTCGACGACGTACGTCCCGTCGTTTCGTGTCTCGATAGTGGGCCCTTGTGGTTCCGTGTCGAATTCGTCTCGAATGTCGCCGACGATCTCTTCGAGGATGTCCTCGATCGTGACGATTCCCTCGAAGACGCCCCATTCATCGATGACGACGGCGATCTGTCCACCACCGTGTGTCTGAAACTCGGCGAGAATCGCGTCGATCCGTCGCGTTTCCGGAACGACGAGCACGTCTCGTGCGAGATCACGAGCAGTGATCGGGTCGTCGTGATCGGTCTCGGTTTCACTTGCCTGGAGAATGTCCTTTGCGTGGACGAATCCAATCGGCTGTTCCCCGTCGTCGTCGAGCACGATATACCGCGTGTAGGTCCCGCTGGCGGCAACTGACCGGAGTTCCGAGAGTGCCATCGAGGCGGAGACGGTTTCCACGTCGGGGCGTGGAACCATTATTTCGCGGGCGATGGTGTCGCCGAGCTCGAAGACGCTCTCGATCATCTCGACCTCGTCGAGGTCGATCTCTCCGGTTTCTTCGGAGCGGCTGAGAATCATCAGAATCTCCTCCTCGGAGTGGGTCTCTTCGCCTTCTGAGGCTGGCGAGACGCCAACGAGGCTGGTGAAGTAGTTGGCAGTCCCGTTGAAGACGATGATGCCCGGCATAAACACGTAATAGAAGAATTTGGCTCTGTTGAAATCCTCAGAGAGTTACAGGTTCGCCTCGTAGTCTGACCAGATGGAAGCCCTCCCGAAGTCGCGGTTACTCAGGTTCGTTGAGCAAGCGATACACTTGGCTCGGCGAGCCGTCGCTCGTTACTCCTCGAAATTCTCGAAACGGCGGTACACACTTCATCAGCACATCGTCTTGCTCTGTCTCAAAGTTCGGAAAAATACGACGTACCGAACGCTTCTCGACGAACTCATCGAGATGCCCCGGATTCGAAGCGCCATCGGCCTTGAGGAACTCCCGTCTCCCTCGACGCTGTGTAAAGCGTTCAACGGGCTTGATATGGCGGTTTGGCGCGTTCTTCTCAACCTCTCAGTCACGCTTCTCCCGACCAACGGTGTCGTCGGCATCGACGCCTCCGGCTTTGACCGCAGTCACGCCTCGAAGCACTACACGAAGCGAACGAAGCTGACGATTCAGCAATTGAAAGTTACACTTCTCGTGGACACGAGAGCGAATGCTATCATCGACTTACACGTGACAACGACACGAAAACACGACTCCCAGATAGCGCCGTCGCTTATCAAGCGGAATATTGGTGATGTCGCGGTTCTGCTCGGTGACAAGGGATACGACGACCAGAAGGTTCGTGCATTAGCTCACGAGGAGGACGTTCGTCCGCTCATCAAACACAGAGAGTTTTCGTCGCTCCAGAAGGCGTGGAATGCTCGACTGGACGCCGACCTCTACGGTCAACGTAGTCAGAACGAGACAGTAAACTCACGCCTCAAACGAAAGTACGGGGCGTTCATCCGCTCACGGCGGTGGTGGAAGCAGTTTCGTGAGATTACTCTCGTCTGCTTGGTTCACAACCTCGACAAGGCCCTCGCATCATAGAGCGACTATCGGAGTGTGATTACCGAAACCCGCAGAAGCCTCATATGAGGTGGCGATAATGGCTAAACGATGACCGAAGATACGCTTGTACCGTGGCAGACACTCATCAATATGGTTGGGTTAGGACTGATAGCCGCGCTGGTGGCAGTTCTTCTCATTATGTTTATTCCACTTCCAACTCTTCCGTCATGGGCTCCAATTCTACTGGGGCTACTCGTCGCATTTCTGTATTATTCCTATGAGGAATTTGGGCAGGACGAAGTGACCGCGCCGTAATTCGCAGAACACTATTTGGCACGTGTTCGTGTCTATCTAATAGGATTTCAACAGAGCCGTCGAGTTCGGAATACTCGTTGTTGTACCCGAAGAAGTAAGAAAACGGCTTCTCTCGGACCTCACGCGCCACAGTCTCTTGGACTTCCGGATGTCGCACCAATAAGTCACCAGTAAACGTGAGCATGAGCGCAGTTGTCTCGTGACCAGCGAGTAACAGCGTCACGATTTCGTCTCTGAGGTCTTTCGTGTCCCAGCCTTCGTCCGACTCAAGGAGATAGTTGAGGACCGTTGGCCCGTCGATATCTCCCGCACGGTGAGCCGCTATTAGGTCCTCGACGGCGGAATCAAGCGTGCTAATCGCACTTCTGTATGCTCCGTTTTCAGGGGTCGGAATCCACTCTGGAAGATACAGGTACGTTTGGCTGATGCGTTCGAAATGTGTTAAGATTCGCTTGAAGGCGGGTTCTAAGTCCCAGTCTTCTGTGGAAAGGTCGACTCCAAAGAGTGCATCCACGATAATATTGAGCGTGAGATGCTTCATCTCCTGTTCTAAGTCGACTGTGTCCCCCGCCGAAATCCGCTCGATCGTCGACAGGGTGTGACGTGATTACTGACTGGTACTCCTCCATCCGTTTTGGATGGAAGACTGGCTCGATCCCTTGGCGCTTTGCCCGCCACTCCTCGCCTCCCGCGATGACAAGCCCACTCCCGAGCAGTGACCTGGTCACCATCTTTTGGAACCCACCTTTCTCGTAGTTCTCACTATTCGTGAGAAGGACCCGTTCGATATCGTCCGGTTCTGTCGGAAGGATGAGTCGCTGCCCAGCAACTCGAAGCTGGACGACTGGACCGTATGCTTCGTTTAATTCCGTGAACCAATCGAGCGGGTCACGACGGAGGAATTGATAGGTGTGCCCGACAATCGGAGGAGAGGGTGGCTCAGGCGGTGTTTCCCGAGTACGCGAGCGGGTATCTGGTGACTCATACGACTACTTCACCTCGTGGAGTCGGGCTTGTTGTCTGCTGCTCATCGTCAATTCTCTACGAGTTGGTACCGAGTCGTATCCGCTTTGAACGACTCATACTGCTCACGCGCCCACTCGACGGCTTCCGATGCGATGTTCGTCAACATTCCCCGTACGCCACCGTGTTGATGGACAGTTATCCCAGCGACCTCCCCGTCTACTCCTTCCATGATCCAGAGTGCGTAGGGGAGTTCGTCATCCGTGACAAGGAGAACCACCCGTCCGGAGTCTATCAATTCAGTAAACGACTCTCGGTAATCAACCAACTCAGACAGAACGCCCTCGGATACGATGATCTCTGCTGTGCATTGCGTCTCTCGAACAGCAGCCTCAACATCGTCGATATATGATTTGAGAACGACAGGTGCAAGGCCGACCATCCTCTCAGACTGTCGCAACCGCGCAGTACTCGAACTGAGCGCAGATTCCGGGAACTGTGGATCTGCCGTCGAGACCGTCACTTGACGAAGGAACACTGACGGGAGCTCTTTCAGATTTGGATTTTTATTTAGTATATCGCTAGCACGCTGCACGTCGTGTATCTTATCGAGATACTCCTGTCGAATATTTAGTGAGGCTCGCCCGAGTGGAGTCGTTCGATATTCTCGATTATGAGACTCGACGCAGTCATACTGGAGTAACTCCGTGATCGCCCGGTCGACGGTCGACCGCGAACAGTCGACTGACTCGACAAGTTCCGGTTTCCGCTGCGGTTGCTCGTTAAGCGTGTGTAAGATCTCAAACCGCTTCGCAAGTACCTTCGAGAAATCAGAACCCATCAAGCCAGTCATGATAATTCTAAGTCAAATTTCGCCAACACTAAAACGTCAGGGTTGGCGCAGTCGATATCCGACATCAAATAAATTATATTAACAGACTGAGTGCGAATGCTGCGTTCAAGAACGTCGCAACGTAGGCCGTATTGAACCGCTGTGCCGTAATGTCTGTTTGTTCTTTCTCGGTCTGTTCTCGTACTCGATAGTAGAGCCACACGTAACGGCCAGCAACGAGAAACATCGCAAACGCACCTCCCAGGGCGTGGAGTATGCCTGCACCAACGCCAGCCATGGCCGTACAGATCGCTGACAGTAGTATGCTCGCTGACACTCCAAGGTTCTGTGTGAACGTCCGAATTCCTGCTTGCCGGTCATAGTACGTATCCGCGGCTTGATGCAGTGTATGATACCCAAACGTATAGAGAAAAATAACACCGAGAGCGGTAGCCGCATACTCAACTGATGGGTCCCCTGCTAGTATGACGAGCGGAAGGACGACGAACCCGACATCGGTACCCGTCGTTACGAGGTGGTTCAGTATCCCTCGCTCCTTAATTCGGGGCGGGTATGAGTATACGAACCCAGATATCGAAAACAGGGCACCGACAGTAGCGAACAGAAGTGACGACGTCTGTAGTGAGACCCACATCCAAAGAAACAGACCAGCTGTGAGTTCAATAACGAGGATAGTATGCGCACTCTCGTATCCGATTTCATCGACTGCGGTCGCGTTCTGTTGTTTCTCAGGATTTTCTTTGTCAACGGCATAATCGTGCAGGACGTCTGCGACTGACGCCTGCATTTTCGTTAGCATCGCCGCACTAAATGTGGCTGAGATCTGTATCAAACTCTCTATTTCGAGGCCTAAATCTAGCCGTGAGCGAGCAATTGCAACGGCGAGGAGGGCATACGCTACGTTATACCCTACTGTTTCAGGCAGTCGATTGATCTGCGAAAACGCCCATACTTTCGTTGAATATCTGCGCTCGGTCTGCCCGTGTTTTGCTAACCATGATGACATTATCATCAAGTGGCCCGCAACATCATATTACCACATTCATTGGTGACATCATCACTGTCTAATAAATTGGAACGAAGGTCCTTCCGAATGTCAACAGTGAACAGTTCCGACAGAGTCAGCGATCTGGCCACTAATTACATACTCCCGGTGAGCGCGCCACCGGTCCCGCGGACGGTCTCGGTCATCGCTTCGAACACATCAGTCGACTCGTCGTACTCCCGCTGCCATACGAGGAGACATGTATGAAATGACAGTTATTTTCGGTCCCGTCAGCTGACCAGCGTCACCCCAATCACGCTCCCGACGCCGTAAGTGAGGACCGCAGCGGCGAGGCCGATACCGACCTGACGCAGTCCGGAAAAGAGCACGGAACGTCCCGTGAGGAGCGTGATTCCCGCCCCGATAACGAACAGGGCAACCGCGCTCAACACGAGGCTCGCACCCACGGCGACCAGTTCGCTCAACACGAAGTACGGAAGTACCGGGACGATGGCTCCAAGCGCGAAGAGGACGAACGACGTGGTGGCTGCTTCCCAAGCAGAGCCACCAAGTTCCTCCGGATTAATTCCCAGTTCCTCGCGAGCGAGCGTGTCCAGCGCCATCTCCTCGTCGGCGATCAACTGCTCGGCCACCTCTCTGGCGCGTTCTTTCGAGAGCCCTTTCGCCTCGTAGATGAGCGCCAGTTCTTCTGCCTCTTCTTCGGGGACTTCGGCGAGTTCTTCGGCCTCGATTCCGATCTGTCGTTGGTAGAGTTCCCGAGAGCTCTGGACGGAGAGCCACTCGCCCATCGCCATCGACCCCGACCCAGCGAGAAGTCCGGCCAAGCCGGTAATCAGAATCGCCGTCGAATCTAATGCCGCGCCGGCGACGCCCATCACGAGACTGAGATTTGAAACGAGACCATCGTTCGCGCCGAGCACTGCGGCACGGAGGGCATTGCCACTGGTCGCTCGGTGGCGGCCTTCGAGTCGGGCGAGGACCTCCCCCTGCGCACCCCGCCCGGGAGCTTCCGCGATGGCCGCTAGGAGACGATCATGCGAGCGTTCGTCGGCCGCCATCCCGGTTCCCATGACCTCCGGTTGGGTCGCGTAGTCGTCCGCGCCGATGGCTTCCCCCGCTTTCATCGAGGAGATCACAAATCCCGGCCCGAATCGACCGGCCAGCCATGCGAGTGTTCTGGCTCTCCGGGACGGGTTGGCTTCTCCCGGGTCGGAACCGGCCTCGCGAATCTTCTCTGTCCAGAAGTCTGCGTGGGCTCGCTCCGCGTCGGCAAGTCGCCGATACACTTCTGCGACCTGCGGTTGCGATTCGGCGTCAGCCATCGCCGCGTAGACCGTCGCACTGTCGAGTTCGTCTTGCCGATTGCGACGATAACGTTCGACATCCTCTGAAGGAGCCATATAGTGTAATCGCGCTGTGAGGACTTAGTGGTGCGCTCAGTACGCCACGGGAGCGTTCTGACCACCGTATACCTCCCCAGCAAGAAGCCGTGCTATCTTGCCTCGTGACCGGGTTCAGACATCGTCGACTCCGTGGAATCGGCGTGCGCGCGAATGTACGCACCCACGTAGCCACCCACCGCGCCCAAGCCGGCGTTCCAGAGCACGCCGAGAGGGACGATGAAAAGCAGGACGACGGCTAGCTCCACACCTCCCGGAACACCGAACCCGCCTGCCGGAGCCGTCCCGAAGAACACGGCGACCCCAAGGCCGAGTACGAGGAGGAACGGGATGCTCGCTATCGCGCCGGAGATGGCCCCAACTCTCGCACCTCCTACCGGAGGTTCGCGCTGAAGGTAGCCAGCCACGGCCCCACCAATCGCCGGCGAGACAGTGGTGAACGCGAGAACGATTGTGACGACAGCACCGATGACTGCGTTTCGAAGCGTCTCTGTCTTGCTCATATGTATCGATTCGTCAACGAGAGAGATATATACGAACGCTCGCTCTCCTGATACGAGATTCACTCACGTCGAAAGCAAGTAGTTCGGCCCGCAGCGAGAGAGACACACAATCAGCGGTGGGGGGGGGAATCGAGAGAGCCCCAGAACGAACAACGGAGGACCTTCTCCGAGAGCCAGTCGGTCGCCCAGATGATGTCGCTCGACGTCCTTGGACTCGAACTCCGAAGTAGACGAAACCTGTGGGAACACACACCCCTCGTCCAGAGTGAAAACGGTCGAAAGGGTGGGGATACTGTCCACGGGAAACGGAGGTTTGTGAGGGGAGAAAAACGACGAACCCACGGAGAGAGCCCCTGAGACGGAGATTGGCGACAGAATGTAAATAAAAAAGGCGAGTAACGCTTCGCGAGACACAGACGAATAGCGGCTCGTCTTACTTAGTAGGGAGAATATACTTGGCGGACTATACGGATTTATAGGATATAAAACTTTCATATAATGCTAAAGAATGTGACTAGTTGCTGGTTCGAGTCGGTTCTACGGGTGTTCGACAGCAGCGTTCCTACGTCTGACCCGGATTCACGGCGTTTTTAATCGGTCCAGTCGTTCGATTCTCGTCAACTACCGGACTCTCTTCGTTTCAGTTTCACTCTTGACGAGGGGTGGGTGGGTCTCATCTCGTCGTGGTTTGAATGTGATGATTTCCTCGATATTCCATATTCTCGACAGCCGTTAAATTGGTTCAGGATGGGATTGATTCAGAGTAGAGGTTGACGACTGCGATTTACGTCCGTACTCCGACTGGGAATGGGAACCACCCGAACCGCCAGTCGACTCACTTCACGACTGTTTTCACTCTTGACGGGGGGTGTCTGCCGCACGTCAGACGCCGCTCGTGTCCCGCGTTGTGCGATTGTCTGGACTCGGTTTGAGTTACACTCGTGATGAGGGGTGTGTCCGCCGAGGCGATCGGCCGAATCGCGGCGTTTCACTCGGGACGAGGGGTGGCCAGATATTGGCTTCTGTTCGTTTTTCACTCTGGACGAGGGGTGTGTCCTCGTGCGAAGCACCTGCACGGGTGGGCCGTCTTTCACTCTGGATAGCCTCTACCCCTTCTCGACTGACATTGGACACACTGCGCAGTAGGTCTCTGCTACGGGACGATTTACACTCTTGTCGAGGTGGGCGAATAATTAAGTAGCCGGGTAGCGGGATATCTTGTAACGATGGCTAAGGACCCGTCGCAACTCTCCGACTTCGACGACCGGTACGAAGACCCGGCTGAGGATCCGCTGTTCAATATCGAGGGAGACGATCCCGACCGGGTCGATATTTTCACTCGCAAGGAACTCCTGAAGGTCGGTCACGTCCCGGAGAGTGCTCGAATCGTCGGCCGCGATGAGGAAATCAAGGACATCGCCGCGGAACTCAGGCCCATCGTGCAAGACGACCCGCCGAACAACGTCATGATCTACGGCAAGACGGGGACGGGCAAGTCGCTGGTCGCCCGCCATGTTACGGAGCGTGCCCGTAGGGCCGCAGAATCGAACGGTGTCTCGGTCGGGACTGTCTACGTCGACTGTGCACAACACAATACGCAGACGCGCGTTGCCCGTACTGTGACGCGGGAACTCAACAAGACCGAGCGAACTGATTTCGACGTCCCGCGTGCGGGGATTGGCAGTGGTGAGTATTACGATTACCTCTGGGAGATTCTGAACCTCGCCTACGATGCGGTCATCATCATTCTGGACGAGGTCGATCGGCTCGACGACGACGATATTCTGATGCAACTCTCACGGGCCCGTGAGTCCGGGAAAGCCGACTGTCACTTGGGCGTTATCGCGGTGAGTAACAAGATCGAGTACCGCGATCAGTTGAACGAGCGTGTCAAGTCGAGTCTCCGCGAAGAGGAGTTCGTCTTCCAACCCTACGACGCGAATCAACTCCGCGGGATTATGAAGCATCGGCGCGATGCGTTCCACGATGGCGTTCTTTCTGATGACGTCATTCCGCTGACTGCGGCGCTCGCCGCGCAGGAACACGGCGACGCCAGAAAGGCAATCGAAATTCTCCGACACGCGGGCGAACTCGCTGAACGAGAGAACGCCGACCAGGTCGTCGCGGAGCACGTCCGCGATGCCCAAGAGTGGGCGGAAGTCGACCGATTCGAGGAGTTACTTCGCGGATCGACGACCCAAGTTAAGTTCATTCTCTACTCACTCGCGCTGCTGACCGAGGAGAGTTCGAACGAAGACGAGTTCTCGACGAGCCGAATTTACAAGCGATACAAGAACACGACTGAGACGGTCGATGCGAAGGTTCTGAGCGAACACCGCGTCTACGAACTGTTGAAGGAACAGGCGTTCCTCGGCGTCGTAGAGTCGACCCGTACGGGTGGTGGGAGGGGAGAAGGAAGCTATCTGGAGCATCGATTGGTTCAGGACACTGGTATCGTGTTAAAATCCGTGCTCCGCGATAGCCGGCTGGAAGATCTCGCGTAATCCCCCTCTCCTCTCCTCTCCTCTCCTCTCCGACCGCGCACCCCCGGTCACGAGTGTAAGTCCCGATTTCCCACGCCGGGGACTCGCACCCTGCATGTAAAGTGTAAATGTGCGGAATCTCGCTGGGAGACCCCGTCAAACACGCATATACTGTCTAGGTGACCTGGTTTGGGAAGCGCACTGCGAGCAGGTCGTCCAGTGAATCGGTCATGACGACCGCAGAGTTCGCACCGGGTGCTTTGCGACGGATTTCGAGGAAACTCGGGAGGGCTCGCCGTCCAGCCACACGCGACCGGCTGTTCACTCGGAGACAAAAAGGAATTCATCGATTTATCGGTGTCGAACGGTCTCATCAAAACGTTTGGAAATCATCGCACAGACTGATCGATAGCGGTCACATCCCGCCTGAGGCCAACCGACGCGGGTTGCGGTCGACGAGACCGCTGGCAAAATCAACGGGAGTGGTCTTCGACGTCGAGTTTCACACCCGCGGTTTTCGAGCCGACCGCTTCGACAGTTCCTTGGGTGGGAAGCCACGCGAACGCCTGCAAAAGTTAGCACAGTTTGTGCAATACTATAGCTTCCAACGCCCGCATTACCTCCCGATTATTACTGTGTATATCGTGCAATAATAGCTGGCTCAGATTGATTCATTGGTAAACAAGTAATCGACTCATTCAGATTATCACATCGCGATTAGCCTGCGCTGATATCGGCTGAGAGACGATGATCTATTTAAGCGAGTGTAGCCCACGTACTCGTAAACTATCTCACGGTAAGTGGTCAAAACCCCCGAAATGTGTTGTTATAGTACGTCTCTTCTCTTTCTATAGAGACCACCACGATGTGGTTCAATCTCATAGGTCTGCTCAAAATGTATTGTAAAAGAAATACAATCGTCTGGTCGGGATAAACTGAACTAACGGCCGGTATCGAGATGAGTCGTTCGCGACGGACGCCGACCCACTCACCGCTCAGCGAGTCGCCCCCGGAGGTCGGACGGTCGGTTCCGATTCGGTCGCACCCAAACGAATCGCTTTGCATATCCACACAGACGGACTGGACGCTATTCGGATTCCGAGCGTCCCGCTCGTGACCCGATGTCGACGGGCAGGTCGTCGTTCCGAAGCGAGTAGTGAGGCGGGTCGAACGAGGTCGTAATCGCGTGTACGTCCACCCCGGTCTCCCGTACGCGGGCGAGTAATTCGGCGAACTCCGGGTCGACAGCTTGGTAGGGTCGGAAGCGTTCGACGTCAGGTCGCTGCACCACGAACACTACGTGTGTCTCGTGGCCGTCTTCGGAGAGCGCTTCGAGGCTCCGGAGATGACGCCGACCGCGCTCGGTTTGGCGGTCGGGAAACATGGCGACGCCGTCCTTGACGTGCGTGCAGGATTTGATTTCGACGAAGGCGGTCTCGCCGGCCGGCGTCTCGACGAGAAAATCCGTTCGACCGTACTCCGGTAGCGAAGGCTCGCGTTTCAGGCAACTGTACCCGTCGAACGCGGGGATTGCATCGCGGGCGAGCGCACGCTCGAAGAGGCCGTTCGCAAGCGCCGGGCGGACGCTCACGTACACGCCGTCGACGCGGACGGCGATGGCGTCGTAGTCCGTCGCTCGCTCCGGGTCCTCGACCGGTGAACAGAGAATCTCGTTTCCCGGTTCGACCGTGCCTTCGAGGGCTCCGGGATCTCCGAGGAAGACGCGTTCGGGCGCGTCTTCGAACCGAACGCGGACGACGAACCGATTCGGTCGGTCGACGATAGTCCCGGTGAGTAACTCGCCGTCGATTGTGAGTAGCGGGTCCATGTGTTGTGGATACGATGCGGCCGAGGGAATACCAATCGTTCGCTTCGAGTCTGTGAGAGCGCTCGGGCCGTCCGGGCGTGTCTCTCTTCTGGTTCTCTTATCAGGGTCCAAAGGCTGCGATATCTGAACCGACCGTCGCCAGCGCGTCGGCGGGGTTCGGGTCGCTGTCCGCCAGATGCTCGTACCAGTGGTTCGGAACGCGTGCCAGCGCCGTGGCAATGGCCTCGCTGTACGTCTCGACGCCGGGCTCTGTCGGGTCGTTACCGCCCCAGATATCGCGGATAACGGTCATCGAGTCGATTCGAACCGCTACGCTGTGTGGTTCGTAGCGGGCCAACAGCTCGGAGAGACCGAGTTGGAGGGCGACGTACTCCGCGGTGTTGTTCCCCGCCCGCGAGCCGACGGGGCGACCGAGACGAGCAAGCCGATTTTCTTCCGAGTCCATGACGACAGCGCCCGCTCCGGCGGGACCTGGGTTGCCGCGCGAGCTACCATCGACGTACAGGATGAACGAGCGGTCGGTCGGCTCCGAAATGGGTGGACGGCCGAGGTCCGAGGAGAGTAGCTCTTCGAGTGCCTGACGGAGCTCTGCCGGAGTGGTCGCGGGGTCGAAGAGACCGCCGTAGCCGGGGACCGCGTCGTCGATGAGTTCAGTGGCAACTGCCATCTCGTATCCGACGCCTGCGAGCACCTCGTCGACGAGCGTGGCGAGCGGTGAGAGGTGCTCGGAGGGGAGCGGTTCTCCGCTCACGCCGGCACCACCTCGTTCCGGTCTCCGTTGCCGGGCCTCCCATCCTCGCTCCCGGGTGAGTTCGTCGGTTCGTCGAACACCTGCATACCTCACCTCTGTCGTCGAGCGGGATAATTCCTTCAGTGCTCCGTCGTGGGAGTGAGGTATCGATTGAACCCGCCTGCCCGTCCCGACGATGCCCGACGCGAGCGCCCCGATAACCGGAGGGAACGTCAAGTTGGTGGTCCAGCCATCTCTGCCTCTCGGCGGCCATCCCACTAGTCACCGGCTATCTCGGGTTCAAACGCGCTGACCTGAGCTGGCCGATTAGTCCGGCCGATTAGTCCGGCCGCCTACTCCGACCACCGCCCGAACAGCACTGACAGCGACGGTCCGGCGTGCGATGCTACCGAGTGCGAGCGAGTCGGAGCGGGAGCCCCGGTATCGGACAAAGATTACGCGATTAGCTCTGTAATTCGCTCGCTCCCCATCGGTGCCGCTGGGCCGGTGCGCGTTTCTTCATACTGAAGCGCGTCGCTCTCGAACCGCTGGCTCTCGCCCGGTGGTTCTGAATCGCTGTGTCCGGGTCCGTCGTTAATACCCGCAACGTTGGGGTGTTACGACCGGCTCCAACGGCCGATTCGGAAATAGTGAATGCTGTGTCGATACCGAGTACGACCGGGAAAAGACTAAACGCGGCGTCCGCCCGCCCACAATTCTACAGCAATCCAAACCTATATTAGAATGATAATGATAATGGTCTATTATGGCGCAAGTCATTATCGGCGTAGACGCCGGTACGACAGTGATTAAATCGGTCGCCTTCTCGCTCGACGGCGAGGAGCTACACAAGAGCAGCGTCGAAAACGCGGTCGACCGCCCCGAGTCCGGCTGGGCGGAGCAGTCCATGGTGACGACGTGGAAGAAGACCGCACAGACGCTCAGCGAAGTCGAAGACCAGTTGGACGACGACGACGAGGTCCTCGCGCTCGGCGTCACCGGGCAGGGCGACGGCTGTTGGCTCGTCGACGAGGACGGTGACCCGGTCCGTCCCGCGATTCTCTGGTCCGACGGCCGTGCGAGTTCCGTCGTGCAGGCGTGGCAGCAGTCGGGAGTCTCCGAGCGGGTCTACGACATCTGCGGCGGCACCCAGTTCCCGGGGAGCAGCCTCGTCATCCTCCGGTGGCTCAAGGAGAACGAACCCGAGCGCTACGAGGAGGCCGACACGGTCTTCTACTGCAAGGACTGGCTGAAGTACAAGCTCACCGACGAACTCACCACGGACCCGAGCGACGCGTCGCTCCCGTACGTCGAATCGGAGTCCGCCGAGTACTCCGACGAGGTTCTGGACGTCGTCGGAATGCCGGAGGTCGGCGAGATGCGCCCCGACCTCGTTCCGGGCACCGACGTCGTCGGCGGTCTCACCCGGAACGCGGCGGTCGAAACGGGGCTCCCCGAGGGGACGCCCGTCGTTTCCGGCTTTATCGATATCGCCGCGTCAGCCTTCGGAAGCGGGGCCGCGAACCCGGGCGACGGCTCTTCTATCGTCGGGACGACCTCAGTGAACCAGACGGTTCTCGACGAGGCCCCCGACGACGACGAGCAGACGGGTATCCTGCTGACGCTCGGCGTCGAGGGCGGGCTCTGGACCAAGTTCATGTCCTCGATGACCGGCACGCCGAACCTCGATTGGGCCATCGAGGAGATCATGGACAAGAGCAGTTTCAACCTCGTCGAAGAGGAGGTCGAGTCGATTCCCGTCGGCTCCGACGGCCTCATCTACCACCCGTTCCTCAGCTCCGCGGGCGAGCGCGCGCCCTTCCTCAACCCCAACGCGCGGGCGCAGTTCATGGGTCTGAACCAAGAGCACACGCAGGCACACCTCGTGCGCGCGGTCTACGAGGGCATCTCGCTCGCCATGCGGGACTGTTTCACGCACCTCCCGCAGAACGCCGACGAGGTGTATCTCAGCGGCGGCGGCGCGAACTCGGACTTCTGGTGTCAGATGTTCGCCGACTGCCTGAACGCGACCATCATCATCCCGGAGGGAACCGAGTTCGGCGCGAAGGGAGCCGCGCTCCTCGCCGGCGTCGGCACGGGTGCCTACGACGACCTCCCCGGCGCGGCGGCCACCACGTCGTCCGTCTCGCAGTCGTTCGAACCGCGGCCGAAGAAAGTCCAGCAGTACAGCCGCTGGTACGACGTGTACACCGATGCCTACGAGGCGACGTTCGCGGTCTGGGACGAGCGCGTCGAGGCGCTGGAGGACCTCCGCTACATGTCGCAGTCCGCGGGCGCGAGACCGAACAAGAAGACCGTCGTCGGCAAGGACACCGTGAAAGGGGGATACGATGATTGACCTGTCGTTCCTCTCTTTCGGCATGCTCGTCGCCGCCTTCGCCGGCGGCGCGTTCGGCGCCGCAATCGGCGGTCAACCCGCCTTCATCTTCACCGGCTTCCTCGTTATCGCGGGCGAGGCCGGCAACCTCGCGACCGAGGCCGTCGCCGCTGCCACGAACGCCGACCCGGCGCAACTGAGCGCGCTCGGCCTCACCGGGTCGGTCGCGTTCGGTCCGGTCTTCGGCCCGCACATCAGCTTCGCCGCGGGGGCCGCCGCCTCCGCCTACGCCGCCAAGCGGGGGTACATGGACGCGGAGTTCGACTACCACCCCGCGAAGAACATCAACTACGCGTTCGGCACGAAACCGGACGTGCTCCTCGTCGGCGGACTGTTCGGTATCGCCGGCTACCTGATGACGCAGGTCATGGTCGCGTTCGCCGCGCCGTGGGACCCCGTCGCGATGGCCGTCGTCCTCTCGGCGGCGCTCCACCGCGTCGCGTTCGGCTACGACCTCGTCGGCCAGTCCGCGGAGGGGCGGCTCAACATGCGCCCGTTCGTCGAAGAACGGTTCCGCGACGCGCCCCAGGCCGCCACCGACGGCGGGCAACCGCAGTCGGGGCCGGCGACCCGGTTCCTCGTCGAGCCGTGGCTGCCGCAGCAGTACAAGTGGCTGAACGTCTCTCTGCTCGGACTCGTCGTCGGCGTGCTCGGGGCGTACCTCGGGTACGCGACGGGCAGCGTCTACCTCGGGTTCGGCATCAGCGCCGTCTCGCTCATCTTCTTGAGCATCGGCTTGGAGCACTTCCCCGTCACCCATCACATCACGCTCCCCGCGAGCACGGCGGTTTTCGCGATGGCCCCCGAGGGCGCGGCGGTGAGTTCACTGCCGCTCGCCGAGGTGGTCCTCGTCGGCGCGGGCATGGGCCTCGTCTGCGCGCTGTTCGGCGAACTCTTCCAGCGCGTCTTCTACGCGCACGGAGACACGCACTTCGACCCGCCGGCCGCGGCCATCGTCTTCGGGACGTTCCTCGTCGCGGTCCTCGGCGCGCTCGGCGTGTTCCCGCACACCTCGTGGGTGCCGCCGCTGTGACCGACGCCCGCCCACCGGCCGCGAGACTCGACTGAGACGACGACTCGACTGAGACGACGACTCGACCGATACACCAGACCCGACCGACGCACCAGACCCGACCGCTCTCGACCGACGGGCACCGACGGACTACCGCTCCCAGTCCGCACACCGCGAACGGCTCCCCGCATAGACGACCGCTTCGACGTCAGTGAATCGCTTCGAACGCCGCCTGCGCTGTTTCGAGCACCTCTTCGTGGGCCCGACCGTTCGACGCGACCAGTCCGGGGCGTCCCGGCAACCACTCGTTTCCGCGAATGTCCGTCACGACACCGCCAGCCCGCCGAACGTGGTGTACGCCGGCGACCGTGTCCCACGCGTTGGGGTGCTCGTCGAGGCCGACGACCGCGTCTATCGAGCCGTCGGCGACCCGCGAGAGCGTCAACTGCGTGGTTCCGATTCGGCGGAGTTCGCCGAACCGGCCGAATATCTCGCCGGCGAGCGTCTCGACCGCGGGGCGGTCCTCGGGTCCGAACCGGAGCGTCGAGGCGACGATGAACGCCTCGATATCGCGTTCGTCGTTCACGGTTATCGGGCGACCGTTGCGTTCGATTTCCCCGCCGGTCGCGACGTACGTGTCGCCCGTCGCCGGCGCGACGTTGACGGCGGCCAGCGGTTCCATGTCCTCGACGATGGCGACGCTCGTCACCCACGCGTTCGTCCCGCGGGTGAAGTTCTGCGTCCCGTCGATGGGGTCGATGACCCACGCGTAGCCCGACTCCGGCACGGTCTTTCGCTCGTCTTCCTCCTCGCCGACGACGGCGTCGTCCGGGAACCGCTCCCGAATCGTCGAGATGACCCGACGCTGGGTCTCGCGGTCGATTTCGGTCACGAGGTCGGTCTTGTCGCCCTTCTGTTCGATATCGAAGTCCGTTCTGAAGTGTTCGAAGGCGTACTCCGCCCCGGTCTCTGCGGCCTCTACCGCGACTGCTTCGCGCGAGCGCTTTTCCATACCCGGCTATCCGTTCACGGCGAGAAAAAACCTCGGACGGCGGTCGTTCCTTCCCGAATTCGGTTCGTCCCGTTCCGTCTCGCTCCGTTCCATCCCGTGACGACCCGAGCACCCTCGGCCGCGCCGCTCACTCGACCGGGTCGACCGCGCGGTTCACCGTCGGAACCGCCTCGTCAACGCCCGCGGCTGCCCATCTGACCGCGTTGTCGAGCACCTCTCGCACGACGGGAACCTCGTACACCGGGTAGGTCTCGTGGCCGGGCCGGAAGTAGAATATCCGACCGCTACCGCGCCGGTAGCAACAGCCGGAGCGGAACACCTCGCCGCCCTCGAACCACGACGCGAACACCAGACGGTCGGGCTCGGGGACCGCGAACGGTTCGCCGTACATCTCCGTCTCCGGGACGACAAAGGACTCGTCGAGGCCGTCGGCGATGGGATGGCCGGGGTCGACCACCCACACCCGCTCTCGCTCGCCGGACTCGCGGTACCGGAGCGAACAGGGCGTGCCCATCAGTCGCTTGAACGCCTTCGAGAAGTGCGCGGAGTGCAGCGGGACGAACCCCATGCCGTCGTAGACGTGCTCGCAGACCCGCTCGACGACCGCGTCTTCGACCGCCTGGTGGGCCTTGTGGCCCCACCAGACCAACGCGTCGGTGTCGTCGAGCACCGCATCGGTGAGGCCGTGGTCAGGTTCGTCGAACGTCGCGACACGCACGTCGTGACCCCGCGATTCGAGGGCCTCGGCGAGCACCGCGTGGATGCCGTCGGGGTAGACCGCGGCGACTTCCTCGTCCGTTCGCTCCTGTACGTACTCGTTCCATACGGTCACGGATACCATAGGTCCACTACGCGCGCACCCGGTCTAAAACCTCCGGAATATCGACATGTGGACTGTAACCGCCGCCGCGGCGGTCTCGAAAAGCGAGGCGGGACAGACGCCCCGTGGGTGCCTGCGTGAGCGTTCTCGAACCGCGGTCACGACTCGGACCGGTCGCGTCTCAGGGTCGCGTTCGACGCCGGGTGTCGACCTCCGAGTCCGGTCGCTCCCGCGGTCAGTCGTCAGTCGCTCGCGTTTCCTCGGAACGGCTCAGTCGTCGCTCGGAACCGCGTCCGCCTCGACGAGTTCGGTCCAGCGCTCGACGCCGGCCTCGGCGACGTCGCGGTCCTGCGAGACGGCGCCGCCGGAGACGCCGATCGCGCCGACGACTTCGCCGTCGCGTTCGAGCGGGTAGCCGCCGCCGAAGACGACCATCCGACCGTCGTCCCGCGTGTCCAGCCCGTACAGCGAGTTCCCCGGCTCGGACGCCTCGGCGAGTTCGTGCGTCGGCATGTCGAGCGCGGCGGACGTGTACGCCTTGTTGCGCGAGATACTGACGGAGGCGAGCCACGCGCCGTCCATCCGGTGCTGCGCGATGAGGTTCCCCTCGCTGTTGGCGACCGTGACGACCATCGGGTTCTCGATTTCGTCGGCCCGGCCCTCGGCCGCTTCGATCAACTGCGTTGCTACGTCTAGCGGGATTGCTTCCACCATGCGTGCGTAACCCCCGCACGCGGACACATAAATCCCGGTCATTTTTCGTCGGATTTTCCCAAGCCGTCACTCGACGAGCGCGTCTTCGAGCAGTTCGAGCGGGTGGCGAATCTCGTAGCCAGTGCCGTGTTCCATCTGCATCGCGCAGGTGGGACACTCGGTGATGCCCGCGTCGCCCTCGGCGTGACGCATGTGGTCGAACATCTCCTCGCCGATTTTCATCGACTTGTCGTACTTCTCTTCCTTCCAGCCGTAGGTGCCGGAGATGCCGGAACAGGAGTCGCCCACGTCCTCGATTTCGACGCCGTCGACGTCGCGGAACAGTTCGACGACCTGCCGGTGGAGCCCCTGATTGCGAGCGTGGCACGGTCCGTGGTAGCCGAACGACTCCCCGTCGAGTTCGGCGTCGGCCAGCGCACCCCGCAGGTCCTCGTGGATGCGGAGGTACTCCAGCGCCTCGAACGCGTTGTCCGAGACGTCCTCGATACCGTCGATGTCGAACAGTTCGGGGTACTCCTGCCGAAGCGACAGCGAACAGGAGGTACACGACGCGATGACGTCCGCGCCGTCCGCCAGCGCGGCCGCGAGGTGTTCGACGTTCGTCTCGGCGTGTCGCCGGGCGTCGTCGAGCATGCCGTTCGCGAACATCGGCGTCCCCGAGCACCCCTGCGGCGGGACGAGGACCTCGTAACCGAACTGCTCGAAGACGCGGACCATCGCCTTCGCCACCTCCGGCGTGTTGTAGTTGGCGTAACAGCCGTGGAAGTAGGCGACCCGCTTTTCGGGGTTCTCCACCCGCGCCCCGCCGCGTTCGCGCCACCACTCCCGGAACGTCTGCGACGCGAACTCTGGGAAGTCGCGTTCGGCGGTGACGCCCAGCAGTTTCTCCATCGCCCAGCGCGCCGGACCGAAGTTCATGGCGAAGTTCGCGAGTCGCGGAACCGCCGACGCGACCGCCGCCGAGGTCCGGTAGTTGGCGAGGATACGGTTGCGGACGTACTCCCGCGAGAGCGCGCTCATCTGCTCGCTCACGTACTCGCCGCGGGCCTCGTTGTGCATCTGGCTGAGCGGGACGCTCGACGGGCACGCCGAGTCACAGCGCATGCAGTTCGAACACGACATGACGGAGTCGTCGATGTCGGCGTCCCCTTTGCGCTTGAGTCGCCACTGCTCCGGCCCTTGGAACTTCGGTCCGGGGAACTCCTCGTCCACCTCGGCGACCGGGCAGGACGTGTCGCAGGCGGTGCATTTGTAGCAGTCGTCCGCGCCCGCGCGGAGGTCGAGGTCACCCTCCTCGAACACGTCGGTCAGTTCCGGGTCGGTGTCGTACTCGGCACTCTCGGGGGCTGACGCGGCCGCGACGCCGCCGTCGGTGACTCGTCGTTCCCCGTCGGTCCGTCGCTGTTTCCCCTCCTCGGCCGTTCTGTCTCTCTCGGTCGCCTGGTCGCGGCTGTTCGTCCGGTTCGGTTCGGTCGTTCGGTCTCCGTCGTCGGTCGCTGTCATAGTCTCGTGTGGTGGGTCGCGTCCGGCGTCGTTCGGCCGTCTGTTGTCGTTCGGTCGGTCCGGTTCGGTCGTCCAGTCTCCATCGTCGGTCGACTCGCCGTCAGTCGCCGAGTCTCTTCGCGGCGTTGCGTCCCGCGACGACGCCCGTGGCGAGAGAGACGCCGGCGGCGGACTTCTCCCGGGCGGCGTCCGCGCCGCCGACCACCGCGCCGGCGGCGTAGAGGTTCCCGAACTCCGGCGTTCCGTCGGCGGCGAGCGGCCGCATCTCGGCGTCCGGTTCGACGCCGAAACGGGCGTAGGGATGCGCCCCGAACGCGTCGTCGACGAACCAGTCGTAGCGGTCCGACGGCTGGGGGACGCGACAGTCGAACACGGGCTCTCTGACCGCCGTCCGGTCGGAGTCGAGGCCCTTGCCGACGAGGCCGCCGGTCGCGAGGACGAACGAGTCGGCCCCGTACGGTACCTCTCGGCCCTTCCGGTCGACGAGCACCGCGTCGACGTGCCCCGAGTCGCCGTCGGTCTCGTAGCCGACGACGGGGTTTCCGGTCTCGTACAGGACGCCCTCGGCGTCGAGCGCGTCGTAGAGCCGGTCCTCCAGCCGGAGGCCGGGGAGGCTCGGCGGTCCCATCGGAATCTCGAACACGTCGACGCCGAGTCGCTCCGAGAGCGCCGCCCGAACCGCGTCGGCGCGGTCGTCGCCGAGCACGGCCGGAAAGCCCACGCGCTCCGCGCGGTCGACGTACGGCTTCACGGCGTCCGCGAGCGCCCGCCTCGCCGGAGTCCCGTCGAGGCGCTCGTCGTGGTCCAGCGCCTTCGCAATTCGCGTCACCGGCGCGTCAGCCCGGAACTCCTCGGCGAACTCGACTTCGACGCCGGCGACGGGAAACGGAACGCCCGCGGCCTCAAGCGAGTCCGCGAGCATGCGGGCGTCGAAGTCCGTGAACGACCGGAAACCGACGACGAGCATCGGGCGGTCGTCGCTCGCCAGCCCCGCGGCCGCGGCGCGCGGGTATCGCGCTGTCGGCTTCACCGCGCCGCCGAACGTCGGCACGAGCGCGTTTCGCTCCGTGTGGCCGCCGAGATACGCGTCGCCCGTGAGGTCGTCGAACAGCGCGAGGCCGTCTCGCAGGGCGGACTCGCCGACGAGCGAGTAGGGGTGGTCCGCCGGGAGGTCGTCGAATCCGTCGGTCGGTCTGACGAGCGGTCCCCGGTAGGCGTCCCGGTTCGACCGCACTTCTCGGAAGTCCGCGCGCTCTTGGGAGACGTAGTCCGTCCCCTCGACCGCCGAGTCCCGGGACGGCACGTAGCCGAGGGCGTCGACCAGCCCCGACGCCTGTCGGAGCGTCGTCTTCTTGTGGGAGACCAGTCTGACCGTCGCGCCCTCGCGGGCGGCCGCGACCGCGCTCGCCATCCCGGCGAGTCCGCCGCCGACGACGAGCACGTCGCTCTCAATCGCCATGGCTGCCCTCCGGAACCGCGGTCCGCCCCCCGTCGAAGGCGCGGTACTCGATGTTCTCGTCGCCGACGACGTGATTCGCGTCGTGATTCATCGTCGTCGCGTGGAGCATGGCGTTGAGCATGGCCTGCGAGAGCTGTTCGCCCCAGAGGGCGTGACGCTGGCCCTTCCAGCGCTCCTGATACAGTTCGTCGACGGCGTCGCGGGCGGCCTCGGCTCCGTGGTCGGGATAGAGTTCGGCTCCCAGCCGATGGCTACAGAAGCCGCCCTGACAGTTCCCCATCGACGCGCGGGTCCGGAGGCGGACCCCGTTGAGGTCCGCGCCGACCTGGTCGATGGCGTCTCTGACCTCGGCGCGGGTGACGGCCTCGCACTCGCAGAGCGTCGGGTTCGGCCCGTCGATGTCGAGCACCTCGGGGGCCCGGTCGCCGAGTCGCTGACCGCTCCTGCGGGCGATGGGCGAGCGCAGGTCGAACTCGTCCATGTACTCGTCGAGCGCCGAGGGGTCGGCGCTCCCGGGGAGCGGGACCTCGTCCGTCCGGCACGGTTCTTCGACGCCCAGTACCTCGCAGACGTGGTCGCCGACGGACTCCGCCATCTCTCGGTAGGTGGTGAGCTTGCCGCCGACGACGGAGGCGAACCCCCCGACTCCGTCGCGCTCGGCGTGGTCGAGCACGAAGTAGTTCCGCGTCACGTCGCCGGGGTCGGTCGTCGACTCCGGGTTCGGGTCGTACAGCGGTCTGACGCCCCAGTAGGCGCGTATCATGCGGGCGTCGGCGACCACCGGAACCATCTCGGAGGCGACGTTTATCATCATGTCCACTTCCCACTGCTCTTCGGGGTAGTCGTCGGGGTCGTCCACCGGGTCGTCGTTTGCGCCGAGCAGGACCGTCGTTTCGTGGGGGATGATGGTGTCGCCCTCGCCCTTCGGGAGACAGCGGTTGATGACCGTGTCCAACTGCCGGACGTTGGTGACGACCATCGCGCCCTTCGAAATCGCCATTTCGAGGTCGACGCCGGCCATCGCCGCCAACTGTCCCGCCCACGCGCCGGTCGCGCTGACGACGTAGTCCGCCTCGAACGTCTCGGTGTCGCCCGCCGCGCCCTCGCCGCGGTGGTTCGGCCCTCGCCGCTCGACTTCGACGCCGGCCACCCGCCCCCCCTCGACGACGAGGTCGACGACCTCCGCGTGCGTCTCGATGCGCGCGCCGTGCTCGACGGCGCTCGCGGCGTTCGCCACGCAGAGGCGGAACGGGTCGACCGCGCCGTCGGGGACCCAGATGGCGCGCTCGACCGCGTCGGTGAGGTAGGGTTCGCGCCGCCGCGCCTCCTCGCCCGAGATGACCTCGGTCGGGATGTCGCACTCCGCACACCCGGCCAACTTCCGTTCGAAGTAGTCGTCGGAGTCGCCCTCTAACTGGACGAACAGCCCGCCGGTGTCCTCGATACAGTGGCCAGCGATGCGGTGGAGCACCCGGTTTTCCCGCATGCAGTCGACGGCGCTCTCTTTGTCCGACACCGCGTAGCGGGCCCCGCTGTGGAGGTGGCCGTGGGTGCGCCCGGTCGTCCCCTCGGTCAGGTTCCCCCGCTCCACGAGCGTCACGTCGAAGCCGCGCATCGCGAGGTCGCGGGCGGTCCCCGTACCGGTGGCTCCACCGCCGATAACGACGACTGAGTGGCTCATATAATTATGAAAGACCATGGGAAGCGACGTAATAATTGTTGTGCTCACCGAATTTTCCGCGGTCGCGGGTCGGACGCGGCGACGGCATCGCTCGCGTGCCCTCCGCGACACGGGGTCTCGATTCGGCGGCGCTCCGGGCTGTGACCTGCGACTCGCCGGAGCACCGACTCCCCGGAGCGCCGACTCGACGGTTGCGCCGAGAGCGGCCCGTTTAGTGGTCCTGTCCGTAGTCGGCGAAGCGGTCGAGGAGGGTGTCGATTTCCTCGCCAGGGAGCAGCGAGGGCTCGCCGATGTTGAGCGCCTGGTAGTGGATGCGGGCGCAGTACTCGACCATGAGCGCCACCTCGTACGCCTCCGCGACGGAGTCGCCGACGGCGACGACGCCGTGGTTTTCGAGGAGACAGGCGTTGTAGTCGTCGCCCAGCGCCTCCAGCGCGAGGTCGGCCAGTCCCTGCGTCCCGTAGGTCTCGTAGCCCGCGACGGGTATCTCGTCGCCGGCAAAGGCGATGAGGTAGTGCGAGGCCGGAATCGGCTCGCCGAGGCTCGCGAAGGTGCTGGCGTACGGGGAGTGGTTGTGGACCACCGCGCCCGCGTCGTCGCGCTCGCGGAGGATGCCGGCGTGCATGCGGACCTCGCTCGACGGCTTGCGGTCGCCGGCGACCCACTCGCCGTCCAGCGTGACGACGGGCACGTCCTCGGGTTCGATTTCGTCGTAGGGCATCCCCGAGGGACTGATGGCGACGAGGTCGTCGGCCTGCGCGCTGATGTTGCCGCCGGTCCCCTCGGTCAGGCCCTGATGGAGCATCTCGCGGCCGAACTCGCTGACCGCCGAGCGGTGCGACGCGAGGTCTGACAGTCGGTCGGCGGGGACGCGGTCGTCGCCGGTCGGTTCCGACCCGTCCTCGTCGGCCGACTGCGTCTGCCCGTAGTCGGCGAAGCGGTCGAGGAGGGTGTCGATTTCCTCGTCGGGGAGCAGCGAGGGCTCGCCGACGCTGCGCGCCTGATAGTGGATGCGGGCGCAGTACTCGACCATGAGCGCCACCTCGTACGCCTCCTCGGCGGTCGCGCCGGTGGCGAGGACGCCGTGGTTTTCGAGGAGACAGGCGTTGTAGTCGTCGCCCAACGTCTCCACCGCCACGTCGGCGAGTTCGGCGGTCCCGTAGGTCTCGTAACTCGCCACGGGAATCTCGTCGCCGATGAACGCGATGAGGTAGTGCGAGGGGCCGACTGGTTCGTCGATACTGGCGAAGGTGCTGGCGTACGGGGAGTGGTTGTGGACCACCGCGCCCACGTCCTCGCGCTGGCGGAGCACGTCCGTGTGCATGCGGAACTCGCTCGATGGCTTGCGGTCGCCGGCGACCCGTTCGCCGTCGATGTCGAGAATCGGTACGTCCTCGGGTTCGATTTCGTCGTAGGGCATCCCCGAGGGACTGATGGCGACGGTTCCGTCGTCCGCTCTGACGCTGACGTTTCCGCCGGTTCCCTTCGTGAGGCCGTCTGCCAGCATGCGCTTGCCGAGCGTACTGACTAGACGCTGAGGTTCGTTCACCGTCATGATTGTTCTATCCAGATGGGGGGAGATAATTCTAGGGGTTGCGACAGCGACGGTCCGACGCGACCCGTGTTTTCCCGGCGTTCGTCGCGGGCCGACCGCCGCAGTCGGACAAACTACTTTACGACCGCGGGTCGTCGGTTCGCGCATGGAAATAACCGGGTACGAACTGTTCGAAGTCCCGCCCCGGTGGGTCTTCCTCAAGCTCGAAACCGACGCGGGCGTCTGCGGGTGGGGGGAGCCAATCGTGGAGGGCTACGCGAAGACGACGAAGGCGGCCGTCGAGGAGATGATCGACAACTACCTCCTCGGGACCGACCCGCTCGAAATCGAGCGCCACTGGCAGGCGATGTACCGCGGGCGGCACTTCCGGGGCGGCCCGGTTCTCATGAGCGCCATCGGCGGTATCGACCAGGCGCTGTGGGACATCAAAGGGAAACACTACGGCGCGCCCGTCTACGACCTCCTCGGGGGGAAGGCCCGCGACCGGATTCCGGTCTACCAGTGGGTCGGCGGCGAGACGCCCGAGGCCATCGCGCGCGCCGCGGCCGAGGAGGTCGACCGCGGCTACGACTGCCTGAAGCTCTCCGCCGTCTCGCAGCTAGACCGCATCGACTCCCCGGCGGCGGTGGCTCGGGTCCGCGAGCGCCTCGAAGCCGTCCGGTCCGAGGTCGGAGCCGACGTGGACATCGTCGTCGACTTCCGCGGGCGCATCACGACCGGGATGGCGAAATGGGTCGCCGACGAACTCGACCCGCTCGATCCGATGTTCTACGAGGAGCCCGTCCTCCCCGAACACGCGCGCTCCCTGCCGCGCATCGAGAACCGGACCAAGGTCCCCCTCGCGACGGGCGAGCGCCTGTACTCCCGCTGGGACTTCGAGCGAACGCTGGAACTCGACGCCATCGACGTGCTTCAGCCCTCCCCGTCTCACGCCGGGGGCATCTCTGAGGTCCGCAAGATAGCCACGGCGGCCGAGTCCAAAGACGTGCTCGTCTCGCTTCACTGCCCGCTGGGGCCGATTTCGTTCGCCTCCTGTCTCCACCTCGACATGGTGCTCCCGAACGCCATCGCGCAGGCGCAGAACCTCGAAATCCACCGCGCCGACGGGAACGACCTCCTCGCGTACCTCGACGACCCCGCCGTCTTCGGCTTCGACGACGGCTTCGTCTCCGCTCCCGACGCCCCCGGCCTCGGTGTGGAGATAGACGAGGAGGCCGTCCGCGAGCACGCGCAGTCCCGCGTCGACTGGCAGAGCCCGATATGGTACCACGAGGACGGGAGCGTCGCCGAGTGGTGAGCCACCGACGCGGCCGATTCGGCGATAGTGAATACTTTTATGGTAAACTCCGTTCTTCGTTGGGCCATGAACGAGCGCGGAGACCCACCGGTGAAGGCGACGACGACGAGCGGGCGCGTGCTGGACGCCCTCTCGAAACTCGGCGACGCCAACCTGACCGAGGTCGAGACGGAGGTCGGCCTCTCGAAGAGTTCGGTGCACAACCACCTCGAAACGCTCCGACAGTTGGGGTTCGTCGTCAAGGAGGACCAGCGGTATCGACGCAGTCTTCGGTTTTTCGAACTCGGCTGTTCGGTCCGGTCCGGGGTCCCCTTCTACCGGGTCGGAAAGCGGGAGGTCGACCGACTCGCGCGGATTTCGGGACTCGCCGCCGGCCTCACCGTATTCGAGCGCGGACGGGGCGTCTGCATCTACGAGCGGACCGGTCAGAACGTCGAGACCCCGCCCGTGGCCGAAGGTCGGACGGTCCCGCTCTACTGCACGGCCCCGGGGAAGGCGATGCTCGCACAACTCCCGGCGGACGACCGCCGCGATGCCGTCGATGCGGCGTCTCTCGACCGCCACACGGACCAGACGATTACGAGCGCGGCCGCCCTCCGTGAGGAACTCGACACCGCGGAGACGCGCGGCCTCCTGTCGGACCGCGAGGAGTGGCAGACCGACCTCCGCGGTCTCGCCGCTGGCGTCGTCGACCCCGAGAGCGGTCGGGTCGGGTCGATATTCGTGTTGAGCCCCTCGGAGAGCATGTCCGGAAAGCGCTTCCAGCAGGACGTGCCCGGACTCATCATCAGCTCCGCCAACCAGATTCGGAAGGCGCTCCGCGAGTCGCCCTGAGTCGCGGCGCTCCGCGCCTCGCGGCCGCTCGACGCCTACTTCTGTTCTCTCTTCGCTCGATAGCGGCTTCGCCAGCGAGTGCGCGCCCCACACGGAGCGTTAGTGGACGACTCGCCCCTCTCCAAATATTGTTCACTATATCCGAACACTCCGCCGGCGTGACGACCCGTTACAGACGTCCCTGTGTCCTCCGTGTCCTCGCCGTCGGTCGCAACGTCCGTCTCATGCCACGCACGATGGCGATACGCGAGTTCCAGCGACCGCATCATTCGCCCGTCGGACGAGGAGTGACGAACTGACAAACGCGCTGGGAATTACGAGCATAGCTCTGTAATATTTCACGCCACGAGTGCGCGACAGCGTTGGTCAAGTGCGCTTCGAATGCTACCCGAACGCGGAGGTAACTCACGGACTGCAGACGAGATAGCGACCGCCCGTCTACGTAGCATCTCACAGCGACGCTGGACGTCCGTGTCCGTCCAGCCCGCGATATTGCGCAGATGGAACGAATCAGTCTATCTACGGATCTAACGAACCGATAGCCGTGGTCTCACAACCGAGCCGTTTCAGACCCGTTGGCGGTATCGCCACCGAAGTGTTAGCTCACGGTGAACGAACCACGTGACTATTCCATCGCCGCGTTCGACGAACCATCGGTCGTGACCCGAACGATGGTCGAATCGGTCTCGCCGACGCTGTTGACGGCCGTGAGTCTGTACTCGTAGTCACTGCCCGAACTCACGCGGGTGTCGGTGTACTGGGTGTAAAACGAGTTTTCCGCGATTTCGTCCGCGACGACCTCGAAATCTCCGTCGACTGGCCGCCGATGGAGTGTGTAACTCTCCGCGCCTCGCGCCTCGGTCCACGACAGTTCGACACTCGACGACGACTCGTTTGACACCGACAGCGAGGGTGCGGACGGGTCGTTCGGTCCCACGATGGAGTACTCCTGCAGTACGAACGCCGTGCCGTTCTCGCGGGGTCGTTCGAGTGGTATCGACAGGACGCTCTCGTTTTCCCACCGACACGTATCGTGTTTTCGACCGTCCATCCCACAGAACGGGCCCTCGTGGAGACAGTAGAGCGTCCAGTCGGTCCACCCCGAGGATGCTGTCGCAACCCCGGCGTAGAGTCGCCCGTCGACGACGGTGTACACGTGGAGCGCGTCGTTGTCGTCGAACAGCAAATCACCGCGATCTAGCAAGATATCTCCCGCACGCGTTGGGTCGATTCCGACCGTCGAGAGGTCGACGCTCGTGTCGTCGATGTACTGTTCGTGCCACTGCCCGTCCGTCGTTCGCCAATAGTGAATATAGTGGCGGTTAGCGTCGTCGAAGTCGGTCGTCGAGTCCGTCGAGCGCGACGTGAAGATGTGTGGTTGGTCGTTCGAGTCGAGCGCCTGCGTCCCCTGATTTATCAGCCACGAACGCGCCGGACCGTCGACGACGACGCTCTCGTCGTCCACGCGAATCGGGTCGTCCGCGTTCACGTCACCGATGACGGTACCGTCGTTGTTGCACCACGTGTAGCCACCGTCGTCGCTGTAGGCGTAGTGGATGTCGTGATTAGAGCGCCACGTCTCCCACGTCTCGCGCCACGTCCAGGTGACGTGGAGTCGACCGGTGTCGTCGAAGGTCCAGTCGTGATGGTACGCGTTCCGAGACGCGGAACCGTTCCACGGCTCGTACGTCCCCGCACTCGAAAACACCGTTCCGATGCGCGTCCACGAGTTCGACGGTGAGTCGTGGACGTGAAGGTACGAATCACCGTCGCCGGACGAGCCAATCCGGTACTCGCAGAACAGCGTTCCGCGCTGATCGTTGAAAAACCGAGGGTAGGTAACTGGGCGCTCCGGACCGCTCAGGCCCATGTCAGTAGTCTCTGAGAAATCACCGGTGGAGACGCTCGAAGGCGGGTCTGTCAGGAATCCAGACGACGAGTATCGGTAGTGGAACGGGTCGTCGTGGTGGTCGTACGCGAGATGGAGACGACCGTCGTTGTCGGTCCCGAGTGCCGTGTTCCTGTGCGAGTCCTCGTCTGGAACCCTCCAGTCGAACTGGATGCACTGAACCGAGTCAGTTGGCAGCGCTCGGCGAGCGAGCGAGAGAACGCCGTCGTCGTTCCAATACGGTACGTACTGGTAGTCTCCGACAGTAACGACTTTCCGTTGGTCCCACGGCGCGTTGTTGAACGCCCACGCCTCGCCGCTTAGGAGCCTCTCGCGCTTCAATGAGAACATCTTCCCGGCACTCTCCGTTCCGTTCTGCTCGGCCTGCTTCTCGTTTTGGTCCTCGAACGTCATTGGTACTCCGGTGCATTCGCGTTATGACAACGCACCTGTGAAGTGGATTACAATTTGTGGGCCATCGGTTAAACATTGTGTCCGTCGAGGCCGCTTTCGCCTTCGAGCACGCGATATCCACCGCTCAGGTCGCGGTTCGCCACGTAGCACGCCCGCCGGAGCGGCTATCCCCGTCAGCAAACCACGCCACCTAACCAAATCAACCCTCTCTACACTCATACTGAACTTCATTCATATATTATCTCACACACCACAGAATAATCAAATACCCAGTCATCTGGCAGATCACCACAGAATTAATGATAGATATTTCAGCAATCATTCAGGATTGTTCGGCCATCTTGACTACGTGTACGTAATGTTGAGTTCGATGATGTTCGCGACGTTCTGTAATTTCTCTGGGAGCGTTTCTCGGAACCGTTCGTCTTGAAACCGACTTTTCGGGCCCGAGACGCTGATCGCTCCCTCGACCTCGTCGTTATTGTTGATTATCGGGACCGCAACGCATCGGAGGCCTTTGACGCGGGTTTCGTCATCCAGTGCGTAGCCGTCTTCGGCCACCTTGTCGAGGGTCTCGAACAGCTCCGACCGCTCCGTGATGGTGTTTTCCGTGGACGCTGGCATGCCGTGTCGATCGAGGATTTCGTTCACGCGCTCCCGGGGGAGGTGCGCCAATATCGCGTTTCCGAGGCCGGTGTTGTGGAGGTAGACCGCCTGTCCGATGTACGAGTCCGTTTTAACCGCGTCGGCGCCGTGTGCTCTGTGGAGGTAGATTCCCTTCCCGTGTTCTTCCACGAGGAGGTTCGTCAGTTCTCCCGTCTCCTCGGCTAGCGCGGTCACTTCGTCTTTTGCGATTTCGTAGAGTCGCCGTCTGTGCCGTGCGTGGCCGCCCAAATCGAGCAACTTCAGACCGACACGATAGGTGTTGCCCTCTTTCACGATGTATCCGTCCTGTTCGAGCGTGCTCAGGTAGTTGTGTAAGCTACTCTTCGACAGGTCGAACTCCTGGGTCATCTCCGTGACGGTCGCCTCGTTCTTCTCTTTGAGCACTTCGAGTATCCGGAACGTCGTCCGCGCGGTCTTCACGTGATTCGACTGTTCTCTGTCTGACATACTCTCTCTAACAAGGGGAGCATTGTAAATGTATGTCATCAATGAATGGATATGATTCACCGATACTGAACCTCGTTCTGAATTACGCGGCGTGAACCCCTGAGAGCGTCGTTCCGAGTCGGAGTGAGAGACGGGCCGGTGGCTTGACGATGGCTTTATAGCGTCTGCCAAGGGAACTGTAGCCACATGGCACGAAAGCCAGCCGCGTTACTGCGACGTATCGACGACACCGGTCTGCCGGACCGATACGCGACGAGACCGGACGTCGCACAGAGCGATATCGAACGGGCGCTCTCGGTCGCAATCGACCGCATCGATGAGAATCTCGACGAGTTCTACGACCGATTTCCCGGGCCGTCGAGTGAGAATCTCGTTTATAGCCCCTCCGACAACATGGACGGCTGGACGACTTCGTTCTGGACGGGACTCTGTTGGCTCGCGTACGAGGCGACGGGCGACCGCACGTTTCGAGACGCCGCCGAAGCCCAATTGGCGACGTTCGAGCGGAGGTTGACGGCCGGTGACGTGAAGACCCACGACCTCGGGTTCCTCTATACGCTCTCTGCCATCGCCGGCTATCGGTTGACGGACCTCGAACGGTATCGGTCGGCGGCCCTCACCGCCGCCGACCATCTCGTCGCCCGCTTTTGGGACTCGCCCGGACTCATTCAGGCGTGGGGCGACCCCGAGGAACCCGAGGACTCGTGGGAGCGCGGTCGAATGATCGTCGACTCGATGATGAACCTCCCGCTTTTGTTCTGGGCGAGCGAGGAGACGGGTGACCCCACGTACGCCTCCGTCGCCGAGACGCACGCCCGGACGAACGCACAGCACGTCGTTCGCGACGACGGCTCGACGTTCCACACGTTCAAATGCGACGTCGAAAGCGGGTCGCCGCTCGGCGGCGAAACGGCGCAGGGCTACGACGCCGGCTCCTGTTGGTCACGCGGCCAGACGTGGGCCATATACGGGTACGCTCTCGCGGCGGAGTACACCGATGAGGCCGCGTACGCGCAACTGTCCGCAAAGCTGGCGAACTACTACCTCTCGAACGTCGAAGCGGACCACGTCCCGCGCTGGGACTTCGATGCGCCCGACGAGCAGAACTACCGTGACACCTCCGCCGCGGCGATCGCCGCCTGTGGACTCGACGAACTCGCCACGCGGCTCCCGCTCGCGGATACTCGCGCCCGGCGCTACGAGAACGCGTCACTCGCAATCCTCCGCAGTCTCACGGAGAATTACACGACCGACGGAAACCGGTCGAACGGATTGCTGACTGACGGCGCTTACGACCCGACCGAGGGAGACTACAACGAGTGTTGCATCTGGGGAGACTACTTCTACGTCGAAGGGCTCGTTCGAGCCACCCAACAGTGGTCCCGCTACTGGTGAGCGGCCCGCCACCCGCCGTTTCACGACGACGTAAACTCCCGGTCGGGGCAGGGAAACGCTATTGATGCATGCGATCAACGCACAAACTAGATGAATCCAACGACAGGTAACCCGCTCCAGACACGACGGGATTTCGAACGAGCGGTGTCCCAACTCGTCGAACCGTTGCTCACGCACGCCAGTCCCGGTAACGCGCGAGTGAGGCCCACGGCGACCGGCGCTCACTTTCCAGCCGTCGCAGCCGAACTTGAAGGATTTGCCCGCCCGCTGTGGGGTGTCGTGCCGTTAGGCGTTCACAGTGACGTCGACTATTGGTCGTTTTTCCGGACCGGGCTGACCAACGGGACGGACCCGTCTCACGAGGAGTACTGGGGAGACGTAGACGACCACTCACAGAAACTCGTCGAGATGGCCGCTATCGGCGTCGGCCTCGCGCTCACACCGGAACACCTCTGGGAACCGCTTTCGGAGCCGGAACGGAACCGACTGGTCAGTTGGTTGAACCGGATCAACGACGCGGAACTCCATGACTGTAACTGGCTGTTCTTCCGCGTGATGGTGAACGTGGGGCTTCGGTCGGTCGGGGCGCGCCACGACTGGGAACAGACCCAGTCCGCGCTCGACCGACTCGAAACGTTCTATCGCGGCGACGGGTGGTACACGGACGGCCCCGACGACGAACACAACCCCGTCGATTACTACGTCCCGTGGGCGATGCACGTGTACGGACTCCTCTACGCCGCCGTTGCTGGCGAGGACGACCCCGAGCGGGCGGACCGCTTTCGGGCGCGGGCCGAGAAGTTCGCGACTGCTCACATCCACTGGTTCGACGAGACCGGGCGAGCGCTTCCGTACGGCCGGAGCCTGACCTATCGCTTCGCGCAGGCGTCGTTCTGGGGGACGCTGGCGTTTGCCGGCTTGGAATCGCTCTCGTGGGGCGTCGTCCGCGGACTCTGGGCCCGGAACATCCGCTGGTGGCTCGACCAACCGATATTCACCGACGGCGGGTTGCTGTCGGTCGGATACCGATACCCGTCGCTGAAAGTGTCCGAAACCTACAACTCGCCGAATTCGCCGTACTGGGCGATGAAGGCGTTCCTCCCGCTGGCGCTACATCCAACCCACCCATTCTGGCAGGCCGACGAGGAGCCACTCCCGGACCTCCCGGAGACGACGGCACAGCCCGAAGCCGAGAAAGTCGTGTGCCGCGACGACGACCACCTCTTTGCGCTTTCGCTCACTCGGGACAGCCATCACGGACGAGAGAAATACACGAAATTCGCGTACTCGACGCAGTTCGCCTTCTCCGTTGCTGGTCGGACGCCCGGACCGGGACAGGCGGGACACGACAGCGCCCTCGCGCTCAGCCTCGACGGCGACCAGTTCAAGATTCCCGCGTCGTTCACGCAGACGCGCGTAGACGGGTCGACCCTCGCCGCCCGATGGAACCCGTGGGAGGACGTCAGCGTCGAGACGTGGCTCGCGCCCGACCTTCCGTGGCACGTGCGCGTCCACCGACTGCAAACGGACCGGGTCGTACACAGCGAAGAAGGTGGGTTCGCCCTGGACAAAACCGGTGACGACACCGGGGCCAACGTTACGCACGACAGTCAGAATGGAACGGCGCTCGCCAGATACCCGAACGGTGTTAGCGGTATCTCCGACGGGTTCGGCGACCGCACGCCGGCCGTCGTGGTCGACGACCCTAACACGAACCTGAACTACGCTCGCACGGTCGTCCCGACGCTGCGAGCGACGCACGAACCGGGGGAACACTGGTTCGCTTCGGCGGTCATGGCTAGCCCCGACGGGAGCGCACCGTGGGAACGGGGGCCGACGCTCGAACGAACTGCAGACGGTGTCGTGGTCGAGACCGCGAACGGCGACCGGCTCCTCGATTGCCGGCCTGACGACTTCTGACACCGTCGAGTCACCGGGCTTAGATTTATACTGGTCAGCAAGGCGAATACCCCGACCCACCGTGGTCGGGGATGAAGCCGACAACTCGTGATACAA
Source organism: Haloferax sp. S2CR25 (assembly GCF_031624535.1). Taxonomy (NCBI): domain Archaea; kingdom Methanobacteriati; phylum Methanobacteriota; class Halobacteria; order Halobacteriales; family Haloferacaceae; genus Haloferax; species Haloferax sp. S2CR25. The sequence goes on from NZ_JAMQOO010000010.1 coordinate 79,912, forward strand.
ACCGTTAAGGGAACACATCGCTAATCAAGAGACAGCGATGGAATACAGTCACCGCTACCACGCTTACCCAACGCAGGAGGTAGCGGAAGGACTGGAACACCATCTAGACGTTCATCGTCAACTCTACAACCACGTCCGATGGGACTACCAGAACAGTCCCGAGGACGACAAACCGAGCGAGTACGACCAGAACAACAAACTCCCCGAATGGAAACGCAAGTGGTCGGTGTTCGGTGAACTGTACTCGAAAGCCGCACAGACCACCGTCGCTCGTTTCCACCGTAACCTCTCGAATCTTCGCAAGAAGAAAGAGAAGGGGTACAAGGTCGGTTGTCTCAAACGGCAAGCACCTAGCGATTACCGGAGCGTGACGTACAACCAGTCTGGTTTTGACCTCGATGAAAAGAGGGGCCACGACAAGTACGCATACGTGCGCTTCAGCAAAATCGGGTGGGTGAAAATCCGGTACTCTCGCCCGGTTCCCGACCACGCCACTATCAAAGAGGCCACGTTCAAGAAGGAGACGACTGGCGAGTGGTTCGTCTCTTTCGGACTGGAAACCGGAGACGCCGACTTGCCCGAGAAGCCCGACGTGGACTCGCTTGACACGAGCAACAGCGTCGGGATAGACCTCGGCATCCAGAACTACATCCACACCTCCGACGGGAAGACCGTGGATTGGCTTGACCTCGAAGACGACTACGAGCGTCTTCGCCGCGAGCAACGCAAACTCTCGCGGAAGGTGAAGGGGTCGAACAACTACGAGAAACAACGCCAGAAGGTCGCCACGGTCAAACGCCACATTCGTCGGAAGGTACTGGACTACCAGCACAAACTCACAACGTGGCTCGTCAAAGAGTACGACGCCGTGTTCGTGGAAGACCTTGACGTTGCTGGAATGCTTCAGGGCGACGGGAACGCCCGGAACAAGCAGGACGCGGCGTGGCGACAGTTCATCACGCTCCTCGAATACAAGGCCGACCTGTACGGCTGTCACGTCAAACAGGTCGAAGCACGAGGCACGACGAAGGAGTGCGCTCGGTGCGGGGTGGAGACGGCAAAGCCTATCTGGGTCAGGGAACACTCCTGTCCGGCGTGTGGGTTCGAGACGGATAGGGATGCGAATGCGGCGATGAACGTCTTGCAGAGAGGCTTTTCTGAGTTAGGGCTGGGATGGCCCGAAGATACGCCTGTGGAGACTGTGACCGCTACGGACACGGCTCAGTTTGAGTCTGTGTCTGCAAGTCACGTCATCGAAACAGGAAGCCTGCCCTCGTGAGAGCAGGATTCCCCGCGCCACCGTGCGCGGGGTAACATTCAATACGTGTGGTAGTATTGCATCAATTAGCGATTGAATACTCGCGCTGGAAGCGGTCCGTCTACCGCGTGGTGGCGGTTCTGCGACCGGACGTGGAGAGTGATCAAGGATGACTTACAGAGCAGGCGTGATCGGAACTGGCGGTATCGCAGGTATGGGTATCCTCGGAATGCACGACGAGGAGGTGATCGGCAAAGAGAAAATCGACGCGAGTCACGCCGGCGGGTACGCCGACGCTGACGAGATCGAACTCGTCGCGATTGCGGACGTCGACTCGGAGAAACTCACCACGTTCGGTAACGCGTGGGACATCCCGACCGACCGGCGGTACGACGGCCACGAAGCGATGTTGGCACGGGAAGACCTCGATGTCGTCTCTATCTGTACCCCGTCTTTTCTCCACCACGAACACACCGTCGACGCGGCGAAGTCCGCCGCCGACCCGTCGGTCATCTGGTGCGAGAAACCGATCGCGTCGGAGGTCAGCGCCGCCGAAGAGATGGTCGAGGTGTGCGAGGAAACGGAGACGGAGTTGGTCGTCAACCACTCGTTCCGGTTCACCGAGAAGCTACGGCGACTCCACGACCTCATCCGGGAGCGGGACATCCTCGGAGACGTGCAATCGGTCAGTACGCAGTACAGGATGGAGTTGATGCGTAACTCCACGCACGTGCTCGACACGCTCGTGTATCTCCTCGACGCACGCGCGGAGCGTGTCAGCGGGTACATCACCGGCGAGAACGAAGCGATCGACTCGCTCGGAACGGCAGGGGGCGTAGTCGATGCGGGCGGCGGCGGCCACGTCGTGATGAACGACGGTTCGTTCGTCACCGTCGATTGCACGATTCCGCGGGACATCTCGTCGATGTCGCTGAACTTCATCGGCACCGAGGGGAAACTGTATCTGAACAACGACGACGGCGAGTGGCGCTACTGGTCGCTCGAAGACGGCGAGCACGTCGAACGACAGTTACCGGGCATCGAAGGAACGTGGACGTGGGACGATGACTACAAGCGGTCGTTTGCGAACGCCGCGAACCATATACAGGACTTACTGAACGGGGACGGACAGAACTACTCACCGGGGGCCGAAGCCGCCCGCTCGCTCGAAATCATCGTCGGGTTCTACATCTCTCATTACACCGGGTCGACGGTCGATATTCCGCTCGCAGAGCCGCTAAAAGACGTCCCGATAAAGTCGTGGTGAGTCACGGATAACCGTCGTTTCGGCGCTGGGATTCGTGTTCGGCGGGACGACTCAGTCGTCGAGCCACGGAGCGCCCTCTCGCTCGACGAGTCGGTCAGTTCGGCCGATGGCATCGATTCGCTCGATGTCTCGGTCGTCGAGGTCGAGAGACAGCGCGTCGACGTTGTCTCGGAGGTGCGGTTCGCTCGTCGCCTTCGGGATAACGGAGACCGGGTTCTTCGAGAGGAGCCACGCGAGGCTGACCTGTGCCGGACTCACCCCGTGTTTGTCGGCTATTTCGACCACTTCCGGGATATCGAAGACGGTCCCGCGGGCGAGCGGAGAGTACGCGACGTGGCGGTATCCCCGGGTCTCCGCGTGCGCGATGAGGTCGCCCTGTTGGAGGAGTGGATGGGTCTCGACTTGGTGTGCGAACAGCGGCGTCTCCAACTGTTCTATCGCCTCTTCGAGAAGGTCGATATCGAAGTTACAGACACCGACGTGGTTGATGCGTCCCCGGCCGACGAGTTCGTCGAATGCGGGAAGCGTCTCCGCCGAGTCGTAGTTCCCGACCGGCCAGTGGACGTACAGCAGGTCGAGGTATTCGAGGCCGAGGCGGTCGAGCGTGGCCGCCAGTCCCTCGATGACCTCGTCGTACGCGAGCCCGAACTTCTCAGCGTGCACCTTCGACGCCACGAATATCTCCTCGCGGGGGACGTCGGCCGCTTCGATACCGTCGCCGACAGCCGCTTCGTTTCCGTAGTACTGTGCGGTGTCGACGTGTCGATACCCCATCTCCAGCGCCGTCCGAACGCTTTCACGACAGGTTTCCGGGTCCGTGTTTTGCCACGTGCCGAGTCCGAGCTGTGGGAGACTCATACTCACTTGTCTCCGGTACGATTCAAATTTCTTTGGATGGTTCGCATCGAAAGTGGGCGTGGTGTCGACGAGTCGGGTTTGGGTCCGACACGGCGGGCAGTCTTGTCAACAAGGCCAAATTATTTATATGGAGCCAGTAATTTGCTAAACGTTCGCAATGAAAGATCAAGTAGAATCTCTCAACCGACGGAACGTGCTACAAGCGATTGGTGGTCTCGGTGCCGCGACTCTCGCCGGTTGCGTGGGGACTGGGTCCGGTCCGCAGACCGACGCGACGCAGACGACCAACAGCGACTCTTCCGCCGAAGGCACCGCCGACGAGACCCCAACGGAAGCGGCGACGGCCGCACCGATGGCGGACTCGATAGAGTTCTGGGAGATGGCGGGCTCCTACGGCGGACTCATGGACCGCTACGCCCAGGAGACGGGAACGGAGATATCCCACACGAACATGGGGTATCCCGAGATTATAAACAAGATGCAGACGCGGCTCATCTCCGGACAGGGTGCCCCGAGTACCGCGCTCATCGAACAGAAAAAGACGCTGAAAATCGCGTCGACCGGCGGCCTGCGGGACCTGCGGCCGCGAATGGAGGACGCCGGCATTATCGACGAATTCAACGACGGGGTGTTGTCCGCCGTGACCGGGGACGAGGGACAGATTTACTCGGTCCCGGACGACATCGCACCGACCACGCTCTATTACCGTCGAGACGTGTGGGACGAACACGGACTCGCACCGCACGACGAAATCGAAACGTGGGACCAACTCATCGAGGAGGGAAAGAAGCTCCCGGACGACATCTCGCTTCTCTCGCTTCCCGCGTCCGGGTCGAACCTCTACTGGCGGTTCCTGAACCGGATGCAGGGCGGACAGGAGTTCAACGAGAACGGGGAGGTCGTCCTCAACGGTGAGGAGGGCCTGAAGGCGGCCCGGATGATGAAGCGCCTCTCGAACGAGGGTCTCATCGACCGGGGCGCAAACTGGAGCCAACAGTGGTTCTCCGGATTCCAGAACGGGACTATCACCGGCTACGCGACCGGGTCGTGGTTCTACGGGACCATCACCTCCTCGATGCCGGAGACCGAGGGTAACTGGCGCGGCTTCAAGCTTCCCGCGCTTGAGTCGGGCGGCAACCGGGCGAGCAACCGCGGCGGTTCCGGCCTCGTCATTCCGCAGCAGGCGTCCGAGGAGGAGGCGAATCGAGTGTGGGACTACATTAAGTTCGTCACCGCCACCCCCAAGCAGAACGCGCTCAGTTACAAGAACGAAGGCCAGATGACGGCACACGAGCCGTCGTGGGACCAAAGCGCGTTCTCGAACGCCGAATTCGACTTCTTCGGCGGACAGCAGCTCGCCAACATCTGGATCGACACCGTTCCGGACATCCCCGGATACCGATTCACCGTCGATTCCCCCATCGTCTCCAGTATCATAAACGAGGAGATGCGAAACATGATCGACGAGGGCGACTCGCCGAAACAGGCCTTAGACCGTGCGGCACAGCGCGTCGCTGACCGAACCGGTCGCGACATCGCATAGAAGATGAGCTCGGAGTCCATCGTCAAACTGTCTGACCGCCTTCGCTTCCAGCGACAGCGGTTCAAGGAGATGATGCCGACGATTCCCGGGACTGCATACATCTTCCTCGCGCCCTTCTTCATCACGTTCGTCCTGTTCCTGGCGTTCCCGATCTTCTACACGGTCTACCTTTCGTTTTTCACGTATCAGGGCGTGGCGAGCGATCCGCTGTTCTGGGTCCAGTTCGGAAACGTCTACCTCGAAATACCGAAAATCGCGAGCCTAGAGTTTGTGGGGCTGGCGAACTACCAACGACTTCTTCGTGATAGTGTGTTCCATCAGTCGATGTTCAACACTATCTACGTCTTCGCAATCGAACTCCCGCTGATGGTCGGGCTCGCGCTCGGGCTCGCCGTGGTACTTAACGCGGGGTTCACTCGGTTCAAGGGCATCTTCCGGAGTCTGATGCTCCTCCCGGTCTCGGCAAACACCGTCGCGTACTCGGTCGTGTTCGTCGTCATCGTCGCCGAGGGCGGACTGCTCGACTTCATCTTCCAACTGTTCGGCATCGCGCCGCTGAACTGGCTCGGCAACGGGTTCTGGTCTCGGAACCTGATGGCGTTCATGGTCGTCTGGCGCTGGACCGGATACAACATGATAATCATCTTGGCCGGGCTCCAGACGATCTCCGAGTCGCTGTACGAGGCCGCGGAAATCGACGGCGCGTCGCGCCTCGAAAAGTTCCGGTACATCACCATCCCACAGCTCAAACCGGTGTTGCTGTTCGTTCTCGTGACGACGACCATCGGGAGCTTCAAGAAGTTCTCGGAGCCGACGATTCTCATCGGCGCGGGCGCGCCGGTAAAAGAGACTCGAACGGTCGTCTACTACATCTACGAGGTCGCCTTCCAGAACCTTCAACTCGGGTACGGAAGTGCGCTGACCGTCGTTCTCGTTGGAATCGTCATGTCACTGTCCGTAATCCAACTCAAGTGGAGCTAACCATGCACGAAAAATCGAAAACCGAGGCGTTGTGGCGATTCGGCGGCTACGGGTTCCTCATCGCGGCCGCGCTGTTCATGATCGTCCCGATATACTGGATCGTTATCGCATCTACTCTGCCTCAGTCGGCGATTCTGTCGAGCAGCGGCGCGCTTCCGCAACTACTCCCCGGCGGACACTTCGTGGAGAACTTTCAGGCGTTGCAGTCGCGCCAGTACGTCAACTTCATGAGCAGTGTCTGGAACAGCATCTTCATCGCAATCGTCTACACGGTCCTCGCGTTGATTCTGTGTTCGATGGCCGGCTTCGCGTTCGCCAAGTACGAGTTCCGGTTCAAGAAGTCCATCTTCGCCGGCATTCTGGCGACGCTTATCATCCCGGTCAATCTGTTGGTCATCCCTCTGTTCCTCGTCATGTCGACGGCGAACATGACCAACACGTACGCCGCGGTCATCCTGCCGTGGGCCGCGTACCCGGTTGGAATCTTCTTCATGCGTCAGTCGATGCAAGCGATCCCCGACGCGCTGTTGGAGTCCGCCCGGATGGACGGCGCCTCGGAGTTCCAACTGTTCTACCGCGTTGCGATACCGTCGATGAGATCGTCGATGGCGGCGCTCGCTGTCATCCTCTTTCTCTTCCAGTGGAACATGTTCCTCTGGCCGCTGGTCGTTCTCGACACGGATAAGTTCACAATCCCGGTAGCGATTACCAAAATCATGGGACAGCAGGTCGTCGCGTTCGACCAACTGATGGTCGCATCGGCGGTCGCAATACTCCCGATGTTCGTGGTGTTCCTCGCGCTTCAGAAGTACTTCGTGCGAGGCATCCTCTCGGGAGCCGTAAAGGAGTAATTCAACATGACACAGATTGACATCGAAGGACTCGTCAAAACGTACGAAGCGAGCGAAGACCACGACGTCGAGGGTAACGAAATCGTCGCCGTCGACCACGTCGACCTCCAGGTTCGAGACGAGGAGTTCCTCGTTCTCGTCGGGCCGTCGGGGTGCGGAAAGACGACCTTGCTCCGCTGTATCGCGGGTCTCGAAAGCATCACCGACGGGGACCTCCGCTTCAACGGCGACCAGGTGAACCACCTGCGGGCGAGCGAACGGGACGTCGCGATGGTGTTCCAGAACTACGCGCTGTACCCGCACATGACCGTCAGGGAGAACCTCGGATTCGGTCTGAAGCTGTCGACGAAACTCCCATCGGACGATATCGACAGGCGAGTCGTCAGCATCGCCGAGCTAATGGGAATCGAGGACCTGCTCCCGAAGAAACCCGGCGAACTCTCGGGCGGGCAACAGCAGCGAGTCGCGCTCGGCAGAGCGATCGTCCGAGAGCCGGAGGTGTTCCTGATGGACGAACCGCTGTCCAATCTCGACGCGAAGCTTCGCTCCGAGATGCGAACAGAGATTCAGGAACTCCAAAACGAACTCGGCGTGACGACCGTCTACGTCACCCACGACCAAACCGAGGCGATGGCGATGGGCGACCGAATCGCCGTCGTGAACGACGGGCGACTCCAACAGGTCGGCGTCCCGGAGGAGCTCTACCGGAATCCGACGAACGAGTTCGTCGCGGACTTCATCGGAAGCCCGAGCATCAACCTCATCACCATGGACGTCGAGGGCAACCGTCTCGTCTCCGAGTTCGGCTTCGAGTACGAGTTCTCCGACTATCAGGTCGACGACGTCGCTACGGTGCGGCTCGGAATTCGACCCGAAGACCTCGAAATCGACAGAGGCGGATCCGACATCGAGATATCCGTCGTCGAAAAGATGGGGAACGAGAACTTCATCTACGGGAAACTCGGTGACAAAGAGATTGTCGCCCGAACCGACGCGTCGGTTCGCCCCGACACCGGCGAGCGCGTCGGAATCAGCTTCCGAGACGAGGCGGCCTACCTCTTCGACGCGCAGTCCGGATCGGCGCTCAAGACGAAAACAGACGCCCTCCACGCCCCACAGACGCAGTTGTGACGCAGTTCCCCGCGTGAACACGCGAGGAACACCCACGCCGGTCGAACAGGTGAACGGCGGCCGTGCCGACAACGCTACCAGAGCACCGCCATCACGGCGAGACCGCACGCACCTGTTGGCTATCTCCGCACCGTTCGCGTCGTCATCTCCGGCACACCGACGTCGCCGACGACAAGTCTAGCAACGCCTCGCGCGCGCTCAACGGCCGGATTCTCCCCACGCTGGGCGGGAGACGAGGACTCACCGCCGAAATCCGCCCCACCAACAAAAACAATAAATAGTGAGGGTTGGTATCGTTAATCACGGTGACAGAAACCATGTGGATACGGACAGGCTTGACTATCCGTGGCGATGAGCACAGTGATACGCGCGACTGCCGGACGAGGGGAGACCGATGAGTCGGGACGATACCTCCGACAGTTCCGACGGCGGCGACTCCTCGTCGACTAAGCTGGCGGTGACGCGACGACGACTCATGCAGGTGACCGGCGGGTCGCTCCTTGGCGGCGCGTTGTTCGGCCACGAGACGTCCACGGCCCGCGCAGAACCACACGATGGAGTCGACCCGACGCCCGGGGACATTAATTGGAGCACGTATATCGAGACACCCGGCGTCGTCGGAGAGTACACCGAACCGCCGCACGTCGCGACGACGATGCCCTACGGGTCGCTGTCCGCGGCGCGAGCCGCCGAGCGCGACCGCGACTTCCTGACCGACCAATGGCTCGAATCGCAGTACGTCACATCGCTCGACGGCCCGTGGCAGTTCGACTTCGCAACCGACCTCGCTGGTGCGACGGCTGACACGTCGAACTACGCGAACTGGGACACAGTCTACGTTCCCCACACATGGAACACAGACGGCTACGGCGATTTGGGGTTCTACAATCAGGCGGTCGGTTTCTCGCCGAACGACCCGCCGAACGTCCCGAGTACCGACAACAGCGTCGGGACGTACAAACGGGAGTTCACCGTTCCGGACGGATGGACCCAAGGTCGGCAAACGTATCTCAACATCGGCGGTGCGAAAGCCGGGTACTTCGTCTGGGTCAACGACGCGTACGTTGGCTACAAGCAGGGGTCGATGACGCCCGGTGAGTTCAACATCACCGACGTCGTCACCGAGGACTCGACGAATACCGTCACAATTCAGGTCGTCCGCTGGACCGACGGGACGTATCTCGAACAACAACATATGTGGCGGTTAGCCGGCATCTTCCGGGACGTGCTTCTGTACTCGAAACCCGACGTACACGTCCAGGACTTCGATACGGTCGCGGACCTCGATTCCACCTACACGGACGGGACGCTGGAAGTCGACGCCGCCCTCGCCAACCACACGAGCAGTCAGCAGTCCGCGACCGTGCAAGCGACCCTGTACGACCCCGCCGGAATCGAAGTCGGGACGACTAATCGGAGCGTCACCATCGACGCCGGCGACACCGTTACGATGTCGGACGGCGTGGTCACCGACCACTCGACGGAGAACAACGGTGGCACCGTCATCGGCGACCCGTCCTACGTGAGTGGGTCCAGCGGACGGGCGCTCGATTTCGACGGGGGCGACGACTGGGTCGACGTCGGGTCCCACCCGAGTCTCGACCTCTCGGACGCGTTGACGCTGGAAGCCGTCGTCTACGGCGAGTCGCTCACCGGCGAACAGCCGATGGTTGTCAAGGGAGACACGTCCTACGGACTGAAGATGAGCGGCGGCGACCTCCAGTTCTTCGTCTACGACGGAAGCTGGAACACGGTCACTGTCGCGCCGCCGAGTGGCTGGTCCGGAAGTTGGCACACGGTGACCGGCGTCTACGACGGTTCGTCGCTTCGCCTGTACGTCGACGGCACCGAAATCGGCGCGACTTCGTTCTCGGGGTCGGTCTCGACGAACGGTTACCGCCTCGGTATCGGCCACAACGCCGAGGCTCGGAGCCGCTACTTTGGTGGCCGCCTCGACTCGGTACGCGTGTACGACCGCGCGCTCTCGTCGTCGGAAGTGAACGCCTCCCGAACCGGCCCCGACAGTTCGACGCGACTGTGGCTCGACTTCGAACAGACGGGCCCGCCGCTGTCGATGACGGTCTCCAACGTCGACGCGTGGACCGCCGAGACGCCGGCCCTGTACACGCTCGGCATCGAACTCATCCCGAGCGGGGCTTCCTCGGCTACCGAAGCGATGGTGGAGAAAGTCGGCTTCCGAACCATCGAGGTCGTTTCGACCTCCGACGGGGCAGCGGAGAAAATCACCGTCAACGGCGAGGCGGTGACGCTCGCCGGGACGAACCGCCACGACTACAGCCTCGACCACGGGCGACACGTGCCGACCGAGCGGATGCGAAAGGAGATCGAACTCGCGAAGCGGAACAACGCCAACGCGATCCGCTGTTCGCACTACCCCAACCGCCCCGACTTCTACCGACTGTGCGACGAGTACGGAATCTATCTGCAAGACGAGCTCAACGCCGAGGCCCACGGCAACCAGTCGCTCGTCAACGACTTCCCCTCGTACGACCCGTCGTTCCTCGACCGGTTCAAGCGGATGGTCGTGCGCGATAAGAACTTCGCCTCGATAACCGTCTGGTCGACCGGAAACGAGGCCGGTCTGGGGGAGGCGCATCGAAAGATGGCCGACTGGGTGCGCAGCGCGGACCCGACTCGGCTCGTCGGCCATCAGGATAACGCCGGTGGCTACGGGAGCGGTTTCGGTGGCACCGCTTCCTTCGCAGATATCAACGGCATCCGGTACCCCTTCCCAGGCACCATCGAGAGCATGGCGGGCGACTCCAGCGTGACGAAACCGGTCGTCATGGGTGAATACCAGATTATGTCCGGCAACGGCGGGGGACTCCTGACCGACTTCTACGACGTCATCCACGCCCACGAGCAGTTACAGGGCGGCTATATCTGGATGTGGAATCAGCACCAACTCAACGCGACGGAGGACCCGCTCGACGGGAATCTGTTGAGCGAGGACCACAGACGCGCGGCTATCGACGACCGCTCCATCGCGGGCCACACCGCGCTGGTTAACGGCTCGCCGAACGAGGTGTCCGGCGAGAGCGGGTCGGCGCTCGAACTCGACGGGACCGCCGACTGGGTCGACGCCAACCACGACGACAGAATCGACATTACGGGCGAACTGACCGTCGAAGCGGTCGTCTACGGCGACGGTAGCCTCGCCGGTGAACAGCCGTTCGTCGTCAAGGGCGACACCCAGTACGGACTGAAGATGAGCGACGGCGACCTGCAGTTTTTCGTCTCCGACGGCTCGAATCAGCAGACTGCGAGTGCCGCTCCCCCGAGCGGCTGGGACGGGAGTTGGCACACGCTCTCGGGCGTCTACGACGGGTCGGCCGTCCGGCTGTACGTCGATGGGTCCGAAATCGCGTCCACAGCCTTCTCGGGGGCGATAAACAGCAACCGATACCGGGTCGGAATCGGTCACAACACCGAGACGGCGGAGCGCTATGCGAACGTTCGGGTCGATTCCGTTCGCATCTTCGAGCGGGCGCTCTCGTCGAGCGAGGTTGGCTCGCTTTCCTCGCCGGACGACTCCTGTCGCCTCTGGCTCGACTTCGAACTCAAAGAGCACCACTGGGGCGACCCGCCCCAGCCGACGGCGACGGTAATCGACCACCGGCACACGATGCCCCAACTCGACGTGATGAAGAAGGCCCAGCAGTTCGTTCGCTTCGAGGCGAACGACCTGCCGAACGGCGACGTCGACGTCACGAACGTCTACGACTTCACGAACACGAGCCAGTTCGACTTCAGTTGGGTGCTCAAAGAGGACGACACGGTCATCCAGAGCGGGACGTTGAACCCGAGCATCGCTCCCGGCGAGACGCAGACGGTCAGCCTCGGGTACTCACAACCGTCGCTACAGGCCGGCTCCGAGTACTTCTTGGACATCAGCGTGACGCTCGCGTCGGACACGTCGTGGGCCGACGCCGGCTACGAAATCGCGTTCGAACAGTTCGTCGTCCCGTGGGACGCCCCGGACGCCCCGCAGTCGAGCCTCTCGGATATGAGCGGCGTCAGCTACTCGACGAGCGGGTCGGAAGTCACCGTCTCCGGGTCGGACTTCACGTACGTCTTCGATACGAGCGCGGGCCGATTCACGTCGTTCCAGCGCCACGGAGAGGAACTGCTGAACGCCGGCCCGCAACTCAACGCGTGGCGCGAACCGGTCCACAACGAGTCCGCCGGGTGGGGCGGAGCCGAGGCCGACGAGTGGACGTCGGCGGGGCTAGACGCGCTGACGGCGACGGTTGACGCTAGTAGCGTCTCACAGCCGGATCCGTCGGCGGTCCGCATCGAAGTCGAAACGACTGACTCCGCGAGCGGTCACAGCGAGGCCTTCACCACCGGCTACACCTACGACGTCCTCGGCAGCGGCGACGTGGTCGTGCAGGTCGAAGTGACGCCCAACACGGACATGCAGAACGCCATCACGGAGTACCTGCCGAAGTACGGCCTCCAACTCCGGATGCCGGCGGACTTCGATACCTTCGAGTGGTTCGGTCGCGGCCCCGGGGAGACCTATCCGGACCGGAAATGGAACGAGCGTATCGGGCGGTACAGCGGGTCCGTCTCCGACCAGTTCGTCGGGTACGTCCCTCCGGGCGACTACGGCAACAAGTGCGACACGCGCTACGCCGCGTTGACCAACGACAGCGGCGTCGGCCTGTTGGTCCACGGCTTGCCGTCGACGGAGACGATGAACGTCAGCGTCCAAGCGTTCACCGACATGAGTGACGCCGAACGCGTCAGCGACCTCCAGTTCGCCGACGGCATCGTCTTCAACGTCGATTACGCCGTCAGCGGCGTCGGCGGGATGCCTCGGAACACGCTTTCTGCGTACAGCGTCGACCCCATCAGCGAGCGGTTCTCCTATGCGTTCCGCCCGTTCGATGCAAGCAGCGACGACCCGCTCTCGCTGAGTCGGCGTGACCTCCCGTACGCCGGTCAATCGGGTTCGGGTCCCATCACCGAGGGGACGTACTACGTCGAGAACGTCAACAGCGGAAAGGCGATGGACATCGCGAACAGTTCGACGGCTGACGGCGGGAACGTCCAGCAGTACGGTTACTGGGGCGGTTCGAACCAGCAGTGGGACGCTGTCCGCAACGGGGACGGGACCTACCGCTTCGAGAACGTCAACAGCGGAAAGGTGCTGTCGGTCGATTCCGGGTCGACCAGCGAAGGGGCGACACTCGTCCAGTGGACGTGGAACGGAAACGACGAGCAGCGATGGGCCGTCAACGAAAACAGCGACGGCACGTACCGGTTGGAGAATGTCAACTCGGGGTACGTCGCCGACGTGAACGCCGCTTCGACCAGCAACGGTGCCGACGTCATCCAGTGGGGATGGGGCGGCGGCGACAACCAGAAGTGGACGTTCAACGCGCCGTAACGGCGAACCGGCGTCCGGTCGGTGCCTCGTCGGAGCACGGTCCGGCCAGTATCCCCCTCGACGTTCGAGAACACACCGGGCGAGAGCCGCCTTGGTGAGTGGTCCCGTGCCGACTTACTCGGACCCGAGTCCGACGCCTCCGATAGACCCGTCGAGTACCGCGATATCGAACGCGTCGACGGTCGCCTCACCGAGCAGGAACCCGGCGGAGTCGGGGACGGTCAACGTCACCGGGTCGCTCGTGAAATTAAGCGCCCACGTGTAGCCGTCGCGCTCCATCACGCGCACGCCGTCCGGGAATCGCTCAGTGTACTCGACGCCGGCGGCGTCCAGTAACTCCGTCACGAGCGCGTCGGCGAGGTCGTCCCCCGGCCAGCAACCGCAGTACGTCACGGTTCCGTTTCCGGCGTCGTTCCGCACGATTGCGGTGTTTCCGGCCGCTTCGCCCGTCCGATACTCTCCCCGGGGCACCCCGTCTTCGGGAGCCAGCCACGAGGCCCACGTTCGGAACTCGTACGTTGCACCGTCGTAGGAGAGCCGCGTCTCGATATGGTCGGGCAGCGTTTCGTGACGCGCCACCCGTGCGCCGGTGAGGGAGGTGAGCGGCCCCGGCGCGAGCGACTCGTGAAGCTGGTTGTACGGGTCTTTCTCCCCCGTCCGGGCCCCGAGGAGGAGACTGCCGCCCGAATCGACGTAGTCGGTCAGGGCGGTCGACAGCTCGTCGCCGACGAGATACAACGTCGGTGCGACGACCGCGTCGTACCGTTCGAGACTCGCTTCCGGCGAGACGATGTCGACCTGCACACCGCGGGCGCGAAGCGTATCGTAGTACGTCCGTAAGTGGTTCCAGTAGTCCCAGTCGGGCGAGAGAGGTTGCGAACGCGTCGCCCACAGGCTCTCGTAGTCGTGGACGAGCGCGACCGACGCATCGACCGAGTCCAAGTCGAACAGCTCGTCGGCGGCGGTCGACGCTTCGCGGTACCCGCGGTCCGGGGAGCCGTCCTGCCGCCGAAGCCCGGCGTGGTACTGTTCTTGCCCCTGACGACAGCGACGCCAGCGGAAGTAGACGACGGCGTCCGCGCCGTGAGCGACGGCGTGGTGGGCCCACAGGCGCATCGCCCCGTCGGCCGGTTGCGGCGACTGCGGCGGCCAGTTGATGTCTCCCGGCTGTTGCTCCATCACCCAGAACGGCTTCCCTTTCGCGCCGCGCTGGAGGTCGTGGTTCATGCTCACTTGGTCGGGATTCCCGGCCCGTAACTCGTCGGCTGTCGGCGTGTCCGGCTGTCGGTCCTGCACGAACCCCGTCGGATAGGAGTCCCACGAGAGGAAATCGAGGTCGTCGGCGAGGCGAAAGGCGTCGAGTGAAAAGCCACCCATGAAGTTGTGCGTGACGAACCACTCGTCGTTCGCTTCGCGGATGAGGTCTGCGTGCAGGCGGTTGTACTCGGCCACGCTGTCGTTACTAAACCGCTCGTAGGCGAGTACCCGCGAGGGGTGGTTGGCGGCCGGTGTCGGTTTTGGAGGGTCGACGCTCTCGAAATCGTCGTACTGCTGGCTCCAAAACGCCGTTCCCCACGCCTCATTGAGGTCGGCAACGGTCTCATAGCTGTCGGCGAGCCATTCGCTAAACGCCTCGCCACAGTCCTCGCAGTAGCAGGTAACCGTCTCGTGGCAGCCGAATTCGTTGTCGGTCTGCCACCCGGCGACGTGGGGGTTGTCGGCGTATCGTTCGGTCAGCACGCCGACGATGCGTTCGGTCTCGGAACGGTAGGTGGGCGAGTTGAAGCAGGTGAACCGACGGCTCCCCCACTCGCGCGGCGTGCCGTCTCTGTCTCGCTGTCGAACGTCGGGATGTTCGTCGACGAGCCATTTCGGCGGCGTCGCTGTCGGCGTGCACAGAACCGCTTTCATCCCGAACTCCCCGATGAGTTCGACGGCCTCGTCTAACCACGCGAAATCGAACGTCCCTCGCTCCGGTTCGATTCGTCCCCACGCGAACTCCCCCATTCGAACGTATTCAATCCCGGCTTCGGCCATCTGACTGATATCGGTCTCCCACCGCTCTCGCGACCAGTGCTCCGGGAAATAGCAGACACCAACTGTCATACCCATTAGTCAAAGTGGTGAGGTATAGTTCTTTCCGGTGTCTGGGCACTGGCTGATACCCACCCGTCGAGTCCTGCGCACCAGGCCCGCCGTCACAAATTTCGGAACCATCGCCCGTACTTATGTACCACTGTGAGAGACAGTCGTGCGAACACATGCACGGCTCAACTGTCGGTCTGAACGCCCTCGACACCGAACGCGAGACCCGGTCGCAAACCGCCGAGGGGCGTCGATGACTGCCGAACTCGTCACGTTCGGCGAGACGATGATTCGGCTGAGACCGCCGGAGGGCGAGCGAATCGAGACCGCCCAGTCCCTCGAATTCCGGACCGCCGGTGCGGAAAGCAACGTCGCGGTCGCCGCCTCCCGCCTCGGCTGCTCCGCCGCGTGGCTCTCGAAGCTTCCAGACTCGCCCCTCGGTCGGCGCGTCACCACGGAACTCCGGACACACGGCGTCGAGCCGTACGTACGCTGGGACGACGACGCTCGCCAAGGAGGGTACTACATCGAACAGGGGCGCTCGCCGCGTCCGACGAACGTCATCTACGACCGCGCCGATGCGGCAGTCACGACCGCGCGACCGGACGAACTCGCCGTCGAAGTCGTGGAAGACGCGGCGGCGTTCTACACGAGCGGCATCACGCCGGCGCTCTCCGAGACGCTTCGGGAGACGACCGGCGAGCTTCTGCAGACGGCGACCGAGGCGGGGACGACGACCGCGTTCGACCTCAACTACCGGTCGAAGCTCTGGTCGCCGTCCGACGCGCGAGACGTGTGCGAATCGCTCTTCCCCGAGGTCGACGTCCTCGTCGCCGCGGAGCGAGACATCCGCACTGTTCTGGAACTCGACGGCGACGCGCCGACGCTCGCATCGGAGTTGACCGCCGACTTCGATTTCGAGACGGTCGTGGTCACTCGCGGGGAAGACGGAGCGCTCGCACGACACGACGGAACGGTGTACGAGCAACCGGTCTTCGAGACGGACACGGTCGACGCCATCGGGACCGGCGACGCGTTCGTCGGAGCGTTCCTGTCGCGGCTCATCGCGGGCGAATCAGTCGAGACCGCGCTCGCCTACGGTGCGGCGACCGCCGCGCTCAAACGGACAATTCACGGCGACCTCGCGGTCGTGACGCCTGACGAAGTCGAACGCGTCCTCCGCGGGGGCGACGCCGGAATCGACCGATAACCCCCTCCTTCGCCGAGCGTTCCGGATTCGCCGCGCGAACCGCGCCGAGACAGTCAGCTCCGAACTTCCGAGCGGTGGGGTGCGTCAGTCGCGGCGTGCGCTTTCGACCGCTTCGACGAAGGAACGCGCGTTGTTCTCGATGGTCGCGAAGTCACCGCGCGAGACGGCGTCGTTGTCTACGATTGCGCTTCCGACCCCAACGGCGGTCGCTCCGGCGTCGAAGAACTCGCCGACGGTATCGAGGTCCACGCCACCCGTCGGAACCGTCGGAATGTGTCCGAGCGGACCGCCCAGTGCGGAGACGAACCCGGGGCCGAGCGTTCCGGCCGGGAACACCTTCACCATCTCGGCACCGGCCTCGTAGGCGTCGACCGCCTCGGTCGGTGTCGCGATACCGACGATAGAAGGGGAACCGTATCTGTTACCGGTCCGGATGACCCCCTCGTCGAACGTCGGCGTGACCAGGTACTCCGCACCTGCGAGCAGCGCCGCGCGAGCGGTTTCGCCGTCGAGGACGGTTCCAGCGCCGATGGTGACCTCTTCCGCCGTGAACGACGCGGACACGTCGCGGAGCATGTCGAGGACGCCGTCCGTGTTCGCGGTGATTTCGACGGTCGAGACGCCGCCGCGCGTGAGCGCTTCGACGGTTTCGATCGCCGTGTCGGCGTCGGTTCCACGGATGATGGCGATGAGGCCGGTCTCCCGGATGCGGCGTGCTGGGTGTTGGCTCATACTGGCTACTCTCGGACGAGGGGTTTAAACGCGGTGGTCGACCCGTCCAGAGATACCGTCCCGCCCCGTCGCCGACGCTCAGTCGAGCGTGACCACACGTCCGGACTCGCCTGCCTCGTAGACGGCCTCGATGAGTCGCATATCGAGGACACCGTGTTCGCCGTCGGGACCGATCGGCGCGTCGGTCAAGATGCGGTCTGCGGCGTAGTCGAACAACTCGGTCATCTGATTGACCTGCGGCGTGTCGAGCGTGACCGAAACGTCGTCGCGCGTCACTCGGATTTCCGTTTCCATGTGGTAGGCCGGTTCGACGAGAATCTCGCCGTTGGTCCCGACGACGCGGAGGCTGGTCGTCGCTTGGGCGTTTTGGCTGGCGGTCGCGGCCAAGTACGTTCCGTCGTCGAACTCCACCATGAACGAGGTGTGCTCGTCGGGCACCTGCTCGAACGCGTCGTGAGCGGATTGCATGAACGCCTGCGCGGCAACCGGGTCGGAATCGAGCAGGAACCGGCAGGTGTTGAGCGGATAGATGCCGATGTCCGTGACGGTCGCGCCCGGTCCCGCCAGTTCGGGGTCGAGCCGCCATTGGTTCGGGTCGGAACTCAGTTCGAGCATCGCTTGCGAGTTCGTCCCGATTGCGTGGACCGGGTCGCCGATGACGCCGTCTCGAATCAACTTTCGCGCGCGTCGAATCGCGGGTTCGGTGTGCATCCGGTAGCCGACGATAAGCGGAACGCCCGCCTCGTCACACGCATCGACCATCTTCTGCCCGCGTTCGCTACTCGCTTCGATCGGTTTCTCGCAGAGGACAGCCTTGCCCAACTCGGCGGCCGTGCGCGCGTACGGGAGATGAAGCGCGTTGGGCGAGCAGATGTATACCGCGTCGTAGGCGTCGGCGGCTTCGCCGGCGTGGAACTCGTCGTACGAGAGACCGTGTGTCGCCGTTTCGACGCCGGCCGCGACCCGCTTTGCTTTCTCCGAGCTACTACTGACGGCGACGGTCGTCTCGCACAACTCCGACGCGTCGATAGCCGGAATCGCTTGGTCGACGGTCCACCACCCGAGTCCGATGACTGCGATGCGGACCGTCCCGTCGGACACACGCTGCCAGTTACGGCGCTCGAAATCGTCGAGGAACGCTTCTAACGACATACGAGTCCCACAAGATGGACGAGTGGTATAATATCGAGGGTTCGGGAGTCGTCACCGAGGTCACGGTCCGAGAGAAAGACTTTTTCGAGGTACACCCCAACGTACGCGTAACGAATCATGAGTAAGATTTCGGAGTATGAGCTGTTCGAGGTGCCACCGCGATGGCTGTTTCTCAAGTTGGAGACGACCGACGGCGTCGTCGGCTGGGGCGAACCAGTCGTGGAGGGTCGCGCTCACAGCGTCAGGGCCGCCGTCGAGGAACTGATGGACAACTACATCCTTGGAACGGACCCCGCGGCGATAGAAGACCACTGGCAAGCGATGTACCGGGGCGGCTTCTATCGCGGCGGTCCGGTGTTGATGAGCGCGATTGCGGGTATCGACCAGGCGCTGTGGGACATCAAAGGGAAACGCTTCGGAGCCCCGGTTCACGAACTGCTCGGCGGTGCGACGCGGGACCGAATGCGCGTCTATCAGTGGATCGGTGGGGACCGCCCCTCGGAGGTCGCCGAACAGGCCGAACTGAAAGTCGAGGCGGGGCTGACCGCCGTGAAGATGAACGCCACGGCGGAGCTTGAACGGATTGACACGCCCGCGTCGGTCCAAGCGGCGGTCAATCGACTCGAAGAGGTCAGGGAGGCCGTTGGCCCCGAAATCGACATCGGCGTCGACTTCCACGGGCGCGTCTCGAAGCCCATGGCGAAGCGACTGGCGAAGGCGCTCGAACCGTACGAGCCGATGTTCATCGAAGAGCCCGTCCTCCCCGAACACAACGACGTGCTCCCGGAAATCGCACAGCACACGACGATTCCCATCGCGACGGGCGAGCGAATGTACTCGCGCTGGGATTTCAAGCAGGTGTTCGAGAACGGCGCGGTCGATCTGATTCAGCCGGACCTCAGCCACGCGGGTGGCATTACCGAAGTCAAGAAGATCGCAGCGATGGCCGAGGCGTACGACGTCGCGCTCGCCCCGCACTGTCCGCTCGGCCCGATTGCGCTCGCCTCGTGCCTCCAAGTGGACACCTGTTCCCCCAACGCGCTCATCCAGGAACAGAGCCTCAACATCCACTACAACCAGCGGAACGACGTGCTCGACTATCTCGAAGACAAGAGCGCGTTCGAGTACGAAGACGGCTACGTCGCGGTTCCCGACGAACCCGGGCTCGGAATACAGATGGACGAACAGTACATCCGAAAGCAGGCCGAACGCCCGGTCAACTGGCACAACCCCGTGTGGCGTCACGAAGACGGCAGCGTCGCCGAGTGGTGACCGGCCGCCGCGAATCGTTCACTAACTGTTAACAACTTATTTGTACGTCCGTCGAGTGTCGGAGGGTATGCCCACCGCAGACGACTACGGAATCAAGGCGACGATGACGAGCCATCGAATCCTCGATACGATACGGAGTCGCGACCGGCCGACGTTGACGGAGATCGCTCGGGCACTCGACCTCTCGAAACCGGCGGTCCACAAGCACCTCGCGACGCTCGAAACACTCGGCTACGTCATGCGACGTGACGAGGGGTACGAAATCGGACTCGAACTCGTGAGTTTCGGCGTCTACGCGAGGCGACGACAGCGGATATACGAGGTCGCGCGGTCACAGGTGGTCGAACTGGCCAACACCATGCGGGAGCAGGTCTGTCTGGTCGTTCCGGGACAGGGTAGTGAGTGGAACTGCCTCTACATGTTCACGGCCGTGCCAGCGGATTTAGACACTCCGGACCAGGAAGGCGAGATACGACCATTGCACGCGACAGCGGCCGGGAAGGTAATCCTCGCCAATATGGACAAAGACGAGGTCGCGGAGTTTCTCGACCACGACTCGCTCTCCTCGGAGACTGCGAATACGATCACCGAACGCAACGAGTTGAAGTCCAAACTCCAAGCGATTCGCGACCAAGGAGTCGCATACGACAGACAGGAGCAATCGGATGACTATCGGGGTGTCGCCGCACCGGTCCTCGACGACGATGGTCGCCCGCTGGGCGCAATCGAAGTCCTCGGCCCTCCCCCGAGAATGAGCGGAAAGCGTCTCGAAGAGGACACCGTCGGCTTGGTCGTCAGCGGAGCGAAGAACGTAGAGAATAAACTCTCGATCGACTGACTGGATTTTCTATTAGTTAACAGACCCGGCGCGGGAGGTAGAAATACGGATACGGAAACCCGGATATATGTTCGTGAAGTTCGTGATGGTCAAGATGATGGGTAGATAGTTCAGTCGTAGTCCGAGAGGGTGTTTTCTAACCGTGAACAATACTGAACGATTCGTATATTTGGCTCTGCGGGTTGCTCGGTGGCGGAACAGCGACCAAATTACATCCATAGGCCTGTAAACCTCACACATCGCGAATTCAATATCGAACTCGTGACTCGGACGGTATCTCGACAGGTCGTTTGACGGGACAGTATTGTAGTATATAAACAATTTCTTCCTCCCCACGCGTGACTGCAACCCTACGGCTGTCGAACTGACTGGCTCGCCTGTGGCGAGTGTGAGACCGCGTTTCGATGAGCTTTCGCTCGACGGACCGAGCGTACCGACCGCTCTAAATCGAGAGGTAACCGTCGTCTAGCGCGTTATCTCGGAAAGTCACATCGTTTAAGAAGTCGTGTTTCTCCGGGAGTCGGTGAGAACTGGAGCGGTCTACCGGTGCCGTCCCGTCAAAACGATTCACCGTCAAACGTCAGTTCCACGCCGCGTGTAGTTGTGCATCTTTTGCAATATAATTGCGTGAAGACGTGCCGGTCTGTCCGGTGCTGGCGGTAGATGTTCACTATGTGTGTTCAGTGAGTACATTCATTGATTCACACAATTAGTGGTGTTTCATGCTGAACACAATGGTGGTATGTACAGAAGATTCAAGGTGGACGTTCTTGATGAGACAGTATGCTCACGTACTCGACCTACAGCGAGGCGGGCGGGGTTGGGAAGACGACCACCGCAGCGAATCTGGCGGTCGCGCACGCTCGGGCGGGGCTGAAACCGCTCGTCGTTCCGCTCGACCCGCAGGACGGCGACCTCTCGCGTCTCTTCGGCGTTGACGACCAGCGGACGGATTCAGTCGATAACATCGTCCGGCATATGATTCGCCGCCCCAACGGCGACTTCGAGGACCTCATTCGAACCGTCGAGGGTGTCGATATCGTTCCCGAACACAATATGCTCTCAGATTTAGCCGATTTTCTCCAGCGAGAGAAAGATCAAGCCGAAGCCATGGGTGAAGCGTTCGGAATGCACGCACAGCTACTTCGCGTGCTTCGCGAGGCCGGCGTCCCGGAGGAGTACGATGTCTTGATCTGTGACCCGCCAGCGACTGAAGGGCCACACCTCTACAACGCGATTCACGCGACGCGGTCGCTTGTCATCCCCGTCGAGCCGAGCGCCAAAGGCCGGGCGGCAGTCGAAGGGCTCGAAGCCCTCGTCGCGGGCTTCGAAGACCAACTCGAAATCGACGTCGGTGTGCTCGCCGCCGTGCCGACCGGATTCAAAAACACGCGTGACCAACGGCAGGTGCTAACTGAAATCGACTATCCGATCCCTGAGATCATCAGCGAGCGTGCCTCCCTCATGGAAGGCTGCTGGATGGAACAGTGTTCGGCGTTCAAATACGTTCGTGAACACCGGTCTCGCCGTCGTGACTACGAAATTGAGACACTTGCGCAGTTCGACCGCATCGCAAGGCATCTCCAAGAACAGGTTGGTATCGAAGCGCCAAACCCACCGGAACCCGGTGACGTCGACCACGAGGTGATGACGGTATGACTGGGATGAAGAAAGGAGCTGGTGAAAACCCGTTCGCGGACGATTCGTCGACCGAATCGAAGACCGATACAGCGCCCGAGGCTGAGGAACCAGCACCTGAGCAGGACGATGAGGGTGGTTCGAACCAAGCCGAGGACGAAGACGAAAAACAGTCTCGCCAACAGATCCAGATTCCATACAAATTCCGCCGCGACGGCGTCCAAGACGGCCGTGACCGGGTTCCGCTGTTCTTGCAGAAGGAGACGAAAGTCGCGGAGCGAGACGCCCTCCGAGAGTTCGAAGACCGGTTCGAAGAGAACGTCTCGCTCACCGACCTCCGTGAAGCGCTCATGAAGGTTGGACTGCAACACCTCGACGAAACGGAAGAGTGCCTCGAAGAGTGGGGCTACGGGATGACCTTCGACTAGCGAATCGGGAGCAACGCGGAATGCAACTTCGAGACTTCGCCCCGCATCGGCGAGACGGTCGAGCCTGGCACGTGTCCCGCCCCCGTAGCCGTTCGCGACGTTGGAGACGCCACCCCCGGTCACGACTCTCCGGGATGCGAATCGAACGCGTCCGCCCCGACCGGCGAACCGCACAGCACGCACCCATCGTCGAGAATCCGCTCACGGATGCCCGCGTCGACGAACACCTCGACGCTGCACTCCGGGCAGTCGAAGACTAACTGGCCTGGCACGGCGACCACTACCCGAAGCACAGACGCTGTCAGTATCTATCACACCCCACCATAGGGCGGGAATACATACGCTAGGCCCAACTACACGTCGAGAATCGCGTCGAGAAGCTTCGACTGGGCGGCGGACAGATGCTCGGTGAACGTCGACCGGTTGATATCGAGCGCCGCGGCGACTTCCGTCGCGTTTGCCTCGCGGGGATGTTCGAAGTACCCCATCTCGTGGGCCGTCTCAAGGACCTCCCGCTGTCTCGCCGTCAATTTGTCGCGGTCAACGAACACGAGCGAGCTGGAGACGGAATCTGGTTCGGACTGTGTGAGTCGCCGAAGTGAGATGCCGTCGAACTCCGATTTAAGATTGACGACGATGTCGCGGAACGATGTGAGGTCCGAAGCGACGAACGACAGAACGACGGTGCCGCACTCCGCTTCGAGGTGCCGGACCGGACAGCCGTGACACTCGACGAGTTCGCAGGCGCACCGTGGCCCCTCGGCGGGGCCGCTGGTCACGCGATAAATCGTCTTTTGCTCGTGGTGAAACACCTCGTCTGCGTCGTCGATAGCGGCTGACGAGGGGGCGGTAAACTCGACCGCGGCGGTGTCGTTGTCGGCAGCCACCGACCGCGAGACGGATTCGACGGAGGTCTCCGCCGACGCTTCCGACACCCGGCAGACAGACGGGTCAGTCACGTGAATTTCACCGTGCACGCCCTCGGTCATAGGTCGGCGTACGACGGTGGCTCTGAAATAATCTTCGCCGAATCTGTTTGCCGTCTCGTGATTCCGGTCCGTGTTCGAGCGGATTCCCCGACGAGAGCCGTATAAAGTCCCCGCACCCTATGGTTCGGGTGTTACTGGCCTCGGTGCAGATTCTCCAACGAATCGAAGTATGACATATACGAGCTTGCTCGGGGCCAAACGGGGGAACGGAACGCCGCCCGTTTGGAGCGTGAGGCGGCGAGTCGGTACGCGGGGTGAGTCACCGTGAGACGCGGGACGGTCGTCGTGTTGCTGCTCGTCGTCGCGGTGCTCCTGCCGACGTGGTACGTGGCGCTGCACGGCGAGCCACCGAGCGAACAGATAGAAATCGACCAGAGCGTCACCGAGATGCGACCGCTGCAGGAGATCGTCGACACGCCGGAGAAACTCGCGCCGAGTCAGGTAGGCGTCATCGTGTGGGTCGCGCTCTTCGCGCTCGTCGGCGTCCTCGCCGCGGTCCACCGGTTCATGGACACGGCGGTCAGGAGTGACCCGGGTGACGAACCAACGATCGCGGACGGCGGTCAGGTCGGACTGCCGTGGTTCTGGACCGCGGACCGCTGGGTCGTCGAGTACGACGACGCCTCCGACGCCATCGAGGGAATCGTGGCGATGGGCGGACTGACCATCCTCGCTATCGTCTTCGCGGCGCTGTTCACCGGCGAGTACCTGACGCTCGCGCGGACCCAGTACTTCGGCGTCTACGCCGCGGGGATGTTCACCGCGCTCGCTTTGCTCACCGTGTCGTACTACGCGTGGTTCCTCCCCCACGTCGAGGTCGCAGAACGGAGGGGACACTAATGAGACTCGACAATCAGAACGCATCGGACGACTGCGACGAGCACTGCGATGACTGCGGGGACGACAGCAACTACCGGCCGAGCATCTTCTCCGACGACCGCGCCTCGCTCGCCCGCCGCGACTACGCGAAACTGCTCGCCAGCGTCGGGGGTTTGACCGCCGTCGGGAGCCTCGCGGCACCGTTGGCCGGGCTGACTCGCGTCTTCGAGCGCTCGTACACCGGCCCCGTGTACTCGGACGGCATCTACCTCGTCGACGGTGAGGGCGAGCGCGTCGGCGAGAACGCCCTGAGCGAAGGCGAAAAGATGACCGTGTTCCCGGAGCCCAGACCGGGCATCGAACGGGCGCCGACGCTACTCGTGAGACACGCCGAGGACGCCTACGGTGGCGCAACGAACCTTGAGTACACGGTGTCGGGTTACGCCGCCTACTCGAAGGTCTGTACCCACGCGGGCTGTATGGTGTCGAACGAGGAGGGAGAGACGTTCGTCTGCCCGTGTCACTTCGGGAAGTTCGACCCGACCGCGGGCGCGAAAGTGGTCGGTGGACCGCCTTCGAGACCGCTCCCGCAACTCCCAATCACGTTGTCGAGCGAGGGCAATCTCATCGCCACGGGCGACTTCAATGGGCCGGTCGGCCCGGGGGGCGAGTGATGTCGCGGCTCGACCGTCTCGCCGACCGCGCCGGCGACGCCGGCGACGAGGCGTACGACTGGGTAGACGAGCGGTTCGACCTCGACAGCGGCCGCGCGTTCCTCGGGAAGGCGTTCCCCGCCGAGGACTCGTTTCTCCTCGGCGAGGTGGCGCTGTTCTGCTTCCTGCTTCTCGTCCTCACAGGGATGTTCCTCGGGATGTTCTTCGAGCCGTCGACGAGCGGCGTCGAATACGAGGGGAGCGTCGCGAAGTTCCAAGGCCAAGAGGTGCCCGAGGCGTTCGCGAGCGTCCTGCACATCACCTACGACATCCCCTTCGGGATGTTCATCCGGCGGATGCACCACTGGGCGGCTCACCTGTTCGTCGCGTCCATCGGGCTGCACATGCTCAGGGTGTTTTTCACCGGGGCGTACCGCAATCCGCGCGAGCCGAACTGGGTCGTCGGCACCGGCCTCGCCGGACTCTCGATGGGCGCGGCCTATACGGGCTACGCGCTCCCCTTCGACGAGTTCGCCGCGACGGCCACCGGCATCGGTTACAGCCTCGCCACGTCGATTCCGCTCGTCGGGGGGGTAGCCGGGAAAGCGTTCTTCGGCGGGGAGTTCCCGTCGAGCGCGACGATACCCCGGCTCTACTTCCTCCACGTCCTCGTCATCCCCGTGGCAATCGGGGGGCTGCTGGCGGTTCACATGGCGATTCTCGTCCGCCAGAAGCACACGGAGGCCCCCCGCGATGACGACGTCCGCGGACTCGGGAACCGGGGCCGACGCCCGGCTGAGGGGTCCCCGTCGAGCGACGGCGGCACCGAACAGACCGTCCCGAGAGACGACGACAGCGTCGTCGTCGGTCTCCCGGCGTTCCCCAACCAGGCGGCCGTGAGCGCGGTCGTGTTCTTCCTCACGCTGGCCACGCTGGCGATGCTGGCCGGGTTCCTTCCGGTCCACAACATCGCCGAGTACGGGCCGAACAACCCCGCGGGGACGCCGGAACTCATCATGCCCGATTGGTTCCTGATGTGGGTCTACGGCCTGCTGAAACTGCTCCCGTCGTGGATGGGGTTCACCGTTCCGTTCACCGGCGTCCACGTCTCGACGGAGTTCGTCGGCGGCGTCTTTCTGCCGACGCTCGTGTTCGGCGCGGTGGCGGTGTGGCCGTTCGTCGACTACCACGACGAGTCGGTCCACTTCACGGCTGACCCCCTCGACCGGCCGTGGCAGACCGCGGTCGGCGTCGCCGCGGTTCAGTTCATCATGATCGCCTCCATCGCGGGCATGAACAACCTCCTCGGCCGGGCGCTCGGCGTCGGAACCGGCGTCGTCAACCCGATCTTGACCGTCGCGTTGTTCGTCGTTCCCGTCGGCTCCGCGGCCCTCGTCTACCGCGTGCTGGGCGACGACGCGGACGAGAGCCGAACCGGGCGCGTTCCGGGGGAGGCCGGCGATGACTGACGCGAACACCGGCGGGGCTCCGCGGCGACGCATCGAACTCTCGCCTCGGACGTACCGACACCTCGACCGCGCGAGCAAACTCCTCGGCGTGGCGCTCGTCGCCGTCGGCCTCGACGCGGGCGGCGACACGCTCGTGGGGGTTTCGCTCGGCGTTCTGGGCGCTGGACTGGCACTAACGACCGTCTTTTTACAGATAGATTCATGAACCGAACGAACACCTCGACCCCCGACGACGAGTCGGGAACGGACGAATCGCAAGCCGAACAGACGGACGGCCCGCCGGCGGTCGGCGACCCGCCGGGAGAGCCGGCGACCGAGGGGACGAGCGTCTCCCGTCGCCGGTTCCTCGAAGGCGTCGGCATCGCCTCGCTTCTGGGTATCGGCCGGTCCGCGGCCGACGACGACCCGCTGTTCCAGATGGGCGGGCTGAACCCCGTCGACGACCCTATCGGGAACTACCCCTACCGGGACTGGGAGGACCTGTACCGCGAGAAGTGGGACTGGGACTCGGTCTCCCGGTCCACGCACAGCGTCAACTGCACCGGCAGTTGTTCGTGGAACGTCTACGTCAAAAACGGACAGGTGTGGCGCGAAGAGCAGGCCGGAGACTACCCGCGGTTCGACGAGAGCCTCCCCGACCCGAACCCCCGCGGCTGTCAGAAGGGCGCGTGTTACACCGACTACGTCAACGCGGACGAGCGAATCAAACACCCGCTGAAGCGCGTCGGCGACCGCGGCGAGGGGAAGTGGCGGCGCATCTCGTGGGACGAGGCGCTCACCGAAATCGCCGAGCACGTCGTCGACGAGGTGCAGGCCGGTCGCTACGACGCCATCAGCGGCTTCACGCCCATCCCGGCGATGAGCCCCGTCTCGTTCGCCAGCGGGTCGCGGCTCATCAACCTCCTCGGCGGCGTCAGCCACTCGTTTTACGACTGGTACTCCGACCTGCCGCCGGGCCAGCCCATCACGTGGGGCACCCAGACCGACAACGCCGAGAGCGCCGACTGGTACAACGCCGACTACATCATCGCGTGGGGGTCGAACATCAACGTCACCCGCATCCCCGACGCGAAGTACTTCCTCGAATCGGGCTACAACGGGACGAAGCGCGTCGGCGTCTTCACCGACTACTCGCAGACGGCCATCCACACCGACGAGTGGCTCAGCCCCGATTCGGGCACCGACACCGCGCTCGCGCTCGGCATGGCACGGACCATCGTCGACGAGGAACTGTACGACGAGGCCCACCTCAAAGAGCAGACTGACATGCCGCTTTTGGTCCGGCAGGACACCGGGAAGTTCCTCCGCGCGAGCGAGGTTCCATCGGTCTCGACCGACGCCGACCGACCCGAGTGGATGTTGCTCATGCTCGACTCCGACGGACGCCTCCGCGAGGCGCCGGGGTCGCTCGGCGAACGCGACGGACAGAAAGACTACTCCAAGAGCATCGAACTCGACTTCGACCCGCAACTGGACGGCGAAACCACGGTCAGAACCGAAAGCGGGCGCGTCCGCGTCCGGACCGTGTGGGACGAGTTGCGGGACGAACTCGACAACTGGGACCCCGAGACGGTCCACGACGAGACCGGCGTCGGCGAAGAGACGTACCAGCGCGTCGCCCGCGAGTTCGCCGAGGCCGACAAGGCGAAGATAATCCAGGGCAAGGGCGTCAACGACTGGTATCACAACGACCTCGGGAACCGCGCGCTCCAGTTGCTCGTCACGCTGACGGGCAACCTCGGCGAGCAGGGGACCGGGCTAGACCACTACGTCGGCCAGGAGAAGATATGGACGTTCCACGGCTGGAAGACGCTGTCGTTCCCGACGGGCAACGTCCGCGGGGTGCCGACGACGCTGTGGACCTACTACCACGCGGGCATCCTCGACAACACCGACGCCGACACGGCCGCGAAGATACGGGAGTCCATCGACGAGGGGTGGATGCCGGTCTACCCCGAGGAGCGCGACGACGGCTCTCGTCCCGACCCGACGACGATGTTCGTCTGGCGCGGCAACTACTTCAACCAGGCGAAGGGGAACGTCGCCGTCGAGGAGGAGCTGTGGCCGAAGCTCGACCTCGTCGTCGACATCAACTTCCGGATGGACTCGACGGCGCTGTACTCGGACATCGTGTTGCCGACCGCGAGCCACTACGAGAAACACGACCTCTCGATGACGGACATGCACAGCTACGTGCATCCCTTCACGCCAGCGGTCGAACCGCTCGGCGAGTCGAAGACCGACTGGCAGATATTCCGCGAACTCGCCGCGAAGATTCAGGAGGTCGCCACCGAGCGCGGCGTCGGGCCGATTTCGGACCGGAAGTTCGACCGCGACATCGACCTCCAGTCCGTCCACGACGACTACGTCCGCGACTGGGAGACCGGCGAGGCCGACGCCCTCGCCGAGGACCGCGCCGCCTGCGAGTACATCCTCGAACACTCCGAGGAGTCGAACCCGTCCGAGAGCGACGACCAGATAACGTTCGCCGACACGGTCGAACAGCCCCAGCGGCTCTTGGCCGCCGGCGACCACTGGACCTCCGACATCGAGGACGGCGAGGCGTACACGCCGTGGAAGGACTTCGTCCAAGACAAGAACCCGTGGCCGACCGTCACCGGCAGACAGCAGTACTACATCGACCACGACTGGTTCCTCGAACTCGGCGAGCAGTTGCCGACCCACAAGGAGGGGCCGACGCAGACGGGCGGCGACTACCCGATGGAGTACAACACGCCCCACGGACGGTGGTCTATCCACTCCACGTGGCGGGACAACGAGAAACTGCTCCGCCTCCAGCGCGGGGAGCCGGTGGTCTATCTCCATCCCGAGGACGCCGCCGAACGGGGCATCGAAGACGGCGACACCGTGGAAGTGTTCAACGACCTCGCGTCGGTCGAACTACAGGCGAAACTCTACCCGAGCAGCCAGCGCGGCACGGCGCGGATGTACTTCGCCTGGGAGCGGTTCCAGTTCGACGGCGACACGAACTTCAACTCGCTCGTCCCGATGTACATGAAACCGACGCAGTTGGTCCAGTACCCGGAGGACTCCGGCGAACACCTCTACTTCTTCCCCAACTACTGGGGGCCGACGGGGGTCAACAGCGACGTCCGCGTCGACGTGCGGAAAGGGGGAGGTGAGGCCGAATGAGCACCGACGACGGGCCAGCGGCACAGACCGACGGCGACGGGGTCGACCTCGCCGACGGGGTCGACCACCAGGTCGCCATGGTGATGGACCTGAACAAGTGCATCGGCTGTCAGACCTGCACGGTCGCGTGCAAGTCGCTCTGGACGGAGGGCGGCGGCCGCGACTACATGTACTGGAACAACGTCGAGACGAAGCCCGGCAAGGGCTACCCGCGCGACTGGGAGGACTCCGGCGGCGGCTGGACGGACGCCGAACACACCGAGCGAAAGCCCGGCGACATCCCCGACCAAGCGGACTACGGCGACGCGTGGTCGTTCAACCACGAGGAGGTCATGTACAACGGCGGCGACCGGCCGCTGCGTCCCGACAGCGACCCCGAGTGGGGGCCGAACTGGGACGAAGACCAAGGCGCGGGCGAGCATCCGAACTCGTATTACTTCTACCTCCCGCGCATCTGCAACCACTGCACGCACCCCTCCTGCGTGGAGGCGTGCCCGCGGAAGGCCATCTACAAGCGCGAGGAGGACGGTATCGTCCTCATCGACCAGGAGCGCTGCCGCGGCTACCGCTACTGCGTCGAGGGCTGTCCGTACAAGAAGGTGTACTACAACGCGACGCAGAAGACCTCCGAGAAGTGCATCTTCTGTTACCCCCGCATCGAGGGCGAGGGCCCCGACGGCGAGACGTTCGCCCCCGCCTGCGCGGAAGACTGTCCGCCGCAGTTGCGACTCGTCGGGTTCCTCGACGACGAACAGGGGCCGATTCACAAGCTCGTCGAGGAGTACGAGGTCGCACTCCCGCTGCATCCGGAGTACCAGACGCAGCCGAACGTCTACTACATCCCGCCGTTCGCGCCGCCGCAGCACTCCGAGGACGGCGAGACGGTGGACGTGGACCGCATCCCCCGTAACTACCTCGAAGAGCTGTTCGGCGACCGCGTCCACGACGCGCTCGACACCATCGAGAAGGAACGCGACAAGGTCGACCGCGGTGGAGAGAGCGAACTCCTCGACATGCTGACCGACACCAACCCGGCCCGGAAGTACCGGTTGGAGGTGTTCGACTGATGCGAGCAACGCGAGCGGAGTCGGGCTCGCCGGGCCTCGCCCCGGGGGTGTTCGACTGATGCGTGAGCGTCGAGCGGCCGCCGTCGGCGCGGTCGTCGTCGTGGCGCTGCTCTTGGCCGCCGCAGTCGCCGGCCCCGCGGCGGTGTCCGCGCGCCCCGCGAACGAGATTCCCGTCCAATCGGTCGCTGCCGACGACCGGCCCCAGCGGCCGACGAGCGAGGCCTGGGACACCGTTCCGTCGGTGAACGTCCCGCTGACGAGCGCGCCCAGCGGCGTTCCGAACGCGAGCGACACCTCCGTCGAATCGGTTCGCGTCCAGTCGGCCCAGACCGACGAGCGGTTGTATCTCCGGCTCTCGTGGGCCGACGGAACCGCCGACCGCAACGCCACCAGTCCGAGGTCGTTCCTCGACGCGGCCGCGGTGCAGGTACCGGTCAACACCTCGGTCCGCCCCCCGATTTCGATGGGGAGCACGCGGAATCTGGTGAACGTCTGGTACTGGAGCGCCGACGGCGAGAGCGAGGAACTGCTCGCCGGCGGCCCGGGGTCCACGACCGAGTTCGAGCAGACGGCCGTCGAGACGACGGCGAGCCACGACGACGGCCGCTGGACGGTCGTCATGTCGCGGCCGCTCGACTCGGACGCCGCGAACCGGACCTCGTTCGCCGTCGACAACGACGTGGACGTGGCCTTCGCGGTGTGGAACGGGTCCGAGATGGAGCGCTCCGGCCGGAAATCGGTCAGCGACTGGTATCACTTCCCGTTCGGTCCCGGACCGCAGGGGCCGCCGTACGAGTCGATACTGTGGGCCGTCGCCGGCCTCGCCATCGTCGGCGTCGCGCTCGTGACTATCGAAGCGGTGCGGAAGAACTGAGGACACGACGATGGATACGAACACCCACGCGGAGACGCGAACCGACGACACGAACCGCGACACCAACAGCGATACGAACAACGACGCCGACCGAATCGATTCGAGCGCGGTCGACCGACCCGCGGCGGCGCGGGCGGCAATCTATACCGCGCTGGCGACGCTGCTCGACGAGCCCGACGAGCGGCTCCACGAGCGACTCGCCGCCGGGGAAGTCGACGAGACCGTCCGGGGACTCCTCGGGGCGACCGGGCTCTCGGTCGCCCCGCCGGAACTGACCGTCGAAGACGACTACGAGACGGCGTGTGCCCGTTTCAACGACCTGTTCACGGTCGGCTACGCCGAGTACGCGGACCGAACCGACGGCTCGCTCGACAGCGAGGGGCCGCGAATCTCGCTGTACGAGTCGTCGTACCGCCCCGACGCGGCGTGGAACGACGTGAATCTCGACCTCGCACGCGCGTACGACTACTTCGGGCTCGAAATCGACCGGGAGACCCGTGACAACCACGACTATCTCCCGTACGAACTGGAGTTCGCGGGCTACCTCGCGCGGCTGGAGGCCGCGGCCGATCCGGGCGGCGGGCGGGCCGACGACGCGGCGCGGGCGCGGCTCGATTTCCACGACCGCCACCTCCACGTCGTCGCCGGGGGCTTGGCTGAACGAGCGGCCGACACGCCCGGCTCGGGCCTGTACGGCGAAGTCGCGGACTTCCTCGACCGGTTCGTCGCCGCCGACCAGCGCGCGCTCGCCGCGCGGTTCGAGGGAGGTGACGGCGCATGAGCGGTCGCGGAGTCGAAGATGCGGTCGGTTCGGCCTCCCCGTTGGCCGATATCACCGCGCTTCGGTCTCGAACGCCCGGGCGAACGTTTCGGATACTGGCCGGGATACTGGCGCTGTGCCCGGTCGCCGCGGTGACGGCGTATCGCGTCGGCCACAACGTTCCCGGCGGCCTCCCGGGGGGCGTCGCGACGCTCGCGGCGGACTGGTCGGGCCTCGCCGTCGTCGGGCCCGCGCTCGCGGCGCTGCTTCTCGCGTCGACCGCCGACGCCGGAGCCGAACGCGTGGGGCTCGCCTTCGTCGGCGGGTTCGGAGTCCTGGCACTCGTGACGGCGGCCGCGGCGTGGCAGCCGGCCGCAATCGGCGTTTCGGTCGGCTTCGCGGTCGTCGCGGCGGACAGGCTCGCCGCGCTCGGACGGAAACGAGAGTGGAACGGGGTCCGACGAGCCGCGCCGGTCGGCCTCGCCGCGGTTGGCGTGGCGACCTCCCTCGCGGCGACCGCCGGCGTGATGCCGGCGACGCTTCGGCCGCTCGGCTCCGGGGTCGCGCTCACCGCGGTCGGCGTCGTCCCGCTCGCTGTCGGCTGGGACCGAACCAGCGCGCTTGCCGGTGTCGCCGCGGGAGCGACTGTGCTTGCAACCGCCGCGAGCGCACCGTACGTCGCGGGGGCGGTACTGCTCGTCGGCGGCGGTGTCGTCGGCGTTCCGGCGGGTCTCGTCGCCTTCGCCGCGGCCGGCGGAACAGCCGGCGTCGTCTCCGCGCTCCGCGACGGTCGGCTCGCCGTCGCACTCGGAGCCGCGTTGTTCTGCGCGGCCGGCGTCCCCGCGACGGTGCTCCGAGCAACCGGGGTCGTCGTCGCGGCCGCGTTGGTCGCGTACGACGGGGGTGAGCGAGCGTGAGAGACGAAGAGGAGGCGACCGACGGACCCCCGGACCCACAGCTACACCCCGAACAGAGCCCCGGATTCGGCGTCGACCCCGCGGGTCTCGAAGACATCGAGGTCGACCGCGACGTGACCATCGGCGAGGCGACGCTCGCCGACCTCGGTGCGAGCGACACGGAACCCGTCGAGGACCACCCGGTCTCCGACCTGCTTGCGTCGCTCGCCGGCGACGACGCGGTCGAACGCCGGCGGGCCGCACTCGCGCTCGCCGAACGGGAGGGCGACGAGACTGTCGTCGCGGCGCTGTCCCGCGCGGCGACGACGGACGAGGACGCCGAAGTGCGGCAGTTCGCCGTGGAGGCACTGGCGAAACACGGCGGCGACCTCGCGGCCGAGACCGCGCGGGCGCTGACCGACGACCCCGACCCGTGGGTTCGGGCCGAGGCCGTCGTCGCGCTCGACCGCCTGGACCGGGCGGAACACGAAGCGGCCATCGAAGCCGCGCTCGACGACGAGCACCACGCCGCCCGTCGAAACGCGCTCGTCTCGCTTTTCAAACTCCGCGGCGAGGGCGCGTGCGACGCGCTCGTTGCCGCCGCCGCCGACCCGAGCGAGCGGGTGCGAGAGTGGGCGGCGCACCTGCTCGGCGGAATCGACAACGACCGGGCGGACGAGGCGCTCGATAGGCTGACCGACGACGAGCGAAGCGTCGTCCGAGAGACGGCGGTCCGGGCCCGCGAAGTCGATTCCGGAAGCTTCCGTCGCCAGTTCACGGGCGTCCTCGACGAGACCGACCGCACCCTGCCCGGCGAAGACGACCTCAACCGAACGCCGAACCTCTGACCATGAGCGAACACGACCCGACGAACCACGACCCGGCGAATAGCGAGCCAGACACCGAGTCCGAGCTTCGAGACCGCGTCGAATCCGCGCTCCGAGCCGTCCGAGACCCCGATGCCGACGTCGACGTCTTCGAGGCCGGGCTGGTCGAATCGATAGCCGTCGACGGGGCGAGCGTGACCGTCCGCGCGGCCGTGTCGGAGTTCGACGACGCGAACGCGACGCGGGTCATGCGCGCGATGGCGCAGGCGGTCCGCGACGTGCCCGCGGTCGAGGGTGCGCACGTCGAGCCCGTCTCGCCGTCGTCCGGCGACGGTGCGACCGGCGTGGACGCGTTCGACACCGTCATCGCCGTCGCCAGTGCCAAGGGCGGCGTCGGGAAATCGACCGTTTCGACCGGCCTGGCGTGCGCACTCGCCGGCGAGCGTCCAGCCGGGCTGTTCGACGCGGACATCCACGGCCCGAACGTTCCCTCGTTGCTCGACGTCGAAGGCCCCGTCCACTCGGACGACGAAGGTCACCCGCTCCCCGTTTCGGTGGGGGGCTCCGACGCCTCGCTCGACGTGATGAGCGTCGGATTGATGGAGTCGGGCGCGCCGCTGGCGTGGCGCGGTGCGATGGCGCACGACGCGCTGACCGAACTGTTCGCGGACACCGCCTGGAGCGCCGACGACACGCTCGTGTTGGACCTTCCGCCGGGGACCGGCGACGTGGTCCTGACCACGCTCCAAGAGATTTCCGTCGACGGCGTCGTCGTTGTGACGACGCCCTTCGAGTCGAGCCTGGACGATACGGCGCGGAGCATCGAACTCTTCCG
Organism: Haloferax sp. S2CR25; assembly: GCF_031624535.1. Lineage (NCBI taxonomy): Archaea > Methanobacteriati > Methanobacteriota > Halobacteria > Halobacteriales > Haloferacaceae > Haloferax > Haloferax sp. S2CR25. Next base: position 114,914 of record NZ_JAMQOO010000010.1, read on the forward strand.
CGACAACGGGGTTCCGGTTCTCGGGGCGGTCGTCAATATGGGCGAGTTCGCCTGCCCCTCCTGCGGCGACACTCACCAGCTCTTCCCCGGTGAGACCGCCGGCGAACGGCTCGACGCGACGGTGCTCGCCGAACTCCCGTTCTCTCCGCGGTTTCAGGAGACGCCCGCGCCCGGCGACACCGGCTCGGCGTTCGAGACGCTCGCGGAGTCGGTCTCCGAGGCGGCGGCGACCGCGTGGGATGTCGACGCTCCCGACGACGCACTCGACATCCGCGGGGACCCGCCGGAGCGACGGAAGGAGCGGGTCGCAGAACGGTTCACCGCGCTCGCGAGCGGCGAAGCGTTCGCGCTCGTCAGCGACCGCGACCCGACGCCAGTCCGGCGGTTCCTCGGCGGACTGACCGACCGCGACCCCGCGGAAATCGACGGGTTCAGCGTCGAACGCCGAACGCCGAACGACTGGCTGTTGACTGCGACGAAACCGTAAGCGAGGTCCGATGAAACGACAGCCACCGGTGACCGGCGTCGTGCTCGCCGGCGGCCGGAGCGAGCGGTTCGGTGAGGAGTGCAAGGCGGCGGCCAGTTTCGATGGACGCCCGCTCGTCGAACGCGTCGTCCGGCGCGTCCGGGCGGCGACGAGGCGTCGACCGATCGTCGCCGCGGGACCGCGCGACAAACGCGCGGCTGTGGACCGCGTACTGAGCGACGCCGACCCCGTGCGGTACGTCGCGGACGCGAACTGGTGTAACGGCCCCGTCGCCGGCCTCTGTGCCGCGCTCGACGCGGTTTCGACCGACCACGTCTTCGTCTGCGGTTGCGATATGCCGCTGTTGTCGGTCGCGGCCGTGTCGTGGCTCATCGACCGTCACGCCGATTCGGGCGCTGACGCGACGCTACCGGTCGATTCGGCGGGTCGCCGACAGCCCCTCCACGGAGTTTACCGAACGTCGGCGTTGGCGGCGCGGTGCGACCGGCGGCTCGGTTCGAACAGCCTCCGCGCCCTCGTCTCCGAACTCTCGGTCGACCGCGTCGACTCGTCGTCGGCACCCGACTCCCTCTCGCTCGAAGCGTCGATGGCGAACGTGAACACGCGAGAGGAGCTCGGCGGGCTCCGTCAACGGTTTGCTGAGTGAGCTTGCGGCTATTTCTGAGTCAACTGTGTTGTGCTATTAACTCAATATATCTGCCGTGAACATCATCCACGGCTACTCGAAACTGAACAAGAATAGATCGCATGATACAACGAAGACCGCTCGCGATCGATTCCGACAACGGCCTCTTCGGCCGCATCCTAATTCGGTGTTTCTCGGGTGAGATGTGACAAATATCTATCAAACGTATATTAGCGACAGACCGCTTAATGAGGACGTCCAACGCCGCGCACTCGAAGCCCCTGAACACAACGTTTATTCGTGCGTTACTTGTTGTCAGCTATCATGAAACACGCCTCGGCGGTCTGGGACCCGAACCTCGACGACGGCCGGTATCGGAACCCGGTCATCTACGCGGACTACTCCGACCCCGACGTCGTTCGCGCGGGTGATGACTTCTTCATGACCGCTTCGAGCTTCAACGCCGTCCCGGGACTCCCGATACTCCACTCGCGCGACCTCGTGAACTGGCGACTCATCAATCACGCCATCGACGAGTTACCACCGGATTTCGACCGTCCACAGCACGGAAACGGTGTCTGGGCGCCCTCGATCAACTACCACGAGGGGACGTTCTACATCTTCTACGGCGACCCCGACCGCGGCGTCTACATGACCGAGACCGACGACCCCCGTGGTCGGTGGTCCGACCTGACGCTCGTGCACGAGGCCGAGGGGTGGATCGACACGGCACCGCTGTGGGACGACGACGGGAACGCGTATCTCGCCCACGCGTTCGCGAAGAGCCGTGCCGGATTCAACAGCGTGCTCAACATCGCCCCGATGGCACCGGACGGGACGCACATCACCGGCGAGAGCAGGCAGGTGTTCGACGGCCACGACGACCACCCGACAATCGAGGGGCCGAAGCTGTACGAGCGGGACGGGAGTTACTACATCTTCGCGCCCGCCGGCGGCGTTAGCGACGGGTGGCAGACGGTCCTTCGCTCGGACGACATCTACGGCCCGTACGACGACCGAGTCGTCCTCGCCCAGGGGGAGACGCCGATTAACGGGCCGCATCAGGGAGCGCTCGTAGGCTTAGACGGCGGCGAAGACTGGTTCGTCCACTTCCAAGAGGCCGACCCGTACGGCCGCATCGTCCACCTTCAGCCGGTCGCTTGGACCGACGGGTGGCCCGTCATCGGTCGCGACGAGGACGGCGATGGGACCGGCGAGCCGGTTCGAACGCACGAAAAGCCCGACGTCGCTGCTGAGACGCTTCCGACGATGGTCCCGCAGACCTCCGACGACTTCGAAGCGGCCCGCTTAGGGCTCCAGTGGCAATGGCACGGGAACCCGAAGTTCGGTTGGCACTCGCTCACTCACCGTCCCGGCGCGCTCCGCCTGTTCCGACAGCGTGTCGATGAGTCTGAGAACCTGTGGACCGCCCCGAATCTCCTCCTCCAGAAGTTCCCCGCCCCGGCGTTCACGGCGACGACAGAAGTCCGATGCGGCCTCCAAGAAGAAACCGGACACGGGGGGCTTCTCGTCATGGGCTCCGAGTACGCCTACCTCAGTATCCGCGAGAGCACGGACGGAGTCCGCCTGATACAGGGACGTAACACCAACCCATCGGAGGGCGACCCCGATACGGTCGTCGAACGAGTCCCCCTCCGAGGCCCGTCCGCACGACTGCGGGCGACCGTCGAGGACGGGGGCCGCGTCCAGTTCGCGTACGCGACGGACGATGCCGGCTTCGAGTCGATTGGAGAGCCGTCCCAAGCCCAGCAGGGGCGCTGGATCGGTGCCAAAATCGGTCTGTTCGTCGCGCGGTCGACCGACTCTGGGGTCGGTGATGGCTACTGCGACTTCGAGTACTTCGAGGTCAGCGACTGAACTGTCTCCAGAGGGGCGCACGCTCTGCGCCTAATATAACAGGAATTTTATCAATAATGCCGAGAGGCATTGTCTAGTTAAGCCAGTTTGAGGAATGAGCAGGCCGTTTGAGTTAATTTGGGACGAAGCTCGCAGACCTGCCCAGCGAGTGCTTTGAGACGGGATTTCCCATCTTTAGAATATTCACACAGTGGTGATTTCACACCGAGATCTCAGGTTGGAGTGGTCGCACTATAGATGATCTAATACTAAGCCAAAAGACACATTATGTTGGGAAAATGTCGTTAAGATAACAAATGGATAAATTTTGGTTACTACGGCAAGCGGTTGCTATTGCAGGAATTCTGTTTTTCGGCTTGTTACTGGGACAGTTCATTACCCAAATATCTCTGCCAGCACCACGATATTACAAATTACTCATCGTAGACACTATCGAATATACCACAATTATAACATCTATACTATACGCGATTCGAAAAGGAACCAATTGAGTGATCTGGCACTGTCTAGTTAGTAACCTCCTCAACCGGTGTTCGCCCATCGAGCGCTTGATGCGGTCTCTGAAAATTGTAGTATTGCACAAATTTTATAGATGTCACGTGCGACCATATTTCAAGAAGATACAATGAGACATATCATTAAAACAGTAACCGCCTTTTTTCTAATCAGTACTTGGGCAACGATCCTATTTTCACCGGTATTAACCTCGATTGGCTTATCAGTTGAGTATATTTTAATGATCGGAGTTGTGATTGCAACTACCTCAGTATATCTTTCTAAAAGGCGTATTTCTAACAATAGACTGATTGAAGAGAATATGCTTTGGCAGAATCTGCTAATATACCTCTCTGTTATTCTTGGTTCTGGAATCGGGGTACAATATATAATGAAGTTTGTTTTCGGGGTTCTTAGTGATACCCCTCCGGAATGGTTTGCTATTGTGATCGCCTGTTTTTATGTTTTTTTACCACTCATACTTGCTACTTGGGTTATATACAAAGTGAATATAGGAGACACTGCAATACCGCCTCTGCTTCGCATTAATGAATGGAATAGAAGAGCTGATAGTGGTCTTATGCTTATTGTAGCTCTTGTCGCTTTAACTTATAGTGTGAATTTACTTCCTGCTCAATTGGTTATCTTTTCTCCCATCCTTAATACCGGTGCACTATTATTTGGTCTATTTCATGTAGTAATCCGACGCATTGGTGTCTTCCATCCCGAATTTGAGACAACGTCATAAGCGCTGTAGATAGTACCATCTAAACAGCCTTTTTGAATAAGTAGCACTGTCTAGTTAGTGACCTCCCCAACCGGTGTTCGCCCATCGAGCGCTTGATGCGGTCTCTGAAAATTGTAGTATTGCACAAATTCTATGAATCACTCGCGGACGCTTCCGTGACTGCCCACCCACGAATTATGGAAGCGGTCGACTCGCATTTTGAGGGTGTGAAACCACTTTTCGATGAGGTTTCGCTCTACATAGTCAAGCCGACCGCTCAATCCTAATCGAAAGAGGGCAGTCTGATAGCCGTAGCCATCAACGAGAAACACAGTATCTGAGAGATCGTGTTTCTCGGAAAGTCGATGGAGAAACGCAGCAGCCGGATCGGTACCATGTCGTCCAAACAATTCGACATCAAGAACCAGCTTCGTCTCGACGTCTATTGCAGCGTACAACCAAGACCACTCGCCATTGATTTTGACAGCGGTCTCGTCGACCGCAACCCGCTTCGGCGTTGCCTCAGGCGGGTTGTGACCGCTGTCAGCCAGTCGATGTACCCATTGCCAAACCGCTTGGTGGGAGCGTTCAACGCCGAGTAATCGAAGAATTTCTTTTGTCTCTCTGAGTGAACAACCGGTCGCGTGGAGCTGGACGGCGAACGCCCTGACGGGCGTTGCCGTCCGCTCACGCTCCCACGTTTCTTCTAAATCGGTCGCAAAGCACTCGCTGAGCAGGTCTGCGAGCTTCGTCCCAAATTAACTCAAACGACCTGCTCGTTCCTCAAACTGGCTTAACTAGACAGTGCCCTGTCCGCAATCTTGTCAGAATTCCGACCACCGTCACTAAGACGAGAAGTGCCACCGGGAGCCTCGCGAGCACATCCCGACTCTCCGGGGTCAGACTCACTTCACCCACGCTATCGCTTACTGCGTCACCACACGGCAAAAGGAATATAACGGTAATTCTCTTCGGTACAAGCATGCGAACCTGCGAGCTCACAGATGTTAGTGAATTCACACTTGTCGATCGAGACCTCCCGACAATCGGTCCCGACGAAGTGCTGGTTCGAATCGACCGCGTCGGCATCTGCGGGTCCGACTTACACTACTACCAACACGGCGAAAACGGAGGCAACATCGTCGAGTTCCCCCACGTCCTCGGTCACGAGGCCGCCGGTACCGTCGTCGAGGTGGGAGACGGGGTCTCCCGCGTCGGTCCCGACGACCGCGTCGCCATCGAACCCGGTCTCCCGTGCGGAGAGTGCGAGTACTGCGTCGGCGACGGCACCTACCACCTCTGTGAGGACATGGAGTACATGTCTTCGCCGCCCGTCGAGGGCGCGCTGACCGAGTACGTCGCGTGGCCCGCCGAGTACCTGTACGCGCTTCCGGACTCGGTGTCGCTCCGCGAGGGGGCGCTCGCGGAGCCGCTGAGCGTCGCGATGCACGCGTGTCAGCGCGGCGGCGTCTCCGAGGGCGACTCGGTGTTAGTTACCGGCGGCGGTCCCATCGGTCAGCTCGTCTCGGAAGTCGCGATGGCCCGCGGGGCCGAGACGGTCGTCCTGACCGACGTAGTCCCCGAAAAGCTCGAACTCGCCGAGTCCCGCGGCGTCGACCACGCGGTCGACGTGACGGAGTCCGACCCCGTCGAGACGATTCGCGAACACGTCGACGAACGCGGCGTCGACGTGGTTCTCGAAAGCTCTGGCTTCGGCGGCGCTATCGAGACGACGACCGAGGCCGTCAAACGCGGCGGCACCGTCGTCTTCGTCGGCATCCCTCTCGAACCCGAGTTCCCCACCGACATCGTCGAGACAATCGGCCAGGAGTACGACCTGAAGGGGTCGTTCAGGTTCAGTAACACGTATCCGGCGGCCATCGAGGGAATCGAAACGGGCCGGTTCGACGTGGACAGTATCGTGACCTTCGAGTCGTCGTTCGAGGACACGCAGGCCGCCTTCGACCGCGCGGCCGAGCCCGAAGAAGTAAAAGGCGTAATCCGCGTCAGCGACGAGCTATAGCGCGTTGTCGTTGTAGCCGCCGTCGACGGTGATGACCGCGCCCGTCGTGAACGATGCCGCGTCGCTGGCGAGGTAGACGGCCGCGCCCGCAATTTCGTCCGGCGTCGCGACGCGTTCCATCGGCGTTCCCTCGTCTATCTTCTCTCGCAGTTCGGTTCCCTCGTTGAAGCCGTCGCCGGCGAGCGGGGTTTTGACGAACCCCGGCTCGATTGCGTTGACGCGCACGTCGGGCGCGAGGTCGGCCGCCGCGGCGCGCGTGAGCCCGTTCACGCCGCTCTTCGCGGCGCAGTAGGCCGGGCGCTCCTCGCGGGCCTGTCGCGCGGACATCGAGGAGATGTTCACGATGCTTCCAGACTCCATCTCGCGGCCGAAGACGCGGCACGCCCGGAAGACGCCCGTCAGGTTCACGTCGATGTCCTGGTTCCACTGGTCGTCGCTCATCTCGGAGACGGACGCTCTCGCGACCGACCCCGCCGAGTTCACCAGGATATCGATATCACCGATGGCGTCGCTGGCGACCTCGTAGAGGTTCTCTATCGACTCGTTGTCTCTGACGTCGCACGTCACTTCGGCGGTCTCTGCGCCGCGAGCGCGGAGTTCCTCGGCGGTCTCCTCGACGGCGTCCGCACTGCGACTCGTCGCCACCACGTCGGCGCCGTCGTCGGCGAAGGCGAGCGCGATAGCCCGCCCGATGCCGCTCGTACCGCCGATGACGACCGCGGCGCTATCCGATACGGTAACCGTGGGTGATGTCTCAACCATACTCGATTCGACCGGCCATGGCATGCTAACTCTTGCGGTCGACAGACGAACTCACGGCGCGAACCGCTCTCGTACTCCCGTCTGCGCGCCGCCGGTGGTCGTCTAAAAAGAAGATGGAGCAGTCGCTCAGGCGAGCCCTATCGCGCGGGGAAGCCAGAGGACGAGCTCCGGGAAGACGATAATCGACAGGAGGGTGAACAAAAGCGGCAGGTAGAACGGGACCATGTGCCGGGTGATCCGTTCGAGCGAGACGCCGGTGACGGCGTTGAGCACGAACAGGATGACGCCGAACGGCGGCGTGAGCAGGCCGATCATCAGCGTGACGATCATCACGACGCCGAAGTGAATCGGGCTGATTGCGGTCTGCTCGACGATGGGCAGGAACACCGGCGTGAGGATGGTGATTGCCGCAATCGTCTCCAGCATCAGCCCGACGATGAACAGGACGCCGGCGATGAGCAACATGAGCACGAGCGGGTCCGTCGACACGCCCGTGATGGCCTGTGCGAGAATCTCCGGGAGCTGTGCGCGCCGGATGAGAAAGCCGTACAGGGACGCCGCCGCGACGATGAACGTGAGCGTCGCGGTGTGAGTCATCCCCTCGTCGAACGACGCGACGAGTTCCTCCCGCGAGAGACCGTCGTAGAAGACGGTCCCGATGATGAGCGTGTAGAACAGCGCGACTGCGCCCGCCTCGGTCGCGGTGAACCACCCGCCGAGTATCCCGCCGATGATGAGCGCCGGAGTGCCGAGAGCCGGGAGCGCCCGGTAACACGTCCGACCGATTTCGCCGAGGGACCACCAGTCGCCTTTCTCGTAGCCGTTCCGATGGGCGTAGAAACTACACAGTATCATCAACCCGACGCCCATCACCAGCCCCGGGACGAGTCCGGCGATGAACAGCGTGCCAATCGAGACCTGCGCGAGAATCCCGTAGATGATGAGCGGGACGCTCGGCGGGATAATCGGGCCGATGATAGACGACGACCCGGTGACGGCGACGCTGAACCCCTCGTCGTATCCCTCCTCGCGCATCGCGCGGTACTCGATGGCCCCCAGTCCCGCGGCGTCCGCCGCGGCGGTCCCCGTCATCCCGGAGAAGATGATACTGGCGACGATGTTGACGTGGGCGAGCCCACCGCGAATCGGGCCGACGATGGCCTTCGCGAAGTCGAAGATGACGTCGGTCAGGCCGAGTTTGTTCATCAACAGCCCCGTCTGGAGGAACAGCGGAATCGCCAACAGCACGAACGAGTTGGTTCCGGAGACCATCGTCTGGGCGACCAGAAGCGGCTCGAACGGAATCGACGTGGTCCACATGAGGATGAGACTGGTCAGCCCCAGCGCGTACACGACGGGTACCTCGAACAGGTACAGTACGAGCAGGACGCCGATGAACAGGCCGAGCAGGACGACGTCGGCCATCAGCGGCACCCCTCTTGGAGCGGGCGCATCTCGGTGGCGGGTCGGCGTTCAGTCTGCATTTTCGTCTTCTCCTTTGATGTCCTCGATGATCGTTTCGGGCTCGACGGCGACGAGCCACAGGTCGCGAAGCGCGTAGATACCGATACAGACACCGCCGACGACGGCGGGGACGTACAGCCACGCTTCGGTGAACGGCGGGTGCGACGGGAGCGCTCCCATGCCGAATCCCCGGTTTTGCAGGTACAGCGGGTACGCTCCCGAGACCATGACGCCGACGAACGCGAGGATGAGGAGCGTCCGGAGACCGGTCAGCACCCGGATGACGCCGTCGGAGAGCCGCGAGACGAGGAGGTCGAGCGAGATGTGCTGTCGCTTTCGACTGGCGACCGCCGCACCGAAGAACGTGATGTACACGAGCAGCATCTGCGAGAGGTTGACCGTCCACGGGAGGCTCGACCCGAGTATCGAACCCAAGACCCAGCGGGTCAGAATCTGCAACCCGACGACGAGTATCATCAGCACGTAGAGTGCCAACGCGATGGACGTGACCAGCCCGTCGAAAAGCCGGCCGAGTTTCGTTGCGAGGTTTACTTCTTCCATGGGTGCTCTACGAGTAAGCGTCCGCTCAAATGTTTCGCACTTCTTCGAGCGACGGTTCCCAGTTATTCTCGAACTGCGTCTGGAGCGGCTCCTTCGCCGCCTCTAACCACGCGTCGCGGTCGGGTTCGACCACGTTCATCCCCTGTTCTTTCAGCGCTTCGATGGCCTGAGATTCCGATTCAGAGATGCTGCTGCTGAGATCTTGGATGCTCGATGTCAGCGAGTCGACCATCGTCGTCTGGTCCTCGTCGGAGATGTTCGACAGCGCCTGAGTGCCGAGCGTGAACCAGCCCGTCGACGCGAGGTGCTTGGTCAGCGTGTAGTACTCCTGCACCTCGTACAGCGAGGACGACCGGACGGTTTCGGCGGGGTTCTCTTGGGCGTCGACGACGCCCTGTTGCAGCGCGCTGTAGAGTTCGTCGAACGCGACGGTCGTCGGACTCGCGCCGATACCGCTCCAGATGTTCACCCACGGGGTGAGGTCGGGCACCCGCAGGTTGACTCCCTGAATGTCCTCGGGCGTCTCGAAGGCCTTGTTCCCGCTCGTGTGTCGGTAGCCGCGGTACACCGGCTCGTTCACGAGCATCTGCTTGCCCTGCTCGCGGAGGCGCTGTCGGCCGTCGTCGAAGAACTCCGTCTGGAAGGCGCGTCGCTGCTGTTCCCAGCCTTCGAAGACGAACGGCGACTCGACCCAGAAGTTCTTGGGGTCGTAGTCGATGACCCAGCGCGTCCCGATGATAGTCCCGTCGATGGAGCCGATCTGCGTCTGCTCCATGACCTCCTTTTCGCCACCGAAGGACTCCTCGATGGTGATTGCGACCCGCCCGTCCGTCTCCGCTTCGACGGAGGACGCCCACTCCTTGGCCATCTCGTTGATGACGTGCCCGCTGGGGAAGACGCTCCCGATGATGAGCGATTGGCTCTGACCGCCGCCACCGCTCTCTGTCGTGTCGGTGTCTGAGCCGCCTGACTCGGTCGTACCGTCGTTTCCGGAGTCGGAACCGCCGCCCATGCAGCCAGCCATCGATGCGATTGCCCCGGTGCCAGTAAGTAGCCCGAGCTGTTCCATGAAGCTCCGTCGGCTTTGTCTACGCATACCATTCACAACGATTCTACACTGGTACTTATATCTATCGGGCACTGTCTAGTTAAGCCAGTTTGAGGAACGAGCAGGTCGTTGAGTTAGTTGGTCAAGATGCTCGCAGACCTGCTCAGCGAGTGCTTTGCGACGGATTTAGAAGAAACTTGGGAGCGTGAGCGGAC
>NZ_JAMQOO010000011.1:0-120103 GCF_031624535.1 Haloferax sp. S2CR25
GGGTGGGCAGTCACGGAAGCGTCCGCGAGTGGTTCATACAATTTGTGCAATACTACAACTTTCAAAGACCGCATCAAGCGCTCGACGGACGAACACCGGTCGAGGAGGCGACTAACTAGACAGTGCCGGCATTAATAAAATAACAGATAAATTACTATAGTATCGAGTAGCATCCTGTATTATCTACAGATGTATGCACCGGGGGTCGGTTTGCGTGTATTTTGAGTGGGAGAGCGTGAATTCTTTTTATACTTCGAATGGTTTGACCCCAACTACGTCAGCCACCGTCTCGAGCTGGTCTGAATCTATGCACGCTGACTGTCGCTGACGGCTGTGAGGTGCATATATCGAGGATGTCGTATACATTCACGCCTGACCCCGGGGAGTGAAACCAGAAAATCATCTCACGAGCGTATTTGGGGGATCTATCCTTACTCGTAGAGCAGTGAAAGGTTCGTATATCCTTGCTCGAGGACCGTTCCGTTTGATGGCTTTCCGTAAGCCTTCTCCAGTTTCCAGTGTCCTCCTCCCTTCTTTTGGGTTGGTAGCGAAAAGTCACCAGAGTGTAGGTCGGCATCCGGCACGATGTAGTATTCACCGGACCCTCCACCTATGAACGCATGGACCAACTCATTACCTTTGGCAAGGTTCGTGTTTTTCGTCCATGCACCACCGAAGAACTTGAAGTGCTTGTTGTAGTGGATCCAGAGGAGTTTTGAACCAGAATCTGTGCTGAGCCGCCAAACGTTCCTTTCTCCCTTTTCGCTTCGGACAGCATTGATTGGTTCAAGGTCCTCGACAGTTCTGAGGAATTGCTTTCTTCTTTGAGATGCAGACATTTTTGTCATCGATTGCTATTGTTCGACATTCTATTCTACATTTGATCATGAAACGGAATTAGCTTAAATCTTTGTCTGTGGGGCTTCTAGGCGCGATATACGACTAGTTGATCTAGTCTAGAAAGGAGTGACTAGAGCGGATTACGTGGTTGGTCGGGTCAGAGCATTCGAGCTAGCAGAACATGATACGATTTTGAGTCTAGAGTCTATACTACATTTGTTGTATCTGCTGTCCAACAAGCCCTTGCACCAGCTCGGTCTCCCCCAACGGCGTGATCGGCCCATCTTCGGGAACTGGCCGAACAACATACACCTCTCTTCCGAGTCGTTGGACGTGCATGGTCTTCTCTTCTCGATCCTCCTCGTTTGCGGGGATGACGCCGTCGAGGACGAGATCGTCGCGGTCGAGTGCAACAAGCGGGGTGCCGTCGTGGTTTCGGAGCTTTCGGAATACCATTGTTGACACCTCACCGGCCACCCAATCCTACTTAGTTCTATCTCCTAAGTCACCCATTACGAATACAGGCCGTGGTCGGTGTAGAACGTGAAATTGCTAGACCACGTATACTTCGAGGAACGGCCACCACCACACACCCCCTTGGCGGCGTATAATTACTTACAGTATGGTTCGGTTTGGCGGGGCTCCGGTGGTGGTCGGTCCCCGTGAGGACTCGATTTTGGTTGTGAAGGTGCTCGAGGAGCTGCAAGATCGGCGTGGGTCAAGTGGAACATTCCGACGAAATGCGACAAAGATATTTCTGTCAGTCAGTTCACTTACCACAGGAGGAAAAATGGGACCAGGTGTAAGCCGCTATAGTCGCCGGAGTTGTCGCTTGAGCTTGCGCTCAGCGCGACGCTGTTCACGCTTTAGCTCCCGTTCGGCTTTGCGCTGTTCCTTCTTGAGCTGACGTTCCATATCCCGCTCAAGTTGGCGCTGAAGCCGTCGAAGCTTAGCTTTGCTGAATCTTCTCATCTTGGTCTCACCTCCTCCCCACGCGTTCTGAACCGGAGCCTTGAGAGGGTCCGTCATACGGGTTAACGTCAGTTGTCGATGTTTGCACATAAGGGTTCGCAGTGCGGAGTGAAAGTGAAAGTGTATATTTGGGGTAGAAGGTGTCTAAAACGACGAATACGGCAATAGACGATTGTCGAAATCCAACTAGGTTCCTAGCTACTGGTGTTGAAAATAACGAGAGAGATTCAATCAGAACTTCACACCCAACCTTCGCGTGGATCACCTGGAGTTGCGGAGGCGGAGGGTTATTTTTTCGAAGTTGTGACGTTAGTCACACTCCCTAAGGGGGCTGTCCCACCGGACGAAACAGCGCCCGCTCGATCTCCTCGAGTGCGGCCGCTCGCGGAGAATCGAGACTCCACCCGAAAACAGGGTTCGACCGAAAACAGCGACGTAGTATATAAAAGAAGGAACCGACCGAGAGCGTTGCCACTCAGAAGGCCACCGGCTACAGGTGCTTCTGAGCGACCGTGTTCTGCACGGGACCGTACGCCCGGTCATAGGTCACAATCGCGTTGAGGAATCTCCGAGAGTCGAGTCCGGCGTCGCACCACGCGCTGTATCCTTCCTCGAGCACGTCGGGCAGGTACTCGCCGGTCGCCGTGGAGTTCTTCGACCGAGTGAGTACCGTCCGAATGCGAATCCGCACGCGGTCGTTGCGGTCGTCCATCCCGGCGACGACTTCCGCTCCGTAGCGGTTCAGCCAGTTCTGCAGGGCACGACCCGACCGCTCCAGATCGCGTGGATCGACGTTCAACACGTTCTCGATGCGACCGGCGACCGAGTCCACCACGTCGTCTGCGATGCTCACCAGCTCGCGCACTTCCTGCGCGATCTTCGAAGAGACCCACTTCACGACTCCGCCGTCGTTCTCGAGGAGTCCCGAGAGACGCTGCAGAACGCGGTAGATCGTCGTGGAGGACCAGCCGGTTCCGTCCTCGAGTTCACCGACTCTCGTTCCGCCGTCGGTGAGCGCCAAGTGCTCGAGTACGTCGTGGTCCGCGTCGGTGAGCCGCGAGAGCGTCCGCATGATGACCGACTCCTGAGACGCTTCGATCTGCGGCGTCGGGTCGTCCCACAGCGCGATAGTCCGGTCGGATGCGACCGCGCTGAAGTGGTCGTCCGAGACGAACCACATACCGGGTCGAGTCGGGATATCTGCCCACGACAGGACGTTCAGTAGTTTCTCTTCCAGGTCGCCAACCAGATCGTGGCGGTCGTCCCACGCGACCGCTTGATCGCGGTTCAGATTCTTCTTGTACAGCGCGCCGAGTTTCGGATGGTACAGCGGGTCATCGTTCGAACTTTCACGCACGTACTGCGGGTGGTAGTGCTTCAGTTGAAGCCCTCGAGGGCGGTGCTGACTGTTCGGGAAGAGATCAGCAATAGCCGAGCGGTCGAGCCGGAGCTGGTGGTTGTAGCCGACTACGTCCTCGTTGTTCGAATCGTAGACGACGTGCGAACCCTCGATGTCGGCCGAGAGCATGAACAAGCGCATGAAGACGCCGTCGCGCCGAACCAGCTTCTTCGCCTGATCGCGGTCGATCCGAAGATACCGCTCGTGCTGGGTTATCGTCGAGAATTCGTGTGGCTCCTCGGCGAAGTACTTGCGCGACCAGTCGAAGCCGACTTTCTCGCAGACTCGGCGCATCACCCACTTGAAGACGTGCGGGATCTCGTCTAACTCGAGATTGACGACGTTCTGCAGTTTGACGTTCGTGGCTGGCCCAAGCGTCGCAGGTACGCTGTCAGGACGGTTCTCGTCGGACCACGCGAGTCGCGGCTGCACACAGACTGGAAGCTTCCGCTCACCCTCGCCGTAGGCGTTGATGTCGTACTCGAGAAGCGAGTTTACCGTGTCTGCCTCTCGCGGGGAGAGACCCGACTGGTGGAAGCCCATCGAGACTTCCCACGTCTCGGTTCCGTCGTCCTCGAGGCGAGGCACCTCCACTTCGACTTTCGAGACTCCACCGTCGATGTGGTTGTACAGCTGGCGAACCGCCCAGTACGGCGAGGAACCGTACTCGTCGTAGAGCAGATCACCGCGCGTCTCGTGGGGTGCGCTCGCGACGGAACTCACCGCCGGTCCTCCTCCGCGAGATCGCGGCCGCAGTACTCACAGCGGAAGATGCAGTCGCTGTTGCGGCTGCAGGACGGACAGCGAACCGTCATTGCCACCGCTCCGGATTACCGCCGTGGCGACCGGGCGCGCCGTCCCACGGGTCCGGAATCGGAACGTCGAGACCGCCCGCGGAACCGCGCTGCAGACGGACCAGCGTATCGCACTCGTGACAGCGGTGGGCGCGGTCCTCGCGGTCACCGTAGACGCGGCGGAAGTCCCGGGTGACGTGTGACCCACAGTTGAGACAACTGCTCTTTCGGCTCTCCGAGTCGAGCAGCATCATGCTGACCACCCCGTCTGTCCCGCCTGACCGCAAGACAACGGCGACCCGCGTTCCGTTTCGTGGTGGACTCTTTTTCGGCCCCCGCTCGCGAATATATATACCCGCGACGAGACCAGCCGGTAGCAGTCGTGAGTCGGACGTTTTCTACATATAGAAAACGCCAAAAAATTGGACGGACCCGACGGGATTTGAACCCGCGACATCTTGGTCCGGAACCAAGCACTCTGTCCACTGAGCTACGGGCCCTCAGCGGAGGGAGCTACACGGTACCGACGTAAAACCGTTGTGGAACCCGTGCCGGCGGCCGATTACGTTCCGGTCGCGTCGGCGTCGACGACGCTGTGTTTCCACGTGCCTCGGGTGAACCACGCCGTGGCCGCAATCGCGCCGAGAATCTGCCCGACGGCCATCCCGAGCCAGATGCCCGTCTCGGCGAAGCCGAACTGGAACGAAAGCAGGTAGACGATTGGGACGCGGCCCAACCAGAGCGCGAACAGCGAGAAGCCGAGGGCGGTCTTCGTGTTCCCCGCGCCGCGGTACGCGCCGAGGACGACCTGGAGGACGCCGATGAAGCCGAACTCGAACGCGCGGATGCGGATGTACTCGACGCCGAGATCGATGGTTTGGGCGGCCGAGGCCGTCCCGGTCTGGAGGAAGAACGCGACGACGGGTTCGGCGAAGACGTACGCGAGGACGCCGGTGACGAGCATGACGCTCGCGCCGACCTTGGCGGCGAGCCAGACGGCGCTCTCGGCGCGCTCCGGTTTCTTCGCGCCGAGGTTCTGGCCGACGATGGTGTTCGTCGCCCGTCCGAGGCCGAGCGCCGGGAGGAACACCAGCGACGTGAGGCGGTTGCCGAGGCCGAACGCGGCGACGACTTCGGGTTTGAACGTGACGACCATCGCGGTGAGGGTGATGAAGCCGAGGGCGGTGGCGGACTGCTCGATGGCGCTCGGGACGCCGATATCGACGATTTTCTTGATGTACTCGAACTGCGGGCGGAAGTCGGCGAGCTGCACGTCGGGGCCGGCGCTCGTCCCGAAGATGACGTAGATGCCGATGACGGTGGCGACGGCGCGAGAGAGGACCGTCGCGTACGCCGCGCCGGCGACTTTGAAGCCGTCAAAGCCCGTGGCGGTGAAGAGGCTCGCTTGAACGCCCTCTAATCCGAGCATCGAAAACAGCGGATTGGCGTCGAACCCGAAGATGAACACGGGGTCGATGACGATGTTGATGACGACGCTGATGAACATCACGACCATCGGGGCGCGGGTGTTGCCGTAGCCGCGCATGAGCGCGGAGAAGACGAAGAAGCCGAACAGGAACGGCAGGCCGAGGAAGAACACGCGCATGTAGTCGCCGGCGAGGGGGATGACCTGCCCGGCGGTCGCCTCCGAACTCGGGAGGACGCCGAGCATCGCGTCGGTGGCGAAAAAGCCGATGACGCCGACGACGACGGCGATGACGGTGATGAACGTGAGCGTCTGTCCGGCGACGGTCCCGGCGGAGCCCTCGCTTTTCGCGCCGGTGTACTGGGCGACGAGCGTGCTCCCGGCGACGGTGAAGCCGCCGCCGACGGAGATGAGCAGGAAGATGAGCGGAAACGCGAGGCTGATGGCGGCGACGGCGTCGGTCGAGAGTCGGCCGAGCCAGACGGTGTCGGCGAGGTTGTACGCCACCTGGAGGAGTTCGGTGACGATAATCGGCCACGCCAGTTCGAACATCGGGCGTTTGAGGTCGCCTTCGGTGAGGGAACCGCCTTCGGGGAGGGACACTGAACAGGTGAGACTCGCGGAGACCGTTTGAAACCGTCGATTAGCGTCGTCGTCGGTCGAGCGGGCAGTGAGGGGGAGTGACACCCTTCACCCGGGAGCCGACAGGCGGGCACAAACGGGACGGGCGCGGCTCGGAGGGTGGACGGCGTCGCGAGAAACGGTGGGTGGTTGCGATTCGGCGCGTTACGGCGCTTCGCCGGTTTCGATGGTGAAGTCGGCTTTCGGGTAGGCGACGCAGGTGAGCGTGTAGCCGTTGTCCATCTCCTCGTCTGAGAGGGTTTCCTGTTTGAAGTGAGTCACGTACTCGTCGGCGGGGCCGTCGGTAATCTTCGCGGAACAGGAGACACACTGGCCCTGTCGGCACGCGTACGGGAGGTCCATCCCGGCGTCTTCGCCCTGGTCGAGCACCGTCTCGTTGCTCGCCAGTTCGATGGTCTCGCCCTGCTTGACGAACTCGACTTCGAAGTACTCGACTTCGTCTTCGGGCATGTCGGCGGGACTCTGTTCTTCTTCCGCCTCCTCGCCTTCGAGTTCGGCCCCCTCTTCACCGGCCCCGACAGCGGCGACGCCGCCGCCGCCGATAGAGCGGTTCATCGGCTCGGGGAAGTCGGTCTCTGCGACGGTCGCCGCGCGGCGTTCGAGGACCTCCTGTGTGATGTCGGCGGTCGGCTCCCAGCCGGTGCCCTTCGAGTAGTGCAGGGCGACGACGAGGAGTACCAGGACCATACCGGCCCCGACACCCACCAGACTGATGACTGCCATAAGGGCGGATATGGAGGGAGGGGTTAAGGAAATTGTGATTGTGGCGGCACCCGCGGGCGGTCGATTTCGCCGCCGAGACGCGGGTCTCGCAGAGGTTCCCACAGTATCGAGGGGACCCGGCCGCTGTGCCGAAGCCGACGCGTCGTTCCCTCAGTCGTCTTTCCGCGCGACCTCGTGGCGGCCGAAGCCGTACCGGAGCCGGTTGGCGAGGCGGCGGGAGAAGCGGTCGTCGGCGCGGGAGCCGAACCGCTCGGCGAGCGACTGGTAGATGAGCGGGACCGGGACCTCCTGTTCGAGCGCCTCTTGGACCGTCCACGTACCGGTCGAGCCGCCCGCGACGTGGTCGTCCACGTCGCCGAGGTCGCTTCCCTCCTCGCGGAACGCCTCCTCGCAGAGTTCGAGGAGCCACGAGCGGATGACCGCGCCGTTGTTCCACGTCTTGGCGACCGATTCGAGGTCGAGGTCGTAGCGGCCCTCGGCGAGCAGTTCGAAGCCCTCGCCGTACGCCTGCATCAGCGCGTACTCGACGCCGTTGTGGACCATCTTCACGTAGTGGCCGGACCCCGACTCGCCCATGTGGCCGTGGCCGGCGGGGCCGGTCGCCACGGCGTCGAAGACGGGGGTTAGCTCGTCGTAGGCCCACTCGGGGCCGCCGACCATGAGCGAGAAGCCGAGTTCGGCACCGGCCGGACCGCCGGAGGTCCCGCAGTCGAGGTAGGCCGCCGAGCACGCCTCGGCGCGCCGCACCGACTCCTCGAAGTGTGAGTTGCCGCCGTCGACGACCACGTCGTCCCCGTCGAGATGCGGGTCGAGGTCGTCGAGCGTCGCGTCCACCGCGTCGCCCGCGGGGACCATGAGCCAGATTCGCTTGTCGTCGCCGAGTCGGTCGGCGAGGTCGGCGACGCTGTCCGCGGGTTCGGCACCCGCGTCGGCGGCCGCCGCGACGGCTTCCGCCGAGAGGTCGAAGGCCACGACCTCGTGCCCGGCATCGAGCACTCGGTCGACCACGATGCGCCCCATCCGGCCGAGGCCGATGACGCCTAGTTGCATGCGTCGGCATCGTCCGCGGGGGGTGGTAGTGGTTGTGGTTTGGCGCGTGCGCGGCCGTCTGCCGGGACCGAACCGTCTCGCCGTCGAGACCGTACCTCCGCCGTCGGTACCGCCCGCTCAGAGCCGCGCCAACAGCGCCTCGGCCAATCGGTCGCCTGCGGCGTCGTCGGTCCGGAAGAACAGCTCGGGCTCGATGAGTTCGACTTCGAGGAGGAGGAAGTCGTCGTCGCGCTCCACGCCGTCGACGCGGGCGTACAGCGGCGGGTCGCCGCCGAGGCGGGCCGAGACGGCGTCGACGACGCGCCGGGCGTTGTCGAGCAGCGTCTCGCTCGGCTCCTCGACGTGGACGCTCCCGCCGTGTTTCTCTTGGACGCGGTAGTCGCCGGGCTCGGGGCGCTTGACCACCGCGTGGCTGAACTCGTCGCCGAAGAAGACGAGCGACCACTCGCCGTCTTCGATGTCCGGCGCGAACTCCTGCACCAGCACGTCTTTCTCCGCGACGAGGTCGTCCACCCACGGTTGGGCGTCGGCGGCCTCCGCGCGACTCAGCTGTCTCGTCTCGAACGCACCCGCGCTCACGGCGGGCTTGACGACGAGTTCGTCCCACTCTCGCGTCTCGAAGACGGCTTCGAGGTCCACGTCGCCGCCGCGTTCGACGTACTCGGTCGGCAGGGTCGAGACGCCGGCGTCGGCGAGGTCACGCAGGTAGAACTTGTGGCTGTTCCAGTCGAGCGTCGCCGTCGGGTTCCACACCGCGCAGTCGGCGTCTGACAGGCGGTCGACCCACGCGGCGTACGCCTTCGGGTGGCGGTAGTAATCCCAAATCGACCGGACGACCACGGCGTCGAAGCCTCCCCAGTCGACCGATTCGTCGGACCAGACGACCGGCTCGGCGGTCACGCCGCGCTCCCGGAGCGCCGCGAGGAACGGGGCGTCGTCGTCGACGAGTCCGGGGAGGTCCTCGGAGGTGGCGAGTGCGATGGAAGTCACGGGAGATGATGGCAAATATCGGGCGATAAGCGTTCTGTAACGCTCGGCCCGCTCTCCGGCCCGGCCGGCGGCGGGTCCGCTGTCGGGCGGCCTTACGCCCGCAGACGCCGACGTTTTTACCGCCCCGCGCGAGGGTCGCGTATGGACGAACGCATCCACGAGCACGCCGCGGTGCTCGTCGACTGGAGCGCGCGAATCGAGGCCGGCGACGACGTGGTCGTCTCCGTCGGCGAGGGGGCACACGACCTCGCGGTCGCCGTCGCCGACGCCCTCGGCGAGCGCGGCGCGAACGTCGTCACGACGTACGCCTCCGAAGAGGTCCAGCGGGCGTACCTCCGCGCGCACGACGGCGACTTCGAGCTTCCCGAACACGAACTCGCCCTCTACGAGGCCGCCGACTCGGTGCTCTTTCTCGGCGGCACCCGCAACACGGCGGCGACCGCCGACGTGCCGACCGAGACGCGACAGGCCTACGGCCGCGCCACGAGCGAGGTCAAAGAGGCGCGCATGGACACCGACTGGGTCTCGACGGTCCACCCCACCCGCGCGGCGGCCCAGCAGGCGGGCATGTCGTTCGAGGAGTACGCCGACTTCGTCTACGACGCGATTCTCCGCGACTGGTCGGCACTCGCCGACGAGATGGCGAACATGAAAGACGTGCTCGACGCCGGGTCGGAGGTCCGCATCGTCAAGGCCGACACCGACCTCACGATGTCAATCGAGGGCCGCACCGCGGTCAACTCCGCGGCCTCCGTCGCCTACGACTCCCACAACCTCCCGTCGGGCGAGGTGTTCACCGCGCCCGTCGAGGACGCCGTCGAGGGCGAGGTGTTCTTCGACGTGCCGATGACGCTGGAGGGCCAGCGCGTCGAGAACGTCCTCCTGACGTTCGAGGACGGCGAGGTCGTGGACTTCTCCGCGGGCGCGGGCGAGGACGCCCTCGCCGGCATCCTCGACACCGACGAGGGCGCGCGCCGACTCGGCGAACTCGGTATCGGCATGAACCGCGGCATCGACCGCTTCACCGACAGCATCCTCTTCGACGAGAAGATGGGCGACACTATCCACCTCGCGGTCGGTCGGGCTTACGGCGCGTGCCTCCCCGAGGGCGAAGACGGCAACCAGTCCGCGGTCCACGTGGACATGATAACCGACATGAGCGAGGACTCGCGCATCGAGGTCGACGGCGAGGTCGTCCAGCGGAACGGGACGTTCCGGTGGGAAGACGGGTTCTGAGCCCTCTCTGCGCCGTTTTCCGACGCGGTCTGCGCGGGAGTTGAGACGATTAAGATACCACGACACGTGGTAACTCTACACTTACTAAAACCGCGCGGCGACGTAGCTCCGGCTATGGTACGATTCGTCCGAACGAGGCGACGGTTCCTCGAACTGGCGGGGAGTGGTGCAGTGGTTGGAATCGCCGGGTGTCTCGGCGGTGGCGGCGGCGAACAGGAGACGGAGACGGAAACGGAGACGACGACGGCGACCGAAGCGGCCGACGACGACCACGACGAGGAGCGCCCGGAGGGCGTCTCCGAGGAGGAGTTCGAACACGGCCCGGTCCCCGAACCGTACCGGACCGCGCTCTCGCAGGCGAACGAGCGGCGGGACCCCGACGACCTGTTCACGAAGGAGGCGGTCAAGTTCCAAGAGGCGGACGACGCCGTCGAGGCGGGGCTCACCGAAGCGGGGCGGAACTGCGGCAACTGCGCGGAGTACATCCCCGACAAGAACGGCGACGGCTTCGGTGCCTGCGCGAAGGTCGAGGGTTACATCGACCCCGAAGACTGGTGTTCGCTCTGGGAGTCTATCGAGGAGGCCGAAGCCGAAGAGGGCGAGGACGGAGGCGAGACCGCGTTCGTCGCCTGAGGCTCACTCCTGAGCCACGCCGATGTTCTTCAGCGACCCGCCGCACTGCGGGCAGACACGCTCGTAGACGCCGTGTCCCGAGCGGTAGCCGCAGGTGGTACACTCGTACCACGAGCGCTCGACGAGCGTCGTCGGTTCGGCCTCGACTAACGTCTCCGTCCGGCGCTCGACGAGCGCGTCGGTCCGGCGTTCGACCAACTCCGTCGGGCGTCGTTCGACGAGGTCCGTCGGCTCGGGGCCGACCAGCGCCCTCGATTTGGCTCTGACGAGGTCTGCAGGCTCACGCGTGGCGATATCCTTGCTCATGCTACGGTGTACGTCGTGTCGGATGTTAACTCTTGCCAGTACACTCCGTTCTCGCTGACACCGCCGAATTCGGCGGTTTCGCTCCGATTCGGCGGGTTCGGTCCCGAGACGCGCTTTCGACGTACTTTTTATCCGCGACCGTTTTCATCCGCGCATGGCAGAATTCATGGTCGTCGTCGCCGACCCCGACACCGGTGCGACCTACCAAGTCGACGTCGAAGGACAGGACGCAAACCGATTCCTCGGCCGCGACCTCGGTGACGAGGTCGACGGCGCGGCCGTCGGTCTCGACGGGTTCACCATCGAACTGACGGGCGGTTCGGACAAGGCCGGCCGACCGATGCACCCCGACGTGCCCGGCGGCGCGCTCAAGGAAATCCTCGCCGAAGACGGAATCGGCTACAAGCCGTCCCGCGACGGCGAGCGCAAGCGCGTCACCGTCCGCGGCCGCGAGGTCTCCGGCGAGACCGTCCAGATCAACGCGAAAGTCGTCGCCGGCGAGGGCGACGTCGCCGCCGCCTTCGGCGAGGGCGACGACGAAGAAGCCGACGAATAACGCCGTCTCACTCCTCTCTCTCCCGTGCCAGAGCAACTGCCCTCCGACCATCCGTCGGTCCAGACGTTCCGCGCGAACGTCGCCCGCAGCGGCGGGACCCGCCGCCCCTGTCTGCGCGTCCCCGACGACGTGCTCGCCGAAGACGGCGACTTCGTCCGTCTCCACCTCGGCGGCACCGCCTATCACGCCCGTCTCTCGGCCGACGCCTCGGGGCTCGTGATTCGCGGCGCGTACGACAACAAGCGCCTCGCGCGCACCCCGAGCGACGGCGAGAACCGACTCGTCGAGTGGTGCCGCGAACACGACCGGTCCGACGGCGACGCCGTCGAACTCGACGAACTGGACGACGGCTACCAGTACGGCCTCCGCGTGCCGGGGGTCCGACAGGTGTACCGCATCACCGAGCGCCCGAACGACTCGCTTTCGAACATCGCCGAGCAGTTCGGCCTGTCCGACGAGTGACCGGTCGCGCTCCGAGACACGCCGCTTTTACGCACCGACCGCACTAGGCGGGGTATGAGCAAGGTAACGGAGTACCTCGCAGGCGAGCGCCTCGACGACGTGGCGCTCTATCTCACCCACGAGTACCTCGACAGCCAGGGCAAACTCCCGAACATGGGCGTCGAAGTCGACAACGGCTACGTCCTCGTCGTCCCCGGCGACGACGGCCGCCGCGCCTTCGCGGCCGGCACGGGCATGGACGCCATGGAGTTCGCCCAGACCGCCATGGGCAACGACGGCGACATCGACGACGACCTCAGCGGCGGCACCTGCCCCGAGGCGGCCGCCGAGGAGAACCACGAGGTGAAGTTCATCTTCTCGTTCGCCGAGGCGCAAAACGAGGAGGTCGGCGGAATCTACGAGGACGGCGACGTGGTCCACGCCTACGCCAAATGTACCTGCGGCACGACGTACTCCGACCGCTGGGTCGTCGACGACGCGTAACCCCCCGATTCGGGTTCGGCGCTGGTTTTTCCGATTGGCTTTCCGAGTCGCGTTCGCCGTTAGCGCTCGGTCTCGACGCCTTCGTCGTCGTCCGCGTCAGCCGCGGCTTCCGCTTCCGCTTCTTCCTTCTCGACCGCATCGGCGACCTGCTCGAACGCCCGGAGGATGACGCGCTTCGTCGTCGCGCCCTGCGTCGTCCAGTGGTGGGCGTAGTCCAGCATGTCGTCGTAGATGTCGGGCTTACAGCCGGCGGCCTTCGGGTGGCCGCCGCCGTTGACGAGGTCGGCGACCTCGTGACACCGCTCGAAGTCGTCGGAGCCGCGGATGCTGGCGCTCCCGGCGGGCTTGACGACGACCGCCGCGTCCGCGCCCGCCTCGCGGAGGGCGTCAGCGACCTCGTTCTGCGAGCAGCGGCCGTAGGTGACGCCGACCGTCCAGTCGCCGACGGTCTTCAGTTCGGCGCGGTCGACGGCGGCCTGAATGAGGTTCTCCTTTTCGACGCGGCGGTGGGCGATGTACTCCTCGACGACCGGCGGGAGGTCAGCGCCGTACGCGCCGACGACGGCGACGTACTCCTCTTTCGAGGTCCAGTAGGCGTAGTCCGCGAGGTCCTGACTCCGCTCGTCTTCGTTCAGCCAGAGGTCGTGGTCGCGGGTGACGGCCGCGAGGTCCGAAAACCGCTCGTCGAACTCGTAGTCGAGTTCGCGGAGCGTCACGTCGGTCGAACACTCCTCGTCGGACTCGCCGACGACGAGGTCGACGCCGGCCTCGCGGACCGCCTCGGCGACCTCCGGCTTCCACTGGTGGTGGTCGTACCAGTGAATCTCGCCCGCCGTCTCGACGAGCGCGGCCAGTTCTTCCTCGACGTACTCGAACTTGTCCGGACAGAGGTCGCAGACGTACACCTCGACGCCCTCGGGGGCGTAGTCGGCGACGCGCTGGAGGTCGTCTTCCAGCGAGTACGGACTCGACCCCATCAGCGCGACCGGCGATTTCGGGCGCTCTTCTTCGTCTTCTCCGGCGAGGGCGGGTTCCTCGTCGTCCTCGTCTTCGTCCTCGTCGCCGAGTCTCTCCTCGATGCGTTCCTCGAAGTCGGCCACGTCGAGGGCGGCGTCGTAGGCCTCCCGGAGGAGGGCGACACAGCCGAGGCCGTCGGCGTCGGTGTCGGTGACGACCGCGACCGACGCGTCTTCGAGTTTCTCCTTGGCGCGCTCTTCGGCGCGCTCCTCGTCGAACTCGTCGGGGTAGAAGAATCCGGCACCGGGGAGCACGGACTTGCGGGGGAGCGAGAGCCGAGAACTGTCGATAAGCTCGTCTTCCATACGCCGAACTCGGACGCGACGGGGAAAACTCCTCCCGATTCCGTCGGCGGCGACCGCGTCGGACGCCCGGGGCCGGCGACCGACCCGCGGCTCCGCTCAGGCGGCCTCGTCGCTCAGCAGGGAGTCCGTCGTCCCCGCTTCCAACTGGCGGACCGTCAACACCGGCACCGGGCAGGTCCGGACGACGCGCTCGGCGACGCTCCCGATGAGAAAGCGGTTCTCGCCGTGTCGGCCGCGGGTGCCCATGGCGACGGCGTCGGCGTCCACCTCGCGGGCGTAGCTCGAAATCTCGGCCGCGGGGCGGCCCTCTCGCACCGCGACGGTCACCTCGCGGTCGGTCGCGGCCTCCACCTCGGCGAGCGCCTCCTCGCCGCGCTCGGTGAGCGCGTCGCGCATCTCCTCGCGCAGTCGCTCCGGCGCGGTCTCCACGTCGCCGGCGTCGATGACGTACAGCGCGTGAACCGACGCGTCGAACCGCTCTGCGAGGTCGACGGCGACGCGGACCGCCCGGCGAACGCTCGCCGAACCGTCGGTGGCGATGACGATGGTGTCGAACATGCCTCCGGGTTCACGGCGCGGCGGCATAAAACCAGTCTGGGGCGGCCGGCCGCCGGGACCGTGGGGTGAGTTTTTTGTCGTCCCCCGACGCAGGTGGGGACATGTCACCGCGCCCGCTCTCTATCGACCTCGTCCTCGTGCCGGTCGACCAAAGCGAGGAGGCGACGCGCGCGGCGGAGTACGCCGCCGCCGTCGCGGCCGAGTACGACGCCGCGGTCCACGCCGTCCACGTCCTCGGCGAGGACGTCGTCCGCGCCATAGAGCAGGGCGTCGTCGACGAGGACGCCGTCGCCGAGGACAGCAAGGCCGTCACCGACACGGTGTCGTCCCTCGCCGAGACCGCCGACGTTCCCGTCACCACCTCGGTCGCCTACGGCTTCTCGCGGACGAGCAAGCTCCGCCACCCCGGGAGCGTCGTCCTCGACACCGCAGAAGAACTCGACGCGGACTTCATCGTCGTCCCCCGAGAGCCGGTCTCGGGCGACCCCGGAGAAGTGCTCGCCAAGGCCGCCGAGTACGTCCTCCTGTACGCCAGCCAGCCCGTGCTCTCGGTCTGAATCGCGGTTCGTCGGTCGCCGTCGCGGCCCGCCGCCGCCCTCAACCGCCCTCCTGGTCCGGCGGTTCGGCGAGCCGGATGGTCATCTCCAGTTCGAAGCTCTCGGCGTCGCTCGTCTCGAAGCCGACGGTCTGGTAGAGGCCGACCGCCGCGCGGTTCCACCGCTCGACCGTGAGCCACACCTTCTCGACGCCGGACACCCGGCCGTAGCCGAGCAGCGCCTTGATGAGCCGCGTGCCGATGCCGGCGCGCTGGTAGGTCTGGTGGACGAAGATGGCGAGTTCGTAGGCGTCGCCGTCGGGGACGAGCGTCGCGTGACCGGCCACCTCGTCGCTGTCCCACGCGATGACGTTCAGGCAGTCCTCGTCGAGGATGTTCTCCAGCCAGTCGCGGATGCGGTCCTCGCGGCCCGGCGGGATGCCCTGCGCGCGGTCCGAGGGGTCGAACGCGTCGTACATCTCGACGAGCGCTTCCAGTTCCTCGTCGGAGCCGTCGTGCGCGCGCACCTCGATGGTGCGGTCTTCCCTGTCGGTGAACGACAGCGGCGGCGCGTCGTAGGGGTCGGCGACGGCGTCTGAGAACGTTCGGTCGCTCATCGTACCAGAGTGACGGTCACGTGGGAGTTCAAGAGGACGAACTCCGCGATGTTGCCGATCTGTATCTTCCCCATCGGACTCGTCTCGCCGCCGCCGAGCACCAACTGGTCGAACCCCTCGTTCTCGGCGAGGTCGACGAGCGCGCTCCCCGGGTCGCCGTCGAGTCGGCGGACGGTCGCGTCGACGCCGCGCTCGCCGAGCAGTTCCGTCACGCGCGTTTCGATGTCCTCGCGCGAGCGCTCGACCGACGGGTTCTCCACGATAGCGACCGTGAGATCGTCGCCGACCTCGGCCGTCCGTTCGACCGTCGTTTCGAGCGCCCGGATGGAATCGTCGCTGCCACCGATTCCGAGCAGTACCTTCATGATTCCCAATCTCGCGGGCGCGATAGAAAACCCTTACCCGGAAACGGAAGGCCCCACCCCCGTCGGCGGGGACCGAACGTCGCGGAACCCTTTTCGGCCGTGCCGCGGTAGCCCGCGGTATGACAGACGAGTCCGACCAGTTCGAGACGGGCGCGAGCGACGCCGAGGAGACGGCTCGCCCCGACGCGGACGCGCGAGCGGAGGCGGACGACGCCGCGGCAGACACGGAGCCGGCAGACGCGGAGCCCGAGACTTCGGAGGCGGCCGCGGAATCGACGGACGTGGCCGGAGACGATTCCGGCCCAGACGCCGAGGACGCCGAGGACGCGGTCCCCGAGGACGTCCAGAAGTACGCCCGGTTCAAGAAGGTCGACGGCGCGCAGTACGACCGCGTCAACGACTTCCTCCGCCAGCGGACCTACGTGACGGCCCGCGAGTGGGCAATCGCGCGGCTCTGCGCCGACTTCCGAACCGAGACGGGCGTCGAGATGACGAAAATCGGGAACAACCTCCCCGAACTCGTCCCCTTCATGACCGACACCTACACCCCGCAGGCGGTCAACCAGGCCCGTTCTGCGTTCCGCGACAAGGTCCGGAAGTCGGGCGCGACGTTCCTCTACGGCGCGATGTCGGGCTTCTTCACGGCCGAGGAACTCGACGAGATGATGTACGAGGTGACGGAGATCGCCAAGTTCCTGCTCGAAGTCGAGGGCGTGGACCTCTCGGTCGAAGAGGAACTCGAAGCCGAAGAGCGCATTTCGAGCGTCATGCGCGAGGTGCGCGAGGCGAGCACAGAACTGCGGCAAGAAGAGCTGTCGGACGAGGAGTGACGCCCCGCGGCGGGGTCGGTTCAGAGCCGACTCCGCGCTGACGCGGAGTCAGGGGAAAAGCGGCTCCGGCTCGGACTGAACTAACTCGACCCGTCGGTCGGCCTCGACCGGCCGGACGTAGAGCCGGAGTTCGCCCCGTTCTCGCGCTTTCGTCTCCATCGCGTCCACCTCGTCGAGCCCGTAGTACAGCGGGACGACGACGGCCTTCGACGCCGCGGCGTCCTGGACGACCGAGACGGC
This sequence comes from Haloferax sp. S2CR25, assembly GCF_031624535.1. Taxonomy (NCBI): domain Archaea; kingdom Methanobacteriati; phylum Methanobacteriota; class Halobacteria; order Halobacteriales; family Haloferacaceae; genus Haloferax; species Haloferax sp. S2CR25. The sequence continues at coordinate 16,980 of NZ_JAMQOO010000011.1, forward strand.
GAACACGGTGTCGTCCTCGCGGGCGCGGTAGACGTCGTAGCGGTCGAACGCGGCCGACTCGACCCACGACGACAGCGCGTCGAACTCGCTGCCGGGGACGAGCACGTCGAAGCCGACGCGCTCCGTCGCGTCGGGTAGGTTCGCCGGCGGCAGCACCGTCACGTCGCCGGGGTGGAGCACGAGCGTCTCCCAGCCCTCGTCTTCGTACTCGGCCGCGGTCGCCTCGGCGTCCTCCACGACCGTCTCCCAGAACGACAGCAGTCCCGTGAGTGCGTGCGGTTCGTCCGCGTTCGGGCCGCGGCCTCGCGGCGGCGTCTGCTCGTCGGTCATGCGTGTCACTCCTTCGGGGTGTCGGACGGGAAAAGGATTCGCTTGCATCGGATACGCCCGCCACTCAGCCGACGCCCGGGCGGCGATTGCGGTACAGCTATCTGTCCACCGGCCGACAGTCGGCCCGATGCGATGGTCGCTCCGCGCGGTCCTCGGTTCGCTCCAACTCCCCGTCGCCGGGGCCGGGGTCGCCCTCCTCGCGGTCGTCTGGTGGACCGCCGTCACGATGCCCCCGCCCCCGCCCGGCAGCGACGGCTTCGCCCACGGGCTCGCGGGCTTTTTCCTCCTCGTGTTCGGGCTCGTCGGCTTCGTCCTCCTCGCGGGCGGCCTGCTCATCCCGCCCGGACCGGGATACGGCGTCCACTTCACTCGCAGACAGCGCTGGCTGTTCGCCTACGCGCTGGTCGCGCCGGCGCTCGCCGTGGGCGGCTTCCTCGGGACCGTCGTCCTGTCGTCCGCGCTCGGCGGCCTCGGCGGCCTCGCCGGGTCGGCCGTCTCGCTCGTCGTCCTGACCGCGCCGCTCGCGGTGCTCGTCGGCGTCGGCTGGAAGGGCGCACAGGTCGCGGCCGCGCGGTTCTGACGATTCGGACTGGTTCGGACCCGTGCCGGTTCCCGCCTCCGGTCAGTCGCGGACGTTCTCGCCGGCGACCGCGCCGAAGCCCTCGCCGTCCCAGACGAACTCGCCGCGGAGCATCGTCCACTCGGGGAAGACGCCGGTGTGGCCCTCGAACGGGGTCCAGTCACAGTTCGAGTGGAGGTCCGCGTCGCGAATCTCGCGGGCGGCGTCGAGGTCGTAGAGCGCGAGGTCGGCGTCAGCGCCCGCCTCGATTCGGCCCTTGCGCGGCAGGTCGAACACGTCGGCGGGGTTCGCGGCGACCACGTCGCGGACGCGCTCGGCGGTGAGGTCGCCGGCGACGACCGCGCCGAGAAGCAGGGGAACCATCGTCTCGACGCCGGGGACGCCGCTCGGGGCGTCGAGAAGCGACTGTTCTTTCTCCTCGCGCGTGTGCGGCGCGTGGTCCGTGGCGACCACGTCGATGCGGCCGTCGGCGAGGCGCTCGAACATGGCCTCGCGGCGCTCCGCGGAGCGTAGCGGCGGGTTCATCCGGCCGTAGGTTCCCAGTTCGGCGAGGTCGTCGCGGGACAGAAACAGGTGGTGCGGCGTCGCCTCGCAGGTCGCGCCGCCGTCGCGGGCGGCGTCGACGCCCTCGGGCGTGCTCGTGTGGGCGATGTGAATCTGCGCGCCGGTCTCGCCGCCGACGCGGACGGCGCGCTCGACGGCGACCGCCTCGGCCTCGGCGGTCCGGTAGGCGCTCCACGCGTCGGCGTCGGCGTCGCGGCCGACCCCGCCGAGGTCGCCCTCGATTGCGGACTCGTCGAACAGGTCGGCGTCCTCGGCGTGGACCGTGACGGGAACGCCCGCCTCGCCGGCGCGTTCCGCGGCCTCGGCAAACAGGTCGGCCTCGATGCCCATGTCGCCGGTCGAGTCGGCGAGGAACACCTCGCCGAGGGCGAAAAGCGGCCGGTCGAACAGGCTGTCGGGGTCCCAGTCGGCGGTGACGCCGCCGTTGATGCCGTAGTCGATACAGGCGTTCGCGGCGCGTTCTGCCTTCGCGTCGAAGCCCGCGCCGTCGGTCGTCGTCGGGTCGGTGTTCGGCTGGTCGGCGACGGTCGTCACGCCCCCCGCGGCGGCGCTTTTCGCGCCCGTCTCCCACGTCTCTTTGTGCTCGAAGCCCGGTTCGCGGAAGTGGACGTGCACGTCGATAGCGCCCGGCAGAAGCAGGTTCCCTTCGGCGTCGACGGTCTCCTCGTCGGCGACGGGGTCGAGGTCGCCGACCGCCTCGACGGTCCCGTCCTCGACGCGGACGTCGACGGCGCGGCCGTCGGCCAGCGTCGCGTTCTCGATTCGCATACGAGGGGGTGCGACGCGCCGGGTGCTAAGTCCGGCGGTTCGGGTAGTGATGGCTCCGGTGGTTCGCGGAGCGGTCGCGGCCGGCCGCATCGCCCGGCTGTCGGCCCCGTCCCGAGTCGCTCACGCGAGGTCGGCCGCGTCCTCGACTCGCGTCTCCGCGTCGCCGACGAAGACGGTTTCGAGGGCGTCGCAGACCGCGTCCGGGCTTCCCGGACCGCCGGCGTCGGCGACGCTGCCGACCGAGTTCGGGTCGAAGGGAACGTCGATGGCCTCGTAGACGGGCGCGAGCACGTCGGCTATCTCGTCGCGGTCGGCGACGACGACCACGCCGGAGACGAGCGCGCTCTCCTTTCGGACCCGCTGGGCGAGGCCGCAGAGCTTCCCGCCCGCTTGGACCGAGTGGTCGCCGGGGCAGTACGACTGCGAGGGCTCGCCCCGCCGCGCGGGGACGCCGAGGCTCCGCAGGGCGCGGACGACGGCGGTCGTTCCGGCCTCGTACCGCGCGTCGAGACCGCTCCGGGCGTCGTCGAGCGGGAGCGCGTGGGCGAACGCGACGGTGGTTCCCGTGTAGGCTACGGCCCGGCCGCCGACGGAACGCTCGACGGCGGGGAAGCCGCGTTCCTCGGCGGCGGCGGCGGCCTCGTCGTACCGCGGGGCGCGGGTGTCGCGCCTGCCGAACGCGAGCTGTCGGTGCGGCGTCCACGCGCGGAACGCCGGTTCGCCCGCCTCGCCCGCCTCGCGGAGCATGGCCGCGGTGACCGCCCGGTCCGCCTCCCGGTCGGGCCCGCGGCCGCGGATGACGCGCATACCCGAGAGGAACACCCCGACGTACCTAAGCGCACCCGTCACGTCCCGACGACCATGCTGCGACTGCCGCGGTCGACGCTCTCGCGCTTCGAGCGCTTCTCGCTCTACAACTCGCCGTACCCCGCCCACGACGGCGGCTGCGCAATCGACCTCTACGTCGCCGACGACGACCCGGTGGCCCGCTCGCCCGTCGGGGGCGTCGTCCGCGAGACGCGGACCGTCCGCGCGCCCGACAAGCCCTACGCCCACGACGACGAGTACCTCGTGCTCGTGGACGTGGACGCCGAGGCGTCCGGGCTGGACTGGCTCGGCGACCCCGACGACGACCCCCGCGACGGACTGGTCGCGCGCATCCTCCACGTCGACCCCGGCGTCGACGCGGGCGACGAGGTCGCGGTCGGCGACTCGCTGGGACGACTCGTCCGCTCGGGGTTCTTCGCCCCGTGGGTCTCGAACCACGTCCACCTCGGCTTCCGGGCCGCCGACGCGAACCACCACCGCGCCCGCGGGTCGCTCCCGGTCTCGCCCGACGTGACCGTCTCGCCGCTCGACTGGGACGGGACGGGAACCGTCGTCGAGACGGCCGAGACGTTCGTCGTCCTCGACGCCCCGGCCCGCGCCGACGCGGGGGTCGGACCCGACGAGTTCGTCGGCCTCGCCAGCGACGAGGGCGTCGTCCTCGACGGCGGCCTCGCTCACTACGGGTTCGGGGGCACGCTCTCGCCCGTCGAAAGCGGGCAGTCGCTGTCGCTCCTCGGCGAGCTGGTCGGCCGGACCGCCGGCCGCGACGTTCCGTGGACCGACTTCGACGTACTCGTCGACGGCGTTCGAGTCACCGGATTGTCACTATTCGCGTCTCGCGTCGGCTTCGGGACCAAAGTCGTCTGCCCCGGTCACGAGTTCGCCGTCGGCGACGAGGTGTCGGTCGCGATTCGTCCCAGCGCCGACCCGATTCGACTCGACTGATACCGCAGAAATAATGTTCGGCTGACACGAGAGCGCCCGCCGGGGGCGACCACACTCCCCTCCATTTTGAGGGCTCACTTTTAAATGCCTTTACTATGAAAGGGTGAGGCTCCGCAAAAAATATCCTTCGCTCGCCCGTAATTTTCTCCGTTTGTGAGACTCGACATACGAGCGCGTGCCGTCGGTTGGGTTTTCGACGCAGCCGTCGGCTTCCCGCCGCGATGACCGACGACCACGCAAGCGGGTACGAGGTCGAACTCGGACACCCGCTGGCCGGGCCGTCCTCCGACGTGGCGCTCGACGACCCCGAGTTCGAACTCACGCTCGTCGGCGGTATCCCGGTGACGGGCGAACCGGTCCCGTACTTCGTCGCCCGCGGGAGCGACCGCGAGGCGCTCGACGGCCTGCTCGACGACCACGCGAGCATCGACCGCTTCGAACCGATTTCCGACGGCCCCGAGGGTCGGCTCTACCGCTGCGAGTGGGCGACCCGCGACGGCGACATCATCTCGGCGATTCACGAGTGCGACGGCATCGTCCGGCGGATGGTCGGCACGAGCTACGGCTGGTCGCTTTCGGTGTACTTCCCGTCGAACGAACTGACCACCCGGTTCCACGACGCCTGTCTCTCCCGCGACATCGACATCGACGTTCGCCGCGTCGAACCGGCCCGCCTCGACGAGCGCCACCCGCCGGACATCGCCCTCTCGGAGAAGCAACTGACCGCGCTTCGACTCGCCTTCGAACGGGGCTACTTCGAGACGCCGAAAGAGACTGCCCTCGACGACATCGCGAGCCAGTTGGGCATCACCGAGCAGGCGCTCTCACAGCGGCTTCGCAGAGCGCTCCGACATCTCGTCGGGTCGGCGATAGACGACCTCGAACGCGACCCGCGGTCCGAGTGAAGAGCCGACGGTGCGTCAGAACGGGACCGTGGTGGGGAGGTGGCACCCGGGCGCTGGATGCCACGGTGGGGTCGGTACCGCGCCCGGACGGAGGCGACACGCGGACCCTCCGGCGGTGCGCCCGTGTGGGGGTGCTACCGACACATATCGGTACGGCGATTCTAGTAATATATCTGACCCTTGTGTGGACAATCGGTATTTAATCCGAGTCGAAGTAATCGAGATACGCCGAGGCGAACGCCCGGAGTTCGTCGTACGTCGGCGGCGACCCGTTTCTGACGAAGTGTCCAGCGACCGCGTTGCCGGCGACGAGCGACTCCGCGCGGCCGAGGCCGAGGACGTGCGCGAGCGCGAGGCCCGCGTTGAAGTGGTCGCCCGCGCTCGTCGTCAACACCGGGTCGTCCGTCCGGGGGACGCCGACGGTCGCGGTCCCCCCGTCGTCGACGAGGTGCGCCGCGTCGACGCCGTGGCCCGCGAACCGGCTGACGCCGAGGTGGTCGAACGCCGCCCGCGACTCGCGACCGAAGTCGTCGCTCTCGACGCCCGCCAGCCGCGCGAGGTAGCGTGTCTCGTAGCGATTCGCCGAGACGACGACGCGAACCGCGTCGTCCAGCGCCGACACCTGCTCGACGCCCGCGGCGACCACGGCCGGCTCCCGTTTTCTGAGGTCGCCGGGGTCCAAAAGCAGCGTCTCCGGCGGGTCCGAGAGCGTCGGCCACAGCTCCTCGCGGAGGCCGCGGGCCACGTCCGGTAGCTCGGGCATCTCCGACCAGTAGCCCATCCCGACGAGTTCGGCTCCGTCGACCAGTTCGGCCAGCCGGTCGAGGCCGACCCGCGACTCGATGCCGGCCCAGTCGAGCGTCATCAGCGCGCCGATTTCGGTGAGCATCAGCTTCCCGTCGCCGAACTCGACGGCGTCGGTGTAGCCGGGCGACCCGAGGGTCTCCAGCGGGAGGTGGCCGAACTCCTCGGCGAACGGCTCTTCGACCGGGTCGCCGAGGCAGCCGACGACTCCGGGGTCGAACCCCAATCGGTCGAAGGCGCGCGCGAGGTGGCTCACGTGGCCGCCGGTGCGGACGCCGGCTTGAATCCACTCGAAGCTGAGCGAGCTCTCGGCGTCGACCGAGTCGTTCACGCGGTCGGCGAACGCTTCGAGGGTCGGCACCCGCTCGTAGGCGTCGGCCGACTGCCGCTCGGAGACGAACTCCCGAACGCGGTCGACGTAGCCGTCGAACCCGAACAGCACCCGCCCGCCGTCGACGGTCTCGGGAAGCGGCCCCCGGCACGACTCGACCGCGCGGACCGTCGTCTCGTCTGGCGTCTCCATATCCCTCGTTCGACCGACCCGAAGGTAGGTGTTGCTGCCGCCCGAGGCGGACGCCGTCGTCGTCGGCGGTGTTCGGGAGCGTCGGCGACGGCGTTCGAGGTTGTCAGTGGTCGCTCTCCGTCGTGATTTCGAAGCGCGCGCCGCCGTCGTCGCTCTCGACGAACCAGACGCTCCAGCCGTGGGCGTTCACGACGCTCATGACGACGCTGAGGCCGAACCCCGTCCCCTCGGAGCTCGTGGTGTAGCCCGCCTCGAAGATGCGGGGCCGCTCGTCCGGCGGAATCCCCGGACCGTCGTCCGCGACGTAGAATCCGTCGCGGTCGCCGAGGGGGCCGACGCGGACGGTCACGTCGTCGCCGCCGTGGCGGACCGCGTTCGAAAAGAGGTTTTCGAGGAGCTGTCTGAGCCGCCCGCGGTGGGCGTCGACCGCGACGTCGCCGTCGACAGCGAGGGTCGCCTCCGGCGCGCCGCCCGCGGCGGTCGTCCACGCCGCCTCGGCGACGGGACGGAGCGGCAGCCGCTCTGCCGCCTCGACCATCTGGCCGTTCCGCGCGAGCGCCAGCACGTCCTCGACGATAGCGGCCATCCGCTCGTGGGCGTCGGCGACGCGGTCCAACTCGTCGCCGCCGTACTGCTCGCGGGCGAGGTCGAGATAGCCCATCGCCGCGTTGAGCGGGTTCTTGAGGTCGTGGGAGACGACCGACGCGAACGATTCGAGCTGTTCGTTCTGGCTGGCGAGTTCGCGCTCGCGCTTCCGCAGGAGTCGCTCGCGTTCGACCCGGTCCAAGACGGCACGGGTGTTCGCGGCCAGCACCTTCGCCAGCGCGATGCGCTGGTCGGCCAGCTCACCCTCGTCGAGCGAGGCGACGAAGAACACGCCGTGGTCGGGAATCGGGACGATGAGCTCCTCTCTGACCCCGGCGTCGCGGACGGCCCGCCGAGGGTTCGAGTCCACGTCCCGGTAGAGGTTGTGCTCGCCGCGCTCGAACACCTCCCACGTCAGGCCGGTCCCCCGCGGAATCGGCGGCACGTCGCCGAACACCGCCCACGCCTCGTCGGTGAACGCCGCCGGGACGAGCGCGTCCAGCGACTCGTCGTACAGGAGGACGCCGCTGATCGCGTAGTCGAGGATTTCGGTGGCGGCCTCGCGGACGATGTCGGCGACCTCCTCGCGGCTCGTCGCCCCCGTCAGCCGTCGGGTCGACGCGTGGAGCGCGTTGAGCCGCTGTTCGTACCGCTTTCGCTCCGTGACGTCCGTCGAGATGGCGACCGCGCCCACGACCTCGCCGTCGTCGCCGACGATGGGCGAGACGGTGAACTCGACCACGTACACTTCTTCCGGGAGCGACAGCTCGATTTCGAAGCGCTCGCGCTCGCTCTCGCCGCCGAGGACGGCGTCGAGGGCGGCCTCGGCGCGCTCGTACTGGTCGGCGGCGAGATAGCCGGCGTCGCACAGCGCGGAGACGTGCCGGCCGACGAACGCCGACATGGGGATGTTCGTCCGCGACAGCGCGGCCTCGTTGATGAACTGGACGACACCCGCCTCGTCGACCACGTACGCGCCCTGTCCGATGCTCTCGACGATGGTCTCGTAGCGCTTGAGCCGCTGTTCGTAGCTCCGCTGTTCGGTCACGTTCCGCGAGGTGACGACGAACCCGTCGACCGAGGTATCCGTCTGGTTGCTCCCCACGGATTCGAGCCACGTCCACGACCCCTCGGCGTTCCGGTGACGGTAGCGGACGGGGTCGGTCCCGTCGGCTCCGGTCTGGAGCGCGCGCTCGAAAACCTCCTCGACGTCCTCCCAGTCGTCGGGGTGAATCAGGTCGGAGACGGACCTCCCGACCAGTTCGCCGGGCTCGAAGCCGAGCACGTCGGCGACCGAGGGGCTCTGGTACCTGATTCGCCCGTCGGTCCCGACGAGGGTGACGAGGTCCCGAGCCAGCTCCACGAGGCCGCGGAACCGCGCCTCCGTGGCCCGCTGTTCGGTCACGTCGCGCACCGAGACGAGGACCCCGTAGGAGCCGTGATACTCGATTTCCCTGACGTTCGCCGAACACTCGCGGGTATTGCCGTCGGCGTCGACGATGCGTGTCTCGTAGCTCACGGGGGCGTCGCCGCCCCGCCGCCGCGTCGCGGCGATGGCGGCGGCCCGCTCGCGGTCGTCGGAGTGGACGACGCTCAACACCGGCGTCTCGGCGAGTTCACCGTCGCTCAGGCCGGTGAGTTCGGTCAGCCGGCGGTTCCAAAAGCGGAACTCGCCGCCCTGCGTGACGAAGATGGCGTCGTGGCTCTGTTCGACGACGGTCCGATACAGCGAGTCCGAGTTCCGGTCGCTCGACGCCCACCGTGAGAACTCGATGACTCGTTCGACTCGCGCGGCGACCGAGTCGGCCGCCGCCGGCACTTCCGGTTCGTCGAGGGCGATGGCACCGCCGCCGTGGGCCGACTCACCGGCGCTCGCGGTCCCGTCGCCGACGAGGAAAAACACCGGGACCACGCCGGCCCGGCCGCGGACGCGGGAGACGAACCCGGTGTCGACGTCGCCGCAGAGGACGACGCCGCCGACTCCGCCGTCGAGGACGTCGAACACTGCGTCCGGTCCCGCGCACGACTCTGTTGTGAACCCGCGTCGCTCGACAGCCTCGACGAGGTCGTCGGGGCACTCGTCGACGAGAACGACGCGGGAATCGCTCATACCCGTACCAGTCCGGGAACGTGTATATACTTCACGCGGTTCCGGTGTGACGACTTCCCGCTCGCTTCGCCCGTGAGAATTCCGTCGGGTCCACTCGGCTCGGCCTCATTCCCCCGACGACTTCCCGCTCGCTTCGCTCGCGGGAATCCCGTCGGGGTGTCACCGACCGTCGGTTACATACTATCTGACATACTCGTTCGTGATATGACCGACGACTTTCCCGCCGAGGCCGCGGCCATCGTCCAGCGACACATCGAGGACGAACACGGCTACCTGTCGTGGCTCGACACCAGCGTCGACGCCATCGAGCGCGGCCGCATCGTGATGACCATCCCGTACGACGAGAAGCTCACCAACACCGTGTCGCCGCCCACCATCCACGGCGGCATCGCGGCGACGCTCATCGACACCGCGGGCGGCATCGCCCTCCGGACGATGCTCGACGACCCGGTCGCCGGCGGCGTCGCCACCATCAACCTCAACGTGAACTACCTGCGGCGGGCGTCGGGCGACCTGACGGCGGTCGCGGAGGTGGTCCGCGCGGGCGGGTCGGTCGGCGTGAGCACTATCACCGTCGTCAGCACCGACCCCGAGGAGGACGCCGACGTGGCCGCCCGACAGTCGCCGTCGAGCGACTGGGACGACGCCGTCGCAACCGGACAGGGCGCGTATCGGCTCTTTCGGGACTGAACCGCGGTCGGGTCGGGTCGGGTCGGGTCGGGTCGGGGACGGGGCTGAGGTGGATGCCGGGGCCGAATCAGCGGTCGCGGTCCGACCGCGTCCTGCCGCCCCCGGCTACTCGAACGCCACGTCCGCGAGCGTCGTCGTCTCGCCGAACAGCCAGTCGGCGTGATCGACGGCGTACTCCTTGTGTCCTTCCTCGATGTAGCCGAGCGCGTCGGCGACGAGAATCGGTCGGTAGTCCCGCAGGCCCGCGCTTCCGGCGGTGTGGAGGACGCAGACGTTCGCCAGCGTGCCGCAGATGAGCAGGTCGTCCACGCCGTGGCTGTCGAGCCAGCCCTCCAACTGCGTTTGGTGGAACGCGTCGTAGGTGTGCTTCTCGACGACGAGGTCCTCGTCGCGCACGTCGAGGTCGCCGTGGAGGTCGGCGTCCCACGTCCCCTCGACGACGTGTTCCCCCCAGCGCTCGAACTCGTCGTAGTAGTGGTTGCCGTCGAACTGCTCCGGCGGGTGGACGTCGCGGGTGTAGACGACGCGCGCGCCGGCGTCGCGGGCGGCGGCGACGAGCTCCGTGACGGGGCCGACCGCGGATTCGCTCCCCGGCGCGAACAGGCTCCCGTCGGGGTGACAAAAGCCGTTCTGCATATCGACGACGACCACCGCGGTTCGCTTCGGGTCGAGTGCCATGTGCGTGGGTTGCGCCGGGACGACCAAAACAGTACGCCGGTCAGATTCGACCCGCCCGACGCGACCGGCCCGAACCGCATCGCGGTCCGCCGGTTCGACGCCCGAACCCGACAAGGTACTTCACTCCGGAGTCTAAGGGTACGATATGCGAACCACCGGTCTCCGCGCCGTTTTCGCCGCCGTGCTCTTGGTTCTCGCCGGCTGTGCCGCCCCCACGGCCGCGCCCGGCGGCGACGCGTCGCCCGCGACCCCCGACCCGGACAGAGACGGCTTCGACGACCCCGACCAGGACGTGCTCGGCTGGGAGAACGGCTACTGGTACGACGAACCCATCGCGGTCGACCAGTCCGACGGCCTGAACGACTCCGAGATGGAAGCGTACGTCGCCCGCGGGATGGCCCGCGTCGAGCACATCCGACAGCTGGAGTTCGACGAGCGCGTCCCCGTCAGCGTCATCTCCCGCGACGAATACCGGAGCGCCAACGCCGGCGGCTCCGGCTCGCCCGACTCCGAGTTCAACCGCTGGAACGACCAAGTGTGGGAGGCGCTTTTCATCGCCGGTGAGTCGACCACGAGCGCGAACGCCATCTCGGCGACGACCGGGAGTTCGGTCCTCGGCTTCTACTCGCCGTCCGACGGCGAAATCAAGGTCGTCACCGACTCACCGGGCGAGCCGACCATCGACAACGCCACGCTCGTCCACGAACTGGTCCACGCCGTACAGGACCAGCGGTTCGACCTGACCGACGCCCGCTTCCGCAGCGAGACGCAGGACGGCGACCTCGCCACCGACGGCATCATCGAGGGCGACGCCAGCTACGTCGAACGACAGTACAGCGAGCGGTGCGCGGCCGGGACGTGGGACTGCGTCGTCACGCCCGACACCGAAAACAGCCGCGGCGGCAGCCCGAACCTCGGCGTCCTGATCACCATCTACCAGCCGTACTCCGACGGCCCGGTGTACGTCCACGACCTCTACGAGCGGGGCGGCTGGGCGGCCGTCAACGACGCCCTGCGCGACCCGCCGGCGTCCACCGAACAGACCATCCACGTGACCGACGAGTCGCCGCGTCCCGTCTCCTTCGCCGACGAGGGGACGAACGGCTGGACCACCTTCCCCGACCAGGGTGTCGAGGGCTCCGACACGGTCGGCGAGGCGTCTATCTTCTCGATGTTCTGGTATCAGGCCCGCACGTCCGGCGCGGAGACCGTCCGCGTCCAGTCCATCCTCGACACGGACTCGCGGTACGACACGTACAACTACGACGCCGCGCCGTCGAACGGCTGGGCGAACGACCGCCTGTTCCCCTACCGTAACGCGGCCGGCGCGGACACCGAGTACGGCTACGTCTGGGTGACCGAGTGGGACACCGACGGCGACGCGCGGGAGTTCCGCGACGCCTACCTGAACATCCTCAGCGCCCACGACGCCGCCCGGCGGGACGACGGCGTCTACGTCGTCGAGGACGGCCCGTTCAACGACGCCTTCCGGGTCGTCCGCACGGGCGACCGCGTCGTCGTCGTCAACGGGCCGACGCCCGCCGACGTGGACGAGATTCGGCCGGGGCTCGCGTCGTAACCCCCACGCCGAGGCGCTTTTTCCCCTCCCGCCCGTGGACTCGCTATGAACCGCCGCCTCGCCGCCGTTCTCTCTGCAGTTCTGCTCGTCGTCGCCGGCTGTGCCGCCCCCGTCGCCGACCCGGGCGCCGCGGGGGACGACTCGGACGCCGCGGTCGGGGCCGCGGACCCGGCCGCCGACTGGTCGTGGCCCGACGACCCGCCGACCGACCGACTGGGCTGGGAGAACGGCTACTGGTACAACGAGTCCATCGCGGTCGACCAGTCCGACGGACTGAACGACTCCGAGATGGAGGTGTTCGTCGCCCGCACGATGGCCCGCGTCGAGGTCGTCCGCGGACTCGAATTCGAGGAGTCCGTGCCGGTCGAGGTCGTCTCGCGCGCCGAGTACCGAAACGAGTCCGACGAGTCGACCGACCCGGTCCACGGCGACTGGAACGACCAGGTGTGGGAGGCGCTGTTGCTGGTCGGCGAGGACCGGACCATCGACGAGGTGTTCGACGAGCTGTACGGCGGCGTGGTGCTCGGCTACTACTCCACCTCCGAGGACCGCATCGTCGTCGTGAGCAACGACGCCCAACCGACCATCGACCGGCAGACGCTCGCCCACGAACTGGTCCACGCCGCACAGGACCAGCAGTTCGGTCTGGGCGGTTCCCCGTCGACGCAGGACGCCCAACTCGCCCACAGCGGGCTGGTCGAAGGCGACGCCCGCTACGTCGACCGCCTGTACGAGGCCCGCTGCGAGGCCGACTGGGACTGCGTTTCCCGCCCGTCGAGCAGTGGGTCGGGCGGCGGGGCGGTCGACTATCCGGTCTTCCTCGTCATCTACACGCCCTACAGCGAGGGGCCGACGTTCGTCTCGGACCTGCGCGAGCGGGGCGGCTGGGCGGCCGTCGACGACGCCTACGCGACCCGCCCCACCTCGACCGAGCAGGTGCTCCACCCGAACCGATACCCCGACGAGCGCCCGGTCGAGGTGACGGTCGAAGACCGCTCGTCGGCCGCGTGGACGCGCTACGACACCGACCCCGTCGCCGACGCGGTCGGCGAGGCGTCCATCTTCGCGACGTTCTGGAAGCACCGCGCCGTCGACCGGGCGAGCCTCCAACAGGACCCCGGCGCGTACTCGCCGTACAACTACACGGCCGACCCCTCCGAGGGCTGGGCCGGCGACGCGGTGGTTCCCTACCGCCCGGCGTCGGACGAGACCTACGAGGCGAACCCCCACGAGCGCGGCTACGTCTGGCGGACGGTCTGGGACACCGAGGCGGACGCCGAGCAGTTCGAGCGGGCGTACGTGAACGACACGCTCCGACTCTCCCTCGACGCGTCGGCCGCGGGCGAGGACACCTACCGCGTTGACGACGGCCCCTTCGCGGACGCCTACCGGGTGACGAGAGACGGCGACACGGTCACCGTCGTCAACGCGCCGACGGTGGAACAGTTGGACGAGGTTCACCAGCGAAGCTAGGGGAAAGTACTTGTGAATCGGCTGACAGTTGCTCCGTATGCCCAGCCAACTCGGTCGCTTCGCGCTCGTCGCCTCCTTGCTCGTCCTGTCCGTCGCGGCCTTCCTCTTCGTCACTGGGTCGCTCGTTCCGTGGTCGAACAGTTGCCCGCCGCAACTCGACGTGGACCCGGCCGACGACGTTCCCGCCGACGCGGAGATAGTCGCCTACGAGTCGCTCACGCCCGCCGAACGGGCCGCCTTCGACGACGCGCTGGCCGCTGAATCGATGATTTCGCTCGAAGACCGGCCGTGGTCGCCGGGCACCGGGTACGTCCGGAAGAACGGGACGGTCTACTTCGCGGCCGTCGCCGTCTGCTGACCCGTTGAAGAGAATTCGTCTTCGACGCACGTGACCGATTATACACCTTTTTCATCGGCCGGGTGGAATCCGCGCCAATGAGTGACTTCGATATCGTCGGTCCCGAGGCCATCCGCGACGGCGTCGCGACCGACGCCTACTTCGAGCGGACCGAGGCGACCCTCCGGCACGCGGGCAAGAACCCCCGCGTCGTCGCCGAGGTGACGGCCGACCAGTTCCCCGACGGCGAGTTCGAGCTGTTCGCCGGCGTGAAGGACGCCGCGGAACTGCTCTCCGGCCGCGATATCGACGTCGACGCGATGCCCGAGGGCACGCTGTTCGACGGCGGCCCCGTGATGCGAATCGAGGGCGACTATCTGGAGTTCGCCCGACTCGAAACCTCGCTTCTGGGCTTCCTCTCGCACGCGTCGGGCTGTGCGACGGCCGCCCTCGAAGCCCGCTCGGCGGCCCCCGACTCGACGGTGCTGTCGTTCGGCGCGCGGCACGTCCACCCCGCCATCGCCGCGATGGTCGAGCGGAGCGCCCTCGTGGCCGGCCTCGACGGCTTCTCGCACGTCGCCGCCGGCGAGATTCTCGGGAAGGAGGCGTCGGGGACGATGCCCCACGCACTGCTCATCGCCTTCGGGCGCGGCCATCAGGCCGAGGCGTTCCGCGCGTTCGACGAGGCGGTCGCCGAGGACGTGCCGCGGGTCGCCCTCTGTGACACCTACGGCGACGAGACCGAGGAGGTGCTACAGGCGGTCGAGGCGCTCGGCGACGACCTCGACAGCGTCCGCCTCGACACCACCTCCTCGCGGCGGGGCGACTTCCGCCACATCGTCCGCGAGGTCCGCTGGGAGCTCGACGCCCGCGGCCACGAGGACGTGGGCATCTTCGTGAGCGGCGGTCTCGGCCCGGCCGAACTCCGCCACCTCCGCGACGTGGTCGAGGGATTCGGCGTCGGCGGCTACATCTCGAACGCCAATCCGGTCGACTTCGCGCTCGACATCGTCGAGGTCGACGGCGAACCGGCGGCCAAGCGGGGCAAGCTCTCGGGCGTCAAAGAGGTCTACCGCACGGCCGACGGCGGCCACCACGTCGGCCTCCGCGGGCGGCCCGGCCCGACCGACGGCGAGGCGCTCCTCGAACCGCTCGTCCGAGACGGCGAGGTCGTCTCGGCGTTCGACTTCGACATCGACGCGGCCGCGACGCGGGCCAAGGAAGACGCCGAGCGCGTCGGCTTCGGCGACGAGTAAGCGCGTTCTCGTTCTGCGGCGGCGCTCGGGGCCGTCGCTCGTCAGTTCGGTTCTCTCCCCCCAAGGAGTCGAGTCGTCGCCGCGACGACTTACAGCGCTTCGACGCTCCCGCCGTCGTCGCGCTCGCGGAAGACCTGCCCTTCGAACAGGGTAATCATCGTGTCGTCGTCCTGCCACGCCAGCGGCGACAGGCCGGCTTTGCGGCAGGCGTTCGTGAGGAACTCCTCTTTCGACCAGCCGAGTTCGACGGGCAGCGTCGGGTACATCCAGCCGTGGGTGCCGCCGGCGTCGATGGCGATTCCGTGGGTGCCGAGTTCGATGTCTGCGACTGGGTCGTTAGTCAGCGTGTAATTGTTGACGATACAAACAGAGATGTTCAGATTCGGGAGTTCGGGCGCTTCGATTTCGGTCTGGCACGAGTCGCCCGAGGCGGCCTTTATCGCCGCGTCGACGATCGCATGACCGAGTTGGTCTTTCCCCCGATACGCGCCCGCACAGCCCCGAAGTCGACCCCGCCCCCGTGTCGACTTGATGCGAACGAACGCCCCGGTTCGGGCGTAAAACGCGTCGCGCATGCTGCCCGGTTGTTCTCTCTGTCCGTGAAGAACGTACGATTCGACCGATTCCCGCGCTAGTTCGACCGCCCGCGCCCCATCATCGTAGGTGAGGTGTACGGTCTGCGCCTCGGACATACTACCATTCAAGTCCTGTGGTGACTTCAACGCTTCCCTCGAATGTTATCCCGCTGTTATGTGGTTTCGTTGCGATATAACGTGCGGCTAAACTCCGGTAGGACCCGGTTAATCGAACCGCTTATCCGACCGACCGGACTAGGGTAGGTCGGCAGAGAGAGCCCAGTTCCCGTGCCCGAGACGGGCATGAGGAAAGTCCCCCCACCGTCCGAACGGGTGACCGGGCGCAAGCCCGGAGTCGGAGACGGCTGGCGCTGGAACAGAAACGAGACCGCTCGACCCGACCGATGATGCGCGCGCGACGGCCACGCCGTCGCCGGCGCGGACGGTTTCACCGTCCGCGAGCGAACCGACCCGTAAGGGGAGGGAGTTAACCCGCAGAGGGAGAGATGGCTTCCGCCATCGCCGACGGTCGAGAACGGATGGAACGGCGAATCCTCACCGGTGCAAGTCCGCGCCGCGAAGGTAGTTCGGACGGCGCGTCGGGTTCGCCCGTCGTGCCCTCGGGGCTCGCCCCGAGAAGGACGCGGACGCTGAGCCGAATGCTGGGACGAACAGAAGGGGGCTTACTCCTCTCAGCCGCTTTCGAACCCCGAGCGACCGCTCCGTCGGTCGCCGCGTCGGGAAACGCTCTTGACCGTCCGCCACCGCAGTCTCGGTATGCGCGGTTCGACTCTCCTCGTCGCGGCGCTCGTCGTCCTCGCCGGCTGTGCCGCGCCGGTGCCGACCGGAAACGACGCGACGACAGCGACGACCGCCACGTCCGCGGCCTCGCCCTCGACCACCGACTCGGCGACCGCTGCGACCGCGACACCGGCGACTTCGCCTCCCCCCACGACCGCGACCGCGACCGCCACGCCCACCGCGTCGCCGACGTCCGAACCGACAACGACGTTCACGCCCGCGTCCGGATACGGGCCGTGGGGGTCCGACCCCGTCGTGGTCGCCGTCGAAGCGCCCGACGACGACCGCGACTACGCCGCGTTCGTGAGCGAGGCGACGGCGTACTGGGAGGTGAACGACTCGCGCTACCTCGGGTACGAAGTCGACTACGAGGTCGACGCCGACGCCCGCGACCCGGACGTCGTGGTCCGCTTTACCGACACCGTCCCGGAGTGCAGCGGACAGGACGACGCGGCCGGCTGCGCGCCGTATCTCACCGACGCGCGACAGATCGACCGCCCCGAAACCGTCTACATCCGCACCGGATACGGCGACGACTCGACGGTGAACATCGTCAAACACGAACTCGGTCACACCCTCGGACTCGCTCACGGCGACGAGCCCGCGGAGCTGATGAACGCCACGGGTATCCTCTACACGCTCCCGCAGACGAACGCGACCGAGAAGGCGTTCCCGTGGGACGACCCGAACTTCACGGTCTACGTCGACGACGCGAACGCCTCGGACCCCGACGCGGCCCGCGAGCAGATTCGCCACGCCCTCGACTACTTCGAAGACGGCGCGCCGGGGATGCCCGACAACCTCACCTACACCTACGTGGACGACCCGGCGGACGCCGAGGTGCGCATCTCCTTCGCGGACACCTCGCCGTGCGCCGCGGGCGCGGCCTCCTGTGCCATCGCCGGCGGCTACGACCCCGACGGCGACGACGCCTTAGAGACCTACGGCGAGTATCGGGTCGTCCTCGTCGACCTCGACACCGAGGCCGTCGGCTGGCACGTCGGCTACTGGACCGCCCACTACCTCGGCGCGGAGGCCGACGACGACAAGCCCGAACCGTTCCGGAACGCGACGTACGGAGAGCGGCGGAGCGAGTGGTGGGCGTAGCGCGGTCACCGCGTCGCGCGTCGGGCGCGCGCTTCCGAAACCGCCGGTCTTGACCACCCCGAATCGGCCGAGTCCTTCTTTGGTACGGCCCGCGTAGACGTTGTCGTGATTCCCACCGACAGGCACGGCGACGCCCACCCCGCGTTCGACGAGGAGTCGTTCCGCGACGCGCTCGCCGAGTTCGGCGGCACCGACGCCGAACGCCGTGTCGTCGCCCGGCAGGCCCGCGACCTCGCCGACTCGGGGCAGGCCGAGGCCGACCGCGGCGCGCCGCTCACGGGCGACGAAATCGTGCGCAACATGCGCGACGCGCCCGAGGGCGGCCCCGCGACGCGCTGGAACTGGTGGCTCGGGGCGCTCGAAGCCGCCTACGGCGGCTACCGCGAGTTCCAAGTTCGCCGCATCCCGAAAGCCTGAGCGTCGCCCTCCGCCCGCTTTGCGGCCCTGTCGGTCGTCGGTTTCGCCGCGCTCCGGCGGCGCGGCACGCTCCCCGCTCGCCCGCAGCCTCCCGGGGATATCTGTCGCTTCTGAGCGGTCAGAACCCGCCGAGCGACCCGCGTTTTCCCCCGTTCAAAACCAAAGCAGATTACACGCTTGTTACAGAAGAGGTGTGTAACGCGTACGACCAACCCTACCGGTGATGCCTACTCTACAATGACAGACAACTACGACGTGATTATCGCGGGCGCGGGTCCCGCAGGTGGACAGGCGGCACGAGACCTCGCCGCCCGAGACTACGACGTGTGCGTCCTCGAAACCGAGTCCGAAGACGAGTTCCCCTCCAGGAGCAACAAATCGACCGCCGGGACGTTCCCGTCGACGATGGCCTCGTTCAACATCCCCGACGAGGTCGTGATGAACTTCACCGACGACGTCGTCCTGGAGTCCCCGAACAACCACTACCACCGGCATCAGCCCGGTGCGGTCCTCGAATTCGCCGACTTCAAGAACTGGCTCGTCGACGAGGCGGAGGCCGACGGCGCGGAGTACTTGTTCGACGCACGCGTCTCCAAACCCGTCATGGAGGGCGGCGAAATCGTCGGCGTCCGCTACAACGGCGACGAGGAGGTGTACGCCGACATCGTCATCGACGCCACCGGCCCGAGCGCGCCGCTCGCCAAGGCCCTCGACGTCTGCGACCTCCGCCGCGAGAAGCAGGCCATCGGCATCGAGTACGAGTTCGAGGGCATGGACCTCGCGCCCGACGGCTACGGCGACCTCACCGACGCGATGATGCTTCGGCTCGACCACGACATCGCGCCCGGCGGCTACTCGTGGATATTCCACACCGGCGGCGACACCGCGAAGGTCGGCGTCTGCTACATCCAAAACGAGGGGCACCGCCACAACGCCAAGTCGGGCTACACCATCGACGACTACCTCCAGTACTGGACCGAGTCCGACCCGCGCTTCGCGAACGCGGAGCGCATCGCGGGCAAACAGCACCGCGGCTCCGCGCACATCCAACTGCCGGGTCGCATGAGCACGGACAACTTCATGGCCATCGGTGACACGGTCCCGACCGTCGACCCGCTGTGGGGCGAGGGCATCGACAAGTGCATGCGCTCGGGCCGGGTCGCGGCCGCGACCGCCGACCGCGCGCTCACCAACTCCGACCGCGACACCTCGGCGTCCGAGCTCGCCGTCTACGACCAGCTGTGGCACGAGCGGGTCGCGCCGAAGGTGAAAAACCGGCTGTTCATGACGGAGATGCTCTACCGCGCCTCCAACGAGCGCTACGACAAACTGCTCGAAGACCTCCATCGCCTCCCGAACGAGCAGTTGGACGCCGCGAACGGCGGCAGTCCGCTCGCCATGTTCCGCATGCTCAAGTTCGAAGACCTCTCTATCCTCGCGTCCACCGCGCGAGACTGGTTCTCGGACTGAGGCCGCCGGTCGGCACGCGCGTCTCTCTCGGTCCCCCCGCGTCCCCGCTTCGTCTCTCTCCGTTCTCGTCTCTCTCGTCGAGCCGCTCACCCGGTTCTGTCGTCGTCGCTCCCACCGTCATCCCCACCGAGCGCCGCCAGCGCGTCGGCCAGCGCCGCCCGCGCCGATGCCACGTGTTCGTCCGCCGGTTCGTCTTCGGTTCCGTCGACGTTCGACAGCAGGCGTTCGACGTGGCCGAGTCGCGTCCGGACCACCTCGTCGTCCGGGAGCGGGCCGACCGCGAGGTCGCCCGCGACCGCCTCCGCCTCGCCGAGCCATCGGCTCGCGTCCTCGCGGACGGGCCGGGTCGCCGTCGCGGCGAGGCGGTCGTGGAGCGTCGTCACCAGTCGGTCGAGGTCGCCGCGGTCGGGTTCGGCGTCGGATTCGAGGTCGCCGTCGGCGTCGGAGTCAGGGTCGGAGCCGGTCACGCCTCGGGAGACGGCGGCCGGCCTGAAAAGCGTCGAGCCCGCGAGTCCGTCGGCCCGGCCGGACCGACGAGCAAAAGCCCCTCCGGTCGGTACTGCCGGCAATGAAACTCCAGTTCCTCGGCGGGGCCGAGGAGGTCGGGCGCAGCGCGATTCTCGTCAACGACTCGCTGCTGGTCGACTACGGGATGCTGACCGGGAACCCCCCGCAGTTCCCCGTCGGCTCCGTGGACCCCGACGCCGTCGTCGTCTCCCACGGCCACCTCGACCACGTCGGGACGGTCCCCTCGCTCCTGTCGGGCGACGACTGGCCGGCGGTCCACTGGACGCCGCCGACCGACGAACTCGCCCGGACCCTCGCGCGCGACACGCTCAAACTCCACGGCGGGAGCTACAACTGCCCGTTCACCGAGACGCACGTCCGGCGGATGACCCAGCAGTCGGCACACCACGACTACGGCGAGGCGTTCGAGGCCGCCGGCCACGAGGTCACGTTCTACAACGCGGGCCACATCCCCGGCAGCGCCCACGTCCTCGTCGACGACGGCGAGACGCGCCTGCTGTACACCGCCGACTTCCACACCGACGACCAGCGGTTGGTTTCGGGCACGACCGACCGCCCCGACGCCGACGTGGTCATCTGCGAATCAACGTACTCCGACGTGGAACACGACGACCGCGCGACCGTCGAGGAGCGCTTCGTCGAATCGGTGCGGACGACCGTCTGGGAGGGCGGCACCGTCGTCGTCCCCGCGTTCGCCATCGGCCGGACGCAGGAGATTCTCATGGTGCTCGACGCCCACGACATCGACTGCTACGTCGACGGCATGGGAATACGCGTGCTGAAGATGCTCGGAAACCACCCCGACTACGTCCGCGACGCGGCGGCGCTCAAGCGGGCGAAGTCGAACGCCCGAATCGTCTCGGGCCGGGACGGCCAGCGAAAGCGCATCGCTCGGCAGAACTCGGTCATCGTGACGACGAGCGGGATGCTCTCCGGCGGCCCGGCGATGACGTACATCCCCGAGATACGGGGCGACCCGACGAACAAAATCTGTCTCACCGGCTATCAGGTAGAGGGGACGCCGGGCAGGGAACTGGTCGAACGCGGCCGCTGCGAACTCAACGGCGGCGTCGTCCCGGTGGCCGCCCGCGCCGAGATGTACGACTTCTCCGCCCACGCCGACCGACACGGGCTCCTGTCGTTCCTCGACGACTACCGCGACGCGCCGGTGTTCGTGAACCACGGCGACCGCTGTGCGGCGTTCGCCGAGGAGCTACGCGCCGACGGCTACGAGGCCGCGGCTCCCGCAATCGGGGCGACGGTCGAGGTCTGAGCCGCGCGGCGGTCGGGGCGAATCGCCCCGCGGCGGCTGACGGAGCACCGGCCCTCGACGCTCAGACGCGGTCGTCGGCGTCGTCGTCGTCGGGCACCGCTATCGACCGACTCGCGGCGACGCACGCGGACACGCGGAGGCGGGTCCGCCGCGAGCCGAAGCGACCGACGAACGAGCGGAGCTTCCCACCGGACGAATCCGAACTCATACTTTTAGGTTGGCCTAAATAAATATAGTCGTTGCGGTCGGCGCGCGTCCGGTTCCCGGGAGGACCCCCGCGATAGCCCCCGGTCGAAGCCCTTCGTTTCGCCTGCAACGTTCTGACTGTCTCGGTTTCCGACGCGTCAGTCGCGTTCGAGTCGCTCGCGGCGGCGGTCGAACTCCTCGTCGTCGATGTCGCCGCGGGCGTAGGCCCGGCGGAGTTCGTCGAGCGCGCTGTCGCTCCCGTCGCGCAGGGCGCGGAACAGGAGGACGCCGCCGGCGACGACCACCGCGAGGACGAGCAGTTGGCCGAGGAGGCCCATCCCCCACATCCACCACGGGACGGTCCCGCCGGTCCCGCCGTGCATCCACGTGTCGTGCATCCAGCCGCCGCCCCACCCCATCGGCATGCCGCCGCCGAGGCCGGCCATCCCGAAGAGGGCGGGGAGCGCGAACAGCGCGACCAGCGCGAGCAGGACGATGCCCGCGAGTCGCGTCGAGTCGTTTGTCGTCGTCATGGTGTTCACCGAGGCGGCGGTGGCCGCCCCATAGATACCAGTACGCGCTCCACGTTTAGGTCGATTGTCGCTTCGAGCCTTCGACTCCAACGCCGTCAAAGATTAGATTTCCACGCTTTGCGCCGCCCGGAGGTTAGAATCTTCGGCGCGGTCGGACACGGCGTTCGCTCGGACAGCCGGTCGTGATTTTTTCCCGACAGCTGCCGGTTCATACTTGAACCCCGCTGTCCTTTTCGCCGGTATGCCTGGTCGGTTGCACGTCCTCGTCGTCAGCGAGGACGCCGCCGTTCGCGAGCGTCTCGCCGCCGAGCTTCCCGCCGCGGTCGGCGACGCGACGACCGAGGTCCGCGTCTCGACTGCCGACAGCCCCGGCGCGGTTCACGCGGTGCTCGAACGAAGTCGCATCGACTGCCTCGTCGTCTCGACCGAGGCCACCGACTCGGAGGGGCGACCGCTCGTCTCGAAGCTCCGCGTCGACGGCGTGCCGCTCGTCTCGTTCGAGCGGTCGGTCCCCGACGAACACGACCTCGACAACCTCGGGCACGTCGTCTACGACGCCGCCCGGAACACCGTCGGCTCGCTCGACCACCGCGCGCTCTTCGAGGCCGTCAACGTCGGGCTCGCGGTTCGAAACCTCGAAACGCTCGAACTCGTCGACATCAACCAACAGTACCTGGATATCCTCGGCATCGACCGCGCGTCGGTCATCGACACGAATCCGACGCACGTGACCGCGGACGTCCCCGGCTACGACGCCGAGCGCGCCTTCGACGAGGTCGAGACCGCCCGCGAGGAGGGCGGGTCCGTTTTCACGTGGCCCATCGAGAACGCCGCCGGCGACACCGTTTGGATTCGCGTCAGCCTCACCGTCGCCGAGATATCGGGCCGGGACCGACTCATCTCGACGGTCGAAGACGTGACGGCGGAGTGCCGCCGAGAGCGCGACCTCGAAGCGTTCCAGGGCGCGGTCGACGCCGTCGACGCCGGGGTCACCATCACGGAGGACGACCGACACGTGTACGTCAACGAGGCCGCGGCCGACATCTGCGGCTACCCGAACACCGAGGCGATGCTCGGGACGGGCTGGGGCAACCTCCACGACGAGGCGGAACTCGAACGGCTCAGAGAGACGATTCCGCCCGCGCTCGAAGCCGACGGGAAGTGGCAAGGCGAGGTGTCGATTCGCCGGCTCGACGACGAACTCGTTCCGGTTCGGTTCTCCATCACGTCTCTCGAAGGCGACCGGAACGTCATCGTCTTCCAGAGCCTCTCCGAGCAGAAGCTCCGCGAGGACGAACTCGAACGGAGCCGCGACTTCCTCGAACGCACCCAGCGCATCTCGAAGGTGGGCGGCTGGGAACTCGACCTCGTGACCGCCACGCTGGCGTGGACTGACCAGACCAAGCGCATCCACGCGGTGTCGCTCGACTACGAGCCGACGGTCGACGACGCCGTCGAGTTCTACGCCGCCGAGGAGCGAGACCGGGTCCGCGAACTGCTGGACCGCTGCCGGTCCGAGGGCGTCCCGTGGGAAGACGAGTTCCGACTGGTCACCGCCGAAGGGGCGGAGGTGTGGGTCCGCACCCGCGGCGAACCCGTCATCCGCGACGGGCGGGTGTCGTCGCTCAGGGGGACGATTCAGGACGTGACCGCCCGCCGCACCCGCGAGGACGAACTCGAACGGATGAACGCCGAACTGGAGGCGCTGAACCGCATCGTCCGCCACGACATCCGAAACGACATGGCCGTCGTCGTCGGCTGGGCGGAGCTCCTCCGAGAGCACGTCGACGAGGAGGGCGCGGACATCCTCTCGCGCATCCTCTCGACGGGTCGCCACACCACCGAGATAACCGAGGTCGCCCGCGACCTCATGGAGACGATGAGCGGCGGCGGCGTCGAGACTCGCCCGATGTCGCTCGCCAACGCCGTCGAGCGCGAACTCGCAGTCCGCCGCGAGGCGTTCCCCCGCGCGACGTTCGAGGTGGACGGCGAGATTCCGGACGTGGCGGTGCGCGCGAACCCGCTCATCGCGTCGGTGCTCGGCAACCTCCTCAACAACGCCGTCCAGCACAACGCCGACGACACCGTCGTCACCGTCTCGGCGACCGTGGACGACGACGCCCAGACGGCGCGCATCCGCATCGCCGACGACGGCTCGGGCATCCCCGACGCGCGGAAGTCGGTCGTCTTCGGCAAGGGCGAAAAGGGACTGGAGAGCACCGGCACCGGCCTCGGACTCTACCTCGTCAACCAACTGGTCGACTCGTTCGGCGGCGAGGTCCACTTCGAGGACAACGACCCGATGGGGGCGGTGGCCGTCGTCTCCATCCCGCTCGCGGCGGTCGCCTGAGCCGGCCGCCCTCTCAGACCGTGTCGGTCGGCTCGTGGGACTCGGCCATCTCGCTCGCGGCGGTCGCCTGAGCCGGCCGCCCTCTCAGACCGTGTCGGTCGGCTCGTGGGACTCGGCCATCTCGCTCGCGGCGGCCGCGTAGGCCTCTCTCGTCTCCTCGTCGCCGACGCGGCCCAGTTCGTCTTCGGGCACGTCGACGGCGGCGTAGGTGTCGCGCACGTCGGACTCGAAGCTCGTCAGCGAGCGCTCCTTCCGGTGGTAGCGCGTCCCGTCGGGGGTCGCGTACACGAGGATGATGATGTTCTGTTCGTCGTCGGAGTAGGTCCGTTCGACCAGCCACGTTCGCACGTCGTTCGACATGGTCGGTAGTACGTGACCAACCGTGATACGCTCCCGGGCGACTGTCAGTCCTCGATGCCCAACTCGTCGAGGAGCGTCTCCAGCGTGTAGCTCTGGAGCGCCCGGTGGCTGTCGCGCATCGAGGAGATGACGAACGTCGAGTTCGTTCGCTCGACCTCCGGCGTCGCCTCGAAGTCGCTGATGAGGCGCTCCACGCGGTCGGAGTCCGCGAGGTGGGCGACGACGATGAAGTCCGTCTCACCCATCGTGAAGTAGAGCTGTGTGACGCCCTCTATCTCCAGCAGTTTGTTCCCGACTTCCTCGTACGACCCGCTGTAGTCCGCCAGCACTTCCACGACCACGGTGACGCCGAGTCCGAACGCCTCTAAGTCGATGTCGTAGAGGTCGTTTTCGATGACGCCGTCGTCCTTCAGGTTGTTCAGGCGGTAGTGGATGGTCGACACGGGGATGTCCGTCGCTTCGTGTAGCTTCTCGGGACTGCCCGTCCCGAGGTCCGCGATGGCCTTCAACAGGCGCACGTCGCGTTCGTCCATACCCTCCCGTTGCGGTCGGTGAGGTAAGTCCTTGTTCTGTCCGCCGTTTTCGCCACCTCTCGAATCCAATCGAACTATCACGAATTATACGTCGTTTGATACAGTAAAACACAGAAAATATATTCTAAACTCCAACTCAATCTGGTTCTCTTGTAGAAGACTTTAACACGGTGGGTCTCTGAGAGATGAAACAGATTCGACTATGACGCGAACCACTTGGACAAACATTCCGACGACGCCCCTGCTTTTCGTCGCGCTCGCGGCGATGTGGGGCACCTCGTTCGTCGCCATCGAGGTCGGCTTGGAGTTCTTCCCGACGCTCTCTTTCGCCGCGCTCCGCTACGAACTCGCCGGCCTCGTGATGCTGGCGTACGCCCTCTACTCGACCGACCGCTGGCGGCCGGAGACGAGAGACGAACTGCTCGCGACCGCCATCGGCGCGGTGTTCATCATCGCCGCCCACCACGGCCTGCTGTACCTCGGACAGGAACACGTCCCCGGCGCGGTGGCCTCCATCATCATCAGCCTCTCGCCTATCCTGACCGCCGTCTTCGCCTCGTTCGTCCTCACCGAGGGGTCGCTGGGGAGGACCGCCACGGTCGGACTGCTCGCCGGCTTCGCCGGCGTCGTCCTCGTCGCCGACCCCGTCTCTGCGTTCTCCGGCTCGGCCGGGTCGACGCAGGGGCTCGGCATCGTCCTCATCTTCCTCGCCGCGGTGTCGTTCGCGCTCGGCGCGGTCCTCACCCGCCCGCTCCGGACCGACCTCCCGGTCCAGTCGATGCAGGCGTGGGCGATGCTCGGCGGCGGCGTCCTGCTCCACGGCTGGGCGCTCGCCAACGGCGAGTCGCTTTCGGCCATCGAACTCGCCCCCGCCGGCATCGCGTCGTTCCTCTACCTGACGCTCGTCTCCGGCGCGGTGGCGTTCCTCCTCTACTTCGAACTGTTGGACCGCCTCGGCCCGACCGAACTCAACCTCATCGGCTACGTCGAACCCGTGGTCGCGGCGCTCATGAGTTGGGCGCTCCTCGGCCACGTCATCGACGCGACGGCGCTCGTCGGCTTCGGAGCCATCTTCTTCGGCTTCGCGGCGATGAAAAAGGAGACGCTGGTGTCCGTCGCCGTCGCGGTCCGGCGACGGGTCGCCGCGTAGGTTCGGCTTCGGTCTGCCGTCTCCGCTTCACGTTCTGTTGCACTCCGTTGACCCGGAGCGCACCCGAGTGAGAGGGTCCGGTGGCTGTCTGCCGCGGTCTCACTCTTCGAGGAAGCCGAGCTGCTCGGCGATCTCCCGCGGGTCGTAGTACATCCGTTCTTCCCGTATCTCGCCGTCCGCGATGACGAACTTCGACATCCCCCTGTGTTCGAACGTGCGGCCGGTCGGGGGGAGCCCGTTGAACTCCCCTTCGTGCGTGCCTGTCCCCGTCCACTCGGTCATGACTATCTCCTCGCCTTCGAGCGCGGCCTCGGGGGTGATCGTGAAGTCGGGGAACGCGGTTCGAAGTTGACGAACGTACGCTTCGAAGGCGTCCGGCCCGCGCACTTCGCCGCCCGGAGCGCTCGGTTCGTAGGCCACGAACGAATCGGAGAGCACGTCTATCTTCGAGAACTCCCCGTGCCACAGCGCGAGGTAGTCACTCATGGGCTGTTCGTGTTTGGTTACGGTGGTCTCGGTCATGGTTCTAGTCGACCGACCTATACTTCGTGCCGAAACGATATACCGTTGTCAGGTAACTCCCGACCTGCGAGAACCGCCTTCGCTCGACTGCGGGCGACCGATACGCGCCTTCTGTTCAGCAGGGTCTCGACAACCCGTCAGCGACCGAGAATTTCAGAGAGCCAGTACTCTCACTCCGCTTCGGCGGGGACGCTCCCCCGGAGACCGACCACCCGGGCCACGCTGTCGCGCTGGACGAGGACGAACCCCGAGAGGATGACGCCGAAGCCGAGGACGGTCGCCGGCGAGACGGACTCGCCGAGGAACGCCCAGCCGGTGACGGTGGCGACGACCGGCATCGCGTAGGCGACGAGGTTGCCGCGGACCGGGCCGGCCTCCGCGAGGAGCGCGAAGTAGACCGGGTAGGCCGCGGCGGTCGCGGGCATGCCGACGTAGAGAATCGCGGCGACGAGTTCCGGCGACCACGCGACCTGCGCGACCGACTCGCCGAGACCGAGGCTCGCGGCGTGGATGCCGACGGCGGCGGCCGCCATCGCCCACGCGGTCTGCGGGAGCGTCCCGATAGAGGGTCCGACGCGCTTGAGCAGGACGGTCCCGAAGGCGACCGACAGCGCCGAACAGACGATGAGCGCCTGTCCGACGCTCCCGCCGCCGAGGACGCTCTGGGGGCCGACGATGACGACGACGCCGACGAGTCCGAGCAGGATGCCGGCGGCGTCGACCGCCGAGATGCGCGCGTCGTCGAGGAGCAGGACGGCGAACACCGGGGAGGCGACGGGCATGATGCTGTACATGACCGCCGCCGCGCCGGTCGTCGCGTGCTGCTGGCCGAGGAACAGGAACACGTTGTTCGCCCCGAGGACGAACGCGGCGCTGGCGAGGATGCCGAGGGCGTCGGCGCGGGTCCGCGGGAGCCAGTAACCGCCGCGGACGGCGACGAGCGTCAGGAGGACGACGGCGGCGACGTCGACGCGGAAGGCGGCGAACAGCACCGGGGGCACCGAGCCGATGGCGGCCTTGATGCCGACGAAGGAGGTGCCGAACAGCGCCGCGGCCGCGACGAAGAGGACGAGGGTCCGGTGACGGCTCACGCCACCACCCCCCGCGCTGTGGCCGGCGTTCGATTCGCCGGGCGGGCGCGGGAGGTGGAGTGCGGTCGACGCTCGGTGCGTGGACGGCGTAGAGGCGTCGTCTGTATCACAACACATCCTGCGACTTCCGAAGGCATATGTCTAACGATTGGTCTCGTTGCAGTACGAATAGACAGTTCGAGTTACGGTTTACCACGATTCGTTGAGTAAACTGGGTTAGAAGTTGTCACGGGTGTTGTTGCCACGAACCGCCGGGCTCCCGCGGCCGGCCGCGCCGCTCGGAGCCGTCGAACCGTCGTCGAAAATCGGGAGACTGCGGTCAGTCGCGCTGTTCGGCTTCGACGCGGTCGGCGTGCTTTTCGAGGTCGGCCGCGAGCGTCCGGGCCTCCTCGGGCGACAGCGTTAGCTTGTCCGCGTGCGGCGCGAGCGCGTCGAGCTGCGTCCAGTCGAGTTCGAGTTCGAGGGTAATCTCGTCGGGGTGCTTCCGCGGCGAGGTGACGTTGCACACGGCGAACGCCGACTCCTCGAAGTCGTGGCCCGTCGCCGACGCGTCGACGAGGTCCAGCGTCGTGTAGGCGTTGACCTTCAGGATTCGGTCTGGCATCTGTGAGTAGTGTTCGGTGTCGTCGTAAATAGGTAGCGCGGCGGAGTCGTCACCGGCGCGGACCGGCGTCGGAATCCGGCGACGAACGCGGCGGTCGCGGTCGGTCACCGGCCGAAAACGGTCGGCTCAGTCGTCGCTCGGGATGGGCGTGCCGTCGGCCCGGGTCGGCGCGGGACTCGCGTCCATCGAGTCGTCGTCGGCGTAGGGGTACCACGTGCGCTTCGTGTTGTGCATCATCGGGTCCTCGTAGCTGGTCTCCTCGGGTTCGACCAGTTCGGCGAGGTCCTCTTCGTCCGTCCGCGCGACGAACTCGCGGAACGTCTCGTCGCCCTCGCGGCGCTCCTCGAAGTTGGCGAGCAGGTTCTTGATTGCGCCCGGCACCTCGTCGACGGGGACGCGCTGGGTGACCCACTCGGCGAAGTTCGGGTTCTCGCCGAGGCCGCCGCCGAGGCCGATGTCGAGCGCCTCGACCGGGTCCCCGTTTTTGCGGGTCTTCATGCCGCGGAGGCTGATGTCCGCGATCTGCGGCTGGGCGCAGGAGGCCGTACAGCCCGAGAGGTGGATGTGGAAGTCCTCGACGCCCGCGGGGAGTTCGACGTTCTCCTTGAGCCAGCGGGCGTAGCGGACCTGCCGGTTCTTCGTCTCCACGATGGAGAGCGAACAGAACTCGGTGCCCGTACAGGCGATGGAGCCGCGCATGAACGGGTGGGGGTCGGGCGAGTAGTGGTCGAGGAGGTCCTCGTCCTGCAGCGCGTCGAGCTTCTCCTCGGGAACGTCGGTGATGATGACGTTCTGGCGCTGGGTGACGCGAATCTCGCCGGAGCCGTACTCGTCGGCGACGCGGGCGAGCTCCTTCGTCTCGTCGACGCCCATGCGACCGACGAGGACGTTGAGGCCGACGTAGTAGTTGCCGTCGGCCTGCTCGTGGATACCGACGTGGTCGGAGTGGCCGCCGTCGGCGTAGCCGGAGTTGTAGGAGTACTCCGAGCGCAGGTCGTCGCCGGCGGTCTCCAGTTCGAAGTCGACGAACTCCTCTTGGAGGACGTCGCGGAACTTCTCCGCGCCCCACTCGTCCATCAGGAACTTGATGCGGGCGTTGTAGCGGTTGTCGCGGTCGCCGTTCTCGCGGAACAGCGCGGAGATGGCTCCCGACACCTCGGGGGCCTGCTCGGGCGTCACGAACACGTCGATGTCGCGGGCGAGCCGCGGTTCGTTACGCGAGAGGCCGCCGCCGATGCGGATGTTGAAGCCCTTCGTCTCCTCGCCGTCGATTTCCTTCGTTGCGGGTTCGAGCGCGAGGTCGTTGATGTCGCCCTGTCCGCAGCCCTCGCGGCAGCCGGTGACGGAGACCTTCCACTTGCGCGGGAGGTTCGAGTGGTCGTCGTTCCCCTTGAACGTCTCGTTGAGCTCCATCGCGACGGGAAGCGCGTCGACGTGCTCGTGTTTGTCCTTGCCGGCGACGGGACAGCCGACGATGTTCCGCCACGAGTCACCGCAGGCCTGCTGGGTCGACAGACCGACCGATTCGAGCTTGTCGAAGATTTCCGGGATGTCCTCCAGCTTAATCCAGTGGAGCTGAATCGACTGGCGGGTCGTCCAGTCGACGTAGCCGTTGCCGAAGATGGGGTTTTCGGCCGGGCCGCGGGCGTACTCGTCGGCGACTTCCGCGACGACTTCGGTCTGACCGGGCGTCAGCACGCCGTTCGGCGTCCCGATGCGCATCATGAAGTAGCTCTCTTGGCCGTTGCGCTGGTGGTACAGCCCCCACCATTTGAAGCGCTCGAACCAGGCGTCTCGCTCGTCTTCCGGGATGGTGTCCCAGCCCTGCTCGGCGAATTCGAGCAGGTGCTCTCGTATCTCGTTACCGTAGACCTCCGACTTCCAGCGTTCGACGTCCGTGGGCATTCGTATGAATGTCCATATACGTGCCCACGTAAGGCCCCGAGCGTACCGTCAACCCTTCCCGGTGCTGCCCAAAAGAGGATAATGTTGCCTACTCGTCGTCGTCGCCGCGTCGAACCGGGAGGACGACCCGCTCGCGGTCGATATCGACGAATTCGCCCTCGCGGAGCCTGCCGACCGGGACCCAGCCGGGCACGCCCGTCTGGCCGCAGGCGATGCACTGACCGTACACCTTCGCGGAGACGGTTCTGCCGTCCGCGCCGACGTCGAGGACGTTCTCGACGACGAAGTCGGGAAGCTCGCACCCACAGAATGACGGGTCGTCGAGCCGCCAGAGCTCGCTCACGCTCACTTCTCTGGCGTCGTTCACGGAGACCCACGCCCCGTCGTCGAGGACGCGCAGGGAGACGCTCATACCTCACCTTCCGCGCTCCGGCTACCTATGCGGGACGGCGCCCGCAATCCCCGCGGGGGAGCGCGACGCCCGCTTCGGAGGTAGTTCGACCGTAGTCGTGCGATTGTGCCGAAATCGGCCGTCAGAGGTAGGGGCAACCCGTTCCGGTAGCCGGGAGTGGGGGTACACATTACAGGTGCGGATTCCCTTATGCGGGTCCGGCCGGTACGTGGTGGTGATGAGTGACCACCGCACCGCCGTCCGACAACACGCCTCCGCCGACGTCGCCCCAGAGCTGTTCGAACAGTCCACGGAGGGTGACGCATGACCGGCGAGGCAGAACTCGAACCCGAACGCGACCGCGACGCGGAGGCCGACCCGTCCGCCGAGGCGGAAGACGAAGACCCCGCGGCCCACCTCAAGGACCTCGAAGACGGCGCGGGCTGTACCGAAATCTGGTCGCACCTCTCGGAGTCCCGCGAGGAGTAATCTCTCTGTCCTCTCGTTCGCGTTCGCTTGCGGTCCGTTCGCGCGCGAATCTCGCCTCTCGGGGGGACGTTTTTAAGCCCGAACGCGCTATCGATTCGTAGATGACGAACGACGAACGCCGACGAACGACCGAGGTTCCGGCCGACCGACGCGAACCGGTCGGTGAACCCGTCGTCCGCGGCGACCCCGCCGTCACGGGCGACCGCGCCCGCGAGGCCGTCGGCTTCGACCCCACCGACCCCGACAGCCTCGCCGAGGCCGCCAGAACGGTTCGCTCGTTCGCCGAGTCCACCGCCGGCGACGACGACCACGTGTTCATGCTCCGCGGCGCGGCCGCCTGCGCCGCGCTCGTCCGCGGCGTCGGCTCCTACAAGCGCGCCGCCGAGCGGGCCGGCGGCGACGTCTCCGTCTCCTTCATCCGCAAGTGGGCCCGCGTCCACGACCTCCCGCAGTCGGTCCGTCGGCACGTCGCCCGCGGCCGCATCGCGCCCACGGCCGCAAAGCACATCGCTCGCGTCTCCGGCGACGCCAGACTCCACCTCGCGTGGGCGACGCTCGACGCCGGGCTGACCGTCCGCGAGGTCCGCCGGCTCGCCAGCGAGGTCAACGACGGCACGCCCGTCGTAGACGCTCTGTCGGACCACGGTGTCGACATCGGCACGCTCGACGTGACGCTTCCGGCCGACGTGTACCTCGAACTCCGCCGCCGCGCCTCGCTCGAAGATTCGGCCCCCGGCGACGTGGTCGCCGACGCCCTCGACGACTACCTCGACTGAAGGAACCGCGCCGCCGTCTCGCGAATCACGTCCCGAGCGACCTCGACTTCCGCCCACTCGACGGTCTCGTCCGGAAAGTGCGCGTGGTCGATGTCGCCCGGGCCGAACAGTACCGTCGGAATCCCCGCCTCGACGTAGTGCCGCGAGTCCGCGCCGTAGGTCGCGCCGACCGGTTCGTCGTCGCGGCCGTCGGCCCGGAGCGCCGCCCGCAGCGACTCCACGACCGGTTCGTCGGCGTCGATTTCGGCCGGTTCGAACTGCACCGAAAACCGCTCGAACGCCGGCGGGTGCGCCGAGAGCCACTCGTCGTCGGCGACGACGCTCGCCAGCCGCTCGTCGAACGCCGCTTCGACCTCGGCGACCGTCTCGCCCGGCGCGACGCCGAGTCGCCACTCCGCGGTGAGCGTCCCCGCGACGCTCGACGCCCACGACCCCGCTTCGACGCGGCCGACGCAGACGGGCCACGGTATCGGGTAGTCGAAAAGCGGGTGCGAGACCGCGTCGGTCCGCTCCGCTTCGAGGTCGAAAAACGCCCCCCGAATCGCCTCGAACTTCTCGATGACGTCCACGCCGCGCCACCGCGAGGCCGCGTGCGCCGTGCGTCCGGTCAGTCGGAGCCGCTTCATCACCGACCCCTCGGTGGCGACGACCGGCTTGAGCCGCGTCGGCTCGGCGACGAGCGCGGCGTCCCGCTCGAACGGGTAGGGGTTGTCGACGGCGGCCGCCGCGGCCCCGATGCCGCCGTCTTCCTCGCCGGCGACGCTCTCGACGACGACCCGCCCGTCGAGGTCGAGGTCGCCCGCCTCGACGGCGTCGCGCAGGTCGAGCGCCGCGAAGACGCACGCCGCGAGCCCCGCTTTCATGTCGGCCGCGCCGCGGGCGCTGACGGTGCCCGCGTCGTCGTTCCAGTCGGGGATGTACGGGTCGTGAGACCACAGCCCCCTGTCGGCTGGCACCACGTCGACGTGCCCGTTGAGGACGATAGTCCGGCCCGCGTCGGGGTCGCCGAACTCGACCACGCCGGCGACGCTCGGGCGGTTCGCGGTGTCGATGTCGTCGGGGTCGTCCGGGAACGACGGGTGTTCGGCCAGTCGCTCCGGGTCGGCGGTCCACTCGTAGGTGTCGAACTCGAAGTCGTGCAGCCGGTTTCTGACCCACTGCTGGGCCGGGGCCTCGGCGCGGGCGACGCTCTCGAACCGGAGCAGCGTGTCCACGAAGTCGCGCAGGTCCATGATGTGGGAGACGGCAACGGGGTACAAAGCAGGCGGGGGCTGTGAAAATAAACGCTTATCAGTATCCCCACTTAAAGAAACTCCGAGGGCTGGTAGCTCAGTTAGGCAGAGCGTCTGGCTTTTAACCAGACGGTCGGGGGTTCAAGTCCCTCCCAGCCCGTTTCTACTCCGAACAACCGTGAGGAGTGAAACGGCTTCGAGAGATTGAACCCGACCAGTCGCGCACAGCGAAGCGAGCACGTCTGGGCTCGGTTCGAGTCCCTCCCAGCCCGTTTCTGCGACGGAGTTCGTGCGGAGCGACGGCTCTGTAGGTTCTCATCGGGACCAACAGCGTGAGCGAGCGACAGCGCGCGCCGTCGCACTCGCGAAAACGACTGGTTAATTCTCGTGCCGTGCGATTTCGTTCAACAGGCACCGAACCTCGGCTTCGATAGGCGGCGACACCGTCAGCAATTCGTAGAACGCTCCGTCCTTGCGAAAGCCGAGTACCACTTCGTCGACACCGGTCTGCTCCCCCAGATTCAATCGGAAACACTCGTCTGACATCAGTCACGTCCCCGAGAACATATTGGTTGTCCAACTATATCTCGGTTTGGGAAGGTAGGGGAGCCGAACACCCCGAAATCAGCGGATCGGTTCTCTCAACCCTGCTTGAACACGACGCCGCCGCCGGTCTTCGGGTAGCTCCACTCGACGTTGTCGTACGGACAGCCGTAGCGGCAGGTCCCGCATTCGAGGCAGTTCTCGTAGGCGATGGACGGCACGCCGTCGCCGTCGGGGTCGACCGTCCACACCGCCGCGGGACAGACCGACGTGCACTCGTTTGTGGTGCAGTCGGCGCAGACGTCCGGGTTCTCGACGCCGAGGTGTGACTCGCCGGCGTCGCGGTACTTGACCGTGTACAGACGGTCTTCGATGCTCACGTCGGGAACGTGGGGTTGTGCGGTGCTCATGATAACATCCTCCGGAAGCGCCAGGCGCGTTTCGCCGCGCCGAACCAGCCGCCGGCGGCGGCGACGAGGTGGTCGCGGGCCGCGCCCGTGTGTTCGTCTTTCGACGCGCGGTCCATCTTGAAGTACTCCGTCTCGGCGCTGGCCAGCGCGCGCGGCAGGTCCTCGAAGAGGAACTGTCGGTCGGCCGCGATGGTCCGCTGGAACCAGTCGTAGTGCCGGAGGTTCTCGACCACGAACGACTGGTCGAGGTCGCGCGCGTAGGCGGCG
Organism: Haloferax sp. S2CR25; assembly: GCF_031624535.1. Lineage (NCBI taxonomy): Archaea > Methanobacteriati > Methanobacteriota > Halobacteria > Halobacteriales > Haloferacaceae > Haloferax > Haloferax sp. S2CR25. Next base: position 51,448 of record NZ_JAMQOO010000011.1, read on the forward strand.
AGCGCCTCGGCGTCGCTCCGGCCGTCCGCCAGCGCGGCCGCGATGGCCTTCCCGGCGTGGTAGCCGCTCTCGACGGCCATGTTCGTCCCTTCGAGGTGGACGCCGCTGTTCAACACGAGGCCCGCGGCGTCGCCGACGACGACCGCCCCGTCGTGGACGAGGTCGGGCATCGCGCGAGCGCCGCCCTCGGGGACGACGTGGGCGCTGTACTCGATGCGACGGCCGCCGCGGATGAGCGGGGCGACCGCCGGGTGCGACTCGAAGGCGTCGAGCGTCGCCTCGGGCGTCTGGCCGGCCGCGGCGTCTTCGACGCGGTAGACGACCCCGACGCTCACCGAGCGCTTGTTCGTGTAGACGAAGCCGCCGCCGACGGCCTCGCCGACGGCCCCCTCGCCGAAGTACTGGTAGGCCGCGCCGGCGTCGCCGTCGAGCCGGAAGCGGTCGTCGATGGTGTCGCGGTCGAGTTTGAACACCTCTTTGACCGACACCGCGACCGCGTCGCGCTCGGGGCGTTCCTTGAGGTCCGCGCCCTCGCTCACCAGCGAGTTCGCTCCCTCGGCGAGCACGACGACCGGGGCGTGAATTTCCCCGTCCGGGCGGTCGGTCGTCACGCCGACGACCGCGCCGCCGTCGCGGAGGAGGCCCGTGACCGTCGTCTCGGTGACGAGCGTCGCGCCGGCCTCGACCGCCTGCTTCGCGAACCACTCGTCGAACCGCCGTCTGAGGACGGTGTAGGAGTCGTTGTGGGGCTCGTCGCGCCACGCGCCGGGCCGCATCGAAACCGCGGTCTCATCGCCCTCTGACGAGAGTATCGAGAAGCGCTTCTCGGCGACGTAGCGTTCGAGCGGCGCGCCGTCGATGTCGACTAACTCCCGAATCGTCGGCGTGTAGAGCACGCCGCCGAAGACGTTCTTCGTCCCCGCCGCGGGGCCGCGTTCGAGCATCAGCACGTCGAGGCCGTCGCGGGCCATCGTCAGCGCCGCGGCGGTCCCGGCCAGTCCGGCACCGACGACGACGGCGTCGTACGCGTCGTCGTAGTTCGGCGTCTCGGTCCGGAGCGTCGGGCGTTGCAGGCCGCCGGCCGTGGTCGCCTCGTTGCTCATACCGCCACCTCCCGTTTCTCGCGGACCATCGCAGTCAGCGCGGGAAGCACCTCGTGGAGGTCGCCGACGATGCCGTAGTCGGCGTGTTCGAAGATGGGCGCGTTGGGGTCGGTGTTGACGGCGACGACCACGTCGCTCCCGTTCATCCCTTCGAGGTGTTGGACGGCACCCGAGATGCCCGCGGCGACGTAGAGGTGCGGTCGGACGGTCTTGCCCGTCTGGCCGACCTGCCGCGCGGGTTCGACCCAGCCCTCCTCGACGGCGGCGCGGGTGGCGGCGACCTCGCCGCCGAGCGCCTCCGCGAGTTCGACGAGCGGCGTCACGTCGCCCTCGCAACCCGCGCCGCCGGCGACGATGACGTCCGCGTCGGTGATGTCGACGACGCCGCCGACGACACGTTCGAGAACGGTCGAAAGCGTGTCTTCCTCGGCGACGACGACCTCGACCGATTCGACGGCGTCGGCCGCGCTCTCCGTTCCGTCGGCGGGTTCGCCGGCGTCGAACACGCCGGCGCGGACCGTCGCCATCTGCGGGCGGTGGGCGGGGCACTTGATGGTCGCCATCGCGCTCCCGCCGAACGTCGGCCGGCTCGCGAGGAGGAGTCCCGCCTCGTCGACGGCGAGTTCGGTGCAGTCGGCCGTGAGGCCGGCGTGGGCGGGCACGGCGACCCGACCCGCGAAGTCGCGGCCGGTGTGGGTCCCGCCGATGAGGACGATGCTCGGCTTGCGCGCCTCGACGAGCGCGCGGAACTGCTCGCCGTAGGGGTCGGCGCGGTACGGTTCGAACACCGGGTCGTCGGCGAGGAGCGCGCGGTCGGCCCCGCGGGCCACCGCCTCCTCGGCGAGGTGAGAGACGCCGTCGCCCACGACGAGCGCGACGAGCGATTCGCCCGTCTCGTCGGCGAGTTCGCGCCCCTTCGCGAGGAGTTCCCACGACACCGGCGCGGCCTCTCCCTCGTGCTGTTCGACGAACACCCAGACGTCCCGGTAGTCGGCGACGTCGATTTCCGGCCCGCTCGCGGCGCTCATCTAGAGCACCTCCGCGAGGTGGTCGTAGAGTGCTTCGACGCTGTCGACGCGCGTCCGCTCGCGTTCGACCGGCGAGGCGGTGTCCATCCCGCCGACCTTCGTCGGCGAGTTGGCGAGGCCGACCCGGTCTTCGATTTCGAGGTCGGCGGCGGTCCACTGGACCGGTTCGAACTCGGTCTCGGCGAATATCTTCCGGTGTAACCCGGCGGGTCGCGGGTCGTTCGCGCCGAACACCATCGCCACGACGACGGGGAGCGCGGCGGCGACGCGCTCGTAGCCGCCTTCGACGTCCCGCGTGCCGACGAGGACGCCCTCGTCGGGTCGGGGGTCGAGCGACTCGGTGTAGGTGAGTTGCGACCAGCCGTTGTGGGCGGCGATGCCCGGCGGTACCTGTCCGGTCGAGGAGTCGGTGCTCTCCTCGCCGCAGATGACCACGTCGGCGTCGAGTTCCTCGGCCGCCCGCGCGAGCGCGAGGCTCGTGGGCCACGTGTCGCTGCCGCCGAACGCCCGGTCGGTGAGCAGGACGCCGCCGTCCGCGCCCGCGGCGACGGCCGCCTGTAGGACCGCGCTGGCCGGCGGCGGCCCCATCGTGATCGCGGTCACGGTCCCGCCGACGGCGTCGCGGAGCGCGAGCGCGGACTCGACGGCGTTGTGGTCGGGCTTGTTCAGCACCGCCGGCGCGTCGGAGCGGTTCAACGTCCCCGTGTCGGGGTCTATCGTGACGTCGTCCGCATCGGGAACCTGCTTGACGCAGACGACGATGTTCCATCCGTCATTCATAATTTGACGACGCCGTCGCGTGCGGCGCTTACCGGAGAGAGGGCGTTCTGGGGTACATACGGACCCGGTCGTTCTCGAAATATAAGAACCGAATACGCGATATTACTCCGTTCCCCGCGTATCCTGGCTCAGGAGGGCCAACAAATGTACACCAAAATCGTCGTTCCCGTCGACACCAGCCCGGAGTCAATGAACGCGGCGAGTCACGCGGTTCGCCTCGCGGACGCGGTCGGCGCGTCCGTTCACGCGCTGTACGTCGCCCGACCGCCCGTTGACACCGACGACGACGGCGAGCGCTCGCAGTCGCGGAGCGAACGCGCCTTCGCGGACGTGGCCGAACGCGCCGAGGAGCGCGGCGTCGACATCGAGACGAGCATCCTCGTCGGCGACCCCGCGGCGTCAATCGCCGACTTCGCCAACACGCATCGCGCCGACCTCATCGTGATGGGGACCCACGGCCGCGAGGGCGTCGACCGGCTGGTGAACGGGAGCGTCGCCGAGCGCGTCGGCCGACTCGCCAGCGTCCCGGTGACGACGATTCGACTCCGAGACGGCGAGCAGTCCGTCCGGTCGCCGCTCGACGCACAGCGCATCGCGCGCGAAAAGCTCCGGCACGCCGGCCACGACGACGCCGTCATCGAAGCGCCGTCTCAACAGCGGTCCGCGTGGGTCGTCCACGCCGCCGACGACCGCGGCGAGTACAACGTCCACATCAACAGCGCGTCCGGGCAGGCCAAACTCGTGCAGGTCGGCTGAGCCGCCGCCGCGATTTTCGGTTTATTCGAGGTCGAGGAGCGTCGCGGCCTCGTCGAGGAACTCGCCGTACACCGACATCGCGTCCTCGATGGGTTCGGGCTCGGTCATGTCGACGCCGGCGGTCCGGAGCACGTCGAGGGGGTACTCACTGCCGCCGAGCGCGAGCGCCTCGCGGTAGTCCGCCGCGGCCGACTCGCCCTCCTCGCGGATGCGCTCGACGATGGCCGCCGCCGCCGAGATACCCGTCGCGTACTGGTAGACGTAGTAGTTGTAGTAGAAGTGCGGGATGCGCATCCACTCGCGGGCGATGCGGTCGTCGGTCGCCGCGGGCTCGTAGTACGCCGCCTTCAGGTCGCCGTACAGCTCGTCGAAGCGGTCGGGCGTGAGCGCGCCGTCGTCCTCGATTATCTCGTGAATCTGGAGTTCGAAGTCGGCGAACATCGTCTGGCGGAACAGCGTCGAGCGGAACCGTTCGAGGTACTCGTCGAGGACGTGCGTCCGGAGTTCGTCGTCGTCGACGTTCTCCAAGAGGTACTCGGTCAGGAGCGTCTCGTTGACCGTCGAAGCGACCTCGGCGGTGAAGATGTCGTAGCTCGCGTCGTGCCACGGCTGGGCGTCGTTGGCGAGTTCGGAGTGCATCGAGTGGCCCAGTTCGTGGGCGAGCGTGAACATCGACGCTGGGTCGTCCTGGTAGTTCATCATGATGAACGGCTGGGTGTCGTAGGTGCCCGCGGAGTACGCCCCGGAGCGCTTGCCGCGGTTCTCGTACACGTCGACCCAGCGGTCGTCGAGCCCCTCGGCCATCCGCTCCTGATAGGCCTCGCCGAGCGGTTCGACGGCCTCGACGATGTACTCCTTCGCCTGTTCGTACGGAATCTCGGGGCCGTGGTCGCCGGTGAGCGAGACGTACAGGTCCCACATCCTGAGTTCGTCCGCGCCGATGGCCTCCCGCTTCAACTCGGCGTGGCGGTGGAGGTGGTCGAGGTTGTCGCGGACGGTGTCGAGTAAGTTGTCGTACACCGCCACGGGGACGTTGGGGCCGTCGAGGGCGGACTCGCGGGCGGTCTCGTAGCCGCGGATGCGCGCGGTCTTCACGTCCTTCTTGACGCTGTTTTTCAGCGAGGTGCCGACGGCGTTGCGCACGTCGGCCCAGCGGTCGTAGAACTCCTCGTGGACGGTCCGGCGGAACTCGCGGTCGGGGTGTTTCTGGAGCTTCGTGAAGTTGCCCTGCGTGATTTCGACCGACGTGCCGTCGGGCTTTTCGACGGTCGGGAATTCGAGGTCGGCGTTGGCGAGCATCGAGTAGATGTCGCTGGACGCGCCGGTCACGTCCGAGAGGTCGGCGAGGACTTCTTCGACCTCCGCGGAGCGGGTGTGTTCCTTCGTCCGGAGCACGTCGTCGAAGTAGTGCTCGTAGGCCGCCAGCTCGGGTTCTTCCTCGACGAACTCGTCGACGCCGTCGCGGCCGAGTTCCTGCAGTTCGGGGTCGAGATAGCTGACCGCGCTCCGCGCCTTCGACGCCAGCGCCTCGGCGCGGCCGGCCTGCGCTTGGTACTCCTGATTCCGGGTGTCCTGACTGCTGCGGAGGTTCGCGTAGGAGACGACCATCGACACCTCGCGGAGCACGGACTCCATCGTTTCGAGGAGTTTGAGGAGCGTCTCGGGGTCCTCGGTGGCGCGACCCTCGTAGCTCGCCAGTTCGGGGACGCGCTCTGCCACGTCCTCGTACGCCGCCTCCCACTCGTCGTCGGAGGCGTAGATGCTGTCGAGGTCCCACTTGTACTCCTCGTCGATGTCGCTCCGCTCGGGAACCGAACTCATGTCGGGTGATTCGACGCGCGCGCGGCTGGTAAGCCTTATCAATCGAGGGGCGTCCGGGGTCGAAGCGGGCGGCCGCGACGCGGTTAGTGTCGGGTCGCCCTCGCTTCTCGGACCTGCGAGCCGTCCCGGACTAAGTCCTCGCAGTGCGGGCAGACGCGGGGGTCATCCATGCCCTCCGGGGCGAACACCCTGACGTAGCCTTCCGTGACGAAAGAATTGCAGTTCTGACATGTAGGCATGGCGGTCGTTCGTACCACGTCAACTGGGTTAGATGTTGTGGGCGATTTTCGGACTCCGGGCGTCGGTCCCGGTCGCGGGCGCGGCCGTCGCCCGAGTCTGCGCGACGGCGCAAACCACTTTGACCGGCGGGCGTGTGGGGGTGCTATGGACGACCTCTCTCCCGCGGTCCGCGAAGCGTTCGCCCGGACGTGGGTCGACGACCGCCCGTGGGCGTTCCTCACCGACCTGACCGCCATCGGCGACCGGATGGCCGGCGGGGCGGGCGACCGCCGCGCGAGCGCGCTCGTCGCCGACGCCCTCGCCGACGCGGGCGTCGGGCGCGTCGAGTTCGACCCCTTCGAGATGGCCCGCTGGACCCGCGGCGACACGACGCTCGACCTCACCGCGCCCGACGAGCGGCGCTTCGAGGCCGTCGCGCTCCCGTACGCTCCGCCGGCGACCGTCGCCGGCCCGCTGGTCGACGTCGGCTACGGCACGCCGAGCGAAATCGACGCCGCCGACGTGGACGGCGCGCTCGCCGTCGCCAGCACGACGACGCCCGCAGGCGGCCGCTTCGTCCACCGGATGGAGAAGTTCAACTACGCAATCGACTCCGGCGCGGTCGGCTTCGTCTTCGTCAACCACGTCCCCGGGCAACTCCCGCCGACCGGGGCGCTCCGCTACGACGAGGAGGCCGCCGCCCCCGCGGTCGGCGTGAGCGCCGAAACCGGGTCGTGGCTGACCGACTACGCGGCCCGCGGCGGGAAGGCGACCCTCGCGGTCGACGCCGAGACGACGCCCGGCGAGAGCCGGAACGTCGAGGGTCGCGTCGGCCCCGACACAGACCGCGAACTCCTCCTGTGTGCCCACTTCGACGCCCACGACATCGCCGAGGGCGCGCTCGACAACGGCTGCGGCATCGCGGTCGTCGTCACCGCGGCGCGACTGCTCGCCGAGATGGACCTCGACCTCGGCGTGCGCGTCGTCGGCGTCGGAGCCGAGGAACTGGGTCTGACCGGCTCCGAACACCTCGCAGACCGCCTCGACCTCGACCGCGTCGCCGCCGTCGTCAACGTCGACGGCGCGGGTCGGTTCCGCGACCTCGTCGCCCACAGCCACACCTCGGAGGCGACCGCCGAGGTGGCCACGCGGGTCGGCAACCAGACGCGCCACCCGGTCGAAATCGAGCCCGAGCCGCACCCGTTCAGCGACCAGTGGCCGTTCGTCCGCGCCGGCGTCCCGGCGCTCCAACTCCGGAGCGAAAGCGGCGAGCGCGGCCGCGGCTGGGGCCACACCCACGCCGACACCCGCGACAAGGTCGACGACAGAAACGTCCGCGAACACGGGATGCTCGCCGCGCTCGTCGTCCGCGAACTCGCGGCGGCGGCCGCCGACGGGGGGATTCCGCGACTCGGCGACGACGAACTCGCCGCGGCGTTCCGCGACGCCGACTTCGAGACGGGGATGAAGGCCGCGGGCATCTGGCCCGACGGCTGGGAGTAGCGCCGGTCAGTCGCGCGCGGCGGGGTCGGCGTCGCCGCCGCGGTCGCCGTCCGAGTCATCGCGCCCGTTTGCCTCGCCGTCTGCGACTTCGACCGTCAGATTCGCCTTCGACAGCGCGCTCTCGGTCGCGGCCTCGACGACCATCCCGGCCCCGATGACGACGTAGAACATCCCGTAGACGAACGCCGGCACGGCCATGAGGAGGTAGAGCGCGAGGCCGGCGATACCCGTCAGGCTGGCGAGGAAGCCGCCGACAGCGTTGCCGACGCCGATGATAAACAGGCCGAAGACGATGCGGAGGGTGGCGTCCCACGCGGTGGACCGGTCCATGCGAGAGCAGACGGCGAGCCGCGTGATGTGTCTACTGGTCGATACGTGGGACGGGGGAGCGGCGGGCACGCGGCGCGGGGTCGCAGTGGGAACACGGCGCGGCTCCGTGGCGGCCGGAGGTCGCCTTCCCGCGCTCAGCACACCGCGAGCAGTTCGTCAAGCGAGTCGAGTTCGTAGGTCGGCTCGGCGGCCAACTGGTAGCCGTCGCGGTGCGGCCGGCGGATGAACGCCGAGTCGATGCCGGCGCGGTCGGCCGCGACCACGTCGACGTTGCTGTCGCCGACGTAGAGCGCCGAGTCGACGCCGAGTTCGCCCATCGCGCGCTCGATGTAGTGCGGGTCCGGCTTCTTCACCCGCGCGCCCTCGACGGTCGGGTCGCGGCCGTAGGCCACCTCGAAGCGGTCGCCGATGTCGAACACGTCGAGGATGTGCTCGATGGTCGCGTGCTGGTTGTTGCTCACGACCGCCAGCGGGTGGTCGATGTCGTCGAGGGCGGTCACGTCGTCGTACAGCGGTTTCGTCCCGTCTTCGAGACACGTCCGCTGGGTCGCCGCGGCGTGGGTCTCGTGGCGCGACCAGAACTCGTCGACCGGCACGTCGTGGACAGAACAGATGCGGCGCAGGCGCGTGAGGCCGCCGTTGATGACCCCGTCGACCGTCTCGGTCGTCGGCTCGACGTCGAACTCGGCGAACGCCCGTCTGACCGCCTCCCGCTGGACTTCGAGGAGCGTCGGCTTCGTCAGCACGCCGTCGTTGTCGAAGATGACAGCGTCGTAGCACATGGTCGAACGGTTCGCGCCCGAGTCACGATAACGTTGCTATGTGCGACCCCGACCGCTCCGGAGGGCTATTGACTCCTCGCGCGTCCGTCAACTGCGGTCTTCGCCGCCGCCGACGGTGCGGTCGCCCGCCTCTCGCCGGACGCCGTCGCGGATGCGCGAGCCGACGCGCCAACCGATGCGGTCCGCGAGGGCCTGCTCGCCGAAGGCCGCGGCGGCGCTCTCGGCGGCCATCGAGTCCACGTCGAACTCGACTCCCGGGTAGTCGACCGCCGTGAGGAGCAGGGGTGTCGGCGGCGCGGGCGGGACGCCCTCGGGGCCGTCGAGGTGGTCGGGACCGAGCACGTCGTCCACCTTCGACGGCGGGGCCGCGCCCGACCCGACGGCGCGGACGAGCGAGACGAGTCGGCGGACGAGTTCGCGGGCGAAGCCGCCGGCCTCGACGCGCACGAGGAGGAAGTCGCCGTCGCGGGTCAGGTCGCCGTCGATGGCACGGACCGTCCTGTGGTCGTCGGGCGTGAGGTTGTGGAAGTCGTGTTCGCCGCGGCAGGCGTCGAAGGCGGCGCTCGCCCGGTCGTCGTCGAAGCCGTCGCTCGGGACGTGGAGGTCGTAGACGTACTCGCGGCGGGTCGGCCGGTGCCGGGCGTGGAAGTCGTCGGGCGCGTCGGCGGCGGCCCACGCCCGCACCGTCCCCGGAAGCTCCGAGTTCAGCGCCCGCGGCGTACACCAGTCGGGGCAGTCGAAGGCGACGGTCTGGGCGAGCGCGGAGACGCCCGCGTCGGTCCGCCCGGCGGCGGCGTAGTCGGTCGGTTCCTCGTCGTCGTCGCAGACGCCGAGCGCGCGGCAGGCGTCGAAGAGGGCGTCCTCGACGGTCGGCACGTCCGGCTGTCGCTGGAACCCGTGGTACGGGCGTCCGTCGTAGGCGACGCGGAAAGCGCGCATGCCGGGTGATTTTCCGGCGGACTACTTAACCGACGCCACCCGGTTCGGCGGCTCCGGTCGCCCCGTGACTACGCGCCGTCGGCTTGCGACGCCACGCCGTCGCCCCGCGACTACGCGTCCGCGTCCAGCGACTGCTCGTCTTCGACCGGCGAGTCCTCGCTTCGGACGGAGAGCACCGGCACGTCGGCCAGCCGGAGCACGCGCTCGGTGACGCTCCCGAGCAGGTAGCGCTCGATTCCCCGGCGGCCGTGGGTCCCCATCACGATGAGGTCGGCGTCGACCTCGTCGGCGTACCGGAGAATCGCCCGGTGCGGCGAGCCGTGTTCGACGGCCGTGACGACCTCGATGCCGTCCGCCTCGGCCGCCTCGACGGCCTCGGAGACGATGCGCTCGCCTTCCGCCTCGTAGGCGCGGACGAGGCCGCCGGCGTCGAGTTGGGTCGCGTGGAGGGCGCGCTCGTCGACGACGTAGAGGGCGTAGAGCGTCGCGTCCGTCGTCGCGGCGAGGTCGAGAGCGCGGTCGAGCGCCTCGTCGGCGGGGCCGCTACCGTCCAGCGGGACGAGAATCCTGTCGTACATGTCACTCGCCTGTACGACGGGCGGGGACAAAAGGGCGCGCGCCGGTATCGGGCCGCGGGAATCGCGGCGCGAGTCGGCCGGCGCGAGGGTCGAGTCTGCCGGCGTGGCCCGCGAGTCGGCCTACTCGTAGTCCTCGTAGGTCGGCGCGTCGCGCTCGCCGGGGAAGTCGTCGACGGGGACGGTGGTCTGGTCGCCGCTCGCCATGTCCTTGACCGTCACCTCGCCGTTTTCGAGGTCGCGCTCGCCGACGATGACGACCGTGTCGGCGTTGACGGAGTCGGCGTAGGACATCTGCGCGCCGAAGCTCCGGTCGGACACGTCGACCTCGACGACGTTGCCCGCCGCGCGGAGGTCGCGGGCGATATCTGAGGCGACGCCGCGGGTGTCGCCGACGGTGAGGAGGTAGTAGTCGGTCGCCAGCTCCTCCTCGGGCCAGACGCCGGCGCGCTGACAGAGCAGTTGGAGCGTCGCGTTGCCGATGCCGACGCCGACGGCGGGGGTGGGCTGGCCGCCGAACGACTCGATGAGGTCGTCGTAGCGGCCGCCGCCGAACGTCGCCCGCGACACGTCGCCCGTGGAGTCGAAGCACTCGAAGACGACGCCGGTGTAGTAGTCCAGCCCGCGGGCGGTCGTCAACGACACCTCGCAGAACTCGCCCGCGCCGAAGTCGTCGGCGGCGGCGAGGACGTTCCGGAGGTTCTCGACCGCGGCCGCGACGTCGTCGCCGCCGAACTCGGCGATTTCGTCGAGATCGCCGCGCTCGATGAGGTCGGCGAACTCGCCGGCCTGGTCGTACGAGAGGCCGGCGTCCGAAAGCAGGCCGAGGTACTCCTCGCGTTCGACCTTCTCGGACTTGTCGACGGCGCGGACCGCGTCGGCGACGTCCACGTCGGCGTCGAACGACCGGAGCAGGCCGCCGAGGATGTCGCGGTGGGAGACGCGGAACTCGAAGTCGTCGCCCGTGAGACCGAGGTCGGTCAGCGCGTCGGCGCAGAAGGCCAGAATCTCGGCGTCGGCCTCCGGCTCCGAGGAGCCGAAGATGTCGGCGTTGGTCTGGTAGAACTCGCGGAAGCGACCCTGCTGGACCTGCTCGTAGCGCCAGAAGGGCCGGGTCGAGACCCACTTGATGGGCTTCGACAGCGCCTGCTGCTTGGCGACGACCATCCGGGCGACCGTCGGCGTCAGTTCGGGCGTGAGCGCGACCTCGCGGCCGCCCTTGTCCTCGAAGGCGTACAGCTCCTCGACGATTTCCTCGCCGGACTTGTCGACGTACATCTGGGTCCGTTCGAGGTGGGGCGTTCCGATTTCGCGGAAGCCGTAGCGGGCGGCGGCGGTCTCGACGGTGTCGACGACCTCGCGCCGGGCCGACATCTCGCCGGGGTAGAAGTCACGAAATCCCTTGAGTCGGTCGTACATGCGCGTTGGTTGGCGAAGGTCGCGCTTGAAACCTGTTGTTCGGGGCGAGGGCGGCTACCCGACGAGGGCGCGGAGCGCCGCCACGTCGCCGAGCGCGATGAGCGAGACGCCGACGACCGCGAGCACGGCGGCGGCGAGGCGCGTGCCGAACCGGGCCTCCCGGAGGACGACCCCGCCGAGGACGACGGCGACGATGGCCTGCATGTTGACGATGGGCGAGGCGATGCTCGCCGGCACCAGTCCGAAGGCGGTCGACGTGACGTGTTCGCCGACGGCGACGAGCGCGCCCGCCGCGGCGAACTTCGGGAGGTCGCCGCGGACCCCCGGCCAGTCGCGGACCGCGACCGGGAGGACGGCGAGCGCCGCGCCGACGAAAAGCACCGGGACGAACACGCTCGTCGGGATGCCGAGTTCCTGGAGCGCCACGCGCTTTCCCACGTCGCTGACGGCGTAACAGGCCGCACTGGCGAGCGCGAGTTGGGCGGGCCGCGACCGGACCGCGCGCCGAAGCGGGTCGAGGAACGCCCCGCCCTCGTAGTTCGCGACGTAGACGGCGACGGTGGCGACCGCGACGCCGAGGACCTGCATCCCCGTCAGGAACTGGTTCAGAAACAGGATTTCGATGGGGAGGACGAACACCGGGACGAGCTTGTTGATGGGCGCGACGTAGGAGACGTCGCCGGCGTCGAGGGCGTCGACGAACAGGATGAGCGCGACGCCGACGAGCGCGGCCGTGCCGGCGACGATTCCCACGCCCGTCGCGCCGAGTTCGGCGAGCGAGGGGACCGCATCCGGGTCGTACGTCACCGCCGTGACCGGGAGGTACAGGACGACGGCGAAGGCGTTGACGACGACCGTGAGAACCGCCCCGGAGTAGCCCGGGAAGTACCGCTTCAGGGCGAAGATGTAGATGCCCCAGACGAACGCGGCGAGAACGGAGTAGGCGATGCCGGGGTCCATGACTCACCCGGCGCGCGGCGGGGTGAAAAACGACGCGGTACGAGCCGGGGGAACGGGCGGTCGGGCCGGCGGCCGAGCGCGGGGGCCGCCCTCAGCGCCGGCCGTGGACGTAGCTCTGGACGTGGTCCGGGAACACCTCGTCGACCGCCGCCCGCCCGTGTTCGGCGGCGATGAGGTGGCGGAGTTCGCCCTCGTAGTCGGCCTTCGGAATCTCCTCGGAGGGCCCGGTTTCGACGTCGAGATGCGACGCCACGAGGCGGTCGACCGCGCCGCGGCCGAACCCCGAAAGCGGCGAGAGGTAGTCGACGCCGTGGCGGTCTTCGAGGCTCTGGGCCTGCGCCCGCGAGATAGAGGGGACGCGGTCGTCGCGGCGGGTGCCGTCGGCGACGGCGTCGAAATCGAGGCCGCAGACCGCTTCGAGCGCGTGTTCGTGGACGTGTTGGATGCCGCCGCGGGGGTAACCGTCTTCGACCATGCGGGCGGTCGCCGCCGCCGCGACCTCGCGGTCGAGTTCCAGCGTCTCGAAGGCGTAGCCGAGTTCGGCCGCCGCGTCGCGGGCGTGCGTCCAGTCTTCCGTGACCCCGAAGTGGACGGTCACGAGCGTCACGTCGTAGAAGGCGTCGAGAAGCAGTGCGGCCAGCGAGGAGTCCTTGCCGCCGCTGTAGAGGAGCGCGAGTTCCACGTGTTACCGGCGGCGGATGTTGAAGCTCTTCGACTCGGGCTGCAGCTCCTTCAGGAGCGCCTTCATCTTGTCGTCGTCGATGCGGCCCTGAATGCGCCCGCTCTGGGCGAGGGCGACGATTTGCCGCTCGGCCTGCTCTGCGAACTCCGGCTTGGACATCTGCACCGCGTTGAGCCGTTGGCGGGCCTCGTCGGTCAGATGCTGTTTGAGAAGCGCCTGCTTCTGCTGTTCGGCGCGCTGTTGGGCGGCCTCCTCGGCCTGCTGTTGCTCCGCGGAACCCTGTCCGCCGCCCCGCTGTTCCTGGAGTTCCTGCATCTTCTTCTTTCGAAGCTCCTCCAGTCGCTCATCGTCGGGACTGCCACTCATACCCTAGCGCACGGTCCGATGTCTGAAAACCATTACGGACCCGCATACAGACGGCTCTCGGGGAATCCGCCGTCGAAGAAGAACTCTCGGTGTGTGTCGGCGGCTCTACGCGTAGCGTTCGAGTTCCGGACGGTCGAGGTCGGAGAGCACGTCGGACGCGGCGTTGTCGAGGAAGCTCGTCCCCTCGGCGGTGATGCGGCGACCCTCTCCCTTGGCGGTCTCGACGAGGCCCTCCTCTTCGAGCTGCTGGAGGAGCGTGCGGATGATGTTCTTGCTGCCGGCGTCGCTGTGCGCACCGGAGACGCTGTAGCGGTTGGTGCCGCGCTTGAGGCCGCCGTACTCGGTCGAGAGGCGGTCGACGCCGACGGGGCCGTTCATGGCGACCTTGCGGAGCAGGCTCGCGCCGCGGACGTACCAGAAGTCGTCCTGCTGGGGCGGGAGCTCGCGGGTCTGGCCGCTCTTCGCGAAGGCCATCCAGTCGGGTTGCTCGATACGGTCCTCGAGTCGTCCGGCGACCTCCTCGATGAGGGCGTCCGCCGGGACGTCATAGATGGTTACCATGGCTATTGGTTCATAATCGCGGCGTTTAAAGGCATCGTATTCGCCCGATACGGGCGGTTGGAGGCTCCTGCGCCCCGCCCGGCGTGCGCCGGGGTGACAGCCCGTATCGCGCCGTCAGGACCGCCACCCGCGCGCGCTCTCCGTGCTCATCACGAGGCCGCCGAGGACGACGGGCACCCAGTAGATGAACCCGCGGAAGACGACGACGCCCGCGGTCGCCACGTCGAACGAGACGGCGGGGCTCGCGGCGGCGACGAGGATGGCGAGCGTCCACTCGATGCCGCCCGCGCCGCCGGGAAGCGGCGTCACGCCGGCGATGGCCCCGATGGGGACGACGAACAGCGCGATGGAGAAGGCGATGGGCGCGCCGATGGCGTGGAACGCCACCCAGAGCGCGACCATCTGGCAGAACCACCCGACCCCCGACAGGCCGAGCGCGACCGCCAGTCCCCGCGGGTTTCGCCCGACGCGCTCGATAGAGCGGAAAAAGCCGTTGATGCGGCGCTCGATACCGTCGTTCGTGGGGACCGACATCCGCGGGACGTACCGCGAGACGGTTCGGATGACCGGCGTCAGGACGCCGATGAGCCGGTGTTCGAGGTCGTAGCGGCGCTTCCACGCGACGTAGACGGCCGCCGGCACGCCGACGGCGAGGCCGACCACGGCGACGAGCGCGATTTCGAGGTTGCGGCCGAGCGTCACCTCCGTGGCGTAGTAGCCCGCCCCGATGAGCGCGATGGTGATAGAGGGGACGAAGTTGAGGGTGTCGACGCTGGCGATGGCCGCCAACCCGGTCTCGTACTCGGTGTCGGCGCTCCGAGAGATGAGAAGCGCCGTCACAGGCTCGCCGCCCGCCTGTCCGAACGGGGTGATGTTGTTCGAGAACGTCGCGCCCGTGAAGATGAGAAACGAGCGGACGGCCGAGATGTCCACGCCGAGCACGCCGAGCACGGTCTTCAGCGACGCCCCCCACGCGATGAGCCACACGAGCGTGATGGCGAGGATAGCGACCAGATAGGCCGGATCGGCCATCGTCACCCGGTCGATGAGCTCGTCCACGCCCGCGAAGTAGAACAGGACGGCGAAGACGACGATCGCCGCTGCGAAACCGAGCACCGTCGCGCGGATGTTCTCGCGGGCCATTTGCTGGGGATGCGTCTACGACGGGCATTAAGTCACCGGATTCGACGGCCGAGAAACAGGTCCGTCGCGGACGCCGTCGCCGTTCCGCACCTCGTCGTCCGAACCTGTGACGCCGCTCACCGGCGGATAGGTGGACATTTCCGCGTCGCCCGACACGTCCGAGACATGGACGAGCGCGCCGCTCTCAGACTGCTCGCCGCCGACCTTCCGGGTGCCGGCGACGACGCCGCCGTCGTGGACGACCTTGTCGTCACGACCGACATGCTCCACGAGACGACGGATTTCCCCGCGGGGACGACCCGCTACACCGCCGGCTGGCGGGCCGTCGGCGCGTCGCTGTCGGACGTGGCCGCGATGGGCGCGAGCGCGACCTGCGCCGTCGCCGCCTACGCCGCCGTCGAACTCGACGAGACGGAACTCGGCGATTTCGTCCGGGGCGCGCGGGACGTCTGCGAGGCGGTCGGCGCTGAGTACGTCGGCGGCGACCTCGACACCCACCGGGAGTTCACCACGGCGACGACGGCCATCGGCCGCACCGACGACCCGGTTCGCCGCTCTGGCGCGACCCCGGGCGACGTGCTCTGTGTCACGGGCGAACTCGGCCGCTCCGCCGCCGCCGTCCGCCTGTTCGAGGCGGGCGAGACAGACCGCGCCAACGACCTCTTTCGGTTCACGCCCCGCGTCGCCGCCGGCGTCGCCCTCCGCGGGTCTGCCACGGCGATGATGGATTCGAGCGACGGCCTCGCCCGGTCGGTCCACCAACTTGCGGAGGCCAGCGACTGCGGGTTCGAACTCGATTTCGACGCGCTGCCGGTCCACGACGGCGTCGCCGAGGTGGCGACCGATTCCGACGACAGACGCGACCTCGCGGCGTTCTTCGGCGAGGACTTCGAACTCGTCTTTACGCTCCCCGAGCCGGCGCTCGACGCCGCCCGCGACGCGACCGACGTACCGCTCACGGTGGTCGGGAAGGTCGTCGAGGAACCCGCCGAGGCCGTCGTCGCCGACGGCGAGGCCGTTCCGGACCGCGGCTACACCCACGGCGGCGACTAGCTGTTTTTCGGTCGGTATCGGTGTCGAGTCCGCCCGCGCGCTATCCCGGAATGACCTGAATCGGCACGAGGAGGAAGCACGCCGCACCGAGGGCGAACGTAAAGAGGCCGACGGCCATCCGGCCCGTTCCGAGCGGCGTCTCGTCTATCGGTTTCGCCGGGCCGTTGTAGGCGATGAACGTCGACATCAGGCCCCAGAAGAACCACAGGCCGACGGACTGGTTGAGGCCGAGGCCGCGGACGTAGTGGAGGTAGCCGGCGATGCCGAACAGGACGAGCGGCACGGCCGCCGCGAGCGACTCCTGGCGCTCGCCGAGCATCGCCCGGACCATGTGGCCGCCGTCGAGTTGGCCGACCGGGAGCAGGTTGAGGACCGTGAAGAACATCCCGACCCAGCCGCCGATGACGACGGGGTGGACGACGGTCCGGGGGTCGGCGTACTCCGTTGGACGACCGAGCACGGTCGCGATGGCGTCGAGGAGCGGCGGGTTGTTGAAGATGATCATGTCCCCGGACCGGCCGAGGACCTCGCTCGGGACGGTCATCGGTTCGAGCGAGAGGCCGATGATAGTGACGACGACCGTCGCACAGAGGCCGGCGAGCGGGCCGGCGACGCCGATGTCGAACAGCGTCTTCCGGTCGGGCATCTGCCCGCGCATGCGGATGATGGCACCGAGCGTGCCGAACGGGAAGATAAACGGGATGAGGTAGGGCAGCGAGACGTTGACGCCGTGGTATCGGCCGACCGCGTAGTGGCCGAGTTCGTGGACCGACAGGACGCCGAGGACGGCGGCGGTGAAGGGCCACGCCCGAAGCATCACGAGCGGGTTCGCGGTGATGTCGGAAAGCGGGATATAGTACCACGCGTACGCGCCGACGAAGAGCGTCGAGAGAATCGTCAGCGCGAACAGCGTGATGTTCTTCCACGGGACTCCCTCGATGCCCTGCGAGGCGGGTTCGACGACGACCACGTCGGTCTCCCCGAGTTCCGCGACCTGCACCTGCACGTCGTAGCCGGCCTCCCGGAACGACGGCCAGATTTCGCGGACGAGCATCTGCTCGGGGACGAGCGACTCGCCGTAGTAGATTCGACGGCGACCGTCTGACCGCACCTCGTGAACGTCGAAGACGGCGCGAAGCGCCTCCACCGGCGGTCCGTCCGCCGATTCGGACTGTACCATCGACGTGCAGTAGGCGGGCGACGTGCATAAATCCCGTGACGGGACTCCGAACCGACCCGGCGACGGCGGCGCGGGAGGCGGTCGCTCGGGGCGTCTGCGTCGCACTGAAAAACGAAGCGCTGCGAAACCGTGCGGGCGTCGCCGCGGGCGGGGGGCCGTCACCGGGGGTGTGTGGTGGAGGCCGCTCCGGCGGGGTGCGAGGAGTTCGGCACTCTGCGCCGCGAGGAGGGGGGCCGGCTCGTCGGAGTCACGAGCCGAGCGGGGCCGGCCGGCGGGCGGTCGAGTCGAGTCTCGGCGCGGGGTCCGAGCGCGCTCGGCGGGGCTACCGCGGGGTCGCGGGCTGTCGGGGTCGGGGTCAGTTCGTCCGGGGACCGGGCGGTGCGCGTCGTCTGGGCGCTGGCGTCGGTCGGGGCGGGCAGTGCGTGCTCTCAGGCGGTCTCGACGCGCCACGTGGTCGCGCTCGTGTACGACCACTTCTCGATGGTCAGCTCCGTCGCGGAGTCGCGGAGCTTGACCATCAGGGCGCCGATTTCCTTGGGAGACAGGCCGACGTCGTCGGCGATGAATTTGCTCTTGAAGTACATCTCGCCGTCTTTCGCACGGTCGAGCAGGTACTGCTTGAGGCGGTCTTCCTTGGAGCTACTGTCGGTGGAGGGGGGTACTGTTGCGCTCATCTGGTACACCTCACTTCCACCTATCGACCCATCACCTGTTATAAAGGAAGGTCCGTTAGAATTAGTTCGGCCGCTTTCAGCCTGAATCGACCAAAAGGGTTCGTTTTAGGAATCTTTGAGACCGTCTTAGATTTTTTAGAACCGTCTTTGAGGGATTCTTTCTAAAAATAATGTCTTGAATACATTGGGTCGAATACGCGCCGTTTCACCCCGTCTGACGCCTCATTTTGCGGAAATAGATGCCGCAATATCGGCCGATTCCCCCGTCGTCGCGACTATCCGCGTATCGTGGATAATCCGCTCCGCCTCATCGGTCGTGGACCCAGAACTCCTCGTCGGTGGTCGTCTCCTTCTTGAATATCGGGACCTCGTCTTTCAGGCGGTCGATGCCGTCTTCGACCGTCCGGAACGCCTCTCGGCGGTGTCCCGCGAGGACGACGACGAACACGATGTCTTCTCCGTCGCCGACGACGCCCACCCGGTGGTGCATGAGGACGCGGAGAACGCCGTCGCGCTCCTCCAGTTCCTCAGATATCGCGGCCATCTTCGACTCCGCCACCCCGTCGTACTTCTCGAATTCGAGGCTGAGCGTCGGGTCGTCGCCCTCGGACTCCTTCGCGCGCACCCGCCCGGTGAAGGTCGCAATCGCTCCGGCGTACACTTCGAGCGGGTCGGCCTTCGCGCGCTTGACCAGCGTTTCGAGCGTGACGTGCGGTTCGCGCGAGTCGATTTCGGCGGCGAGCGACGCCACGTCAGCCGATTCCGCCGTTTCGGCCTCCGCGATGACGTTCGCGGCGTCGGCTCCGGCGAGCGCGAGAGTCGGGACGCGCGCGTCGGGGAACCCCGAGAGGAGCGCGTAGTCGTACGCCGCCGAGAGGTCGTCGAGGAGGCTATCGAGGCCGCGGTCGTCGCCGGTACCGACCCAGTTACCGTCCGGCGAGAGACCGTACGCGGCGGCGACGCCGTCTGTCGATTCCGGTTCGGTCGCGCTCTCGGGGAGCGATTCCACGGTGGCGACGCGGCCGTCCAACTGCGCGGCGAGTCGGTCGCAGAGCGCCGTCGCGCCCGCGCCGACGATTCCGAGGACGTGCATACCCGAAGGACGGCCCGCGCCGGTTTAAGATTGCTCCGTGCCGGCCTCGTCGGACTCGGGTGTCGGCTCCGATTCCCGCGCCTCGGGGCGCGGGCGGGTTCGGTAGAGGTGGACGGCGACGGCCGCGCCGACGAGGCCGAGGAGCGTCGCCAGCCACGGGGCCGCCGCGCCGACGGACGTGTCGGCCGTCGCGGGCAACGTGTCGAACTGCCAGAGCGCCCAGCCGACCGAAAAACAGGCCACCAGCGCCCAGTTGAAGACGGTCCTGCGGTCGACCTCGCCGCGGCGGTGGCGGACGAGCATCGCGCCGAGAGCGAGCACCCACCCGACGACGACGAGCGTAACCGTCTCCACGGTGACGAGTCGCATACTCGTAGTCGCCGCGAGAGTGGTTTAAAGCCCCCGACACGGGCGTCTCGCAGTTGATAACCCTTAAGATGCGGTCACGGATACCCGTGTGCAATGAGAGTCGTCATCTCCATCGGCGGAAGCGTGCTCGCGCCGGACCTCGACGCTCGACGCGTGGAGGGTCACGCCTCCGTCGTCGAAACGCTCGCGCGGGACGGGTGCGAAATCGGTGCGGTCGTCGGCGGCGGCGGCGTCGCCCGCGACTACATCGGCGCGGCCCGTGACCTCGGCGCGAACGAGGTTCAACTCGACCAGATCGGCATCGACGTGACCAGAATCAACGCCCGCCTGCTCATCGCGGCGCTCGGCTCGCAGGTCGACCCCAAGGTCGCCCACGACTACGAGGACGCCGGCGACGCCATCCGGCGCGGCGACATCTCGGTGATGGGCGGCGTCATGCCCGGCCAGACCACGGACGCCGTCGCGGCCGCGCTCGCCGAGTACGTCGACGCCGACCTGCTCGTCTACGCGACCAGCGTCGACGGCGTGTTCAGCGCCGACCCGAAATCCGACCCCGACGCGACGAAGTTCGAGGAGATGACCGCCGCGGAGCTCGTCGACGTCATCGGCGACATCGAGATGAACGCCGGCTCGTCCGCCCCGGTCGACCTCCTCGCCGCGAAGCTCATCGAGCGCGCGAAGATGCGCACCATCGTCCTCGACGGCACGGACCCCGACCGCATCACGCCGGCGGTCCTCCGCGGCGAGCACACGGGCACCGACATCATCCCCGAGGGCGGCGACGAACCGACCTACTGGGCACCCTGAGATGGCGACGAACGACCCCTCTCGCGGCGACGCTCCCGCCGCGGACGCGACCGACGGCGACGGCGACGCGGACGCCAATCACCACGGCTTCTGGGCCGACGAGGTCGCCGACGAAATCGAGGCCCGCGACCCCGACGAGCCGGTCGTAATCAAGGGCGGCGTCTCCCCGTCCGGCGTGGCTCACCTCGGCAACTTCAACGAGATTATGCGCGGCTACTTCGTCGCCGAGGTGCTCCGCGAGCGCGGCCACGAGGTCCGGCAGGTGTTCACCAGCGACGACAAGGACCCCCTCCGGAAGCTCCCGCGAAAGCTCGCGGACGCCGACGGCAACATCGTCGGCCTCGGCGAGGTCGACGCCGGCGCGCTCGGCCGCAACCTCGGCAAGCCGTACACGTCGATTCCGGACCCGTTCGGCGAGACCGAGTCCTATGCGGCGCACTTCGCGGCGCTCCTGAAGGCCGACGCCGACCGCCTCGGCGTCCCGGTGGAGATGATTTCCAACACCGAACTGTACGAGAACGGCGACTTCGACCCCGTGGTCGAACACGTCCTCGAACACGCCGACACCGCGCGCGAGGTGCTGGGCGAGTACCAGTCGAAGGTCGACGAGGACTACGTCCCCTTCAACCCCGTCTGCGCCGAGTGCGGCAAAATCACGGAGACGGTCACGGACATCGACCTCGACGCCGGCACCGTCGACTACGTCTGTACCGACATGACCGTCGGCGACAACACCATCGACGGCTGCGGCCACGAGGGGACCGCGACGTTCCGCGAGGGCAAGCTCCCGTGGCGCTTCGAGTGGCCCGGCCAGTGGCAGGTCCTCGGCGTCGACTTCGAGCCGTTCGGCAAGGACCACGCCGAGGGCTCGTGGCCCTCCGGCAAGGACATCGCCGAGAACGTCCTCGGAATCGAGCCGCCGGTGCCGATGGTGTACGAGTGGTTCACGCTCAACGGCGAGGCGCTGTCGTCGTCCGCCGGCAACATCGTCACCGTCGCGGAGATGCTCGACCTGCTCGAACCCGAGGTGCTCCGGTACTTCTTCGCGCTCAACCCGCGGAAGGCCCGCGACCTCGACCTCACGCGGCTCGACCAGCTCGTTGACGACTTCGACCGCTTCGAGCGCGCCTACTTCGGCGAGGTCGACGACGAGAGCCTGACCCGCTTCGCCGAGCGCGCCTACCCGTTCGTCGTCGACGAGGTCCGCGAGGACCGGGTTCGGCTCCCGTACACGTTCGCGGCCGTCCTCGGCATGACCGACGACGAGGACCTGCGCGTCAAGATGGCCCGCAACGAGGGCTTCTTCGACGAGGACACGCCCGACGAGGCGGTCGAGGAGGCGCTCGGCCGGGTCGAGCGCGCCCGCCGCTGGGCCGAGAAGATGGACAACCAGTACAACTACCGCCTGCAGGTCGACCTCCCCGCGTTCGACTTCGACCCCGCGGTCGAGGCCGCGCTCGACGAACTGGCGGACTTTGTCGAGGAGAACCACGACGGCGAGGCGATTCAGGGCGAAATCTACGAGACCGCGCGCCGCCACGGCATCGAGATGGGCGACTTCTTCGCCGCCGGCTACCGCCTGTTTTTCGACGCCGAACAGGGACCGCGACTCGGCGAGTTCCTCGGCGAGCTAGAGCGCGACTTCGTCGTCGCGCGACTCCGCCGCGAAGACTGACTCCTCGTCCCTCGCCACCACCCTCACCGGACCGTCAGTTCTCCTCGATGGCGTCTATGACGACCGCGCCGACGACGGCGAGTCGCGGGTCGATTCGCTCGCGGTCCACGTCGACGGTGTACTTGTCCCGGAGCGAGAACTGCCCGTCCACCGCGCCGACCGACGCTCCTGTCGCGTCCTCGATGCGGTAGGAAAACGGAATGAGCGTCGTGACGAGCCGTCTGGCGACCGCCATCGGGACGCTGTCCTCGACGATTCGCCCCGCGACCGAGCCGTCGGGGCCGAGCAGTTGGTAGGTGTGTCTGGCGAACGAGAACGCGCCGCGTTTGACCGCGCCGACGCGCTCGCCGGTCCGACTGTCGACGATGTCGTAGGCCGCCGACACGTCGAGGACGCTGTCGGCCTTGACGCGGAACCGCTCCTCGCCGGTGTCATGGTCGTTCAGCCGGAAGTCCTCTTTCAGTTTGAACTTCTTTTGCTTCGCCGAGAGGACGGGGTCGTCGCCCTCGTAGACGACGTACTTGTTGCTGATGGACACCTTCTGTCGGACCTCGTAGCGGGAACTGTCGAACACGGTTCCCGTTCGTCGCCGGGGTGGCTAAAACCCTTCTGGGGGACGACTTATGTCCCCGACGCGCGTACGGTGAGACGGGCTCGTTCCCCCGCGAACGACGCCTACCGCGGCCTCGCCGCATCACAGTTCACATGTCTCTCATCGACTTCATCCGGTCCGTGGAGGAATCGCAAGACGAATTCGACGTCGAACTGGAGGAGTTCGACGCCGACTCCGAACAGGCGTCCGTCGACGACGACTCCTCGGGCGGCCGCTCGTGGGGCCGTCTGCTCCTCGTCGCGTTGCTCCTCGTGGGCGTCGCCTACGCCGTCTCTCGGCTTCGCTCGTCGTCCGGCGACTCCTTCACCGACATCGCGCTCGCCGACGACCCCGCCGAGGGCGAGACGGCGGCCGACGAGGAGACCGGCGCGGACGACGCGACCGACGACGAGGACGCCACGGTCACCGTCGAACACGACCCCGAGGAGGAAACAGACGACGCCGCCTCCGACGACGAGACGGACGAGGCAGACGAGACTGCCGACGCGAGCGACGACGAGACCGACGCGGACGACGACGGCGCGGTCGAAGTCGAAATCGAGTCGCCCGGCGACGACGACGACGAGTAACCCGACTCTCGGTCGCGGGCCGGGTCGGCGCTCGCGCTCGTCGAACGCGGTACCGTGACCCGAACGGTGGAATCGTAACCCGAACGCCTTTTGGCGCGCGCCGCTTCCCTTCGGGCGATGAACACGCTGCTTTGGGTTCTCGCCGGCTTCATCGCCTACTCTCTCCTCGCGGCGCTGTTGCGTGCTCGTGGTATCCTCCCCGAGTACGTCCGCGTCCAGGGTCCCCTCACGACGGTCCACACCCGTCGCGGCCGCGAACTCCTCGACAGAATCGCCGCCCCCAAGCGGTTCTGGCGGGCGTGGAGTAACGTCGGCCTCGGTATCGCCCTCGTCATCATGGTCGGGACGTTCGTCCTCCTCGTCTATCAGGCGGTCGTCATCCTCCAGAACCCGCCCGCCCCGACGCAGGTGAACCAGCCGCAGAACTTCCTCGTCATCCCCGGCGTCAACGACTTCCTCCCGCTTTCGGTCGCGCCGGAAATCCTCTTCGGCCTCCTCGTCGGCCTCGTCGTCCACGAGGGGGGCCACGGCGTCCTCAGCCGCGTCGAGGGCATCGACGTGGAGTCGATGGGCGTCGTCCTCCTGACGATTCTCCCCGTCGGGGCGTTCGTCGAACCCTCCGAGGAGAGCCAGCGCCGCGCCGACCGCGGCGGCAAGTCGCGGATGTTCGCCGCCGGCGTGACGAACAACTTCGCCGTCACGCTCGTCGCGTTCGCCCTGCTTTTCGGCCCGGTCATCGGCTCCATCTCGGTCGCGCCCGGCGTCGCCGTCTCCGGCGCGTACGCCGGGTCGCCGGCCGACGCGGCGGGCATCTCGGGCGGCGACCGCGTGACCGCCATCGAGGGCACGCCGGTCAACACGACGCGGGAACTCGACGCCGCGCTCCTCGGCACGGACGCGGAGACGGTGTCGGTCGAACTCGACGGCGAGCGGACCATCTCGGTCACGCGCGAACTCGTCGTCGCCGGCTCCGTCGCCGGCAACCCGGCGAACCTGACCGTCGAGTCCGGCAGCGACCCGATTCGCGTGACCGCGGTCAACGGGACCGCCGTCTCGACGCGCGCCGACTTCGAGTCGGCCGTCGGCGACTCGCGGTTCGCCCGCCTCGACACCTCCGCCGGCGAGCGCACCATCCCGGTGGGTGCCTACATCACCAACGTCGCCGAGAACAGCCCGCTGTACAACGCCACGGGGACGACCCAACCCCTCATCGTCTCGTCGTTCAACGGCGAGCGCATCACCTCCTCGACGGAGCTTCAGCAGGCGCTCGACCGGACCGACCCCGACCAGACCGTCGCCGTCGAAGTCTACCGCGACGGCGGCTTCGAGACGGTGCAGGTGACGCTCGGCACGAACGACCAGGACGGCAACGGCTTCCTCGGCGTCAACATCTTCCAGGGGACGAGCGGCCTGCTCCTGACCGACTTCGGCACGCAGGAGTACCCCGCGGGGACGTACCTCTCGCTTCTCGGCGGTGACGGCGGCGATGGCGGCCTCGCGACCGCCTTCGCCGGGTCGCCCCTCCAACTCGTCTACGTGTCGCTGCTGTTGCCCCTCGCGTCGGTCGTCCTCGGGATTCCGAACTTCCCCGGCTTCACCGGGCAGGTCGTCAACTTCTATCAGGTCGGCGGCCCGCTCGGCTTCCTCGGCGGCGGCGTCTTCATCGTCGCCAACGTCCTGTTCTGGACGGCGTGGATTAACCTCCAACTGGGGCTTTTCAACTGCATCCCCGGTTATCCGCTCGACGGCGGTCGAATCCTGCGGACCTCGGCCGAGGCCGTCGTCTCGCGGCTCCCGGTCGACGACCCCCACACCGTCGTCCGCACCATCACGACCTCCATCGGCCTCACGATGCTCGCGTCGCTCGTGCTCATGATATTCGGGCCGACGCTCCTCGGCTGAGCGCCTCGGTCGGGGGCGACGGCCCTCCTGACCGCTCCGACCGGAGCCGTCCCGCTTTCCTTCGACGGTTCTCGAACCGCGAAAACGACTCGCAACTTCAATACCGGATGACTCCCTAGGCCACGGTATGGTAGAGGCCCCACAGACCGACGAGGGCTGGTTCGCGCTGCACGACTTCCGAACCGTCGACTGGGACGCGTGGCGTGACGCGCCCGAACACGAGCGCCGCCGCGCAATCGAGGAGGGCGTCGCGTACCTCGACGCCCACGAGGCGGTCGAGGACGCCGAGGCGGGCGCGTCCGCCGTCTTCTCCGTCCTCGGCCACAAGGCGGACTTCGTGGTCGTTCACTTCCGGCCGACGCTGGACGACGTCTCCCGCGCCGAACGGCAGTTCGAGCGGACCGCGCTCGCGGCCTTCACCGAACAGCCGACCTCCTACGTCTCCGTCACCGAGGTGTCCGGCTACGTCTCGGACGACTACTTCGAGGGCAACGAGGAGGACATCGATACGGGACTGCTCCGCTACATCGAGGGCAAACTCAAGCCCGACATCCCCGAGGACACCTACATGTCCTTCTACCCGATGTCGAAGCGCCGCGGCGAGGAGCACAACTGGTACGACCTCTCGTTCGACGAGCGCCGCGAGCTGATGTCGACCCACGGCGACACCGGCCGGAAGTACGCCGGGAAGATCAAGCAGGTCATCGCCTCCTCGGTCGGCTTCGACGACTACGAGTGGGGCGTCACGCTGTTCGGCGACGACCCGACCGACATCAAGGACATCGTCTACGAGATGCGCTTCGACGAGGTGTCCTCGAAGTACGGCGAGTTCGGCCAGTTCTACGTCGGCCGGCGCTTCCCGCCGTCCGACCTCGGCGCGTTCCTCGCGGGCGACGGCGTCCCGACGAGCGAGTTCGAAGACGAGTCCCACCACGGCGCGCACGCGCACGGGGAGGGCGGCCATCAGGGCGGCGAGGGCGGCCACCACGGCGGCGAGGGCGGTGACGGCCACCACCACGGCGACGGCGACGACGGTGGACACCACCACGGCGACGACGGCGACGACGAAGACATCCGCGGACAGCTCGAAGAGCTGAACATCTACGCCGGCAAGCCCCACGGCGAGGACGTGTACGCGACGGTCCTCTACTCCGAGGCCGACGCCGACGAGCTGTTCGAGGAGGTCGAGGGCCTCCGGGGCAACTTCGACCACTACCCGACGCACGTCAAGACGGCCGTCTACGAGGCCAACGAGCGCGGGCGGGTCGCCGTCGTCTCCATCTGGGAGACGGCGTCGGCCGCCGAGACCGCCGCGGGCTTCCTCTCGGAGCTTCCCGGCATCGTCGAGCGCGCCGGCGAGGAGTCCGGCTTCGGCACGATGGGGATGTTCTACACCGTCAAGTCCGAACACCGCGGCGACTTCGTCGAGAAGTTCGGCACCGTCGGCGGCCTCCTCGAAGAGATGGACGGCCACTTCGACACGGACCTGATGGTCAACGTCGAGGACGAAGACGACATGTTCATCGCCAGCCAGTGGCGCTCGCAGGACGACGCGATGGAGTTCTTCCGCTCCGACGCGTTCCGCGACACGGTCCAGTGGGGCCGCGACGTGCTCGCGGACCGGCCGCGACACGTGTTCCTCGCCTGAGGCGGTCGAAAATCAGAACGCGGTTTTTTCTCCTACGCGAGCGCGGCGCGAACGTCTCGGAGCTTCGGGCGGACTTTGTCGGTGCCGACGTTGTACGCGAAGTACAGCGCCACCGCGCCCATCACGACCGCCCACGCGGCGATTTCGACGTTGCCCTGTTCGAAGGTGACGAACGCGAAGCGCTCGATGTACGCGCCGGCGAGGGAGAGCCCCGCGCTGCCGAGGCCGAAGACGAGGAGTTCGAGGAGGTCCGGGAGCACGTCGACGAGTGAACTGCGCATGGTCGTCCCGAACTCGGTCGAGCGTTGTGGCTTTTTCGGTCTCGAATCGGCTTCAGTTCCGCTCGAACGTCGGTTCCGACTCGTCGGTCGCCCGCGTCCGTGACCGGGGCCCGGCGAGGAGGTCTTCGGTCTCGACAAGTCTGGCGAGGCGGCGCTCGAACTCCTCGTCGGAGAGGTCGCCGGCGGCGTAGCGCTCCCGCAGTCGCTCGATGGCAGACTCGTCGTCGACCGGGTCGTACCCGGAACCGTCCGACGCCCGCGTCCACTCGCCGTCGGGGTCGCCGCGGACGCGACGCAGGACGCGCCGCCCGCCGTACGCCAGCGCCATCACCGACGGCGCGACGACGAGAAACCAGACGACTGCGAGGTGCGCTTCGAGCCCCATCATCAGCGCGATGAGCATCAACCACGCCCCGGTGACCGCCCCCAAGAGCGGCGGGCTTCGGGCGACGACGCGGGCCTCGCGGGAGAGTACCGAACCGAACCGTTCGAGGACCATCGGTCGAACGTGTCCCTCTAAATACAAAAAACCGCGTCCGAGCGAGGCGGGTTAGTTGCTGTTTCCGTTCCCGTTGCCGCGTCCCGGATTGCCGTCACCGTCGCCTCGACCCGGGTTGTCGGCGTCGTCGCCGTCGGGGTCGTTCCCGTGGCCGCGGTCGCCGTCTTCGGGCGTGTAGACGTACAGGCAGTCGTTTTTGTACGAGCGGCCGAACTGGTCGGCGTCCTCGCAACAGAGCACGCGGCCGTCGTCCATCACGTCGAGGTTGTCGACGTTGATGAGCGCGTCGTCGGCGACGGCGGCGGGGTCGCTCGCGTCGGGGCCGACGATGACGGGTTCGAGCGTCGAGATGTCGTAATCGGCCTCCAGTTCCGCGCGGTAGACGACGCCCCCGTCGACGCGCTGGAGCTGGAGGTCGCCCGCGTCGTTCGACATGTCGTCGTTGAGTTCGGAGATGCCGAAGTAGACGTAGTCGCCGGGTTCCGCGCCGTCGACGCTGTCGATTCCCTCGGCCTTGTTGAACTCGATGGTCGCGCCGATTTCCTTGGCGGCCGCGCGGGTCTCGATGAAGGGGACGCGCCTGAGCACCTCGTCCACGCCGGCGGGGCCGCGCGTCTCGTACTGGTCGGCCCACTCGACGATTTCCTCGTCGGTGACGTAGTCGCGGTTGCCGTTTTCGACGACCGCCCTGTCGGCGGCTTCGAGGAGTTCCGCCGTCACCTCGTCGCCTTCGGTCCAGTCCGTGTGGGTTTCGAGGTAGTCGACCTGCGTGATGCCGTCGTACTCCGCGACCCACGCCGCGACTTCCGCGTTGGTCGCGTGCCCGAGTTCGACCCACTCGATTTCGAGGTTCACGTCTGCCGGGGGCGCTTCGACCGCGGCGTCGCGGTTCGTCACGTACGGCGCGTAGAGCGTCCCGGCGAGGTCCATCGGGTCGTCGTAGCTCGGAATCGGCTCGTCGGCGACGAACTTGTAGACGCCCTTGCTGTCGCCGTCGGAGGCGAGGTAGACCGTCCGCTCGTCGGACTGCACGTCGGGGCACTCCCACGCGGCCCGGCCCATGACGTAGTACTTGACCGGCTCGGGGGTCTCGGCGGCCGGTTCGCGGACGTCGACGATGTAGCCGTACCGGTACGGGTTCGGGTAGACGTCGCCGATGGGCGTCAGGTCGTTGCCGTCGCCGGACTGGTCGACCGGCTCCGCGCCGAGGTAGTACGCGAGGAGTTCGACGCCGGCGACCGCCCAGTAGCTCTGGACGAACCACGACTCGTCGCCGTAGTAGTCGTCGACGGCCGCCTGAATCTCGGTCGGGTTGGGCCGGTTCCAGAACTCGTGTGCGCCGCGGAGCCCTTTGCCCGTCCCCTTCTCGACGATGTCGCCGACGGTCGCGGTCAGCGAGACGCGCGGGTGACCGTAGTTCTCCTCGGCGGACAGCATCGTGTTCCACGGGCTCAGGTCGCCGTAGCAGTTGATTCGCGTCCCGCCGAGGTCGCGGAGCGCGTCGGTGTTGGCGAGGTTCAGCGCGTTTTCGAGGTCGGCGGTCCACGACCCGTCGTCGTCCCGACTGAGCGGAATCCGCGAGACGTTACCCGGACTCGCCTCCCAGTTGGTGAACAGGTAGCCCTCGGTCCCCGCGTCGTCCGTGGCGACGAACTGGTTGCAGTCGGGGGTGTAGCCCGCGTCGGCGTACTTCGACCCGCTGAACCGGTCGCTCGTGATGTTCGTCCCGTCGGGCGTCTGCGGGACGCCGAGGAGTTCCGACCCGCCGTTGATGGGGTCGCGCTCGCGGGCCAGAATCTCGTAGTCGCCGGCGGCGGACCGGACCGTTCGCCGCTCCTCGTCCGTCTCGGGCGTCGGGAGTTCGTCGAAGCCGCTCTCGCCGTCGAACGAGAACCGGAAGCCGGAGAAGTAGCCGATAGCCGCCTTGTCGTAGGGCGCGGGGTTCTCGCGGTCGGGGTGCTGGAGACTGTAGAGGAGCGTCCCGTCGCCGAAGACGAACGGTCCCGTCACCTCCGCGCCGAACGCCGTCGTCGAAAAGCGCTTGAGTTCGCCCCGAACGAGCGGTGCGCGCGGCGTGTTCGGGTCGTCGGGGTCAGCCGCCTGACCGACGCCTGCCACGCTCGCTCCGAGCGCGGCGGCGACGGACGATGCCATGAGGGTTCGCCGAGTAAACTCCACCATGCGGTCGAACCACTCCGTTCTCCCGCCCTTTAATTTTGTATTGGATACCTATTGTAATATTGTCCGTGGGTGAGCGTTGTGTGGACTATATATCGGTCCCCATTCGGCCTCCGACGGACGCGTCGTCCGCGACGGACGTCCCCTCGCGTTCGAGCGCCTTGACGCCGTCTCGAATCTCCTCGGCGCGCCGTCGGACGGCCGCGACGTAGCGCTCGATTCGCGCCCGCTTTTTCCCGTAGAACGACGCCACCCAGTCGGCGTCGGCGTAGGGTTGCGTCAGGAAGTACGCCGCGAGGGTGTCGCGGCCCGCTTGAATGACTTCCGGCGGCACGCCGCGGTCGCCCGTGCCGGCCTCGACGAAGCCGTTCACGTCGAAGTAGACGTCGGCGTAGAGCGCGGCCGTGTCGGCGTCCGCGAACTCGCGGCCCGCGTGGTCGGGCGCGCGGAAGCCGTACCGTCGGCCCTCCTCGTCCGGGTCGTCGTGCTCGACGATTCGGACGCCCAGCGGGTAGGTTCTGTACGCGCGCTCCGACCGCGTCTCGGTGGAAGGAGATGCTGAATTCGACATGTTCGGGTGTGCGCGTCGCCCCGGCGCGAGCGCGCCGCGGCGACCGTACCGGTCGGGTTCGACGGCGGGGGTGTAGTAGCCTTATAAGTTAGATATATATCGGAAGGGAGGGCTCGTGAGCGTCCGGAACGGCGGAAAACGAACCGAGCGAACGCGCGACCGAGTCGCCGCGGGACCGCCGTCGTCAGCGGCCGTCGCGGACGTACTTCGCGGCACCGACGACGCCGGTGAGGAGCGTCAGCGCTATCCAGCGGCCGGCGTCGTCGCCGCGCTTCTTGGCGTCGAGGCTGACCAGCCACGCGAGCGCGACGTGGGCGACCGCGGTGACGCCGAGGAGGGTCTTCAGGCGACCCATTATGCTTCGTTGCGCGCGCCCTTCGCGACGCGCTTGTCGAGGCCGGCCGCGCGGATGTCCTCGCCGTCGACCGACGAGCGGAGCGCGTCCATGCCGTCGAAGCGGTCGATGCCGAAGTTGTCCGCGTACAGTTCCTCGACGCGGGTTAGCTCCTCGTCGGTGAGTTTCGGCACGTCGGAGGCCTTCGCCCACTCGTCGATGTCGTCTTTCGTGCGGAACGTCGGCGTGACGGCCGCGGTCTCGTCGTAGCCGAGGAGGTAGGCGATGGACGCCTGCGCCATGGTCCGCTCGCCGTCGCGTTCGAGGAAGCGGAGCGCTTCGAGTTTCTCCCAGCCCGTCTCGTACCACTCGTCGGGGCGGAAGCCGCGGTGGTCGCCGGAGCCGAGTTCGGTCTCGGGGCGGACCTGCTCGTTCAGGAGGCCCGAGGAGTGCGGCACGCGGGCGATGAGGCTCGTCGGGGAGCCGGTCTCGCGGATGGTGTCGAGGAAGTGGTTGCCCACGTCCTGCTCGAAGGCGTTCCAGACGATTTGGAGCGCGTCGAACTCCTCTTCGATGGCCATGTCGCCTTCGGCCAGCCAGCCGATGGAGGGGCCGAGCGCCCAGCCGGTGGCCTCGATGAGACCTTCCTCTTTCAGTTCGTCGAGGGCTTCGAGCACGTCGGGCGTGACCTCGTCGACGTTCGCGTTGTGGAGTTGCAGGAGGTCGATGTACTCCATGTCGAGGCGTTCGAGGCTCTTTTCGGTCGCCTCGCGGACCCACTCGCCGGTTATCTCCTTGGGGAGTTCGCCGTGGCCGGCCTGCGGGTTGTTGTAGAAGTCGTAGCCGATTTTGGTGGCGACGGTGACCTCGTCGCGGTAGTCGGCAAGCGCCTCGCCGACGACCTCCTCGGAGTGGCCGTGGCCGTACACGTCACCCGTGTCGAAGAAGTCGATGCCCTGCTCGATGGCGTGGTGGAGCATCTCGATGGAGTCTTCGTCCGAGCGGTCGCCCCACCAATCGGTCCCGACGACCCACGCACCGAAGCCGACCTCGCTGACTTCGATTCCGGAGGTGCCGAGTTCGCGGTAGTGCATGTCCGGCCCTTAGAAGCCCGGTGACTTATTGGGTGTGTTTTGTTTTTGTCTCGTGGGAATCCCCGGCCCGGCGGGCGCTCGGTTTCACCCATCGCAAACGCCCGGAACCAGCCAGTACTGCCCGGAGGAGGCCTGACGTGGGGTTCGCACAACCGAATCCCTTTGAATCTCGACGGCTTACGACGGTGCAATGACGAAGGTCCACGTTTCGCTTCCGGCGGACGCCGAAGAAGGCTTACAGGCGTTCATCGACGAGGTCGACGGTCGGCTCGCCTCGGACGAAGACACCTGCACGGTCGTTCGGGACACCCTCATCGACCTGTTCGGCGACCGCGAGGCGTGGGAGCGCTGGCAGAACGGCAAGCCCGTCTCGCCAGCGACGCGGGTTCGGTTGCAGGGGTACGACCCCTGTAACGCGACGCTCGAAGCCGAGTACTACGCCGAGAAGGACGACGAGCGGTTCAAGCGCTCGAAGCACCTCCAGTGGCTCTGGCGGCAGTTCGACGCGACGCCGATGGCCGACAACGTCGCGTTCGCCCTCCGGTTCCGACAGATGCTCGCCGACCACCTGTTCGCGGAGGCCGGCGACAACCTCCGCATCTTCAAGGGCGTCACGTTCTCCTACGGCCACAACATCTCGGTCGGCGACAACACGGTCATCCACGACGACGTCCACCTCGACGACCGCGGGAAACTCACCATCGGCGACCGCGTCTCCATCTCCGACAGCGCCCACATCTACAGCCACTCCCACGACACCGTCGACCAGACCGAGGTCAGGAACTACCACACGACCATCGGCGACGACGCGCGCGTCACCTACGACGCGATGGTCAACGCCGGCGTCTCCGTCGGCGAGAACGCCATCGTCGGCGCGCGGTCGGTCGTCCAGGGCGACGTGCCCGCCCACCACATCGCGGTCGGCTCCCCCGCCAAGAGCGTGAAGGTGAAACCCGGCTTCGAAGAGGTTGCCGAACCGCTCGACGCCGGCGGCGAGCGCCGCGCCGACGAGCGCGAGATACCCTACGAACTCCCGGACGACATCGAGGCATTCGACGAGTTCGACCGGAATCTCGACGGACCGGTGCAGTCCCACCGTCGCGAGTAACCCTTTTCGACGCGAGTCCGCCGCGTCGGCATCGCCCGCGACCGCCGTCGAGAGCGTCGGTAGGCCCGTTCGACCGAAGAACCGATATAGCATGCTAACGTAAGTCAATGTATGATGGACACCTGGGGTTGGATCGTCGTCTACGCCCTCGGGTTGACCCTGCTCCAGCTGCTGGTCTATCGGTACCTCGTCAACGGCGGCGAGCCGACGATGGGCGAGGGAACCGGTCGGGACTCCGCCCGGACGGACCGCTACGTCCATCCCGAAATCGCGGCGTCGCTCGACGACGGCTCGCAGGCTGGCGTACAGACGACGCCGACGGGCGAGCGCATCTGTCCGAACTGCGGGGCCGAAAACGAGGCCGACGCCACGTTCGACCTCTGCTGGAACTGCACCCGACGGCTCCGGTGACGCCCCGCAGCCGAGTCCGTTTTACCGGCCCTCGACTAACTACGCGTATCATGGCCGACGACGACGAACTCCACGGCGAAATCGACGCGCTCGCCCGCGACATCGAGCGGGCGATTCTCGAATTCGACTCGGCCCTCGAACGCCACGCGATGATTCGCCAGACCGCCCGCGAGCCGGTGTTCCGCTCGGAGTCTCCGCAGTTCGACGACGTGCAGAACCTGTTTTTCTGAGTCGGCGCGGCGGGTTATCCTTCGAAGAAGGTGAGTAACAGCGCGATGGCGATGTAGACGCCCGCGCCCAGTAGCGCGAGCCGGACCGGCTGACCGCTCCAGCCGACTGCGTCGGTGTACATCTGAACCGTGAGTAACAGCGCGAGTGCCATCAGCCAGCGTCGAATCGACAGGAGGGACGTCTCGATGTCCATGTGCCCCCGTTCGGACAACTGTCAGTAAAACAGGTTGTGCGCCGACCGGGAATTGAACCTCACTCGCAACGCTTCGCGTTGCTCGCTGCTTCAATTCCCTCGGGCCGCATACACACTCGACAAGAACGAGCAACACGCAGAGCGGTTGCTCGCTCGTTGTCTCGGTAGAAATGCGCCGACCGGGAATTGAACCCGGGCTCCGAGCTTGGGAAGCTCGTGTCCTACCACTGGACCATCGGCGCTCATTGCATTCGCCCCGTGGCTGACTTCACTTCGTTCAGTCACCCATCGGCGCTCACATTCGTTCGCCCCGCGCGTTGTCTCACGTCGTTCGACAACACATCGGCGCGCTACGCTTCGAACCGTCTTCCGAAGCAAAAACTCGTAGACTGCGGGGGCACTTGAACGTAGCGCTTCACCCCATCGAACCCCCGCGGAAACTGGACGCCCGTCCATTGTTTTCGCGTGACACGTGACTATTTGGGCCCCCGGTTCCAACCGGGTTCCATGACATCCGTCGACGTTCTCTCGGAGGACGCACCGTTCGACCTCCTGCTTTCCGACGAGGAACTCGAAGCGCACCGCGAACACATCACGACCTTCATCGAAGACACCGTCGAGGCCGCCGGCGCAGACGGGGCCGTCCTCGGCCTGTCCGGTGGTATCGACTCGACGCTCACCGCCTTCCTCGCCGTCGAAGCGCTCGGGAAGGAGAACCTCCACGGCCTCGTCATGCCGAGCGTGGCAAACGCTGAGGACATGATGAGCGACGCCGAGGGGGTCGCCGAGATGCTGGAAATCGAGTACGACGTGGTCGAGATTCAGCCCATCGCGGAGACCTTCTTCGACACGTTCCCCGAAGCGGCGGACGACCGCATGGCCGCCGGAAACGTCTACGTCCGCACGCGGGCGGTCCTCAACTACTTCGTCGCCAACCACGAGAACCGCATCGTGCTCGGGACGGGCAACCGCGCCGAGGCGATGACCGGCTACTTCACGAAGTACGGCGACCAGGCGGTCGACTGCAACCCCATCGGAAACCTCTACAAACAGCAGGTCCGCCAACTGGCCGCCCACGTCGGCGTCCCGGAAGACCTCGTGTTGCAGACGCCGTCGGCCGAGATGTGGTCCGGCCAGACCGACGAGGGCGAACTCGGCCTCACCTACGACGCGCTCGACGCGATTCTCGCGCTCCACGTGGACGGCCCGCTCTCGAAGTCCGCGACGGTCCGCCACCTCGACGTGACCGAACAACAGGTCGACCGCGTGGTCGGCCTCGTCGAGGGGAGCGCCCACAAGCGGTCGATGCCGCCCGCGCCGTCGGCGCTCGACGTGTGACCGGCCGCTGAACCGCCCTTCCGGCCCCGCCCGCAGAACTCACACTCACTTCTCGCGCGCCGCCGCGATGTCGTCGGCGTTCGCCCGATGCAGTTCCGCGAAGTCGGCGGCTTCCCGTTCGAGCCGTTCGTCCCGGTCGCCGCGGTCGCGCAGTCGCTCCTTGACGATTCGGAGCGACCGGTGGTCGTTGTCGGCCATCGAGGCCGCGACCGCGCGCGGGTCGTCGACGATTCGGGAGACGAGACCCATTCGGAGGGCTTCGTCGGCGTCGACGACGCGGCCCGAAAGCGAGAATTCGAGGGCGTGACCCTCGCCGACGACGCGCGGGAGGCGGACCGTCCCGCCCCACGCGCCGAACAGGCCGAGTCGGACGCCCGGTTCGCCGAGGGTCGCACGCGGGGTCGCCACCCGCACGTCGCAGGCGAGCGCGAGTTCGACGCCGCCGCCGCGGGCCGCGCCGTCGATGCCGGCCACGACGACCGACTCGGCGGCTTCGATGGCGTCGGCGACGCGTTGGCCGCGTTTTGCGAACGCCTCGGGGTCGTCGAGGTCGGCGACGCTGTCGAGGTCCGCGCCGGCGCAGAACGCCGGGCCGCTCCCCCGGAGGAGGACGACCGGCGCGTCGGCGTCGGCGACCGCGGCTTCGAGCGCGTCGAGGTCGGCCGGTCTGAGGGCGTTCCGTCGCGCCGGGCGGTCGATGGTCACGACCCGGAGGTCGCCGTCGTCCGTCGTCCGTATCATACGCCCGTTGTGCCGTGGTTTTCCAAAGGTCTTTGCCCTCCCAACCGTAAGTCTCGGCCGATGGACGACGCCGTGCGAGCCCGCGAGGCCGCGCGAGAGGCCCTCTCCGACATCGAGCCCGAGGCCCTCCGCGCGGCGCTGGACGAACGCCTCGACGCCGCCTCCTTGACGCCGGCAGTGCTCACGTTCGTGAGCGCGCGGGCCGTCGAACCGAAGGTCGACCTGAACGCGATGGCCCCTCGCGCGGCCGGAGTGCAACTCATCTACGAGGGCCTCCGGCTCACCCGGTCGCTCGCCCACGACGAGCCGTGGACGCACCTCGACTCCCCCGAGGCGGACACCGACGCCGACCTCGACATCCTCGCGGCCGACGTGCTCGTCTCGCGCGGCTTCTACCTCCTCGCCCGAACCGAGGCCGCCGACCACGCCGTCGAGACGGTCCGCGCCTTCGGCCGCGACCAGACCCGCCGCCGCTCGGCAGACGAGGCGGCACGCCCGGACCTCGACGGCGAACTCGAAGTGAACATCTGCACGCTCGCCGTCGTCGCCGGCACCACGGCCGTCGGCTCGGCCCCGCCGACCGCCCTCGTGGAGTACGCCGCCGGGCTGGCCGACACCCACGACGGCGACTTCCCGCCGGCCGACGAGACCGTCTCCGAAGGGACCGTCGAGCGCATCGCGGCCCTCTACCGAGGCGGCGGCGGAGACGACGCGGTCACCTCCGCCGCGGACCGCTAATCGACATACGCTACCACGGTTCCGGGGCGATTCGAATCGAAACCCCTAAAGAGGAACCCGGACAACCAAGGAATGCCTGCCTGGGTAGCTTAGCGGTAAAGCGCGTCCTTGGTAAGGACGAGAGCCCGGGTTCAAATCCCGGCCTAGGCTTACGGGGCGTTACAGCCCCTCTCCGCCGATTTTAGCCTTTTCAGGAAAGGCAAATGCAACTCAATAACGTCCGGAAACGCTACAGACCGATTACGGCGCAGTCTTGCGATTTTGAAAACTGTCATGGCACACTCAAATTCTGGAGGGTGCGCGGATGACGTACCAGTACGATCCACTGGACGATCTACCCGCAGCTGGTGGCACCGACTCCACTGAGCTTCCCCAGAATCTGGAGCCTGAGACCGTTGAAATCGACTTCCCACTGGTGAGCAAACGGTCCCGCGAGGACCTCGAAGCGTTCGGCATCAACATCGTGGACGACTACCGAGATTTCAAGACGGACTTGCTCACCTGGCTCGGTTCTTACGGGAAGAATCCTGAGCGGGCCAAGGGACTGGCGAAAAGCACTCTCCAGTCTACTCATTACAAGCTCGAAACGACGTTCAGGTGGCTGTGGACTGACGAAGATCGCTACACGACCAACTTCACACCCGCGCACGCGGACCGATTCATTCAGCTGCTCGACCGGTCCAGTGGAATGATCGACTCAAGTGTTCTCCACACGGCGAAAGCGATCAAACGGTTCTTCAAGTATAGTAACCACGTCCGGGGGACGAAATACGACTGGGAGCCCAAACCGGAGTTGAGTCAGGCGAACGGTGATGAACGCGATTACCTCCGGCGGACTGCGTTCGAACCACTCTATCAGGCCGCACTCGAATACAGTTCGGTAAAGAGCTACCACAACACGCGGATGACCGCGGAGGAGCGCGAACGCATCAAGACGTACCTCTCGCAGCGGATGAGCATCCCCAAGGATGAGGTTGGCCCGAGGGAGTTCAAGCAGGCAAACTCGTGGAAGATTCCGTCGATGATTGCGGTGACGCTGGACACCGGACTCCGCCCCATCGAAGTCGGCCGTGCTACGGTCCACTGGGCTAACCTCCAGAACAACGAATTGAACATCCCGAAAGAGGAGTCAACCAAGAACAACGCCCACTGGAACTGCACGCTCAAAGAGCGGACGGCAACAGTCCTTGAGCGTTGGCTGGAAGAACGCGAGACCTACGAAAAGTACGACGGAAGGGACGAGCTCTGGCTCACTAAGCGCGGTACTCGCTATGGCTCGAAGTCTTGTAACTACATTCTCCGTCGTCTACTCGAGGAAGGCAACGTCCCCGTCCCGGACCACAAAGAGATTAGCTGGTACTCAATCCGACATGGGGTCGCGACCTACTGGGCGAATCACGTCGGCCCACACCACGCCAAAGAACAGCTCCGACACAAGAGCATCAACTCGACGATGAAGTATCTCCACTCGGACGCCGAGACGAGAGGGACCGCCGTCGAACAGATCTGGTAACTTTCAGGAGCGGTTGATGAGCTCGTCCTGCTGAATTTGGACAATCTCATCGATGATCTCGTCTCTTTCCTTTATCTCGTCGATGTACCGTTCCCCGATGGCGTTGAGGAACCAATCGTAGAACGTCTCGTTTATCGACTGATAGCTCTCTATTTCGTCTTCAATCTCAAATTCCTCCTCCATCTCCATCAATCGCTCTTGGCCGTCAGAACTCCAATCACTCCACGTCGCTAACTTCTCTCGGTCAAAGATGATCTGGTTTGTTCCGTGCGACTGGATTCGACCGGTGACAACAGGCACCCGTCTGTGCTGAACGTAGTTCCGCAGATCAGCTACAAAGCTCCCTCTCTTTGCCAACCCTGTCTCCTGTAGCTTGGTCGTGTACTGGTCCCGTAGGTCATCATCATCTAATTTATTGAGGACTCGGTAGGCGTGATCACGAACTGAGTGTACCATCGCCAGATAGTTGTGGAGTGATCGACTGAACTCCATCAGCGCGTTCAGAATTTCGTCTTCATCGGTAAAATTCCCTGCTGAGAAATCGTTTTCAAATGCCCGAATTGCTTGTATCAGGTCGCGTTTGTTGCGAGCCAGCATTTTCCGACTGCGGCCAAGGTCTCCAGTCATCTCTAATATCATTTGGCCTTCTGAAGCTCGGAGTTCCTCGTGAAGTTCCTTTAGCTCGGTTAGTACGTCCTGGATCTCATCGAGCTCGACGTGACCGTACAACTCGTCAAGCTGAGCCGGCGAAATGAGAGTCACTTCTTTCATACAATGACTTGTAGCGGACTTCTGACCAAGATACCATAAATAGCAAGCTCAACAGAACCGGGGGCTGGGTCATCCCAGTAACATGGGCTCGTATTGCCGGCCAGCGTCGGCCTCGTACAGCGCGATGTTCGCCTCTACGTCTGTCGCGGTGTACTCGTAGATCACCGACTCCAGATCGTCTACTCGTGCCTCATTGCCCTGTTGGACAGATTCCAGATACGCCGGTGCGAGTTCTTCACCGAAACGCGTGTTCGTGAGCTCCTGTCCTCGCCATTCAGTCACAGGCACCGACAAATCGTGCGAGCTGAGAACGGTCTCCAGCTTCGGCCACTTTACGCCCGCTGTATCGGCTTTCTGCTTCCGTGGGAGAAAGAGATCGAGATGATGTTCCGCACACTCAAGTGTGGGCTTCTGGTCGAACTCGAGTCGTTCGATTCTCCCGCCCAAGAAGTCCAGATCGAACCACTCCCCATTGAACGTCACCAGCGCGGACGGTTCGAACTCATTGATTCTCGTGAACGCCCGCCTGATGAGTGCTTTCTCGCTCCCCTGTGCGCTCCCGTATGAGAGAACATCCACGGACATCTCGCCGTCAAGGACATCGACAGTCCCGATGCCGATAGCGACTGTTTGCCCCTCCTCGGGATCGACAGACGATGTCTCGATGTCGAGCGTCGCATAGCGGGTTACTATTTCGTTCGTGGACAGGTCGTGGCGGTGTATCTCCTTACGCGACATGTCACACGATACAGAACGCAATAGCATCAATCTATCTCATTACTATTTAAAGCGTGTGTCTGTAAGACTACGATTCATTAATTCTATTAGCCTCGCGCTCTATCGGGTGGTATGGTTCCACGCGAAGCACAGGGGTTTCTCACTGAACGTGAGCGCGCGTACCTCCGCGACGAGCGACCGGACATCACTAACCCACGTCAAGTCCGCCAACAGATGCGTGAGCGGCTACGAGCGACACTCCGGGATCTGTCCCTACTATTCGAGTGCATGGACGACAGAGATCTCAGACAGACAGTGACGGCCGACGAACTATCACCCGAATATGCGTATGAGCGTTCACTGGCTCTCCTCTTTCGAATGGCTATCCTCGCTAATGATGATCTGGACTTTGAGTCGGCACTCTGGAATGGAATCTCCGAGACATACAACCGGCACTATCCTGACCGCACCGTTGACGTACACGTTGAGGTCGTGGAGTCACAGCGAGCGCAAGTCCTGGAGGAAGCGTTGTCGAAGCTGGAGTCACACGAGTCCCTAACCGATACCGAATTGCGGGTACTCCTCGAAGACCCTGATACGGATTACGCTGATGTTCGGACGCACGTTCTCCGTCGTCACATGGCTTCACCGCAGCAGCTGACACAGTACGTCCGTGAGCATCCGACCGTGATCGGTGGGGGCTTCGAAGTTATCGATCAGGGGCCGACGCAGAGGAGTACAGATACGAAGCCAGACCTGGTCGGTCGGGACGCAGATGGGAACATTGTCCTCGTCGAGGTAAATGCTCGATCAGACAGGGACGCGGTCGCAACCAGCGTTGAGGGCTTGGAATACCTAATCCAAGACTATGGAGGCGAAGATCGAGTTAGGGGAGTATTGGTCTCCGTTGAGCCCGCGAAATCTCTCGACGTTCTACTTGAGGGAAGCCCTGTCGAGTATCGTTCGCTCGCAGAACAGTTCGATCTCGAGGACCGTTAATGAGCACTGTTCCGCCGCACGAGCTCGGTTATACAGTTGGGCTGATTGTCGGTGAAGGGTCGTTCTTCGTGACGATCCGTAATGACGACCGGTACCAGTACAATGTCGACTTCGGACCAAAGTTCAGCGTCACGATGGGTGAGTTTAGTCGTGCGCTGCTCGAAGGACAACAAGCCCTGTACAACATCGGTACCGTCAATCGCCACAGTAAGGGCTACACGTGGGTGCTTTCGAGCCGCGGGGACTGTCGGAGATTGGTTGAACTACTCGATGGCTTTCTGGCGGAATACGAAGCACCGGAGTTCGTTCTCTCGCCGAAGTTCGTCGCATATCAGAAGTGGAGGGCAATACTTGATCTCCTTGATTCTGGTAAGGAACTTGCTCCCGACGACATTCGTAAATTGGCCCGATTTAGGGAAGAAATCAACCATATATCTGGCTCTGGACAATTGTCTTCGGACCAGGTCGACGCTATTCTTGACGAGGCTATCGAAGTTTCAGACTGTGATTAGTGGCCCCTATAACGGTTGAATATAGCGTCCAGCGGTGTTGGTGGCATGTCCGCGAATATTCTCTGAGATTTCCACGATAATGACCGAAATGGCTATGATAACAGAAAAATTATGTTTCAATAGACTCTATGACCTCGACCCTTACCTCCATCCCGTGTCAGAGGGCAACGCTCAAAGAGCTCCGTTCACTGAAACGCGGCGGTGAAACATACGATGAATTGCTCCAGGAAATGATACGCGAATACGATCCTGACGTTTCTTAGTCGAAGCTGAGGCCTACTGAATTTGTTGAGCTTGTTTCAACCTCGAATAATGACATTATTATTTGTTTGGTACCTACTTTTAAACGGGTTCACTCAGAGCCCCCAGAGAAGGTTGTTCGACCTGGGGAGGTCACTGACGCTGGGTAGTAACAGCACTCACCCTCTTGGAGACAGCGACCGGTGCACGTGGATGGGCCACGCCGTCGTTCTACATCGATACATCGTTCCAAGGTGAACCGGAGTTGACACCCTCTGGTTGCTCTTCTACGCTGCACTCGGATGCACAAAACCTCGAATACGAACCAGAGGTCGTGTGTCCGTGTCGTACTCTCAGAACGTGACTCAATGTGCCGGTTGACGACGACTTCTGCGACGAAAACACCCTTGAGCGCAGCCAACGCCGCACAGAATATTCTGATGGCCGTCAATAGCGCCACCCATGAGTGTATGCTTTCATTCCCCGACCTGTGACCCGGTCAGACAGAAGTGGTAAATGCGCTTAGTACATATCAATATGTACAAAATGCGCCGGAAGAACATACGTCTTCGAAAGTCCCAGAAAAAGTTCGTTGACGACAGCTCGCTTCACCTCTCGAAACTCGTCCGAAATGCGATTGATAAAGCAATTGCCGGTGAACGCAGCTATCCTACTGGATCTTCCCGCCGTACCCACAGCGAGGAGTTCGAGCGGACGACCATCTTGATCAACGAGGCTCACGAGGATTTCCTTCAACAAGAGAATATCAACTTCTCCCAGTTCATCGATGACATCATTCAAGAACGCATCGAGTTCGAACGTAAGCTCAACCGGCTGGATAAGGGCCGGTAATGTGATCGATGGCCACTGAGTCCCCCTACCAAAACAAAACCTATCCCTCCACAACGGACCTACAGGATCGCCTCACCCACAAGATTCACAAGATCATGGAGGACGAACGGTTCGCCATCGTTCCTTCCCCGACATCAAGTGGGAAGTCCTACAATGGAGCGGCGACCTACTGGATGACTGAGAAGGCCGCCGGGGACAGTCCCGTCATCCAGCTCCACGCCACCAAGGACTCTCGAAAGGAAGCAGTTGAGATGAGTCGGGAGGAAGGTGTCGCTTCCGACGAACTCTTGGGACGTGAGGAAGCGTGTGCGTGTGTTCGTGGCGAGCACGACGACGAAATCGAGACGCCTACCGGCGAGGATGCCAGCGTGTGGCTCAACAATCAGGTATCCATCCGGGGGAACACACTGAGCAACGCCCATAGCTACCTTGAGGACGAGAATGGTGGTGAGCTTCCGTGCTCGCCGTGTCCCTCAGTCGAACAGTGGAAAGGTGTACCCCGTGACGAAGACGGGGATGTGACGGCTGACGTCGTCCACGCGACCCACAACTTCGCGTACGTCCCGAGTCTCACTGACGATGCGAACATCTTCTTCGATGAACAGCCGAACTTCAAGAACACCATCGGCGACGATAATGATGAAAACGCCGACATGACGCGTTCACGGTTCCAGGACATTGTCACGGCGTGGCTAAAGAAGATCGACGCTCCGGCGAAGTCTTGGGAGATGTTCGTCGCCCTGGCTAAGGACGGTGGATTCGATGAAGTTCGTGAGTTGCTCGCTAACCCACCGCGACTCGACATAGATTGGTTCATCACGGGCGAGGGCGCGCACGCGATGGCTCCCGCACTCACCGAGGCCGCCTACGATGCTCTCTCGAGCGAACCTGACCAGAACGGTCGCCGAGTAGGGAGGGCGACCAGCGACATCACCCGGTTCGACGGGAACAAACACGAGGACTTTCGGTACAGCCGGACTCGAATCACGCTAATCGTCGATGATGATAACATCCCCACTGTGTACTGGAACGTCCCCGAGCTCGGGAACGCCCGGAGCATCATCTGTCTCGACGCGTGGCCATCGGTCCATGAGTGGAAACAGAACGTCGGTGAGAATCTCGACATTGAACCCATCGTTGACGACGAGGAGTTCGTCAAGTGGCGGAAGCTTGAACGTGGCCTCGAAGTCGTCCAAATCGGTGAGGGAGCGAAGCCTGCGTCCACTGAGTTTGCCGTTGAGGAGTACACGAACCCAACGCGCCAGAAGATCGTCGTCGAATCGCTCCGCAACGAGTACGGCGAAGCATTTCGATCGGCCATCTATCCGAACGCGATGGACAACCAGATACAGGCGTTCCTCCCGGACGACTTCAGGACTATGACCCACGGAAACGTCAAAAGCAACAACGCGTTCACCTACGAGCGCGTAGGTCTGACCACGAACAGCATCGACCCTGGTGACGACTACGTTCTCGACCTGTTGGCCGCCCGCGGCCTCAACGCCGAACCGGAGACGTGGGACTGTATCGGGTGCGACGACAACGACCCCAACTGTTACGTGTGCGAGGGCGAACCCAACCGGAAGCCCGGTCGGAAGTTCGTCGGTCCAGACGCAGAGGCCGCCAACGAAATGCTGGCTGGTGTCCGAGAAAACGCCATCGCTCAGGCCGTCGGTCGGTGGGCGAGAAAGACCGACTCACCACGCGCAATCGTGTTCGTCCGTACCTCAGCGGTTCCTGACATCTTGGTGGACACGAAGATCGACGACGCCTGGGAGTTCTCAGAGAAACAGCGAGCCGTCGTCGACTACGTTCGTCAGAACGTGCCCTCATCCGTGAGCGAGATCGTCAAGGCGACTGGTGTATCCAACAGCTCAGTCAACCGCACACTCAAGCGGTTGGTGGAGTGCGGCGTCGCCCAGCGCGGTGAGATCAGTGGTGAGTTCCAGTACATGCTGACGGACGAGATTCCTGATGAGGGTCTCCTCGATCTGTCCAGCATATAATTCTATATAAAAGAAATTGCCAAAATCGAACGCAGTCTTGCGCTTTTGGCCTGAAGTGCTTCCCGGAACCCATAATAGGAAATATCTTATGAGATCCGGGAATGAGCTTTCAGGTGAATCCGTCGCAGTCATGCGGTTTTTGGCTTTTTATTTATATACTCTCATCCTACGAGGGGAGCCCGACGAATGGAGACCTCATGCCACCAGAGCCGTCTGATATGCTTCGCCATTCCGGTTTTTCAAGCGGTTACGTGTCACTTCGTGCGGTTTTACATCGTGAAAATCATTCTGCGTTGAGAGAGTGTACGCAAAGTTGTACAGTCTTTACTGCTATAAGATAATTAACAATTGTTTGCCACCTACTTTCATATGGGGTTCATTTAGAACCCCCATAGAGGACGTGACCTGGGGAGGTTACTGACGCCGGATAGCTTACGCTATCCCCCTCTGGGAAAGACGGTAAACCGGTGGCTGATTGACTGGGAATCAGCCATGCCGATCTTTTCGTTTTCCCGTGTCCAGCATCAGAAAGGGGCTTTTCATCGGCAAAGTGTCTACAGACGCAATTGCTGTTGTGAACCCGAGTGCTATCCAGAGAAAAATCTTAGGAACGTCATCGGCGAGTGTGTGGGTTATACTTCTGATGATATCCATGTGAAGCCAGCACAGGTATGCACCATGGTAATCGGGCGAGACACAGCGCGGAAATCCGGTTAGGGAACGGAGCGCCCAAGTATTGTTAGAGAAGTCCCAGACGCCCCCCTGATACG
Source organism: Haloferax sp. S2CR25 (assembly GCF_031624535.1). Classification (NCBI taxonomy): domain Archaea; kingdom Methanobacteriati; phylum Methanobacteriota; class Halobacteria; order Halobacteriales; family Haloferacaceae; genus Haloferax; species Haloferax sp. S2CR25. Next base: position 96,095 of record NZ_JAMQOO010000011.1, read on the forward strand.
AGTCCCCTAAAGCCGTTTTTCGAGTCTTCAACGGATCTCGGGCCTCTTATACGGACACACTGTTTTCACCCGAGATGGATTATCAGTCACTATCTTCACTTCTGGCAATCATCACACTGGCCACCATCAGGCCGATCCCGACCGGGATGCCGATGATTGTGATGCAGCAGACAATGCCAGCGATCATCATCAGACTCGACAGAGACTGCTTGGCGAACCAGCCTCCTTTTCCGCTTCTACCAGTAACTTCTCGTTTCCCTCGTGGGAGGGCTTCAGTGTCTCCTGTGAGCCCGTTGACTTTCACGCGCTGGTTGCAGGAGTAGCACTTCTTCCGGTACTTCAGAAGACCGACTTTGATATGCCCGACCGTCTCCGCCCCACAGTACGGACACGCGTCAAGTTTCTCGAACCAGTCCTTCAGTTTCCGTCCGTTCACCCGTTTCTCCAAATCAACGTCCTCAGGTTGTTCTCGCATGATATGTAATCTCGATTACTTACCGGTGATATTTAGAGATGAATCAGCGAGGATTTCGTGTCCCGTCTGTACCAGCATCGCGAACTGCTCACCGATCTCCGTCGAGCGGTCACGGACTTCGCCAGCACTCTCGACAGACCACTGCTTCTCAACGAGCCGATAGCGTTTGTTGTCTTTGACGGTGAAGCCGCTCTCCGTGAACAGCTCCTCGTGGGCTTGGATTTCGTCGACGACGTTCAGGTTGTCGTCGAGGTTGTCGATTGTGACCGTGACTTTGTCCTGATCCGGTTTCGCAGCAAGGGTGTAGACAACGCCACCGGGATGATCGGGGTGCTGAGATTGGAGTTCCGGCCCGCGCGTGTCGAGACCGCCCGGGAACGCGTCACCGAGCGTCTCAGCCTGAACGGTACTCCGAATAGAGGGAAAGATCGCTTCGACAATCGGCGCGACGAGCTCGGGATACGTGGGATTTCCGCGACTGGCCGGACGCACGCGGGACTGTTCGTAATCGACGACGACAGAACTCGTCAATAGCGAGCGGTCATCGTCCTCCTCGTCTGGTGCAGAGAACCGTTGCACCTCAGTACACTGGAAGTGCAAACCCTGTTCAAGTAGAAACCGCGCGTTAGCAGCGGTCGCCTGAGTGATCTCCTCGGCCACGACCACCATCCGCTGCTCGGTGTTGTACTCGTGTTCGTCGATTACTTTCCCAAACTCGGCTTCAACAGCTGTCTGGAGAGTGCCACCAATAGCGGAGTCCCCGGCTACGTCCCAGTCGCCGCTCTCCAGCCGCGCTTGGTAATCGTGGTAAAGAGCGCCCAGAGCGTCGTAGTCATAGGTGCTCAGAGAGCTTGCGTACGCCTGTGGCTGGGAGAGTATCGTCTCCTCACTCGCCGAGCCGGAACCCGACCGACCGATCTTCACTTCGATCACGACGACGTTTGCAAACTCGTCAATCGCGATCAGATCGGCGACACCGGAGTCCAGCCGGACTTGCCGTCCAATAACGAGAAGTTGTTCATCCAGAATTAGCGTTGGATTCACGTGAAGGATTGACTCCAGTGCCGACTCAGGTCGAATCACATCTCGGGAGAGTGCAGTCACTGAGATTGGCTCATCACTGTCGTTGGATTCGTAGACTTGCACAGCACCTCAGTCTCACCCCTATGGGTAAATATTTCATACCGGTATAATTTCTAAACCGGTTCAGAAATCGTTTATATACCACTTGTCCTATCGGTTGGAATTTTTTGCCGATGAGTCTCATCGGAGAAACGAAACTCCGGATTTTGCTCGAACTCGTTGGCGAATCAAAGCATGGGTATCAGATCGCAGACGAGCTCAACATCTCCAAAGGCGGCGTATATAACCATCTCCAAGATCTTCAGGAAGCTGGAATGGTTGAGTTGGTTGACGAACAGGAGAGTGGACGCGGGAAGAAGACATACAAGATTACTGAGAACGGATTGTTACTACTTGAGGCGCTGGGAGAGCGATAAATCCACACCAACTGACTCTATCACCTGACAGCTCAACCAAGATACCGTATAGCCAATCGAGTAAATATTACTGGTGGGAATCGTCATTTTCTACAGATACGCTTAGGTCAGATCGTCGATGGTGAACTGACACTGTCTTACTGAAAACGTGAATCTGTAGCTGAATACACTCGTTGAGTCAGTTGATGCTCTTTCGCAAAGACAGCCACCTCCCGATCAGTCACTCCCCGACGCGGGTGGGGTGTGGGCCAAAAGGAAGTCGTGTTCATCACGCAGATATTGGAATGAAACAGGCGGTCGAAAGTCATCCACATATTGATGAGGGTCAATAGATCGCTCGAAACGGCTCGTACTCTCTACTTCAATCGCATATCCTGTTTCTGCGTCTCCGAAGTAGTCCATAAATCGGGAGCGGTCGTCAATTCCAGATACAGAGCCAAAATCACGCCAGAGCTGTTCCGGTGTTCCTTCAATCACCTCGTCCAAGGAGAATGATCCAACGATTTCCTGAACAGGAGACGATGCGTACAGATAGATCGTTTCGATACGGGAGGGATCTCGGAACCGAGTCTTCCGGAACTCGTACCGCTTCTCTCGGTCGAGAATCTTCTCAGCGAACTCCGGTTTAATCGATAGTAAAACGTTCATCTATGCTCCCTTTCTTGCGGATGTACTGATAGCTGGCGTCATCAACTTCTTGGATCGTCTGAGGTGGGCCCGATAAAACACCCTCATTCAACAACACTTGGTAGTGGAGGGGGTTGTCCAAATCGAAGTGCCACTTGAACAGTATCACTGTGGTCGGAGACTTTACCATCTCCTTGATCTCGTGCGTAGTAAACACAGACCGCTTACCGACGAGCTCTACCACAGTAGCTGCATCAGTAACGCCGTACTCTACCCGTTCACAGACCCCGAGCGATGTGAGTTCCTTGTGGTCATTCGATCGGTAGAATAGCAAGAGGTCGCCTTGTTCGACTTGCCGCGTATTGGCGTGTGATAGGTACGCCTTCTTGATCGCGTTGCCCTCTGTGAGGAATTGCCCAGAGAACTCCGAGAGCTTGGGTTGGCGCTTTTCGTACGTCGGGAACAGACGGCTGTGAAATTGGGGCTTGATAGGAACGAGGAATTTGCCAACCTCGTCGCCGTCATAGAAACTGGGATAGAACCGGATATTCACTTCCAGTGGATCTGGGTCGTCGCCAGGCCCTGTCGTGAGACGTTTTACGAAGACACCTTCGCCGTCAGATTCTCGTGAGGCCAGTTTGAAGCCGTATTGGGAAATAAGCTGGACGAGGTAGTCATCTGAATTGATGTGGTGAGTGAGGTACACCTCCTCCAATTCGTGTTGAATCGCCTCTCGGATCGAGATACTAACGAGGAGTTCTCCGATCTTCGAGCCGCGTCGATCTGCGGCTACTTTGAGCGTGCAGATCTTCAACCGGTCTCGTTTCCCGAGTTCTGGCTTGCTCCCGACAGACTCCGCCTCATTCGGCTTTAGGATCAGGACAGCACCAAGCGAATCATCGCTGTTCCAGTTCACATAGGCATCACGTTCGTCGGGTATCGCCTCGAACCAGCTCTGGAAATCGTACTCCGCTTTTAGCGAATCGAAGATCGGATCGTCTACGTCGAGATCGCCGACTTGCTTTTTCTGGATCGAGGGAGGGCCCTGGTATGCTGCTTGGTTCTCTCTGAATCGATTCCTGGCCTGATCAACATTCAGTACCTCCTCGTCAATATCGAGATCGTCGGCCTTCCGGTGCATCCCCTTGTCTTCTGTAACGAGGATGTCGACGCGGCCCTCGAATACAGCGTAGAGTAACGCATTGTCAACCTGCTCGTTAAAGCCGTCTCCAGCTGGAACGTGGGCTCGGAACGCCGTCGACGTAGAGTCTGGATACGACGGAAAACCCAATTCAGCGTATGTTGCGATCTTCGACTCAGCTGTTTCCCGGCGTTCATCGTTCTCGTAGTTTCGAATCTCCTGTTTCGACAACGGATGAACGAGAATCGTGTGACCCTCCGTCTTCAGGAGGTTCTCGAGTTCTTGAAGCGGTTTGGGGACGGTCCAGTCTCCTTCTCGCTGGATGAACACGTTCGTGTCGATAAGCACCTCCATTGAAGCACCTGAGATGTATCTAACAGATCAGTGTTATCTATACATCATAAATCATGGGGACAATTAGTATTTCACAAACCCAACTCAACGACAAGATCGAAGTTACAAATCGCTCTCGTCGAAGATCAGTTTCGTGCTATTTTGATCTAACCACTTCACTGATTCGTGGTACTGTGGAAGTATCTGCTCTATAAGACTCCAGAATTTCGGGCTGTGACTCTGTTCCCGAAGATGGGTGAGTTCGTGGACGACAACATAGTCAATCACTTCAGGTGGAGCCATCATCAGCCGCCAGTTGAACCCAAGTGTCCCAGTGGTTGAACAGCTCCCCCATTTCGTCCGTTGATTACGGATCTCGATCTTTCCGTATTCTACACCGATCTCGTCGGCGTAATGGTCTGCTCGGTCTGTCAGATGTTCTCGGGCCTCGCGTCTGTAGAAATTCTCCAAAGCCCGCTTGACTGAGGACTGAGCGACCGCACTACGTCGGAGGCGGATCGTGCCACCAACCACTTCTGATTTCTGACGTGGTTCCACAACAAGCTCGTGAGTCTCACCGAGATAGGGGAATCGTTCACCAGGTTCGAAGCGTCGGTTGGGGGCTTGCTCTCGGTACGTTTGGTATTTGTCCTGCTTGTCGAGGACCCAGTAGGCGTTCTGGCGCAGCAGTTCCTCTGGGTCAATTTCAGCGTCTTCAGGGATAACGACGACTACACCACGGATGTCGATGTCAATCCGTGGTTGAGTGGCATCTGCGCTCTTGCGGACCTTGTATCCGACTTCGGTGCCGATGAGCGTGGCTGATCGGGCTTCACTCGACATAGTTCTTGATGAGATACATTCGGACAGCGTCGATGAACTGGTCGTTCACGAGATCCTGGATACTGTATCTCTTAATCAGTACATCAAGTAACACAAGTTCAATCGTCTGAACCGTACGGTCGTTCGCTTCCCACCCTCCATACCCAGTGTCGACTCGGTCCTCGAACTCGGCGACGATTTCCCGAGCAATTGATTCGGCTTGCTCATCGGATTCGATGCTGTTGGCCTGTTTCTCGGTGAGCTCGGCGTAGATTGCAAACTCCGCGTCGTTCATCCCTCGTTCCTCAGCCTCCTGTTCGACCTCAAGAACCGATCTCTCGACGGCTTTGAGTGCTTCAACAGCTTCTGGGTCGCCTCGGTTCCCCTGTTGCCAGTCTTCGACGATCTCTGTGACGCGTTCACTGAGTCGTTTGTAGTGGGGGTTCTGACCCTGGCGGGACTGGAGGAACTCACGGGTTGCGTGCGCGATGTTGGTCGCCTTCGCAGCATCGTTATCCATCTTCTCGATGGCTTCGAGGTGCTCCTCGCCGATCTCGTACACCGGGTAATCTCGCTTGATGTCGTCGATGTTGACGTGCTCCTCGATGATCTCCTTCGTCTTCTCACGCATCTCGTCTTCGGGCCGATCCTTACGGTTGTTGTGTCGCTGGAAGGCCGTGTGAACCCGAACGAGCCACTTGTAGTCTTCTTGCAGTCCTTCTTCGACAATCCGACGGTCAGGAGAAACCGATTCGTAGAGGTCCTGAAGCCGACGGAACCCTTGTTTGAACTCGCGTTTTTGAGGATGTGTGCTGACCCGAGCCAAACACTGGTCGATCGTCTCCTGCGTATTTGTCCGCGGGATACCGTCGAAGATGTCGAGGACTACGTCGAGCTGTTTTTCCAACTTCTCGAACAGCTCCTTGCGATCTTGGGCCGCGTAGGCTTTCGTCTCCTCGTCGTAATCGAGTGCATCGTCGATGTTTTCGAACACGCCCTGGAAGTCAACGATCTCCCCGTTCTCTTTCCCCTCGGCTGGCCGATTCGTTCGAGCGATGGCCTGCATCAGCGTGTGATTCTTGATGTTGCGGTCGAGGTACATCGTCTTGAGAATGGGCGCATCGAAGCCCGTGAGTAGCATGTTGTGTACCACGAGGAGTTTGGGCTCGTCATCCTCTTTGAACGCTTTGACGATCTTATCGCGTTCTTCGCTCTCCGTGTGGAACTGTCGAACGAGTTCGTCGTCGCCAGTCCGCGCGGTGTACAGGACTTCGACAGCACTCTGACCGAGACTTGCCACCAGCCTCTCACCGTACATCGCGGCTGAGGTTCGACTCGGCGTGACGACCATCCCTTTCCAGCCATTCTTGTCTACACCCGCGAAGTGATCGAGGATCTCGTCGACAACACAATCGACACGCGGCTCAATCTCCGCGAGCATCTGACTCGTGACGTTGTCCTGGATGAACTCGAGCTTCTCATCCTTGCTCATCCGAGCGAACGCTTCATCGAACTCCTCATCGAGCCCAGCCTCGTCAACGTCCCAGTCCATGTCGTGGCGGAGCGTGAAGTAGACCGGGAGAATGAGTTCGTCCTCGATACCGGCTTTGATCGAATAGCGATGGAGGTACTCCTCTCCCTCTGGGGAGAACTCGCGGAAGGTGTTTCTGTCGGCCTCGCGTTCACCCTCGCGGACAGGAGTCCCTGTGAAACCGAAGTGGTAGGCGTTCGGGAGTGCTGCATCGAGACGGCTCCCCAGGTCTTTCTCAAGAAATCGGTGGGCTTCGTCGCTCATCACGACCGCCTCGTCATTGGACTGAACATCAGGATCGACGTCCTGGAATTTCTGGATTGTCGTGACCACGAGCTCGCTCTTGCCAGCGGCGATCTTCTCCTCCAGGTCGTCGATAGTGAACGCTTCCGTCCAGCGGTCGAACGAGAGGTTCGCCAGTTGGTCGCGCATCTGGGAGTTCAGCTTGTCCGTATCGACGACGACGAAGATCTGAGGCGCATCCATCACATCCCGTTCGAGGAGATTCTTCGCCGTGTAGAGCATCGTGAACGACTTCCCCGACCCTTGTGTGTGCCAGATAAGCCCTTCTCGGTGATTGCCACCAGCCACCCGCTGGAGGACGCGCTTGACCGCGTAGTACTGCATATACCGCGGGATAATCTTGACGTCCTTGCCGGCCTTGCGCTCGTAGAAGACGAAGTGTTTGAGGAGATCGAGCAGCGTTTCGTGGTTGAAAAGGGCTTGAACAGCCTGCTTCATCCGGTTGGCGTCGCGATACTGTTCGGGTGCATCGTTCCACGGCATATAGAACTCCCGTGCAGCCCCGATAGCGCCGTACCGCAGTTCCGTGGTGTCGGCGGCGACGTTCATGAGCGTGGGCACGAACAACCGGGGAACTTTGGCCTCGTAGCCATGGAGGTCCGTGATCGCGTCGTAGTAGTCGTTGTCTTGTGCGAGTGACTTGAGTTCCATCTGGACGAGTGGGATTCCGTTGACGAACAGGGTAACGTCCGGGCGTATCGTGTGGACGCGCGAGACCTGAAACTGGTTGACAGCGTGGAAGACGTTGTTCTCGGGTTGCTCGAAGTCGATGAGATCAGCGTAGATCGTCTTCGTGCCGTTGTGTTTCTGGTCGACGGTGAACTTCTTCCCTTTCCGGAGGACTTCGGTAAACTCCCGGTTGCCATCCATCAGGTTGTCGTGGTCAAGATCGCGCTTCACCGAGTTCAGGAAGCGATCGACGTTGTCCTCGCGGATGTCCCGGTTGAGTCTGATGGCTTGTTCAGCGAGGAGATTCCAGTAGACAACCTCGGGACTGGTGCGATCGTACTCCTCGTCGAGCGCCTTCGCGCCGTTTCCACCATCGAGACCGTGTGTGTCCCAACCGAGGGCGTCGAGCCACGAAAGTATCGAGCGTTCGACGCCGCCTTCGGTCGGGAGGTCAGCCATGTTGGAGGACTTCGTCGAGGACTGCTATGTTTGTGTCGGTTGTTCGGACAGTTCCCGAGAGGAGATCTTGCATTAGACCCTGTTTGAGACGTTGGAGGCGATCGTGGTGCTGTCGGTTGATTTCAATAGCCTCCTCGCACTGCTCGATCTTTTCGATGATCAAATCTTGCTCCTTGAGCGAAGGAACTGGAACCTGAAATTTCTCCATCGCACCAACGCTGAGGTTGTAGTTCCCCGCCGAACTTCGAATCCAACCAGACATCTCTGTTCGACCACGCTGCGAGTTCAGGAACTCACGGATGTAGGCGGGACGAACTCGTGACTCATCTACTCGAACACGAATCAGATATGAAGCAAAGACAAAATCTTCGTCTTGTTCAGTGAATGTAGCGCATCGACCAGCATACTCAGGATTGCCATTTGTACGGATAACAAGAATATCGTCTTCTTCAAGCAGCAAACGCTCTTTTTCGTCGTCATCAAGTGGTGTGTGTTTCAGATCACCGAGAGTGATACGCTTATCAACAACGTTTGGAATCCGAAGTGTTGGGTAACCATCCCGGTCAGTGTTTGACTTGTTGTCAGTCCCGTACCGGGTGTCCTCGATTAACTCATCGAATCGGACAATTTCCCACCCGGAAGGTGTCTTCCCTGACTTTGTCTCAGTGTATGAGGAATGATCTGCGACACCTTCGGAGAATACCTGCTGAACCACACCAGATTTGATGTGTTTCGCCTGATCAACAATCTCATTGGTCTTCTGAATCGCTTGATCCAAATTATAGAGGATGCTGGCGATTTTGCGCTGTTCTTCGATTGGTGGAAGCGGGACAGGTAGGAGATCAAGACGTGTCTTCGAGAGCTCAATCTGTCCCGTTGATCCATTCACACACATCGAGTAAAGGAGTGCCTGACCCAAGTGGCTCTCCAAAAAATATCGGTGAAAGTGTGGGAGCAGTTCGTCGTCAGTCCGAAGCAATGTGACGTGAGAGTCGACAGCTCTCCGCTCATCATCTGGGTACACTTGCGCACGCCCAAGTGTTCCCTGTCCAGTAGAATTGAGAATCACGTCGTCACGTTCTGGGAAATACTTCTCTTTCCAGCCTTCCGCGACATCTGCGTCGAGGTAGCGTAGATTCTCGAAGTGCCAACCATCCCAATAGATGCACTCCTGATTGATTACCGGAACTCCCTCGTCCGCGTAGGTCGGCTGCTTGCCTCTCGTGATTAGCTGTTTGATGTCGCCCAACCGCTTTGCTGTCCAATCGCCGGGTGTCGAGAGGGTGAACGGACCAAACTGCTCATGATCCAGCCCGCTTGAGTCATCTTCTGACGCACCTCCCCTTTGATCGTCAGCAGATTTGTCTAAGCCGACTTCCTCACTCATAGTTCAGCGCCTCCATGTGCTCAGTCATTCGCGTCTCTATCTCGTCGCGCTCAGCCTGCAACTCCCGCAACGTCGCCAGTTCTTCTTGGACGTCGATGTCCTCCTCTGGCTCCGTTGTGTCGACGTAGAGCGCGATGTTCAGGTTGTAATCGTTCTCCCGAATCTCCTCCAGCGGCACCGATCGGCTCACCCGCTCCTCGGTCTTCCACTCCGCAACGTTCGCGTCGATGTGATCCATCCCCTCAGCGGTGAGCTCGTTCTGGTTCGAGAGTTCGCGGTAGAAGGCTTCGTCGGCGGCGTGGACGAATAGCACTTCGTCCTCACGCTCTGTGGGCTTGTCCGTGTTCAGCAGCAGAATCGCAGAGGGAATCGAATTGTTCTGGAACAGGTTCTCAGGGAGACCGATGACGGCTTCAACCATGTCGTTCTCCAGCATCGGTTTCCGATATCTACCTTCGTGCTTGCGGAACAGCACACCATGGGGGATGACGATTGCCGCTTGGCCACCCTCGTCGTCGACGGCGGGTTTCTTCAGTTGTTCGGCCATGTGCATGATGAACGCGTAATCGCCACGGTCGGCTCGTGGAAGCTTCTCATGCCACCCGAAGCGGCTGTACGGATCGTCCTGAAGTTCGTCCTTTGCCCAGTTAACCGAGAATGGGAAGTTGGCGAGGACGTAGTTGAACCGCTGGAGTTCGTCGCCCTCGGTGAACTGCGGCCGAAGGAGCGAGTCTTCGCGTTCGATGCGGCCGTTGAGCCCGTGGATCGAGAGGTTCATCTTGGCGATAGCCGCGATGTCGGGGTTGATCTCCTGGCCGGTGAACGTGAGCTTCGACGGGTCGCCGTTTTGTTCCTCGCGATAGTGGCGTGCCGCTTCGATGAGCATCCCGCCGGAGCCGACCGTCGGGTCGTGGAAGGTGTCGCCGTCGTCGAACGGCTCAACGAGGCGCACCATCAGCTCGACGATGTGCGGCGGAGTGAAGAACTGGCCACCCGACTTGCCTTCTTCCTCGGCGAAATGCCGGACGAGGTCCATGTATGCCTCACCGAGCATGTCCGGAGGGACGCTCTCAGTGTCAAGATCGTGGGTACTCAGGTGCTCAATGAGCTTTGAGAGGCGGTCGTCATTGAGCGCGTCAGCGGCTACGTAGTCAGCCCGGAAGACACCCTCAATCTCGCCGTCGTTCTCCTCGCGGAGTGCGTCGAAGGCCTCGTTAATCGCCTGGTCGACGTTCTCGTTGACAGCACGGAGGTCGTCCCACGTATAGCCTTCTGGGACGATGGGTGTGTCGTAGAGGGCCGGACGGCGGGCGTTTTCTTCGCCGTACTCCTCGGCGTACTGCTCGTACTGAACCTCGAAATTGTCCGAGATGGTCTTGTAGTAAACGAGCGGGAGGATGAACTCCTTGTAGTCGGTTGAGTCAACGGCGTCGCGAATGATGTCCGCGCACTTGAATAAGTGAGAATCCAATTCGTCCAGCGAGAGAGTCATAGAGAGGACATCTCACCTGATTCCTTTATCTGCTACGGTCGCGGAGTAGCGGTTGCCAAATCACAGTTTGATAAGTTTCCGTCAGCCAAGGAAGTGGGCGCGCGTCTTATTCACGCCACTCATACAAGTCACCATACACCTGCTCACGCTTCTCTTGCAACTGATTGGCCCAATCCACTGCTTCGTCAAGCACCTCTTTTGGTTCAAGACCAAATTCAAAAGTTTTGATATAGTTCACATCGACGTGTTCGGATCCTCCGATCATACGGGTTGAACCACCTCCGTTCGAAACTAACCTTGCGAGGATGGTTCGTTGTTTTTCTGCAAGCCGATACTCGTCTATGTGGCCTGAAGCTTGACGGTCCACCATTACGCAGAAACCGACCAGTCGCATTGCGGTGGCGACGCTACCAGATAGATCTTGGCCGGGGAAATCAGGGAGATCTTCGAAAAGATGGGCTTCATATCCCCTTTCCTCCAACGCACGTTTCACCCGTACGAGCTCAGCTTTGTGAGCACCCTCGTAACTTCCTAAAACCAAGACCGTATTATCGAGCTTTTGGATCACCCTCCCGAGTATCGCGTCAAACGTTGAGTTTGCCTTGAGATTCAACTGGCCATCGTATGATACTTCGTCAAGCTTGCTCAGACCTCGATTAAGGGCCTGTCCTTCTCGGAAGTCAACCCCATCAACATAAAATGTGATGTTAAGGTTATAATCATTCTCTCGTATTTCTTCGATTTGAGCAGTCTTACTCATCGAATATCTCGTCGCACTGTCCTGAACCAAGCTTACGATTCTATCAATCCCATCACCAGTCAATCTATTCTGGCCCCTTCGCTCCTCATAGAAATCGGGATCTGCTGCGTGAACGAACTGTACTTCACCTTCCTTCTCCGTTGGTTTGTCAGTGTTTAGAACGAGAATTGCCGAAGGAATAGCCGTGTTCGGGAACAATTTTTCTGGAAGGCCGATTATCGCCTCGACAAGATCGTGCTCAAGCATATATTCCCTATACTCCATCTCATGCTTCCGAAAGAGGACACCGTGAGGAATGACGATAGCCGCTTTTCCACCTGCTCCGTCCAAATTTGGACGTTTCAGGTGCTTTGCAATGTGCATAATAAAAGCATAATCACCGCGATCGGCCCGGGGGAGTTTATCGCTCCAATTGAAACGCTCATACTGATCATTCCGAAGTTCGTCTTTCGGCCAATGCAGTGAAAACGGAAAATTGGAGACGACGTAGTCAAACCGTTCCAACTCGCCGTCCTTAATGAACTGAGGATCTGATAGTGAATCCTCTCTGGCGATCTCGTCGGTTAGACCATGGATGGAGAGATTCAGGCGGGCGATAGCAGCAATGTCCGGGTTTATTTCTTGACCGGTCAATCGAAGTTCCGAAGGGTCCTTATCTTGTTCTTCACGGTAGTAACGAGCGGCCTCCACCAACATCCCAGCGGACCCAACGGTCGGGTCGTGAAATCCGTCTCCAGCTTCGAAATCGTCCAAAAGCGAGATACACAATTTTGAAATCTCAGGCGGAGTATAGAACTGGCCTCCTCTCTTACCTTCTTCTTCAGCAAAATGGTGAATGAGATCTCGAAACGCACTACCAAGCAGATCAGGTGATACCGAGGTGCGATCAAGATCGTACTCACTAAGATGGTTTAGTAACCGGGTCAATCGGTCGTCATTGAGCCGGCTTGCGTTGACAAAATCAACTCGAAAAGCCCCTTTCAATTCAGGGTTTGTCTCGATCAGTGCTGCAAAAGCTTCGTTGAGTGCTTGATCGACGTTGTCAGTAACTTCTCGAATATCGTTCCAAGTGTGTCCTTCGGGAACAACGGGAACGTCGTAATGGTCGGGGGTCCGAGCGGTCTGCTTGTCATACTCCTCAAGATTGTTCTGATACTGATTTTCGAACTCGTCAGAGATGGTCTTGTAGTAGACGAGTGGAAGAATATACTCCTTGTAGTCGGTTGAGTCAACGGCGTCGCGAATAATGTCTGCACATTTGAATAAATGAGAATCCAGCTGGTCCAGCGAAAGGGACATAACAGAGTCGTTGACGGGGGGCCAGTTATCTTCTACGGTGGGGCGACATCTCAAGCCATACTCATCAAATCATTCACCCCAGCACTACCGATACGGAGATACGAATCGGCCGTTTTCGTTCCGCTGAAGTGGATCAAGGGGAGAGTTCCCCAACTGGTCTACATACTGCATGAATAGTTGTTCGAAGCCATGAGGAGGATTGTCGAAAAGGCCGACAGCATACTGAATCAATTCCTCACCCGTGACTGTTTCTCTTTCATTACCTTGTGTAAGTCCGTAGTACGCTGAACTCGCCATCTCCTGTAGAAACTGTAGCTCCCCGTCGTAGCAGAACTGGCAATCATGAAAGTCGGGAGCGAACAGAACACCCCGGCTATGGTGTTGCGTGCAGAATATCTTTTTGAGTCGGTCGAGGTTACGGAAATCTACCTCAAACGGCGGCTCATCCTCAACAGTGACGATAAAATACCCGCCGATAAGTGGGTCACTCCCGTGATCGTCAGTTCGGTAGAGAAACGCCGAATTGAGACAACGACCCTTGTATCGTCCAGTGTGCTCGTGGCCAGAGAAGTACGCCCGCCCAGAGAAATGATCCAGCATCGGAACATATTCTCCGTGAGTAACTAAAATATCGTCCTCTACTACATTTTCTGGGTCCTGAGTAAACCGCTGGTCTCCGACTGTAGTGGTACCCTCTGGTGAGATACGAGTTCCTACGGAGAGCTCGTGTTCTTCATAGACATACCGTGAATCTGGTCCGCGCGTGTGATCCCGATTTCCGTAGATATAGAGCAGACCACCGTTGGTGCGATCCTCCAAGGTTGCCAGGTACGGTTCAACATTACAGAGCTGTTCAACACCAGCGTCAAGCCCGTCAAAATATGCGTTAGTCAGGTCTCCTACGTGAATAACAAAATCAAAGGATTCTCCCTCCGTTTCAGAGACTACCCGTTTTAGGGACTCGACGTCACCATGGTTATCGCCCATTACGAGAATCTTCTGTGTACCCATACTATTACTCGATTATCACATCTTATCAAGATGACTTCGGGAAGGCAAAGAAGACCACAGGCCGAAGCTTATGTCGCAAGTGACGTTCAACTAACGAGGCTCCCCTGATTTTCCGCCAGCGTTCCATACCAGATCCATTAGTTCATCAATAGCAGAATCAGGATCGATAGAATACGACTCAATCACAACTTCCGGTAGAGTGACAACTTGCTCCCCAAACGGGACTCGGTCGTACTCATCTCCTCTCGAGTTACGCTTGATAAGGAACTCTGGAGCACCGATAATGGATGCGAAAACGTAGAGGGGTGGCCGCAGATCTTGTCTTTGGAGGTAGCTGACGTAATCCGGTAGCGTATTTTCTAATGCAGTTCTGAGCTCGCTACTGGACAAATAGGGAGATCCATGTTTTGGATTTGTGGTGAATACGTATTTTGTTAATGCTTCAACTACCCCTCCGCGAAACGTACGAACGTACTTGCTCACTTCTTGATCCGTCGAACCACGGAGAACAGTAACGCTGTCAACGGAATACACCTCGTCGAGACCCCCTGCACCGCCTCTCGCCTCGAAGAAGGGAGGCCTCGAATCCGTGCGGAGTTCTGCGGTGGAAAGATCGATTTGCTTCCCAGGTGTGAGAGAGTCTCCTGAAAGGACATGTAGAACGAACTTTGGTGATGTCGTAATGTCGAACCGATCTCCGTCTCCCGCTATGGTGGCGATTCGATCGTTTCTGAACTCATTGAACGTCTCACCTTGACGCTCCGTCTGAAGTATTCGTCGGCGAATCTCACCGACATCTAATGGAAATCGGCCACTCGGGCTCCGTGCATAGAACCGGTCATTTGTCGTGACTCGGTGGGGAGATCGCCAGCTCCGGTCAATACCGACGACTACGAGGTGTCGGTTCCCTTCGGTCGGGATTGCACTGATGTCGAAACTGCTGGTTGGGAGAGGAGGGTCAGTGCTACGCCGGAGAACATTGGCCCATTGTTCGATAGTTTGATCAACCTCGTCAACAGGAAAGCCAGCCGCATGTTCAGGCTGGCCGTCATCATCGGGGATTCCAACGATTAGATGACCTCCATTACTGTTTGCAAAAGATGTCGCCTCCGCCAGCAGTGTGGTTTTGTGGTCTGATGAATCAGTATCGAGGTTGAGGTACTCCTTGTACTCGATCTGTTTTCCCTCCTGAATCCCTTCAGTAACCAATTGTTCAACATCACCAAGCGTGATCTCGTCAACGGGTTTCTCAAAAATCGGCATAATATCTGTATCTTTCAAATCGTATTACATATACGTTGGTGTGTGCCGAAGCGAGTACGAGATTTGTTTCCGGTACCGCGAAGATTCATGCCAACAACCACCAGGTGTTGCTCAAGACGGCTTTAGAGGTGTCTATCATGGTTTTACCCCCGAACACTTTCCTCCGAACATGACATCCGCCGTGAGCTGGCCGCTCCGAGGCAAACTCAATGATTTTCTCGAAAGAGCGACACTAATCACGCCCCCTGTCACACAAGCGTTTCTGACTCACCGGCGTATAGGAGCAACGCGTCCTCATCACCTTTGACGAAAAAAGAGAAGCGACCATCCCATCACGACCGGCGAGTCGGTGCCACCAACCTCTTTGGGAAAGCTCCGCCGGACTTCTCACCACCTGATCTCCTTAGCCCCTGTAAGTACGTATACACAGGTAGTGCCAGTACAACAGCTACTCAGTCGAATTGTAGTGCCAAGACGCGCCCGTACGTACATACAGCATTTTCTCCCATCCCGGTATGGGCACTGTCGGAATCGCTAAAGTATATAATGTGTTAGTGGTTGCAGTCGGTCTTGTGGACACCCGCAGTATCGCTACAACAGGATTGGCGATTCCGTCCGGTCCTGATTAGAAAGTCGAGGTGGCACCCCTGAATTATTTATATTGCCGTGTAGTGTTTTCTCGACGAGAAGGTCGAAACCGGCGGAGATGCGGCAATAAAGCCCTCAAAACGGCCGATTTGGCCGGAGGGTAAAGCGCGTCCTTGGTAAGGACGAGACCCCGGGTTCAAATCCCGGCCTAGGCTTGAATCGTTTCCTTCACATCCCGGTTTTACCTTCCGTAGACGCGCGTATACCGCCAAACAGTTGGCGGACGCGGGTCGCGCGAGGTGGTCGACGTGACCGGCTACGTCGAGCCGGCATCCCACGAGTTCGCGGCGAACTACCTCTTCGACGTGCACGGGCTGGCTCCGTTCTTCGCGGCCGACTCGCAAGTGAAGGCCGGCGGCGGAAGTCAGCGCTCCGAGTTCTACGACCAGGGGGAGCGATGGACGATCACGCTGTACTACCAGGACAGCAACGTGGTCCATCCTGGTTCTCGGCTCCCAACCGGCACAGAGTGGCGACTCGACGAGATGCGCGAGTTTCGGCTGAAAGTTAAGCGCCACGGAGATGAGGACCCGGTGGGACAGCAGAGTTTCAACGCCCACATCACGCCCCGATGGCAGGGGATGAAAGTCCAGAAGCGCGACGGCACTGTTTCCGACTACTCGGTCCCGGACGGAATTCGCGAAGCGGTCAACGTGAAAATCCAGGGGTCGAACATCGACTTCCACCGCTATCTGCAGCTGCTTCAGTCGGCTGCGTTAGCCGTCGGAATCCGTGCCGACTACTTCGAGGAACCCCACGAGTACAGCAACGTCCAAGACGCCGAACGGTACGTGCGCGTCCACGAGGACGCCAGTGGTCCGGTACACGCTCGTGAGGGTCCGATAGCGTCGATGGGGCACTTGCTCGAATCTGACCGGCAAGGGTACCGTAAGGTTGTGCAGAACGATGACGACGATCACGGCCGTAATCTGCCGGGATACTATCACACCGTCACACTTGGCCCTCGTCGCATCCGTGAGGCGTTCCCATCCCACGCACTCCCAAAGGAGATTAAGCACTACTACGCGAGAGAAGCCCAGAGCCAGGGAGATGACTCGCCTCTCGCGCATCCGAAAGTCGGCGCATCGTACCAGGTGAGCCGGTGGGACGAGAAGTTAGGAGTGACCCCAGAAGAGCTGAACCAACTGGAGCGCGAGCTCGACCAAACGGTCCTGTCTGTCCTCGCTGATGCTGGCCTCGACGTGGCACCGTCACGGGGGGACGGTCCGTTTGTCTCGGATGCGTACTTCGAGGTGGAGACGACCGAGAACGGGCCCGACCCGATTGGGCTCGATCTGACCCACATCCGGAGCACCCAGGAGAGCGTCGTTATTCGCCACCTCGCCGACGGCCTTAGCCCTGTCCAGTGGGAGAGCCTGCAGACGCTCGTCACGGACGGCGGTGTGGTTTCGCCGGCCGACATCGCGGACGAGCACGGCCGACACGTCGAGAGCGTCAGGCGGGCGCTGCGCAGCATCGAGGACCTCGTGGTCCGCGAGTACGCGAAGGTAAGCCTCCGGTCCAACTACGTCGCTGAGCTAGTTCACGACGCCGTACAGGAAGCTCAGGACGCTATCAAGCGAGCTGCCGAGACCGGAGCGAAGGCTATCCGGGTCGCCGAACAGGGAATGGAGGAGACGATGAGCGTCTTCATTGCCTGGGCGGCTCGCCACGGCATCGACGTGGACGACGCGCTAAGCCGGCGCGAGGCGCGGATGAAGCTTCGCGTTGGTGAGCCCGGGAGAGAGACACGTCGGGCGATCAAAGAGGGTTTCCGTATCTGGAAAGAGGCGGGTCTCCCAGAAGAACGCTTCCGGATGGCAAAGGTTCGGTTTAGTGGCGGCGGGGTATCCGATGCGTGGCGGTACCTGAACTCGGGATAGTGGGCCAGTTCGGGAGTGGCAACACTATCTGAGCACCCATTTTTCGGTGTATTCTGCCGGCAATTGGCTGCTGGTTGTCTCATTATCTAACACTTGAGGGGGAGTCCCTGTGTACCACAGGACCACCGCCTGACTGGAATCCAACCCGGGGGGTTTGGATTCCAGTTAGGGGTGTGCCTAAGGGCACAAAATTAAAACACTCCGCTACCGCCGTCACCGTCGTTCCAGTCGAACCACTCGAAACAGAGGTTCAAGAGAACGAGTTACGCGTGTAAATACTAACCCCGGTTATGTTGATTCGTTCTCGCCATACGAACCTAGTATAGTGTATAAAACTGAATCCGTGACTACAAGACAAATGAATAGCACCGAGATTATCAGAAGCACTTCGGGTATTATTGGGTCATTTTCCAAAATGGAAAACAGATCGTAGACGCTTTTCAATAAGAGAGGGACCCAAAAGAGAAGTATTGCTCCAAATACCAGCCCTTCTCGCGGACTTGAATCGCTCTCCCGCCGATTTTTAGTTGTGTCTTCGTTTGAAACTTCATCTGCATCTTCACTCTCTTCCTTATTATTGCCGGAAGTTGTTCCATTTGTAAGGAAATTAAATAGAGCAGCGCTGAATAAGATCGATACGGATACCAGCCCCATTAGAAAGTAAGTCGGTTCTGCATCTTGAATAAAAAGGTAAGAGAAATTTATACTGGGTAAAAACGCAAACACTGGCGCTTCATCATTGAGAATCGTTATTGCATCGCTGACAAATGACATCTTTAGAATGAATTAGGATCTATCCGGACCACGTTTTGATTGTTTTCTTTTGCTATATCGTAGATGATGTTGGCGTGATGCTCATCGATGTACTCTAATGTTTTTTCGATTGTTGTTTCTGCGTCGTCACCTTTTCCACGAATGTCGATGAACTCAGGAGCCGGCTCATATTTGTCAACATCACGTGATTTGCCTAGGCACTTATGATAGATGTCTTTATAATCATCTCCGTCTGCCTGGACAAATACCACAAATGGCTTTTCTGACACGTATATCTCAAACAGTTCCTGATACTGTATCTCCGTCCAAGAACCGCGCTCCACATATCCATCATATATCTCTCTAAAGAGGCGACCTTGGTCGAGGTAGCCGGCGGAACACAGACTGACCAGAGAGTATGCTTCATTAGGGTCGTGGCCGCGTTCCTTGTGAGCACTTGCAATTTCGTACTTCCGACTTTGCACTTCAAACCGCGAGTAATTGTTCTCCTCTTCGGCAATCCTTAGCGTCAGTCCCTCTTTGAGAACGGGGAGGAATCGACCAGGTATCTTGTCACAATAATATTCAAATATCTCGTCAAGGATTCCTCCGGATCCCTCTGTTTTTATCGCAGTAGCGATCCCGTTGCTTGCATCCATTGAGAAACCATTTGATTCAATGAAAGCACTCGAAAATTGCCCCCCTGCTTCAATAAGGGCCTCTTCACGGATATTCTCGGGATCAAAGACTAGAGTTTTTATCCCACGTATCTCCTGAATCTTCGCTTCGTTCCCAGCGGGCAGATCTCCCGCTCTCGCTTGGTCGTAATCACCGTTTGTTACAAGATCTAAAAAGCTCCCTGTCGTGATTTCGTACTTACTATGGCGGTACTTAATCTCCTGAAGAGCCTCGCCAAGTGCAATTAGCGCGTCTCGCCAGGGATCCATTTCAAAAGAGGAGATTAATCTTCTTCCCAGAGTTCGTCGTTGCTAAGATAGGAGACAATGGAAGAGATGTCATTTTCGACTGGCTCAACAGAACCATGACCAATGTAACCGACTTCATCAGTGGTTAGACGATCTCCGCTTGGAGATTCGATTATCTCTCCACTTTCGAGATCTACGATGTAACCCTCGTCGTTGACTTTAGCTCCAAAGAGTGGAAGTAGCGCTTCCAATTTTCCAGATTCAACGACGAGTTCGGTGGACATGGTTGAGGCTGTTGAGGGCTGTGTAGAATCCTTAGCGGTCATCAGATAAAAAAGGTGGTGGTAGTCTCTCTATCTCCAAGCTCGGCCGTATACGACCCAATCTTGAGCGCCTTATATCGGAGAATATCCTAATCATACGGAAAGAGTTCCTCCTCTCACACGAAGCCACTCGCGTCTTTCCCGATAGTCCGGGATCAACGTTCCGACGGTATTCCAGAATGCATCTGAGTGTTCACTGTGCTTGAAGTGGGCGAGTTCATGGGCAACCACGTAATCCTGAATCTTCCGAGGTGCGAGAATCAGACGCCAGTGCAGGGACACCTTCCCGGGTCGGTACTCGCCCCACCGACGCCGAAGCGTCTTCACCTCTATGTCCACCTCACCGAGACCCAGTTTTTCAATGTAGTCGGTTGCCCGTTCTGGAAGCTTCTCAGTGGCCTCCCGGACGTACCAGTCGACAACGGCCTGCTGCTTTCTGCGAGTGTTAACTGGCGTAGATTCAGGAACAACCAGCTCGAAGCGCGTCCCATCGAATCGTAGTTCTGGTTCGGGAACGTCCGCCTCGCCTACCTGGAGCCGGTAGCGACGGCCGTTGTAGAGAAGTTTCTCACCGCTCAGGTACTCCTTATCCAGCGGTGGATCGTCTTGCTCGGCGAGTCCGTATAGCGTTTCGAGGATCCACTGTTTCTTGTCCGCCAGGACCTCCTCAACATCGTCAAGGGACGCTTCCACGGGTGCTCGGACGGTCAACTCCATTGAACCGTCCATCGAGAGCCCGATGGTAGAGCGGTCGGGGCTCCACTCGATTTCATAGGGGACGACGGTCTGACCGATGTGGTACTCTCTCATGGCTTGTAGTGGGCTCTCGCAAGTTCCACGATGCGGGTAGTGAGCTGGGTGCGCTCGCTATTCGACATGGACACGTCAGCCTGAATGAGCCGGAGCTTCACCTTCTTCCGAAGCTTCTGCTGGAGGGATACCTTCTGTTGCCACTCGACGACGCTAGCAACTTCTTCGACCTCCGCGACAATGTCGCCGGTCAAATCGACGAGTGTCTCTTGTTCGACGGTCCGGTCTTCGGTTTCGAGTACGTCTTCCAGCGCGTGATAGAAGGACAGCTCCGTCTCGTCGGCAAGCCCCTTAGAGCGGGCCTGCTGGTCGCGAGAGCGCATCTCGTCGAGGACCTTCCTGAGCTCCTCGATGATTTCGCGGTCGCTCATACGCTTCTGCTTGTACTTCTCGATGAGTTCCTCGACGCGCTCCTGGAGCGAGCCGTACTGAACCGGGTCCTCGTCGAAGCGAACCGAAATCTCGTGTTTGACTGCATGGCGCATCTCACTCGCCCGAGCTTCGTCGTCCTCTAGGCTATCAATCTTCGCACCAAACTCCCCCTCGTCCATAATCGAGACCGGGTCGTCGTTGAGCACGTCAATGCCCTTCGAGCGGATGTGTTTCTGGATGAGCTCCCGAACCTTCTCGCCGCAGCCCTCTAGATTCATCGAGTCGTCCCGGTAGCGCTGCTTTGCCCTAGCGTAGATCTCGCTGAGCCGGTCGAGGTCGCTCTTGTAGGGGTTCGCCATCGGATCGGGCAGCACGATGTCCATCAGCTGCGAGAAGCGCTTGTACGCGTTCTTGAACTCGATTCGGGTGTCCTCTGGTTCGAGCGTCTGGAGACACGCCTCCATGTCCTCGATGTCGTCGAAGAACGAGACCGCCTTTCGGTGGGCGGCTTCGAGTTCCGGTTTCTTGTCCGAGAGCGGGACCATCGCGTGTTTCACGTCGTCGTCGCTGAACATCGCCAGGGCCGTCTTGAGGTCGTCGGAGATGCCGTAGTAGTCGACGATGAGGCCGTGATTCTTCTCCGGAAACGGCCGATTGACGCGGGCGATGGCCTGCAAGAGGTTGTGCTCGCGTAGCGGCTTGTCAAGGTACATCACTTGGGCAACCGGCGCGTCGAAGCCGGTGAGCAGCATATCACACACGACCAGGAGCTCGACCTCGCCGTTCGGGTCGACGAACTCCTCTTTGTACTTCGAGAGCTCCGTATCGCTCGGTGCCCACTCCTTGACCTCCTCGGGGTCGTTGTGGCCGTGCGAGATGACGACGCGAGACTCCGGGCCGTTCAGCGCGTCGAGTTTCTTCTTGTAGCGGATGGCTGCTCGCTTGCTGGTCGTGACGACCATCCCCTTGAACGGCGGGGCGATTTCGTTCTCGAAGTGCTCGACGATGTCGAGCGTCACCTCCTCGATACGTGCCTCTGCCTCAGCGAGGTCGCGCTCCTGGGCGTACCGCTTCTGAATCTCGGCCTTCTCCTCGTCAGTCCGGTCCTGAAAGACGCGGTCAAAAATACGGTCGAGGTTCGCGCCTTCGAGGTGGATGTCGGCGAGCCGGCCCTGATAGAGGATCTCGACAGTGGTGTCGTCTTCGAGCGACTGGTCGATGGTGTACGTGTCGATGTAGTTCCCGAACGTCCGGCGGGTGTTCTTCTCGTCCTTCTCGATGGGCGTCCCGGTGAAGCCGACGTAGTAGGCGTTCGGCAGGGCCGTCCGCATATTGTTCGCGAGCTTCTTGTACTGGGTCCGGTGGGCCTCGTCGACCATCACGTAAATGTCGTCGTCACGCGAGAGTACCGGGAAGTCACCCTCCTCGTCCTCGTGCAGCTGGAACTTCTGGATGAGCGTGGTGATGGTCTCCCCGGCGTTGGTCTTGAGCTTCTCGCGGAGGTCGTCGATGTCCTCGGCCTTCTTCGGGTTCGGGAAGCCACAGCGCTCGAACGTCGCATGGATTTGGTCGTCGAGCGCGGTGCGGTCGGTCACGAGCAACAGTGTCGGATCGGGCTTCGCCCGGCGGAGCTTCAGCCCGAGGAAGAGCATCGTCAACGACTTGCCCGATCCCTGGGTATGCCAGACGACACCGCCCTGGGCCTCTCGCCGGCTCCGGTGCTCAATGCGTCCAAGAGCCTTTTCCACGGCCCGGTACTGCTGGTAGCGGGCGACCAGTTTCACGGCCCCGCTTTGCTTCGTCTCGAAGACCGTGAAGTGCCGGAGCTGGTCAAGGAGTCGGTCGGGCTCGAAGAGCGCGTACAGCATCCGATGCTGTGGCGAAACGTAGTCGACGCCAAGCAGGTCGGCGATGTCCTCATCTTCCAGCGGATACGGGTCACGCCACGGCTTGTACTGGCCCTTCGGGGTTCCGTAGGTGCCCATCACCGCGCCCTCGTACCACGTCGCCACGGAGAACTGGTTGTACCGGAACAGCTCTTCAGCGCCCTCCTTGCCGGTCTCGGTGCGTTCGTTCTGGTAGCGCTGGAGTTGTTCCAGCGCCTCGCTTCGCGGTTCGGCGATGGTCGGGGCCTTGCACTCGACGACGCCGAGTGGGATGCCGTTGACGAACAGGACGATGTCGGGCTTGATGACCTCTATCGGTCCCTCGACGCGGAACTGGTTGAGAGCGAAGAAGTCGTTGTTCTCGGGGTTCTCGTAGTCGATGTACTTGACCGTCTGGTGTTTCAGCCCGTGGCTGCGGTCTTGCTTGACCGAGGTGTGCCGGACGAGTTTCTCGTGTATCTGCTCGTTCTCGTCCATCGTGCTCGTCCCAGCGACCTGCTGGATCTCGCGGACGGCCTTGTTTAGGTTGTTCTCGTTTATCCAGGGGTTCAGGCGTTCGACGGCGTCGCGAAGGCGGTGTTCGAGTACGGCCGAGGACTCAGTTTCGCGGGGGTCGTGCCAGATTGTTCGCTGCTGGTCGACGACCTCCCAGCCGAGTTGCTGGAGCGTGTCGAGGGCGGGGCGTTCGGACTCGGCGTACTCGCTGGGCATTTTAGTAGTTCAATTTGTCAGCGTCGAATTCAGTTTTCCCTGTGAGCAAGTCTTGTAGGAGTCCACGATTCAGTTCCAATAACTGCTCCTGGATCTTTTGTTCAGTCCGGAGTCTTTCGCGAACTCTACGGAAGGCTTCAGCTATCTTTCTTTGTTCTTCTATCGGTGGGAGAATTACCGGCATAGACTCTAAATCGGTCTTCGATAATTCGATTTGGCCGGTAGAGCCTGCTACACAGTATACGTACAGCATAGTCTGTCCATGGTTTGATTCAAGATAGTATCTAAAGAACGTAGAGTCGAGTAGTTCTTCATCTGGGTGGACCCTCGTTATGTGAGAGTCAAGAGCGTGGGTATTGGACTCATCCTCCCATTCAAGGGCTCTCCCAAGGGTTCCTTGTCCCGTGGAATTGATCAACACATCCCCATTCTTTACAAAGTATTTATCTTTCCAGTTTTCAGCAGATTCCTGATTGAGTCTCTTGATATTTTCTTCATGGGCACTGTCTAGTTAGTCGCCTCCTCGACCGGTGTTCGTCCGTCGAGCGCTTGATGCGGTCTTTGAAAGTTGTAGTATTGCACAAATTGTATGAACCACTCGCGGACGCTTCCGTGACTGCCCACCC